>JADLHA010000014.1 GCA_020848995.1 Saprospiraceae bacterium | reverse complement strand
TACCTCCTCCTTTACTAAAAGCAACCGAAGGGTATTCAAAGTGGACATTCCTCTGTGGGAACTATCGGGTAATGAGAGCCTGAGGTCGTTTCCTGGAAAAATCAAACCACCCAACACTCCTAAATACCAAAAGGTGGCAGTTTGAGCCTGCCACTCTTCCCATCGGCATAAAGATCACCGTCGGTCGTTTCCTGGAAGTGCAAAAATATTTTGATGTTTTGATCTATTTATTAACTTTGTAACGAAAGTCTGATTAATAGGGGGTCAAACCAGATTGAAGTCTGCTGATACAATATACTCTGAACAATCATTTGGTTGAATATTTCCAAGTGACATTTCACAAACATCTTGAGAATACGAAAGTAAAGGGAAAGTTATTAATAAAAATATAATCAATAATTTAAAGAATTTCATAATTCATGATTTTTAAAGTTAATAAATAAGATAATAAGTATCCGTCCTACCAACTGCATTTATGCCAAGACCTTTGAGATAGGCTTTAAATTTATTAAGCAACGGAACGGTTATATCTTGAAATGAAATTTCCTCACCTTCTAAGAACTCTTTAAATCTATTTATTCTTGGCTTATCAGCAGAATAGCGATTGTATTTTCCACTTTGCTTTAATCCACTTAAATAAATATCAGCTTGCCCAAAAAATCTTGAGTTCCCTTTTGTTTTAATTGTTCGTTGTATAGCTTTTGCAGTTGCGCTGGATTTCTGCGTTTCAATTTCCAAAAATTTATTATTTGCTTCCGTCAATTTTTTTAGAAGTAAAATATTTAAAGCATGATGGTTTGGGTGCGATTTCTTCACTTTCTGTTTAACTGAATCCCACTCATTTGGATCAAGATAATGCCCAAGATGTATTACAGATTTCTTCCTGTCCTTGATTATCTGAATGCATAATGGTAGCTTTGATTCCTTGTTAGGCTTGTTAACTCGAAGGATGATTTTGATAGATGCCATAACGATGGTATTTAACTTGGGTCGAACAAAGGTCGAACATTTTCTGGATTTAACTGGTATTTTAAGTATTAATTATTTTTATAAATACCTATAAATCAAGTAGATTAAATCATATTGAACCATATGAATTCAATTTAGAAAGGACTTAAAATCCTGTGGCCAGGAATGGCCGTGCGGGTTCAACTCCCGCTCCGGGTACAAAAATCAGTGTGAGAATCAGAGCGAGAGCGATGGTTCTCGCTCTGATTTTATCCTCGCTCCCACCCTGTTTTTAATGCGACATATAGGATCAATCTGAACTGAATTTAGTATATTTGTACAGTAGTACCCTACTCCGGTAGAAACAGCTCTTTTAATTTAAAAATAAATTAATTATGAAAATCGATTGTATTCTGCTAATGCTCGTGTGTATGTCATTTTTGGTGGCCTGCAAAGGCGACAAACAAGCAATCCAGGCGTCATCGGAGGCAGCAGCAGATATAGCCCCGGAAAAAATCCAGGATGCCCTAAAACAGGCTGAGCAAGTAATAAAGGACCAGGGTGCGCAGCAAACAGAACCGGTCAATTTCCGGGAATTGCAGGCCTTCCTACCCGAATCGATGGACGGATTCCAACGCGGCAATCTCTCCGGCGAGACATCCGGAGCAATGGGGATTGTGATTTCAAAAGTCGAAGCCAAATACAAAAACAGCGAAGGCAAATCCATCCGGATTGAGATCATGGACACCGGAGGACTGGGAATGACTCAAATGAGCATGGCAGCCTGGGCGAGCATTAAGGTGGACAAAGAGGATGAAAAAGGATACGAACGCAGTTCGGAGTTCGGTGGCTACAAATCGCTGGAAAAATTCCGAAAGCAGGGAGGCAATTGCGAATTATCCCTCCTGGTGGGATCCCGATTTTTGGTCAATTCATATTGCAGATCATGCGAAATGGATGACCTCAAAGGCCTCGTCAACTCGTTGGATTTAAAAAACTTAAGCTCCTTGAATTGAGAAGATGAGCCCAATTTGAGGTCAGCCTGTTTGGTTCGGCAGCAGGTGGGCCGATCACGCGAATCTG
Source organism: Saprospiraceae bacterium (assembly GCA_020848995.1). Classification (GTDB taxonomy): domain Bacteria; phylum Bacteroidota; class Bacteroidia; order Chitinophagales; family Saprospiraceae; genus Vicinibacter. The sequence continues at coordinate 35,413 of JADLHA010000014.1, read as the reverse complement.
CATCAAACAAAAACACACAAACTCTGCCCTGCGGCTTGAATGATCAATTTGACTGGTTCATAATTCAATGTAAATGCCAAGCAAGAGCAATCTTGGAAACTCCATCAATTTGAAGAAAACCTAAAATCCTAATGAATCAAAGCGCACCATGAAACGATACATTCTTCTACTTTTCCTTCTCGGGCTGCTCTCAAGCCACCATGCACAAAACAGGCAAAACCTGTTCATCCTGGATGCTTCCGGCTCCATGTGGCAGAAAATCGGTGGGCAAAACAAGATTGCCATTGCCAAACAGGTCATGAAAAAAATCGTGCAGGATTTGCCTGCCGGTGACCGGATCGGGCTCATCGCATACGGACACAACCGGAAAACGGACTGCAATGACATCGAAACCCTGGTGCCTCTGGCACCTTTGGACCGCGAGCTGTTTTCAAAAAAGCTCGATGCCATAAATCCCCAGGGAAAAACGCCCATCGCTACGTCCGTCGCCCATGCATTGGAGGTCGCTAAAGCGGTAAGCTCCCAAGTCAACATCATCCTCGTGAGCGACGGTTTGGAAACCTGCGAGGGCAACGCCTGCGATTTGCTCAAACGGGCAAAAGACCAGGGCGCAAAAATCACCCTGCACGTAGTGGGCTTCGGCATTGAAGAGAAAGATCTCTCCACTCTGGAATGCCTCGCCCAGGCGGGAGGAGGACAGTATTTTCCAGCCAACGATGCTGGGGAATTGACCATAGCTTTGAAACACTCAGTGGAAGATCCCGTGAAAAACGGGGGGTTCCTTTCCATAAAAGTGACCCTCGACCGGCAACCAGTTGACGCTACAGTAAAAGTTTACAAAAAGGGTGAGACCAAAGAAATTGCCTTTGGAAGAAGCTACACCAGCCCCAAAACCAACCCACGCATTTTCCTCCTTCCTGAAGGAGATTACGAGCTGGAAGTTTGCCCCATCGCGCTCGATGGAAGGCCGGTGCAGCGCTTAGCTGGCTTAAAAGTCACTTCCGGCGACACGCTTCAAAAGATCGTGGATTTTACCAATGGCCACTTTGAAATCCTGGTCACCCGCAACGGAGCACTTTCCGATGCGGTCGTAACTCTCTACCACACCGGCACCAGGCGCGTCGCCGCACAGACCCGCTCCTATAAAGACCCGAAAAACAACCCAGCAAAATTTAAGGTCGTTCCCGGTACGTATGACGTATTCATCAGCTCAGTCGAAATCCAGGGCAAACCGGAGATCCGGTTTGAAATGCAAACACTGGCAGGAGGCGCTACGATCTCCCTTTCCCACGCCTGGAAATCTGGAGAATTGACCGTGGGCGCCCGCAAAGGCGACGCTTATGTCGATGCCACCGTCGGCATCTATTCAAAAAAGACAAACGCCAACGTCGCCAATGGCCGAACCTATCTGTCGGCGTCCTCCAACCCCAAAACATTCATCCTGGAACCCGGCGAATACGAAATACGCCTCAGCGCCGTAAAACCTGCCGGACTCGGAAAGAAAACGTTGAATGCCTTAGTGAAAGAAGGGGGAATCGTCGAGGTGACCGGAAAATGGTAAATGAGAAGGTCCATTGTGTCATTTTGCTGATTCCCTTCCTTTCGTGTAAAAGGAAACAACCACAAAAAGTCTGTTTAAAGTGCCCTTACGCGCTTTTCACCTTTAGCTTCTTGATTCGCCTTTTGAGGGAGTCAGGCATGCAATTTGCAGGATCAATTGGTGCACTTGTGATTCAACGCCCCTCAACAAAAATGGACCATGAACTACCGGCACCGTTCGGTCACCGTTTGCCCTAAAGCAGACCTGCATAGTGTTAATCGCGATTGAAACATGTCCATGCCAATTACCTGGGGAGCCAGACGCAATAATGAGTCATTAGACATGTATTCAATGATACAGTAGCTCCGCAAAGTACTCAGCCATCCACGTCGTGGCCTGCACCGGCCAACTGTGATCTCCAATGTACAATTGCACCTGAGTTTCTGCTCCTCCGGATTTAGCCTTGAATATCTGCCTTTTGGTGTCTGTCATGAAGTTGTGCACGCTGCAGGGCTCCGACATCAGGGAATTGTTTTTAATGATCAGCTGCAAGATGGTATTCTGAAAGTAGCAAAATTCGTTGCAGTTCTCCTTGTACACCGCTGATACCACGCCGGGCACCAGGGTGCTGTCGGAATTCCCAAACATATAGAGCGTAGGCGCCGGATTAATTTTAATCAGTGCATTCATGGCAGTTGCCGCACCTTTATCAATGGCGTTTTTGTAGGAATCCTCACAATCGATCAAGCTGAAAGTGGGCGAATAGCTCGAATAGCAACCCAAACAGGCAAAGCCCTTAAATGTATGAGGCCACAGGGCTGCTAATGAAAGGGTGAAAAATCCTCCATTGGAAAATCCGGCAGCGCCCATATTTTCAATATCTGCGTTTTCGTCCTGCGACAAATGGTCAATGATGGCTTCCAGATACTGGAGGTCTTTGTCCTTTCCCGCACAAACCGAATGAATGTGTGGAAATCGGATGACCCAGCCGTTGGCATCTTCGGGATGGTCGTCGTAATTTGTTCCCTGGGCATAGACAATGTACATATGATCGAGAAGTTCGACGTTATGAAACTTATAATACGCTGCTGAATTTTGAGCGGTACCTCCCCTGCCGTGAAAGAAAAAAAGGATGGGCGCTCTGATGCACTCATTTACCGGCTTCATGATTTTGGCAACCCTTAGTTCGCCTTCAATGGTCGTTTCAAACGTATACGCGCTTCTTCCAACATTGCAGTCCTCCTCGCAGGCGAAAAAAACCACCATAAGGCATAGCATAAAAACATGAAGCTTATTCATATCCGTGATTTTTTGCATTAAAAGCCGGCGCGACGACTTTCGTCAACACCCTCCCACAGACCCGGCAGACATTCAAAGTTAAGCGATTTCCATCACATTCGGAAGTTCTTTTTAAGTGGACGGAAAAATACTGGTGCAGAACCGAGGCAATCGCCTTTTGCCCAGGCGCAGGTGTGTGCTCCAGGCAAAGCATAGCTCCAAGCGTGCCGGCCCGGTCCGGGCTTCCAGTCTTTCGAATCTGGGGGATTCAAAAATGGATGGTGCATATCGATCATTTGTAGTAACTTCGTAACGGATGCATCCATCAAGTGGAGTGAAGATCCGGAGCAGAGGACGGGGGGGGGTGAATGCAAAATAAGAGTGGATCAGCGGATGCGTGTCAACCATTGGCGCAACAGTGAAGGGCACCCCGCAAGTTCATTCAGAGAAACCATTTCCAGGCGGGCATTCAGTATGGCTCCGTCGCTAAAGGGCATCGCTCAATTGTGCATTTAAAAATATACAACGATATATGTTTACCCCAAGCTGCTTGCGTACGTTGATTTGGCTTCTGTTCACCGCAACGATGAATACTGCCCTTTTCTGTGCGGAAATGCCCCCACGCAGAGGTGTCGCCAACAATGGCGTCCATATGGTGGCCACAGGGACGGGGCAGACGACCTGGCACATCGCCAATATGTCGATACACAACACAACCGACGGGCCTGTAATGTTGGCACAAGAGATCTTTTACATTGCTTCTGATGGTTCGAACCAGTCTTATGTTGGCTGGCCCGAAGGAAGTGTGGTGATCCTGCCAGGGCAACGCATCGTCGTACCCGTATATGGCTATTGTGCCGACGTACACACTCCACCGGTGAGAAACGGTGAGCCTATGCCCTCCAGGACCTCCTGGATCCCGGTTGGCTCCATGCCAACGACCACCGGAGGCGGGGAGACCCTCACGGTCAGGGTCAATGAAATACAACCGGTCCCTTCATTTACCCCTGCCGATATACCAGGCATCACCAGCGGCGATGAATATCAACCTTCCCGCTATCCCGAAACCGGAAAAACGGTGATCACCTGGCCCGGTACAGCAATCCCCGTTGGAGGAACCCTCCGTCCCGGCAGCCGCCCCCAAGTCATTGCATCTGTGCTCGTTCCAACCCTGAAAGCCATTGAGACCGCAGCAGCCCTCATCCTGGCAGATAAGCGCTACCCCACCCCCTTTTCAGCTGACTCTTTGCGAGAGTTCACCTCTGTTGTCCAACAAACCTTCTGGATCTTCACAGGTGCCTTGTCGGGCGACGAATACCAGGAGGACGATTTTCGCGAAAAAGTGTACGACCAATTCCAGACCAATACCCAAACGAACGTTCGTTCGCTTCCTGAAGACCAACGCAAGGAATTGGATCAGGGCATTGCCCAGTTCTGGAACAGCTTTTCCGCTACCGGCGTCGAGGCCAAAGTGCTCAAAAAGCCGGAAAGCGATCCGGTTCACAAGTACCCAATCTCAACTCAGACGTTGAAAGACACGTGTATCCTGAGCGAGGAAATTGATCCCGGAAAAGAAATGCTCGACTACGCCATTGCCAATACGGGGACCAAGGAAAAAAACGAAAAGGTGCGGGAAGCCTTCCGCAAAGCCATTGCGGAGGCGGCCGGTATGGTAGCTCCGGGAAACCGCGTCGACTCAATCGACGTGGGCTTCACCACTCCAGAAATGCCGGCCTCTGCGTGGAGTCTCTATTTTCCACACATCGTTGCGGGCAGGGCCAACGCTACTGCCATGGCGATCGACGTCAAAGATCCGCTCAAGTCGGCCTTTACCACAGAACCCCTCACCACCAAGGCCAACGGTGCATTCAGCGCGGTGCTCACGCACCAGACAGGACCCGAATGCACTTCCGTCCTGGTCGGAGTCAATCTGGCAAAGTTGCGCGCCGCATCTGGACTCAATGCCTCACTGGGCAACATCGAGGCCCTTCGCGTTATCAATTTTATTGGTGAAGTGGCCATAGACATCGTCATCCAAAGGGGTAAGGGGACCCTCAAAAAACTGGGTAAGTACTTCAAGGATAAACTCAAAGACATGGCTAAGGACCAGGCCAAGGAATTCGTCAAGGAAGAGATGAAGCGCATTGCCGACCAACTCAAAGGCAAAAGCGAAGAGGAAGCCGAAAAGACCATGGATGAGCTGCTCGAAAAGATGAAATCCGGCGAACTGGAAAAGGAAGAACAGGCGGAAGAAGCAGAAGACGAGCTGCTCGACGTTCTGGCAGACGTCCTCATTGACGGCGAAGAATTCAACCCGGCCGAAAAAATCACCGACGATCTCAAAGACAAAGTCGACAGTCCCATCGACTGGAGTCCCATCCAAACCAACACCTACGCCATTGCGGAGGGATCGCTCGAAGTCTTCATCGACGACGTAAAAGCGCTTGCCAAAACGGGAAGTGGCGTCCGCTATAAGCGCAAAGGTCTCGAAGACAAAGAAGAAGCGGAAAAAGGCGGAGGCGTATTTTGTAAAGAGGCCGTCGTGAGCAAAACGACTTCCGGTACCATCACGGCAAAAACGACCGGCAAGGTGGAAACCAGGGCTGGAGCCACCGGCGAGGGGATCTTCAGCACAGGCCATGGAATCGCAACCGCCACCCTCGAAAGTTTCAATGGCATTTACGTCATTGCCATATGCATCTGTCCCGCGGGTGTCTTCTATGAAAATTTTCTCAGTGTGACCGGATTTAGTAATGAGCCTGACATGACGGACATCTGGACTCGCGTTTTTGAAAATCTGCTCAACGATGTGCGCGACCAGGTTGGAGAGGACAGCAAACAGTGGCCCGGAATGGTTAAAAAAGCCATGCCCGCCGATTATCCAAAATCACTTGAAAAGAAGATGGTCGACGCTGCTCAAAAGGCATCTTCCATCATCCTTCCGTGCGATAAAAAGAAAAAATGAGTTGGCGTCTGACCTTTAAATAACGGGATATGAATAAGCTAGCCTTCATCTTTGCTGCAATGCTTGCAACCGGAGCAGTAACCAACTGCCTGGCACAGGATACGATCCGCGCTCCCTGGTCAGGATTGGATATAACCGGTGAGCGCATGAAGCCCGGTTTTCCTTTTATACCGGTCATCGAACGCAAGGGATTTCCCTGGCTTCCCGTTGGAGGCGGTGTCATCGGAGGAGGGCTCCTGGCCTATTTTCTGCTTCAGGAGGATGAAAAACCGAACGATTGTTCATTCACCGCAACCGCACAGGTAACTGCCTCCACCTGCGGACTGCCGAATGGATCTGCCGTCATCAGCGTGGATCCTCCCGGCAATTATTCCATTGAGTGGTCGAATGGACCTCAGGGAGCACAACTCTCCGGCGTACCGGCGGGAAGCTATTCCGCAACGATTGTGCGCGATGCTGGGTGCAGCCGACAACTAACAGTCGTTATTCCCAATGAGCCTGTGGGTTATACCATACAGGTCACCACCCAGCCGGCAAGCTGCGGATCCTCCGACGGGGTTGCAAGCGCAATAGTCACTCCTGCGGGCAGCTACACCTATCAGTGGCCGGGAGGGGGCACCGGGCCATCGGTCAGTGGACTGGCTCCCGGAAGCTACCAGCTCACGGTTACCCTGGGAATGAGCTGCACCCAAAACGAGGCCTTTGTCATCGAGCAGTTGCCGCCGGATTTCGACGTTCAAATTGAAACCCAGCCAGCAAGCTGCGGACTCTCCGACGGCCGGGCCACGGCAACGGTCACGCCGGCAGGCAATTACACTTATCAATGGTCGAATGGAAGTTCCGGTCCGGTGCTCGATGAGGTTGCGCACGGTCAGTACGGGCTGACCGTCACACGGCAGGGGACCACCTGTTCGATAAGCCGCACGACCACCATCGACGAAGTGACCCGCGACCTGAACATCCGTTCGTCGAGTACGCCTGCACACTGCAAAGATGCCGACGGTACAGCTACGGTCACCGTCGAACCCGCTGGCAATTACACCTACCAATGGTCTAACGGCGCAACCAGCCCTTCCCTCAGCGGCTTACCGGGTGGCTCTTACACCCTGACCGTTACCATTGCCGGTTCCACATGCCAGGCCACCCACACGGTTGTAGTCGAAACGCTCCCGCCGTCCTTTACCGTTGAAATCAGAACAACCGATGAGCATTGCGATCGCAGCGACGGAAGTGCAACTGCGGTGGTATCGCCAGTGGGAAGTTACTCTTACCGCTGGTCGAACGGCGCCGGCACGCAACAGATCACAGGGCTACGCGCCGGAAATTATGCCGTTACCGTAAATGAAATCGGCACTTCCTGCGATGTCACTGCAGAGACGGACCTGAGCAACCTTCCTGCAGATTTCACGGTCACCGCTCAGACGGACCCCGCCACCTGTGGCATCAGCGACGGTGAGGCACGCCTCAGTGTCCAGCCAGCGGGAAGCTATACAGTCCAATGGTCAAACGGTGGCAGCGGCCTGATCCAGCCCAATCTCGCTTCTGGTACCTACAAAGCTACCGTGAGCGATGTGAACGAATGTTCGTTCGCCATTGACGCAGTGGTTGCGGAAAAAGATGCTGTGTACATCACCGGATGGAGCGCCGTTGGAGGCAACTGCCTCGGCGAAGGTGCCAGCATCCGGCTCGACCTGTCGACGCCCGCATCCGGTCCCCTGCTGATTGATGCGTCCGGACCCAACGGGCAACATTCTGCAAGCGTTTCGCCGGGTACCGTTCAACTCGAAGACCACTTTACCATTCTCCCCGGTACCTGGGAACTTCGGATCCGCGACAGCGGTCTTCCGGTCCGTTGCTCGGAGACCATCACCATCTCAGTTGACGACCGCTCGGATTTTGTGGCTACAGACGACACCGTGCGGACGATCCCCAATAAAATTGCAACGGGCAACGTGCTGGCAAACGACCAGGGAAAAGGACTGCACGTCGTTTCGCACACACAAGCTGCAGTGGGCCAGTTGGAAGTACATCCGGACGGCGCTTTCAGTTATATACCGGCAAAAGACACCACCGGACGCTTTTACTTCAGCTATACCGCTGAAGACACTTGCAAGGTCAGCAAGACCCAAAACGTACTGATCATCGTCGATTCCGTGCATTGCAATTTCACGGTCAGATTCTCAAGCACTCCTGCGCACTGCGGTCTCTCCGACGGCAGCCTGCTGGTCACGGTCGATTCTCCGGGTGTGTATCGCTACCTCTGGAATAACGGCGCCCAGGGTCAAAATCTAACAAACGTTCGTAAGGGAATCTACTCCGTAGCCATCACCGACACCGTCAAAAAATGCAGCTTGTCGTTCGATGGAAAGGTGGAAGAGCTTCCGGCTGAATACATCCGCAACATACGCATCATCCAGCCCAAGTGTCCGGCAAAGGGCGATATCCGTTTCGAAGTATTTTCCGCCGGACCGGGCCCGATGCAAATGTTGGTGGACCATCCGGGTGGTTCGACGCAGTATCCGATACCCAAGGGCAACATTTCTCTTTCATCCTATTTTTCCATCCAGCAGGGAGAATACACCATATCGGTATTCGATCAATCGGCAGGACTGGATTGCATGCACAGCTTTACGGCCACCATTGAAGGCACTACCGAACTGGAAATCATGGTCGAAGCGGTTTTCCCCCCTTCCAGCCCGAGTGCGAGCGACGGAGTCGTATTGTTGATCGTCACCATTCCGGGAGCCATTCCCTACACGGTGTTGCTCAACAACCTGCCCTACCAGACTGCCGTCGACAACTTCATCGAAGTGGGCGGTTTGGGTGCTGCTACCTATGGAATCCAGCTGCGCGATGCTAACGGATGTTTGTCCAACCGGCTTACGGTCACCGTGCCCCCGCGGACTTTTTCAGCCTCCTGGGGAATGGGGCTGCGTGTTGAGCGGCAACAGCCTCCCGCAGTCGAAAAGCCCGGACTGCATACTGGTCGCTTTCAAGTCTGGCATCCCGAAGTGCACTTATCCTTAGCTTATGCCGCGGCAGGACTCCCCATGGAGAGCCGGATTTCGGCAGGCCCCAAAGGCTGGAAACTTGTCCAGGATCTGCGCTTGTGGAAGGCATCGACGGGAATATTCTCCTCGGCACTGCTTGCAGGACCCGGACTCCGGAGTGGGACCGCGTGGCCTGCGGATTTCTTCCTGGAATGCTCGGGTCGCGCTTCCATACAATGCAGCCGGTGGTTGCGGCTCGATGCCCTGGCGTCGGTAGAATTTTCGCCCGTTGCCAGGCCCCTGCCCGTGTTCAACCTGCGGATCGAACTCCCCTTCAAAACAGGGTCTGTTTCGCTGCGCTGATCAGTTACCGAGTTGGTTTCGGGCTTCGCGGATGGCTTCGCTGGCGAGGTAGTCGTCGAAATCCATCAGTTTGTCTAAACAACCGTTAGGACCAATTTCTATGATGCGGTTGCACACCGATTGCAAAAAGGTATGGTCGTGGGAACTGATGAGCACCACGCCGGGAAATTCGACCATGTTCTCGTTGAACGCCTGGATGCTTTCCAGGTCGAGGTGGTTGGTGGGTTCGTCGAGCAACAACGCATTGGGATTTTGCAACATCATCCTGCTGAGCATGGCCCGGACTTTTTCGCCTCCACTGAGCACCTTGCATCGCTTGAGCACGTCGTCGCCGCTAAACAGCATGCGTCCCAGGTAGCCCCGCAAAAAGATTTCGTCCACATCCGGAGTCCCCGGCGGCACACCTTCGCGCAGCCAGTCAATCAGCGTCAGGTCGCTGGAAAAATGTGCAGTTAAGTCGGCCGGAAGATAAGCGCGCGTGATCGTCGTACCCCAGGTGTACCGGCCTGAATCGGCATCGCGCACACCGGCGAGCACGTCGAACAAAGCGTGCACGGCCATTTGGTTGCGCGACAAGACCGCCACCTTATCGCCTTTATTCAATGTAAAAGCAATGCGTGAAAACAAGGAATGTCCTTCTGCAATGACCCCCAGACCGTCGACCGACAAGATCTGGTCTCCCGGTTCGCGTTCGGGCTTGAAGACGATTCCTGGATATTTGCGCGACGAGGGTTGTATCTGTTCGATGTTGAGTTTTTCGAGGGCCTTCTTCCGGGACGTGGCCTGTCGGCTTTTCGAGGCGTTGGCTGAAAAGCGGGCAATGAACTCCATGAGTTCGCGGCGGCGGTCTTCGATTTTTTTGTTCTTGTCGCTGAGTTGGCGCGACATCAACTGGCTCGACTCGTACCAGAAGCTGTAATTTCCCGTGTAGATGGTCATGCGCTGGCGATCGACGTCGACGACGTGGGTGCACACCGCGTCGAGAAAGTGGCGGTCGTGGCTGACGACGATCACGATGTTCTCATAATCCGCCAAAAAATTCTCCAGCCAGGCCACGCTTTCCAGGTCGAGTCCGTTCGTTGGCTCGTCGAGCAGGAGGATGTCCGGATTGCCGAATAGCGCCTGCGCCAGCAATACCCGGACTTTGAGGTTGGCGGCGAGGTCGCTCATGAATGAGTGGTGTAGGGATTCATCGACGCCCAGCGCGCTGAGCAGCGAGCCCGCATCGCTTTCGGCCATGTAGCCTCCCAGTTCACCAAATTCCTCTTCGAGTTGAGCGGCCAGGATGCCGTCGCTCTCGCTGAAATCGGGTTTTGCGTAGATCTCTTCGCGGTCGCGGATCAGTTTCCAAAGCTTGTGATGTCCCATCAGCACCGCGTTCAATACGGTGTGGTTGTCGAATTCGGCCTGGTTCTGACGCAGCACGGCCATGCGCTCACCAGGCGTGATCTCGACATGGCCCTTGGTAGGCACGATCTCGCCGCTGAGGATCTTCAAAAAGGTACTCTTGCCGGCGCCGTTGGCGCCTATGATGCCGTAGCAGTTTCCCTTGTTGAACTGAAGGTTGACCTCGTCGAACAACAATCGTTTTCCGTAAGCGAGGCTGACATGGATGGCTTGAATCATAATGGGAGTTGCGGCCGCAAAATTACATCCGCACTGCCGACTGCGCGCAACGTTTGCAGCTCATTGACAGCCTCGGATCGCGAAAGGGGTAAAATCAAAGGACCAGGCGGATCTCTTTGCGAATGCCGTCGATGGCCGCATCGATGATCCTGGACGTTTCCGCGTTGACTTTGCCGCTGAGGTGGCGGCGCAGCGCCTCCACGTCGCGATCTGCAAAGGCGGTCATCGCCTCGTCGAGGGCATGCAAGCTTTCGTTTTTCGCCAGCTCGACGATGTCCCAGAGCTTGTCGCTGACGTAGATCTGCTGTACGAGGTTGTGCTCGTATTCCTGGTGGATGCCAAGCATGAGCATTTTGCAAAGACCCGGCGCGTCGCTTTCCCCACCGGCAAAACGCAGCACCAGGTTGTTCATGCGTATGCGCTCGAGGAACAGCGCCAGGCGCTCATAGGCCTGCAGTTTGAGGGGCAGGCTGTTCTGTGCCAGCTCGCGTTGCTGACGGGCCAAGTCGCGGCGTTGCTCGCGTTCGATGTACATGCGGATCAGCAGGTAGGCCGTGAGCATGACGACTACAGATGGCAGGATGTACTTGAGCAGTTCGAAGAAAAATTCCATGCCGCTTCGGGTTGAGGTGCAAAAGTACGCAATGTTGTGCGAGCACCGGCCAGGCCGGCGCTGCCCCGGCATCCGAACAAAATGCCCTAACTTTGCGTTTCAAACAAAAACGTGCAACATGGCTACAGAAACCACCCAGGCAGCACCCATCCGGATTACCGAAACGGCGATCAAAGCCCTGCATCGCATCCGGGAGGAACAGCACATTCCCGAAAGCCACGGTTTGCGCATCGGCGTCAAAGGCGGCGGATGTTCGGGCTTCAGCTACATGCTCGGCTTTGACCTTCAACAGGATAAAGACCAGGTTTACGACATCCAGGGAATGAGGGTCTTTATGGAACCTGCGCACGCCCTCTACCTCATCGGCATGGAGATCGACTGGATCGACGGACTCAACAACCGGGGCTTCAGTTTTATCAACCCCAACGCCCGTGAAACCTGCGGTTGCGGCCAGTCCTTTTCCGCCTAAGCGCCCAACAGCGCAGACCTCACCGCCATGAAAGACAGTTTTGACCTGGTGGCCAGGGCCATGATCGCGGCCATTTCCCTGTTTGAGGCCTTTACCACCCTGCAGTTTCTCGACCGCACCCGCAGCACCCTCATCGAGTATGGACTGAGCTGGTATCCCGAATTTTTGATCTACTTCACCGCTTTTGCCCTTTTCGTCGGCGGCATCTTCCTGCTCATTGGTTACCGCCCTGCCTTTGCCGTGACGCTCCTGCTGCTTTACTGGGTTCCGGTCACATTCATCGTTTACCCTTTCTGGAACGATCCTCCGGAAGTCCGCAACATCCAGGCCATCCACTTCATGAAAAACATCGCCTTCATCGGAGGCATGATCCACGTGTTGGTGTATGGCACCGGACGCTACTCCATACGGCGCTTTTTTGGCGTCACGCGACTGCCCAAAGAAAAATGGTGACCGGCAACTGACCGGTTGTTATCCGATTCAGCATTCTGTTCCCATCGAGATTTGGTGCAAATATGCTTTAGGGTACCTAGAATAACCCAGTTTTGATGCCGGAATGAATTTGGCAAAACAAGACGAGGCGCGGTGAAGGAAGCTATGTGGAGCAATGCCTGAGTGAACAAAGACGCAGGATTGTGAAGCTAAATTCTTTTCGCGCGTAAGCCTGTGTGGGCTGGCTGACGCAACAATGGGTTATAAGTGGTGCCCTTTAGGGTCGAACGGTTCCCATCCGAAACTTGCGAATGACCAGGCCGCTCCAGGCGCCAAGGGTGGCCGTGAATCCATACACCACTGCGCTGATCACTACCAATAATACCGGGGAAATTCCCATAAATAAACGTCCTATGCGCTCGACGAGGTCGCCGCTTTCCGATCCCATGGCCATCGAACAAAAAACCATACAGGCGATCGCATGGCTCGCAAAGCTCGTCAGAAGCCCGTAAGCCATGGGCACGGGCAACATAAGGGCCAGAAGCAACGAAAGGGCGAATGGAGCCTGCCAGAAGGGGATGAAAAGCGCTGCGATGGCAATTGCGGCAGTCCCGAGGGCATACATCCGGGGAGAAGGCATCGTCATTTGGATTGGAATTTCAGCTTGTGAGTGAAAGAACCCACAGCGGGCGGCTCGCGCCAGAAGTGCAGTTCATAATATTTCCCCTTAGACCAGTGGTCAATCATATCTATGTAATGGCGGCTTCCGGGTTGACCCTCTTGGCCACCCGGGTAAACGCCATAAGCCCTCGGGCCCTTGGGAGTCAATTCTACGATCATTCGCCAGGATGGACCAAATACCCGGGCATGGGCGTTGATGAGGTCTTCGTTGCCGGGAGACCGGATGCCCGATTCGCTGAACGCAGGTATGCGGGCAAGGTGCTGGATGGCGGCATTGCGGTAACGGGCCCAGTCCTGTCTTTCTTCCTGTTGCCGGTCGAAACTCAGCAGGCTGTCAAAAGCCATCCGCGCAATCTCCGGTGCCCCTTCGCGCAAGGCCGTGCCGCGCAGGTCAAACCATGGGCTCTCCGGCTGCCTGCGCAGCAATTCCATGGTCGCTACTTCTCCAGGCCGCGCCACGGCCGGGGTGTCGAGGACTTCATCCCAAACCAGGCGCTGGAAAACCTCGAACCAGCGGTCGTACCAAACGGCTTCGACGCTGGAAGAATCATAAACGAGGTCCCAGGTCTGCAGGCGCCGGGCGATAAGGCGACCACGGTCGTCGAGCGCCGAGGTATCCAACGATGCGAGCAGGTAAGGCAGGGAAATTTCTGCTTTCAGGCTGTAGGCATTGTATTGGAGGCGCATCATGTCTTCCACACCCCAGTCGCTGCGCTGTCCGAGGTAGCGGTTGATCAGTGTGCCGCGGAACGCACGGAAATCGCCGTCGTTGTAATAAACCGGAAAGGCGTCGTCCGTCGTGCGCTGGTTGGCCGATGAGATGAAGCCCCGTTCGGGATTGTGAACCTGCGGGTTGTAGCGCGGTTCGAGGAAGCCCTGCCAGCCGTTGCCACTGATGCTGCCGTCTGCCACAAAACGCCCCTGCTGATCGCGCTTAAGCGGCATGTTGCCACCCAGGGTCAGGGCGATATCTCCCGTAGCGGAAGCGAAGGCAAAATTTTGTGCGGGATAGGGGAAATGCGTGCAGGCTTCGCGGTAGCCGTCGTAGTTGCGTGCGCGGTTCATCGTCATAAACGTTCGGTACTCCTGCTGTTCCGGCGGATGCTGGATGATCCAGTGCATGGCCAGTCCGTAGCGGCGGTGTGCGGGATCCGTATAGAGCACGGGGCCCCAGTGGCTCAGCCGCACCGAATCGACCAGGTAGCCCCCACCGCGAATGCGGATGGTATCCAAACGAACGTTCGTTAGTTTCCATTCGCCATCGAGCCTGTAATGCGACATGCTGGCGTCCTTCCACTCGACGCGGTACCAGTCGAGTACGTCCCATCCGGCGTTGGTGACGCCCCAGGCGATGGAATCGTTGAAACCGACGATCACGCCGGGAATGCCGGGAAAGCTCACTCCGTAAACCCGGTATTCCGGGGTTGCGATCTGCTGCTCGTACCAAATCGACGGAAGGGTCAGGGTGAGGTGGGGGTCGTTGCAGAGGATGGGGTTTCCCGAACGGGATCTCCATGGACCAACCGCCCAGTTGTTGCTCCCCAGTCCCGCCGGCCCCTGGTCTCGGGAGAAGGGCAAAAAGCCCACCTCAGAGGCCTCCCCCGCTTCCAGCTGCGGCATCGGCGGGATTCCTGCCCAATCCGTTCCACGGGGAATGACGGGATCGGTCAGACTGTCCAGTTCCGGAAACAGCCGGGCAAAATCTTGTTTAAAAAATGCCCGCGCGTTGTTCATTTCGATGTCTTTGTCGCGCCCGCAAAGGATCTCAGCCATGCTTTTGTGGTAGAGGGCGCTGCGGAACAGGCTCCAGGGCTCCGGAGCGTAGTCGAGCAGTTTGTATTCGATGGGCAGGTCGCGCGCCCGCATCTGATTGATCCGGGCGTTGACGCCGCGCACGTATGCTTCCAGTCGCGACAGCAGGAAGCTGTCCTGCTTCCAGTGTTCCACGCTTTGGCGAGCCGCTTCGGCAAGTCCCTTTCGCCGTTTCAACCGGTCAAATTCCACCGCTGCGGGTCCGACCACCTCGCTGAGTCTCCCCTCCCCTGCCCGCGCCGAAAAATCCATTTGCCAGAGCCGGTGCATGGCGTGAACGTACCCTTGAATAAAAAATGCCTGGTGGTCACCTTCAGCAAAGATGTGCGGCACCATCCGCTCGTCGAAATACACTTCTCCCTGCACGCCTTCCAGCGACAGTGCTTCCGGTGTTGAGCGGTCCACCCACATGGCATTCCACCACATTCCCACGGCAGGGCTGAAGAACTTTCCCGGTGGGGGAAGGCGCTGTTCACCCGCTTCGATCGCCCCCCCGAGTTTCCAGAGCCAGAAGCACGACAAGATCCAGGGCGACAACAGCCAACTTATTGATTTTAGTTTTTTCATTTAAGGAAATACCAGTTGTGGACGTCCGAAGCGTCCGGTTCAAAAGCATAACCTCCAAGGTCGAATTTTTTGAGTTCGCTGAGCTCGCTGCACCGGGCATCTGCCATGAAACGCGCCATGGCTCCCCGTGCCCTCTTTGCATTAAAACTCCGGAAGACCATTTTGCCTCCGGCCATTTCGCGAAAATGGATGTGGATGACGGATACCGGAATGTCTTCCAGGGGGATCGCAAGGAAATACTCCTGCGATGCCAGGTTGATGATTGCCGGAGGCTTGGACCCAGCCAGGTCAGCGGCCAGCCATTTTCCGATGTGGGGCTTCCAGTAGGCGTAGAGATCCTTGCATTTACCCACCTTCAGCGCCAGGCCCATTTCGAGCCGGTAGGGCTGAATGCGGTCCAGCGGTCGCAGCAGCCCGTAAAAACCACTCAGGATGCGCACATGCCGCTCGCAGTATTCGACCTCTCTGTCGCTTAGACTTGCGGCGTCAAGTCCGCGGTACACATCCCCGGAAAAAGCATAGAACGCCGGTTTGGTGTTTGCCTCGCTGTGCTCCTCCGAATAATTCAGAAAATGCTGCTGCGCTTCGCGCGCCAGAGCATCGCTTACGTCCATCAGTTTGCGAAGCTGGGCGGCCGATTTAGTGCGCAAAAGATGTGCCAGGACATGGGTCTGCTCCAGCATGCTGGGAACCGATCTTCCGGGCATTCCGGGCGGATGGCGAAAATCCATCGTCTTCGAAGGCGAGAGCACGGCAATCATGGCGTCAGGCGTTTCTCCGACATAGATAGGTCAAATTCCCAGGAAATCAAAACGGCGGCAGCGCAAATTTCCCAAAGCCGGCACCCTGTGGCCTCACAGTTTCCACCCCAGGGTGACCATGAATTGTGTGCGCTCAATCTCCTGGTCCACGAGTGGAATGACGGCATCTACTTTTCCGTCGCCGTTGAAATCGGATTCGCCGGTGAGGTAAGGGGCTAACGACTGTTCGTATTGGGAGAGGGCGTAAGCGAGGTCGAGGTAAAACCGGTTGGCGCGGTATCCCAGCCCGAAACTCAGGACCTTATCCCAGCCGGTGGCGTTGCGGTAAGGCTGCTCCAGCCACTGGTGGCCGCCACGCAGCCGCAGGTGGCCCAAGGCCAGCTCTGCGCCCATTCGGTACTGCCATACGGGTTTGTATTGTTTGTCGATGTCCGCATTGACCTGACGTTGCAGGTCGCTGTCGCCCGGGTCGTCGCTGTGAGTGGTCAGCCGGTACGACGCGTTTCGGGGGTCGTACCAGTCGGCATCGACCGTGATCAGTCCGTAGGGAAGCACCAGGGCACCCGAAAGGACTGCCTTCCAGGGGGTGAAGAGGTTGTATTTGAATTCGCCTTCGGGCGATTGCACCGAAATGGTTGTGTCGGCGCCGCGAAGTACAAAGGTGTATTCAAGAGCGGTGCTGTATTGGTCGCGCAGCTCCATGGCGTAGGGCGACTGCAGGCTGGCTCCCAGGCGGAGGAAGGGCAGCGGTCGAACGATGACCCCGGCCTTCATTCCGATGCCGGCAACGCGGGTCGTCAGCTCCGAATCGAAACGCAGGCTGCGGAACGGCGCCAGTGCACCGGCTACATCTTCCCGCTCGAAATACTCCGAGCGGCTGGAGAAACTGCCCAGGGGAACCTGGATGCCGACTCCTACGGCGAGCCATTCGCGGTAGAGGCCACCGACGTTGAGGCTGATTTCGTGAAGCCCCCGGCTCAGCTTCAATCGCTGCTCGCGTTCGAGCTGGTAGCCGGGATGGTCCAACAGATCAGTGTGGTATAGGTACTTGTCGGGGTCGGACCCCAGGTCGTACAGGGCGCCGGCTTCGAAGGCCAGTCCGGCTTCAAAAGGGTCGAGGTCGTCGGGATGGATCCCTTCCAGGCCCTGCCCCTCAGGGTCCAGGGAACGTTCCAAAAAGCGGTCTGTGATCGATCCTGCGCCCGTGCCCACGTAGTGCACACCCTGCAAGAAATCGGCGATCCGGTGAACCTGGATCGACACGTTCAGCGTGGACCAGTTGAAGTTGCGGGGCTCGGTTACGCCAACTACCCCCAAGGCTTCTATGGCCAGCTTATTGCGGTCTTTGTCGTAAGGTGCGTTGATGCCCGTGGGCGACTGCAACGTGGCTTCCGTGACCGTATGCTGCACCTTCAGGCCGATGGTGGCGTCGCCCTTCCGGAAAAAGGCCACCCCCGCCGGGTTGACCGCCACGGCGGTGTAATCTGCACCGACGGCGGAAAAGGCTGAACCCATCGCCATAGCCCTCGCCGTGGCCTCCGGCCGGGTGGTGCTCAGCCGCAAGGCTTCCGAAGCCGTCTGGCCTCCGGCGGTCTGAATGCCTGCCCATAACAGGGCAAAGCAGGGTAGCACCTTCCTATTCATCTTCATGAACCCCTTTGTGAAAATTGGCCTTTGGATTAACGGGGCGACTTGCGCGAACTTCCCTTTTTGCCTTCCCTGCTGCTCTCCCTGCCTCCGGACTTTTGAGAATCGCCCGAATTCAAGTCTTTAAAGATTTGGCTGGGAGAAAATTTGCGTTCTTCCTGGGATGGCTTTTGGCTGCGCTCTGGTGCACCATTCCTGCTGCTGCGTTCAGGAGCCGCGTCCTGGGGTTTGTACGAGTGGTGAGGCCGCAACGAGCGCTCCGGTTCCGGACGATCGGAACGCACGCGCTCTTCCCGGTCGGAGGGGATGTCGCTGCTCCGGCTACTGCGCCCGGGTGAAGGTCGGGTCCACGATCGCTGCGGAACATAGCCATCCGGACGTTCCGTCCTTTCCGGAGCGCTGCGGTCCACCTTGGATTTTGGTGCGGGAGTCGATTTGGGAACATAGGCATCGCCATCGGCCTGCCTTACCACGCGACGTGGCGGATTGGCAGACCGGTCGGTGATCAAGGGAGTGCCTTCAGCCTCAACCAGCCTGACCGGTGACTGATCCTTCAGCCGGACAGGACCCTGCCTCGAGGTGTTGGTCAGCCCGAAATTGCGGCTTCCGTAATGGTAGCGGCGATCATGGTCATTTCCGTCGTAGCCGTGGTGGTAATGCCCGTCCCGGTAATGCCCATATCGGTGGTCATTCCAGTGGAAGAAATTGCAGGAATAAAACGAATAGGGCCTGTAACCCCAGGCGTAGGCAAAGGGAAAGGGGTTCCAGCCATAGTACCAGTCGTGGTAGGACCAGTAGGGTCTGCCGTAATAGCTCCCGTAGGTCCACCGCACCGGCCCTGTATAAAAGCGGACGCTCCATCCACCTGAGTAGATGTCTCCGTAATTAAGCCACGGGTCGTAATCCCATGGGTCGAAGTAGCTGTAATGCGTATAATACGGATCGTAAAAGTCGATGCCGTATACCGGCCGGTGGAAGCGGCGAATCCTCGAAGTGTAATAGTAGTCCTGCGACTCCCATTCGCCGGATTCGTCGTCGTAATCCGATTCATCGAAGTATTCGTATTGCGATCCGTCCTGGTCAGAAAACGCTCCATCCTGTGCGCGCGCGTCGTATTCCGTCGAATTTCCGTCGCGGTCGGGATCGTAATATACGTCGTCGAACTGAGCCTGGATGCCGTGCGACACCATGGCCAGGAAAAAGGCTACGATCAATTGGTTGAAATGCATTTTCATCGGTTCCTATTTAATAGTACAATGCTAAACAGCGTTTGCAAATTACTACTTTTGCCCTCCGTTTTGGTTAAATTCCATTTAATGTTTGGCGGGAGTTGCGTTAATCATTTCTTAAGAGGAACGCGGTCCCATTTCATGAGACCCGCAAAGGCGTCCATAGTTTAAATACAGCACATGGCGAAGGAGATCACACCCCGTTCAGAAGACTACTCGCAGTGGTACAACGACATCGTTTACCGTGCAGGCCTGGCAGACCAGAGCGCCGTGCGTGGCTGCATGGTCATCAAGCCCCTGGGCTATGCCCTTTGGGAGAACATGCGCAACGAACTCGACCGGATGTTTCGCGAGACCGGACACGTCAACGCGTATTTCCCGCTGTTTGTGCCGCGCAGCCTGTTTGAGGCGGAAGAGAAGAACGCCGAGGGATTTGCCAAGGAGTGTGCGGTGGTGACCCATTACCGCTTAAAAAACGATCCCGTCAACAAGGGCAAGCTCATGGTCGATCCGGAGGCCCGGCTCGAGGAGGAGCTCGTCGTGAGGCCCACTTCGGAGGCGGTGATCTGGAATACCTACCGCGACTGGATCCAATCTTACCGCGACCTGCCGTTGTTGATTAACCAGTGGGCCAACGTCGTTCGTTGGGAGATGCGCACGCGTCCCTTTTTGCGCACGACGGAATTTTTATGGCAGGAAGGCCATACGGCGCATGCCACTGCGGCGGAGGCCATCGCGGAGGCCGAGCAGATGCACGCCGTTTACGCCCGCTTTGCGGAGGAGTATATGGCTTTGCCGGTGATCCGCGGTTGTAAAACAGAGAACGAGCGTTTTGCCGGTGCTGACGAGACTTACACCATCGAGGCCATGATGCAGGATGGCAAGGCCCTGCAGGCGGGGACCTCGCACTTTCTTGGGCAGAATTTCGCGCGGGCGTTTGAAGTAAAATACCTCAGCGAAGAAAACCGGGAGGAATACGTATGGGCCACCTCCTGGGGCGTGAGCACCCGGCTGATCGGCGCTCTGGTCATGGCCCATTCCGACGACGACGGGCTCATACTCCCCCCGCGGCTGGCGCCGCTGCAGGTGGTGATCGTGCCCATACCCAAGCCCTCTGCCGAGCTGGAAGCGGCTGCTGCAAAGCTCATGGAGGCGCTGCGGGCGCGCAACATCCGCTGTAGCTACGACCGCGACGAGAAAAACCGGCCGGGCTTCAAATTTGCCGAGCACGAGCTGCGGGGCGTTCCCGTGCGCGTGGGCATCGGACAGCGCGACCTGGAGCAAGGTGTGGTCGAGCTTGCCCGCCGCGACACCAAAGAGAAATTTCAGGTTCCCGTAGATGCGGCAGTAGACCGCATTGCCGGTTTGCTGGAGGAGATCCAAAACAACCTGTATGCACGTGCGCTGGACTTCCGGGAGGCCAATAGCCAACGCGTCGACCAATGGGAGGACTTCGAGCGCATCCTTGCCGAGCGCCCGGGCTTCCTCTATGCCCATTGGGACGGCACCACCGAAACCGAAGAAAAGATCAAGGAACTCACCAAGGCGACCATTCGCTGCATCCCCCTCGATGGCGAACCGGAGGAAGGCCGGTGCATTCTGACCGGGAAACCCTCGTCGCACAGGGTGCTCTTCGCAAAAGCTTATTGACAGAGCTGGCAGAACCGTTCCGCTCAGGGCCAGGATACCGAATAGTGCGCGGTGAGGAACAACGCGGCGCATTGGGTAGCCAGGGAGGGAGCCGGCTGTAAGAACTCGATCGTCCAGGCGCTGTAGTCGTCGTAGTAAGTATTGTACACCACCAGCCAGGGCTCCGGGCCTTGCATGAGGGTCCACCGGATGCCTTCGGAGTCCTGTTCCCGTCGGTAGTGGAGTGTGCCATCGGGACCTTCGAGACGCCAGGCGTCCGTTTGGTCCTGCCACACCGGTTGGAAGCTCACCAGGGTGTCCATGAGCCGGCACTCCCAGTGGTGGGGTTGTTCGCGCCAGCGCTGTTGGATGGAGCCAGAGGATTCACCGATGCGGAGGTCCCATTGAGACCAGTCGCCGTCGAAGCCCCATCGCGCGCGTAGCATGCCCGAGTAGTTTTCGGCGGTATCGTAGAGAATCCAGTCTCGGGGGTCGTCCTCGTAGGCTGTTTCAAAGAAGTGTATAGGTTGAGCTGCAATGTGGGCAATCCCCAGGAAGCAGCAAAGCAGCAGGCGCAGCATTTGACAAATTAGAAAGGAAGGTCGTCGGGGTCTGCATCCTGGATGTTGTCGGGAGCGGGAGCATCGGCAACGAGGTCTTCGCCCGCGGCGGTGCGCGTTCCTGCAGTTGCGCCCTCCACCTTCCAGGCCTGCAGGTTGGTGAAGTACTTGCCCTGCCATTCGCGGCCGCGCAGGTCAAAATGCACGGTGATCTCCGCGTTGTCGTCGAAGCCGTCGATGACGCCCACGCGGTCCTGCACCAACTGGAATTTGATATACTGCGGGTACTGCTCGGCGGTGACGATGACGAATTCGCGCGTCTGGAAGCTTGCGGTCTTGCTTTCCGTATCGAATTTGCGGACCAGCCGTCCGCTCACCTGGTAACTCATCTGCTGCGGTTTAGGAGGCGAAGGTAGGGAAAAATGGCCTTTTCACCACACATCGCAATATTTCAAATGCACAATATATTATTTCGCAATTAACTTAAATATTTAGATTAAAAATATATATTAATTAAGATTACAATAACTTCATTTTGACTTAATTTTATCGCACCAAACGCGCCAACCAACCCCGAATGTCCTCACACGCGCATATCCCCGACAACGAGCCCCCGGGTCCCGGCAAAACGGCATGGCTTATGCCCAATGCGGCACAGTCCTGCCACCCCAGAACCCCCACCACATCTTTGGCGACCCCGCCCCTACCCTCGCCTGGCAGCCCCCTTGCAAACGCCCCCCAACCGTTTTGCCCGTGACGCGCATCTTCCTCGACACGGAGTTCACGGGTCTGCACCAGCGCACGACGCTGATCTCGCTGGCGATGGTGGCGGAAAGCGGAGAGGAGTTTTACGCCGAGTTCACAGATTACGATGCCTCGCAGTTATTTCCCTGGCTGCACGAGCGCGTGATGCCCAAGTTGTGGCTTCAGCACCAGTTGGAATTTGACCGTCGGCCAGGAGGCGTATATTTTATGGGAGACCGCAGCACCATCCGCAAGGCCCTGGAAGCCTGGCTAAAGCCCTTTGAGCTGATCGAAGTGTGGGCCGACGTGCTGGCCTACGACTGGGTGCTGTTTTGCGAGTTGTTTGGAGGGGCTCAGCATTTGCCTGCAAATGTATTTTATGCACCGTTCGACCTGGCAACCTTGTTCCGTCTAAAAAACGAAATCGTCCCCACCGGAAAATATCAAAAAGACCTAAACCGATTTGCCTTTGCCGGCGTATCCGACCAGTGGCAGCACAATGCGCTGATGGATGCCAGGGTGGAGTGGCTATGCTACAAAAAATTATCAAAATAATATCGACGTGGACTCCCCCCAGCCAATATACAGTCACCATGTTTTCCTATTCCCATTTCGCTGGGATGCTTGTGATCCTGAAAAATTAGGGGAGGCCAGCCTAAGTGACAGATTGAAACGAGAAGAATTCATAGACCATTTAAATTCGAGGTGGGAACCTTCCAGATATTCTGAAGAAGATCCCATCAATTATTACAATTCATCAAACTACTTTTACGAATTTGTTCGTAAAGCCATCTATGCATTAGATGGCAAGGACAGTACCGTGCTCAACTTCCATTATAATCAAGAGGGTAAGTCCTATTATTACAACATAACCCGAAGAACAGGAGAACTAGAAACAGACACCCGCATTTACAAATTAAAGGTTAACCACATCGGGCTTAACATATACAATACGGGCATTGCGATACTCTCCTTCCATCTTTTAAATGAGGATATAAATCATAATAATTTTGATGACATCCTTGCCATCAACGATTTCGGAAGAAGAATGTATCCTCAGTTTCTAGACAGTTCCGCCAAAGCCACCGACGCAAAAGATAAAGACCCAACCATTGCCACTCAATATGCCTTTATGGCAAAAAGCCTCATAATTTGTGCCTTTGACGAAAATGGCAATCCAACAAACACCATCTTTGAGGAACGCTTTAGCGATTTTTCTAGTTTAAATAAATTACAAAACACTATCAAATCTAATCCAACCAATTTACCCAACACACCCAAAAGTATTGCTTCCCTTCTTGGTGAAAAGATAGGCACGACAGAGCATAAAAGCGATGATAATAAAAAGGTTGTCATTCGCGCGATATTAGACGACCGCAATTTTGTTATTTGCTGGCATGGTAATGACGACGAGATCACCAAACTGGCCTGGGATTCAAGAAGAAATCAATACAGTTACCTGGATTACTCTAAAAACGAGAATTGGTTAAAGTATGTATTTGTTGATAATAGCAATAACACGCTACAAAGCAGAACATTTAGAAGACAAGTATCTCAGGATCATACCTATGATCGTTGGATTGAAATGAAAACCCTGTATGGCCTATCCAGGTATTCACTGGTATGCCTGACCAATATTGGTTGGTTTCAGGAAAATGTACTCAGAAAACAAATTGGAGGTGGAGTGTATTTCGAAATGGCTCAATTGCTCCTTGCCCAGAGAGCATCCATCATTCGTTTTTCAGATGAAGCGACCTTACTGGCCTCACAACATATCGAGCATAGGGATGCTCAATTTCTCCACGAGAAATATATGCGCTTCGTAAACCAACTATATTTCAGAGAAGCTACGGCGCAAGAGCAAGGCATCGAAATGTACAGATTATTAAGCAACTTCATGGAACTTGACCGGGATGTTCAAAATTTAAACAATGAAATTGATGAACTAGACCAATTTGTAAGTATGCAGGAACAAACCGCCCAGACCGCACAAGCGACTAAACTTACCAAAGTTGCTACCATTTTGCTACCGGCAACACTTATTGCTGGAGTATTTGGAATGAATACTTTAGATACTACAAAGCTTCCACCTGCATTCATATCATGTACCCCCCAATTGCCCTTTCTTGTAAGTATTCTCGCCCTAATTCTGTTGAGCTTAATCTTGATAATATCAATTGACGAAGTATTTGATCTTCATATTTTCAATAAATCAAAATGAGCAATCCATTTCAACTCACCTTTACGCTAAAGCAGCATACGCCTATTATTCATTTCCAGCATGACCAGGCAGGTGCTACCCTACGGGCTACGGAGGTGAAACCGAAGCTGGATTTGTTTATTATGAAAAAGTGCCTTACTTCAAAGAATATCACATGGGAACACGACCAAGATGCGAGAAACAAATTCAAACAAGCAGCTCTGCATCCAGGTGATGATGAGGACAAAAAGTATTGGAAAAATTGGTTGGTGAGCAAAGGAAAGAGTGAACATGTGGCATTGGATTATAAAATAGCAATTCTAGATACCGACACTCGACCGATAAATCAGAGAAGGATAACTGGGATTTCACTAATCAATGAAGAAGCGGGACAACTAAAAACAGCAGTCTATAGCAACCTTATTTCGGTTAAAATTATTTCAGGACAACAATTGCTTCGAACTGAAATAGCCAACTTGATTGAGTTATTTTTTGTGATTGAGAATTTTGGCAATAGACAGAACAAGGGATGGGGTTGCTTTTTTCACGAAAGAACAGATTCAATTGCCAAAGTAAAATATCTAATTAAGGAGCATGGATATATAGGCTATATTTTAAACATTTCCAATCTCGATGCTTTTGCAAATAATTATAATTTCTACAAAAAACGGATTTCCTTAATCTGGAGGCAGCTTAAAAGTGGGATAAATTTTCCAGCTAATCCTCAATACCAAACCCCTGCCCGATACAACAAATCATCCTTATTTAAATACATGGCATCAAATAATTTAAGATGGGATAAGAGATGGATTAAAAGGGAATTGAATAGAATGATTACTTCTGCACCGGCTATTCTTCCGCAAAACCTTAGGGGAAGTGGAGATCCAAATGACGTATGTTCACCCATTGTTTCTTGCAATGATAATAGTTGCACCAATAGATCATGGAATGACAACCCGGCCAATATTGAGTATCGTTTCGGAAGGGCGATGTTAGGATTGGCAGAACATTTTGAATTTCGAGCACTTAATGGCTATACCTATCAGGTAATAGTAGGTTCTCTTGATGGCATAGAAAGAAGTAAGGCATCAATAACTTTTAAAGTCTTTAATGGGCAATTATTAGCAATAGTTAATGAGATACCAAACTACCTTTTTGATAAACGATTTACTTTTCAAGTAAAACAGAAGCAAAATAATATTCAAGTAAATGGATTGATTGATATAACTGATCCAAGTGGGCTACCTAAAGTATTGCAAACGCCATCTCTAGTTGAATTTTCAGTTGTTACTTTTCTTGACAATTATTTGCCCTGTTTAGGATTTTCAAAAATATGACCAATGAAATCAACCTACTTCACCCTCACCATAGGGCCCATCATAGGAACACTCGACAGTGCGCAAAAGACCCGGGAATTATGGGCATCCAGCTATTTGTTCTCTTATCTTATCAGAGAACTAATGAAGAAATTGAATGCTAATCTAAATGGTCATGGAGAGATTTTGCTTCCTGCAAAAAACAGATTGGAAGAAGTAAGTCTCTTGGGAGCCGGTTTATATCCTGACAGAATTTATGTAAAAGCGAATGAAGGCATGGAAGAGGAGGTTCAGAAGATAATTCAAA
Organism: Saprospiraceae bacterium; assembly: GCA_020848995.1. Classification (GTDB taxonomy): domain Bacteria; phylum Bacteroidota; class Bacteroidia; order Chitinophagales; family Saprospiraceae; genus Vicinibacter. The sequence goes on along the minus strand of JADLHA010000014.1, from coordinate 9,684 downwards.
ATGCTATCGAAAGTGTTATAAAAGAAACATCTGAGAAAATCTACGCTGATTTTCAAATGGTAGATAAGAATGAAGTCGGAAAAGAAGGAGCTTACATTTCACCTTTTTCTGCAAGCGATTGTCTCAACTGCATTAAAAGCTATGTGAAACTTTATTCCGGTAAAGTTGAACTGGACAGTGGCGATAACATTATTGAAGCCCTTTCTTCTGTTGCTGACACCATGGATCTGCAAACGAGAATATTGCCCTACGAAAGCCGGATGAAGGACAATGCCTTTCCCGATGGCGCTTTCCCTGTAGATGAAGACAACCGAAATCCACTGCAACGGCTGTTTTATCTGGCTAACTGGAGTTTCTTGTTTGAGGATGGATTTGGTGTCGAGGCACCCACATTCCAGCCAAATGAACCGAGAAAATATAATACACAGGCTATAGAGAAATTAAAATCAGACGAAAATATAAGCCGACTTTTAAAACTCGTAAGCGAAAAACCTAAGCGAGGCTTTGATTCCTTAATTGAAATAGCGAGCAGAGAATTACGTCACGTGAATAAAACGGAGTATGACAAGATAATCAAAGAAGAAATTCAGGATGTTTGGGAAAATTCAAAGGATAAAAACACTCTGAAGGATGAAGATGCAGCAGAAGAGAGAATAATTAATCGGTTCAAGGGAACTTATGATAATACTTTCAAAGACTATCATAAGTACATCGCAATCATTCATGCCGATGGTGATAATGTCGGGAAAATGGTAAAAGCAATTGGCGGCAAGCCTGAAGAAATTCCCGGATTTTCGCAGGCGCTTTTAGATTATTCATATACTGCTACAGAAGAAGTAGTGAGATACGGTGGTGCGCCTGTATATATGGGTGGTGATGATATGCTCTTTTTTGCCCCTGTCTGTAATCGAAATGCCGACAATAGAAACATACGGAAAACCATTTTTGACCTTCTTGACCTTCTAGATACAAAGTTTAAAGTTGGAGTTGCCGACAGGTATAAAGGTTTGATTACTGCATACTATGATTCTGAAAATATTGAAGTTGAGAAGCGGCTTTACCCGACACTATCTTACGGTATTTCTATCACATTTTATAAGTTCCCGCTCTATGAGGCAAAAAATATGTCATACGAGTTGCTTTATGAGATTAAGAATTTCACAAAAGATAAAAATGCTGTGAATGTGAAGTTAATGAAGCATAGCGGTCAAACCTTGCCATTTCTTATACCTAAAGATGTTAAAAACGCTTCAAATCTCTGGAAAGCGTTTCTTGATTTGGTGGACAGTACCAACAGCAGCGGTGAGTTTCTAAACAGTTTTACCTACAAGCTAAACACCTTGAAGCCCCTGATAACTCATGCTGCCTCCAGAGGAAATATTCGCTTGCATAACCTGTTTAAAAACAGCTTTAACGAGAACTACGGTTCAAACCGGAATTTCTACAATGCCCTGGTAACCTTTATTGAAACCTTATACAAGTATTACGGGCAAATGAACGCTGAGCAGTTTGAGTTGCTCTATGGAGCTTTGCGTTTTGTCCATTTTATTCACAACAAATCCGAACAACATGTCGAAGTGGTATAAGATAAACCTAAAACCTTTAGCGCCTTACTTTTTCGGGCAGGAATTGAATGCCGAGTTAGGCAACAAACAGAGCTATTATCAGAAAAGCGCAATCTTTCCTCAGCAAAGCACACTTTTAGGTTTAATACGGCATCAGTTGTTGCTGCAGCATGGTTTAGCCAAACCAAGAGTAACCGGAGCGACCGGAAACCCTAAAGACCTTGTCGGCAGTGTGGGTTTTAAGCCGGAAACTATTATTCCTGATTATGGTAAGATTGAAAAACTCAGTCCGGTTTTCTTTCAGTTGAATGGTTCGGGTCATTATTTTTTGAATTCCAAAGATGTTGTTATAGATGATGGAAAAGAATATAAATTGATGGCAGGCAGCGAAGTGGAATACAATGATATTAACGGAAGAAAAGCCAATTCAATAAAACTCCACTACTACAACAATAGTAATTTGGCAGTGCCATATCTATTAAAATTTCCTTTCTCCGAATATTTGAATGACATCACCGGTGATAAGGAAATCGGTCTTTCACAGGTAGTTAAGAATTCTACGCAGGTGGGGGTATTTAAGCATGTAAGCAGAGATTTTTCTGAATCAGATACAACCGAAGCATACTTGAAACGAGATTTCAAAAACTTGGGAATTCTAAAAGATATAAATAATGCTGTTCTTGAAACAAATGGCATCGATGAAAAATATTCAGAACGTCCTTTGAATGACAGATTTGAGTTGGCAGAAGATTGGTCGTTTTCTTTTTATATTCAACTAAGTGATAGTACAACCCTTTCGACTGACAGTCCTCGAATTGTTTTAATGGGTAAAGAACAAAGTGTATTTCAAATCAGCATCACTGATAACAAAGACCATATAGATACAACCTGGCTTGACCCAATAGGAACATCAGGCCCAATTTCAAAAATTATTCTACTTAGTGATGCTTACATCCCGGAAAACCAACTACTGGAAAAAAGTTTATTGGTAAATGGAGAAACTGTGCGCTTCAGATCTTTCAGTCGTGATATATCTGCATTGGGCAACAAAGAAGATAAAACAAACTTCGCCAGACTGAGTTTCTCTGAAAAATCAGACTGTTATCATTTGCTGAAAAGAGGCAGTGTAATTTTCACTAAGAATGCTTTAGAAATTGCAAAAGTGTTAATTAGCCAGACGAATTGGCGCAATATCGGATACAATTACTTCATTATAAAAACTGCTTAAACAACATAGATTATGCTATCTCAACAAACAATTTCAAATCCCGAATACCGCTATCAGGTGGCCATGTTTGGAATCCGGACATTAACCAACTTACATGTGGGGAGCGGGAGTGAAAATTACGGTGTAATTGACAATCTCATTCAACGAGATCCTGCAACAAATTTTCCCTGCATCAATTCCAGTAGTTTGAAGGGAGCGCTTCGGGAATATTGTCGAAATTATTTGAATGTTAATGAGGCTTCTGTCAATGAAATTTTTGGGGCAGACAAAAAAGACGGGGAAGAAAGTTTGCAAGCAGGGAAATATCGTTTTCTGCAGGCAGATTTGCTTTCCATTCCGCTGAGAGGATTAGAAATTCCATACTACAACGCTACCAGCCCCTGGCTGCTGAAAAATTTACTCTACCGGGCAGGCGTATTTGGTAAAAAACCTGCAACTGACCATTGGTCTGCTTTGACCAGTTTTCCCCAGGGAACCAGTCCTGGTATTCACTTCGGCGCAGGTCAGGCTGAAGTTGATTTGGAAGATGTTTCATTAACACCGCAAACGATTCCTGCTGGATGGTCAGCAACTCAATCCCATTTGGGTGATAATGTTGCCATTCTAAGCGATGCAAACTTTGTGGAATTGGTCAGTGATTTCAAATTACCTGTAATAGCCCGTAATACCCTCAATGACGGACGTAGCGGCAATCTTTGGTATGAACAAGTATTGTCTGCAGATACCCGACTGGCGTTTTTTGTGCTTTATCCCAAAGACGATAATGCTTTCGATGCCTTCAGTAAATCACTGCTTGTCAACCCAGTTCAAATAGGCGCAAATGGAAGTATTGGCTATGGTTTTTGCCAGCTATTTGAAATACCATTAACCGATAAAACTCCTGCACAATGAAACCAACACCTGAATTAATTTCTTTGGCATTAGCGTATCTGGAGGCGGATTTGGCTTCGCCTCCTGCGAACCGGGTATTATTCACTTCAAATGATCAGATTCCTAATAAATACAAAGGTTATATTTCTTCATTTGGCGGTAGTATAGTTCAAATGGGTGTGATGCCTGCATGTATGGCTTTTATCGCTAATGATGATAAGAAGAAAATAGTAGATGCTTTGTTTAGTATTTATTGCATTAAATATGGCATCGCCGCAACAGGGCTTAAAGATCATTTGACTACCAACTGGCAAAATTGGAATACTGTTGGAAAGAAACAATTCCGTAATCGCATATCTGCAATTGCAGTTTCATTCAAACTGGCGTTGCGCACTTTTGAAATAGATGAATCTCATAATGACTAAATAAGAAAGCCATGTCACTAGCAAATCCGGGATATTTATTTTATTCCAAATACTTTAACCCCACCCCTGAGGCACTTGTAAATACTGATGCCATAGAGCGGTTAAAGAATATCGAAACTTTAAGCCCGATTAAAAGGGTTATTTATTCCAATGCCAACGATACAGGTGTTAATGCTGAACCGTTTAAGCTGGTAACCACTTATCCGGGATTATTAATTGGTAGTGGCTATTCGCATGATGTTTCAAAAGGTATGGAAGGTGAGAATGCCCTAAAAATCGGGTTCTATTTTGACCACACAACCGGAATGCCGGTTATTCCGGGTAGTTCTATAAAAGGTGCAGTTCGTGGTTGGTTTCCTTCACAATACAAAAAAAGAGCGGTTGATGATTCCTTTCGCAATCCGCGTTATGAGTTAATTTCTCATTTAATAAACAACATTACTAGTATTATTCTTAATCATGAAAATGCAGGGGACAGAAAGAAGATTGATATGTTTGAAAAGGAGATGTTTGAGGGTGTTTATGAAAATAAACCTAAAACAATTTACAACCGGGATATTTTCTTTGATGCCGTTCCTGTAGAAATCCAGTCCAACTTCAAATCATCTCAAGGAAGATTATTCTACAATGATTACCTCACACCGCATAAAAACAGAAACAACAGCCCTGAATTAGATCCCTTTTCCGACCCAAATCCTATACAATTCCTTAAAGTGATGCCCAACGTAGTGTATGAATTCAAATTTGATTTAAGGAACAGTGTGGTTATTCCAGAGATAGATGCAAGTAAAAAGCGCACATTAATTCAAGACATTATTTTGTATTCAGGACTTGGCGCCAAAACCAACGTGGGCTACGGCCAATTTTCTTCTCCTTCTGCAAAAAATACCCCTCAAGAACCGCCTGAACTTATTACATTCACAGGACAGATAAAAGATAAAGCACTTTTATTTTGTCAGGTAATTCAAGGCAATGAAATCAAAGCAATAATTAAGGGTGTTGAGGAAAAGTACAAATTAGTAGGCATCACCAATCCACCTTCAGCCGGAACAATCATACAAGTAAAAATGAACGTTGTTGGCAAAAGACCCAATCTCAGAATTCAAGATATGACCTATGTGAAAAATGCCTGACAACTAACAACACCCGGACCTATATTGAGATATTCAATGAACAGACAATAACCCATTCAATTACAGCAAACCCTTGTGTAGGTTAGCAACTTCTTTTTTCAACCATTTAGTGAAATGAATATAACCATGACCCTCCCCACCTTCAAAGTAGTTTACGGTCTCGGGCTGCGTCCCGACATGATCCCACAGTTCAAGAAGGAGATCCTGCATTTGCAGGACCCTCGGCAGGATGTTTGGCACAACCATTTTGACGCGGCGGGACCGGATGAGGTGGAATACGGTGGGCGCAAGCTCGTGCATGCCAACGGCAGCGGCAACCTGGTGCGCTATCCGAGGATACAGTTCCGCTTTGAGCAAATGGGGCGAACGCCTCTGGCCGCCATCTGGGGCGTGGCTCAGGGCGCCGGTGCGCTTCGGCAATTCGTGGAACAACAGCCGGAACCCGTGATCCGATGGGGAGGCAACGCCCTTCAACTGCAGGTCGTCGAGGCGCAATCCGAAAATTTCGACCTGAACTTTCGCGACACCGGCCTACGGCTCGTCCCCTACTCCCTCAGCCACTACCTGCCTTTCAACGAGGAACGATACCAGGAATTCCGGAAACTCATATTTTTCCAGGACAAACTGGCGCTGATCGAACACCTCGTTGGCCAACATCTCCGCAACTTCGCCGAATCCGTGGGTTCGGATGCCCTCAGCCGCCGAGTGCTCACCGTAAAGACCCTCGACCTCAAAGCCTTTAAAACCGCAAAATACCTACCCAAAACCGGTAGCGAGACGCTGAGCTATGTTTCGGTGGACCTGCAGGTCGGCATCAACGCCGAACTGCCCGACGAGATCGCCCTCGGCCAGCTCGTTAGCCTAGGATACGGAACCCTGAGAAAGCTCCGCAGACCTGGGCCAAACGATGGATGACGCTCTTTGAAAAGCGAAATGACCCGGCTATGACAGGCAAGTTACGCATGCGAGGAGGCGCAGCAAAGTTCGGTCAGCTGCGGAATTGCCAGGACCTGGCAGTAAGCCTCCGGATAGATGCATACCGATTGCAGCTGCTTGCGCTACAGCCTAAGTACAACTGCTATTCCGTGCGCAAGCCCAAGGGTGGTTTCCGGCTGATCGAGGATCCGCAGGGCCGGCTGAAATCCGTCCAGTCCCGGCTCAACGATTTCCTCCAGTCGGCCTACCTGCCCCTGCGGCCGGAATGCGCCTATGGGTTTACCCGGGCCAAGAGCGAAGACGACGATCGCACCGTTGTTGGCAACGCACTCCGGCACCTCGGCTGTCGCTATTTGCTGAACATCGACCTTAAAGACTTTTTCCACCAGGTCAGCGATGAAAAAATTGATGGCGTCTGGCAAACTCACTTCCGGCATTTCGATGCCGGACTCCGCCAACTCCTGACCGGCCTGGTGTGCTACCGGCAGCGATTGCCCATGGGGGCTCCGACTTCCCCTGCTTTGTCGAACTTTGCCAGCCTGGAAATGGATCAACACCTCTCCGGCTATGCTCATCGCAGTTGCATGCAATACACCCGGTACGCCGACGACCTGAGCTTTTCGTCATCAGAGCCCATTGGCAAAGGAGAGTATCACGACCTGCGGCTGATCATTCGCGAGTCGGGTTTCGAGGTCAACCCATCCAAAGTCCGCTGGTTTGGGGATAGCGAAGCCAAGGAGATCACGGGAATTGAGTTGGGAGAAGATGGATTGCGACTTCCCGGCAACTACCTCGGCAGGCTTGGCAGGGAGATCGAGCGCTACCGGGCCTTTTTCGAGCTCGAATCCCGCTACCAGACGGGCGCTTCGGGAAAGAAGCTCAAACTTTTTGAGCAGGAGCTCCGTGGCAAGTTAGAGTTTGCCCGGCAGGTGCTCACCGAAGACGATCCCGAATGGCGGAAACTGGCGGAAGCCTTTGAGCAAGCGCAGTTTGCCCTGGAGGATTTCGAAAGCGTGGATTGGCTGGACTGTCCATACCTGTACTGAACCTTTCCTGATATGAACCTCTTCATCGACGATTACGGAGCGCGACTCGAACTTGAAGGCGGCATGTTAAAAATATCCCTGGGAGAAACCGTTCACAAGCTCAGTTTTGTCAAACTGCACAGCATCAACATCATGAAGGCCGTGTCGGTCACGACGCCGGTGCTGGTCGAGGCGGCGCGCCATCAGGTGCCCGTGTTGTTGTATGGCAACAACGGCAAGGTGGAAGCATGGTTGTGGAGTCATAAATACGGCAATATTGCGACGCTGCGCAAGCAGCAGGCCTACTTTGCCGATTCACCAGATGCTTTGAGGTGGATGGGAAGCCTGCTCGCGAGCAAGGTTAAGCACCAGGCCCAGAATTTACGGTGGCTCGCTGACCGGATGCCCTCTGTGGATGCAGAGCTTCAGGCGGCTGTCAAGCGCATGGATGCTGCCATCGGTCAAATGGAGGTCTGCGAAGATCCAGACCGGCTGCGTGGGCTGGAGGGCATGAGTTCGCGACGGTACTGGGCCAGTATCTCCCGAGCCTTGGAACGTCACCTCGAGTTTGAGGGTAGGCGGCAGAGGACTCCCCGAGACGCATTTAATGCCTGTCTCAATTACCTGTACGGCATATTGTACGGCCAGACCGAGGCCAGTCTGGTCATTGCGGGCCTCGACCCTTATATGGGTATTTACCATGCCATCCGCCACGATAAGCCGACCCTGGCGTACGACCTGATCGAGCCATTTCGCCCCTGGGTCGACCGGATATTAATTGAACTGGTGCTTCGAAAAAAAATTTCGGAGAAAGAGCTTGCGGATGGGCAGACTAAGTTGGGCAAGTCCAGCATCCGTTTGTTGATAGGCAGCTACTTTGACCGGATGAACCAGCGCAGTTTGCTCAACAGAAAGAAGATCCGGAAATCGGACCACATCCATTACCACAGCCGACAATTGGCGAAGACCATAATGCAATACGATGGCCTGGCGAATGGTCATGTACGACATTGAGTCGGATGCGCTGCGTACCCGTCTTGCCCGGCGGCTCGAGGCCCTGGGTTTTGTGCGTTTGCAGTACAGCATATTTTGTGGCAACCACACCGAGGCGCAATGGGAGTTTTGTGCAAAGAAGCTGAACCTGCTGCTTTCAAATATTGCTCCTCCGGACAAGTGTTACATCTTGCCGGTAAGTGGCCGGATATTGCGGAATACTTCGTATTTTGGCGACAGACCCGAATTGGAAAGTTTATTGCATGAAAAGTTGGTTTATTGGCTGTAGGGGGCATTTGGACTCCAGTAAAAATGGCGATAATCAACTGATCATCAATAGGTTGGAAAATTATGCGGTCACTGCAATAAGAAATTCAAAGGATTACTGAGACGTTCTCCGTATGTCATGTAAGTAGTTTTCAAGGTCACTGCAATAAGAAATTCAAAGGATTACTGAGACAAACAGTAATACAATCTGGGGACACGTTATCAGTCACTGCAATAAGAAATTCAAAGGATTACTGAGACGCATAATCCCGAATATAGGTCACCCTGCGAGTGTCACTGCAATAAGAAATTCAAAGGATTACTGAGACACACAGCGGCCCGACATGCCAAATACGTTGGGGGTCACTGCAATAAGAAATTCAAAGGATTACTGAGACAATGTTCACGTTGTAAATCTTTGTCGTTTAAAGTCACTGCAATAAGAAATTCAAAGGATTACTGAGACACGGCACACATGAATTCGGAATTCACAGAGAAAGTCACTGCAATAAGAAAATCAAAGGATTACTGAGACAATGTCGGGGGGTTTAATAATAAATCCTCCATGTCACTGCAATAAGAAAATCAAAGGATTACTGAGACTGTTATTTGTCTTTGCCATGCGCTTTGACTTGTCACTGCAATAAGAAAATCAAAGGATTACTGAGACTTTTTTATCCATATTAAGGATCATATCGTCCAAGTCACTGCAATAAGAAAATCAAAGGATTACTGAGACACTGAGCAGCACGGTTGATTTCCATTATAATAGTCACTGCAATAAGAAAATCAAAGGATTACTGAGACAGTCACGCCGCCGGCGCTAACGTGGTACTGAGCGTCACTGCAATAAGAAAATCAAAGGATTACTGAGACGCAATCGCCCTGAGGCTACTCGGTGCGGTCTTCGTCACTGCAATAAGAAAATCAAAGGATTACTGAGACCCTTGGGTTTGGTATGGGAACCCCGGAATGATTGTCACTGCAATAAGAAAATCAAAGGATTACTGAGACTAGTAGGATTAGAAGCAAGGTACATGCAGTGAGTCCCTGCAATAAGAAAATCAAAGGATTACTGAGACCTAACACTTTCCACGTCCGCAAGATTTTCTTGCGTCACTGCAATAAGAAAATCAAAGGATTACTGAGACTATCATACGCAATCGCATCGTAAATACCAGCGGGTCACTGCAATAAGAAAATCAAAGGATTACTGAGACAATATTGACGATCGGTGCCGAT
>JADLHA010000013.1 GCA_020848995.1 Saprospiraceae bacterium | reverse complement strand
AGGGGGGCAGCCCTTTTCATTCTGTCATCAACAGGGAATGGAGGGGGGCAGCCCTTTTCATTCTGTCATCAACAGGGAATGGAGGGGGGCAGCCCTTTTCATTCTGTCATCAACAGGGAATGGAGGGAGGCAGCCCTTTTCATTCTGGCATCAACAGGGAGTTTTTAGAAGTACCATTAATTTTTAAGACCGAAAGAATGCCAGATTGATTATAGGCAATTGAAATACACTTCGCGCGCAAGCGACCATGGGAGTATGGGGGGATAGCCCAAAAGCGCTGAAAAGAGTTACCAGGACGGTTCGTCCTTCATTCCATCATTGTGATTATTTTGCCATTCCTCTTCGCGCCTGGCATAGGCATCGTAATCGAAATCAGGAAGGTATTTGACTTTGATTTCGTTGACGACCTCTTGCAAATTTTCCAGGAACCGGTTGAAATCTTCCTTGTAAACAAAAATCTTGTGGCGTTCATACCCATCCCCTTCAAATTTCTTTGTACTCTCGGTTATGGCAATGAAGTAATCGTTCGACTTGGTTTTGCGGATGTCGAAAAAATAGGTCCGCCGTTTTCCAGCTTTTAATTTCTTGGAGTAAACGTTTTCGTTGTTTTTGCCGCCTTCCACCATTATTGTATTTAATTTCTTTAGTAAAAGTAAGCCAAATTTACCGGATTTTATTAAAGAAAATTCCTATACGGCGATTTAGCTTCCTATGTGAGCAGGGGGGCTCTTCAACCCATACGACTGCCAATGGGCTTTGCCGACTGAGTAAATCAATCGTGAGCGAGGTTCAGTGAAGGAGGCGCAGAGAAGTATAATATACTGGTTTACAAAGCAATGTGGATATAATGTCATCCTATATTGCCTGGCCTGTGCGACTAGGTTGGCACGAGGTCAAGTTTTTCAAGTGAGTTTAGCCCGTTTGATTTTCAAGGTCGTACAAGGTCTTAAACAAGCCTGGTTGGTCGACCAATTCCTGAAATGTACCTTTTTGGACAATGCGGCCCTGTTCAAAAACATAAAGGTAATCCAGGTACTGGGTCTGCCTGAGTCGCTGGGTAATGAATAATAGAGAGCGACCTTTGAGGGTTGCATCCAACTGATCTAGGAAGTCCAGCTCGGTTTGTGCGTCGACAGCCGACAGGCAATCGTCCATAATGAGCAGTGCGGAGGATTTTGCAAGTCCACGGGCAAGGCTGATGCGTTGCTTTTGCCCCCCGGATGCATTGACCCCTCTTTCTCCAAGAACAGCGCCGTAAGCACCGGTAAAGCCTGAAATTTCATTGTGTATGCATGCAGCTTTTGCAGCGGCAACAATTTCAGCATCGGGAAGCTGAGCGTTTCCAAAACGTATGTTTTCAGAAATGGTATCGGAAAAAAGAAATACATCTTGAGGGATGTAGGATACCGATTCCCTAAGTTGTTTCAGCGAAATATTTCGGATGTCTGTGCCGTTTACGAGGATTGTCCCAGACTCCGGTTCGTAAATCCGGAGCATTAAGTCGGCAACGGTTGTCTTCCCGGAGGCGGTGCGCCCGACAATCCCCACTTTCTGACTGGGCGCAATGCTTAAATGAATGTCCTGGGCCGCAAGGATCCCGCTATCAGGATAGCGAAACGTCACTCCCCGAAATGCAAACGAAGGATGCTTTGGCATGGGTAAAGCATCTGGTGCTTCTGCAATGGCTGGTTTGGTATGCAGAAAATCATTCACTCTTTTCTGGGAAGCTTCTGCCTGTTGTATTATCGATGCAACCCAGCCAATGGCCGATATTGGCCAGGTGAGCATGGTTACGTAAATGACAAACTCAGCAATATTCCCTGGTGTTACGCTGCCATCCATGGCATGGAGCCCCCCCATGTAAATTGCAATAAGTGTGGACAGTCCGATCAGCAGCAGCATGGAGGGGAAAAAGAATGCATCAATTCTGGCAAGGGACATGGTATTGGTTCTGTAGGCGTCAGATGCTTTTGCAAAGTCATTTGACCAGTGACTTTCCAAGGCGTAAGACTTAATGATGCGAATGCCACTGAAGGATTCCTGGCTTTTGGTGGTCAGTGCCGCCAACTGCCTCTGGATGATCTCGCTTTTGAGGTTGATCTGGTTGCTGACTACATAGATGATGTAAGAGAGTGCCGGCAGTGGGAGCAGCGTGTAGAATGCCAGCTTTGCGTTGACCTGGAACATGGTGAATATGACGATGATCACCAGGCTGATCAAGTTAATTCCATACAGCATTGCAGGCCCCAGGTACATGCGCACTTTGTTGACGTCTTCTACAATGCGGGACATCAGATCACCTGTCTTGTTTCGCTTATAAAATGCGGCATCCAGTTGAAGGTAATGGGCAAATACTTCTTCCCGTATGTCGCGTTCGATCAACCGCGACATAACCACAATGGTTTGCCGCATCATAAACATGAAAAGGCCCATCAAAACGGCAAAGGCAAAGAGGTATAAACCGAATTTCATCAGCGATTGACCCAGAGCTTCGGTATGCCCTGAGTCTGGGACGCTTCCGAGAAACAGCAGTACCTCGTCCAGTGCTTTTCGTATGACCTGAGGCTGGAGTGCGCGGAAGATATTCGACAACACGACAAAAGCGATCCCAAGGAGCAGCTTGTGCTTGTACTTCCAAAAGTATCGGTTGAGTGTAAAGAGCGCTCGCAATGGACGATCAGGTGTTTTACCCGACAAAGGTAAGGACTACTGGCTCTGCGTCATTTACTACCTTTGCCGTAAAGATACCACATGCATGCAAAGCGGACTTTAGATGAGTATATCATTGAGAATCAAAATAGTATACCTGATGCAGCCGGGGAATTCAGCGACTTGCTGCGGCACATAGGCATCGCAGGAAAGATCATCAACCGCATCGTCAATAAGGCGGGCCTGTTGGATGTTTTTGGTCATGATGGCAACGTGAATGCTACAGGGGACGTCGTCCAGAAGCTTGACCTTTACGCAAACGATCTAATGATTGAATACCTCCAGAATACCGGGGTATGTGCGGGAGTAGGTTCAGAGGAGCTTGAGCATTATGTGGGGTTTGAACCCAGACACAATCGACAACGAAAATATGTCGTCGTCCTGGATCCCCTGGATGGATCCTCGAATATTGACGTAAACATCAGTGTCGGGACCATATTTGGCATTTATCGGCGCAAATCAGCAGTCGACGACCCTGTAGATATTGGGGACTTCTGCCAAAAGGGGGAGGCCCTGCTGGCAGCAGGCTACATTCTATACGGGACGTCCACCATATTGGTTTACACTACAGGCAATGGCGTCAACGGATTTACCTATGATTCCGGGATTGGAGAGTTCTGTTTAAGTCATCCAATGCTTAAAATTCCGGAAACGGGAAAAACCTATTCAGTAAACCAGGGCTATTATGCTCAATTTTCGAGTGAAATACGGAATTTTATAGATGCATGTGCCAACAAGGGGCATATGCTTAGATATACCGGGTCGATGGTGGCTGATATCCATCGCACTTTGTGCAAGGGCGGCATCTTTCTCTATCCGTCTACGGCAAAAAACCCAAACGGTAAGCTTCGGCTGCTCTACGAATGCAAACCTTTGAGCTTTGTTGTAGAGCAGGCCGGAGGATCAAGCTTCGACGAGCTGGGTCGGCGCATTATGGAAATTCCCATAACTGAATTGCATCAGAAGTCTCCTATCCTCATTGGCTCAACTGACCTGGTAAACGAGGCGCTTTCACGGAATCGTTGACCGCTGGTGTGCTAAAATCCAGGTAATTCAATACTTTTCGAAATGTTACCGTATCTGGACCGTAAAGGTTTTTGAGGCGATCCAATGTTAAGGTTGGGCCGTTTTTGTGGCGGTATTCGGAGATGCAGCGGGCCTGTTTATAACGGATGTATGGATGTGCCTGAAGCTGCTCTGCAGTTGCTGTATTAGGATGTATGCGGTGGACTTCACCGGTGAGGTGGATTCTGCCACTCAACTCATTCATCGTGCTGTCCGACATTCCGGGGACTTCCTTCAATTGATCGATGTAGGCAAACCCACCAAGCCGTTCTCTGTAATTGACCAAGCGGTAGGCAAGTTTATAGTCCAGCTTCAATTCCCGCATCAATTCTTTCGGGCTAGCTGTCTGTAAATTAACATTAGCTTGCAAAGTTTCTGCTGAGCGCTGGAAAATGACATTTTTATGGTCTTCTGGAAGCTTTATGAAGGGCTCAAGGTCGTGCCATGTTTCTTCGGTCATTCCATACAATTTTCTAAACTGTTCCGCACTCCGGATTTTGCCTCCGGCCTGAAGGTATTTCTGCAAATTTGAATAGACCAAATTGGAAAGCCCCAATCGCTTGGCATCTGGCGCTGGCAGGTGGTTTGGATCAAAGGGAAACAGGGTATCCGGTTGGCTTCCCCGCGCATGCTCAAATGCCCCGGCTCTGTATGCCCTCTCTTGTCGATCGGATTTTGCAATTTTACCCACACCTGCTGTGTCTCCCCCGTTCTCCTGGTGGACCTGCCATCGGGCGGACTCCAGGTCGCTTGAAACAGGGCTTACCGTTGGATGCAGCAGAGCAATGCTGTAGGGCACAATCACGTAAATAAACGAGAGTATAAGCAATAGCAACAAGCCTCTTTGTTCGGCGGCTGATATTTTATATTTTGCCTGCATGGTTCTATGGTGTGTCCCTTTTTAACCTGTATAGGTAAGCCCGCATCGGATGGGTTTTGCTTCCAACACCGGCGGTGTAGACTTGTAATATAGAATCCGGTTGGCTTGACCAGACATTGATCATACACTTCATCTGCTCGGGTTCTGCCGAAACAATGGATCGGGTTCGCTTTCTGATCCGGTATGCCTCCGCCTCTTTAGATGCAGGAGCGGTGCTCCAGGCCTGGTTTTGGTAATATAATTCGCATTGCATGTTGCCGGACTTGCTGAAAAACATGATTTCCGGAGCCACGTTATTTGCCAACTCCCTTAAGCCATACATGATGGTAAAAAGCCCAGCAACCAAACTGACCCGAAAAAGTCCCGCGCGAATGGTTTTGAAAGTCCTTGTTCCGATATACAGGTACCCAAGATAGTATAGCCATAAATCCTCTGCTTCCAGGTATGTGTTTTTCAGGTTAGAGAATGGCAATTCATTCAAATATATTAAGCCACTCATTCCGGAATGTACTGCCGCACTAGCGACCTTCAAGGCGAAATAGGCTACACCTTCCACATGCAACAACTGTGCACCTGCTCCCAATAATCCGGCAAACATGATTGCTGGAGTCAGTGGAAGCCACAAAATGTTTGTCAATGAAAAATGGATTGGAAAGGAAGCAAAATGATAAAGACAAAGTGGCATGATCAGCATCTGAACGCTGAGGGAAACCGCCGAGGCCTCCCATAGCCATCGCAACACTCTGGCTTTGGGGTATATTAGCCTTTTAATTGAAGGAAAGATCAGAAATATTGCCAGGACGGCTACGCAAGATAACTGGTAACCGATATCGAATATATGGTTGGGGTTAATGAACTGGAGAATGAAGGCGGTCGCAAACAATGCGTTGACCGGGCATGTGTTCCTTCCTGAAATTTTTGCCATCATAAACAGACTTAGCATTAAGACGGCCCTGAGGGCTGCAACTTCGCAACCTGTGACAAAGACAAATGCCCATAATAGAGCGATGTGGATTGCATTTTCAAATTTGACCAAAGGACGAAAGGGCGATTTTCTGATCGGGATGAAGGCCAATTTCAACATCCCGTAAAGGATCCCCAAATGCATTCCGGAAACAGCAAGAATATGGGAAAGTCCCCCTTCGCGAAACGCTTCTTTCAAATCGCGATCCATCCCGGATTTATCGCCGAGCAGCAGTCCGGTAATGAGTTGAGTCGTACGTTTGTCGGTTGAGCATTTCTCCAATGCGCTTTTAAAATTATTGGCAAGATGTTGTGACAATCTCCATGGGCTCCAGGGTTCACTTCCGGTGTTTAGAGCGATGACCGTTGACGCCCGGCCTTCAAATTGATACCCTTTATGATGCAGGTATCGCTGGTAAGTTTGGAGGTATCTGGAGTTGGCAGGCTGCAATTTGGTTGCCCGCAATCTGGCTTTTATCGTATCTCCGTGGTATAGTGCCTTGCAAATCTCCTGTGCCGGAATCATTAAACTTATCCGTATAGGTTCCCTGCGCACCAGCCACCCTGAGACCATGGTAAATTTGGGGTATTGGCGCATCCACTCAACAACGACTGTGTTTTCTCCGTACAGCGTTCTAGGAAGTTGGCGCTCGAGGTCGGATCGCTGTATGCATTGATAGGCCGTATGCAGGAAGAAAGCGGCCGCAAGCGCTGGCACGACGGCCCACGGGATCACACTCCTTCGCAAGGTCATCCATGCCAGCAGGATGCAGACCACTGTTGCGCACAATGCGCAAAGTAAACCCAAGATGTTCCGGTCTGTATTTCGAACGCAGAGATTCACGATCGTAATCAGTGCGAACAGGTAAACAAAAGGCCTCGCCAAGATATATGCCATGGTATGCTCTCAATGCGAAGGTATTGTAACACGGTGCGGGAATCGGGTGAATTGATTGAACCTTCCGTTGTGGCTTATTTGAATGCCGCTGTCACTGATTGCTCAGTGTGCAGGAAAGCGCTTGTTTTGAAATCCGGGCAAATCTATTGCCTTGAAAGCATTGGGTTAAGCCTCCTTCTTTAGTTCCTGACGAGGTGTGCTAAGCGCATTTTTGACGGGATCCCACTTTAATAACTCCCCCAAAATCTGCGCAGAAACCATTCGGTAGCGAGGAGTGCAAAGATTGCCATGAACACCCATTTAATGTCGATCAGAGGAATAAAATCAATATTAAAATACAAGGTTGCTTTGCTTTCCGTTTGCTGCATAAGCTGCGAAGTCAGCTGATCTAAATCGTTGGGAAGAAAGGACTTTCCACCCGATTTATCCGAAAGGTTGCGAAGGAGTTCGAAATCGGCAGTTGTTTCCGCGCTTTCCAGGTCAAAAGAAGATATCGTAAACCGGCCATCTTTCCTGAATTCCTTTTGATTCCAGTTGACCTTAGCCACGTATTGGTAAGATCCAGGGCTAAAGGAGCCTCCGTTCAGCGTGTAATAATTATCGGTCTTGGAAAACACAAATGGAAACCTGCTCTTCTTTTCATCGATGATATCTAGCTGCAGGTCCGGCTGATTGATGCGTTCAAGATTGTCGTTGTAGAATTCTGCCGTAAAAAACACGGGTTCTCCGGAAGGGTATACAGATTTCGAACTGTTGACCCGAAGCCTGCGATCATCAGATTTTGTGATTGCGTACTGAATGGTTTTCGAAATCAGCTCGTCGAAGATCTGTGTTTGGTTGGTGTTTCCAAATTCCGACAATCGCCACTTCCATAGTCCTGTTCCTAGAATGAAAGCGCGGCGCTGACCAGCCTTCTCAGATAGGACCCACAAGGGATATTGTGTTTGGACCTTGCCTATTTTTTGATATAAAAAAACGGAGGCAGATGGGTGTGTTTCATAGGTTCCGAAAAGGCAGGTTAACGGAGCTGAGCGCTGAGTATACGTGCTCAAAGCTTCGGGTTGAGTAAATGAGTTGAAATCCGGATTGAGATGCGGAGTCACTTCGTTTGTGCTTCTGTTTCCGTTTGTGATGCGAATGACATCCTGAAATGCATTGAATTGTGAAATATCGGTAGCCTCACCCGTAACAAAAACAACGGGCATTTTACCCTCCCGCAGTGAATTCAGTAATGTTGAAGAAATTTTTGAGGCCGAAGGTATCTGATGGAGGATCACCAATTGGTAATTTGAAGACTCAAAATTGTTGTCATAGCTGTACACAACATCGACCGTATAGCGATCTGTCTTTAAGAGGGCATTTCGAATGGCTGCTACGTCGGGATGCGGTGAATGTGCCCAAATGAGCACACGGGCTTTTGTTTCGAGTACTTCAATATAAAATTCGCGCGAATTGTTTGCCGTGTTTTTCTCGCCTGGTAGCCTCGAGGCCTCAAGCCGGTAGCGATAAATGCCAGGCATTTTGCTCTTAAGGACAAACTCCGCAGTTTGAAAAAAGGGCGAGGCGTTGATTTTGAACTGGGTGATCGCAGCTTGCTTCCAGGCTCCATCCGTATACTCAGAAACGGTCAGGGAAAAGGGTTCTCCCGAGCAGTTTCTTGCCTTAACATCTAGCTGTACCGCAAAAGGGTCGCCGGAGTGAATGATTTCACTGTGGTAAAGATTGGCCAGTGAGAGGTCCTTGAAAGCCGTCGTATCTCCTACTAAAATGGAGTAAACGGGAATTTGGGATAGCAAGGGATGGTAAAGGGGGTTCTTCCCCTGGTTGTAGATGCCGTCACTGGCGAAAATGACTCCATTTAAGGTGCGAAGGTCGAGATTGTTTTGGCAGTGGTCAAAAGCGGAACTCAAATCGCTGTAGGGCGACACAAAACTATCTGTCCGGATGGTGCGCACGCGTTGACCGAATTCGAGCCTGACCAATTCGTATTTTTCGGACAGGGCAGCCTCCATCTCATTCCGTGCCTGCAGATACTCTTGGCGCCTTTCCTGGTTGATGGCATCGAGCGATCTGCTGACATCCTGTGCCATGACCAAAACAGGCCGGCGCAACTCCTTCCTGAAGATTTTGAAAATCGGGTTGAGCAATAGAAGCAAAATTAAAAATGCAGCCAGGGTCCGCAAGACAAAAAGCAGCCATTTTGCACCTGAGCTTTTATCGCTAAGGGCCTGTGAGCGATAGTACACCAAAGCCGAACAACCCAAGGCAAGCAAGAGGCAAGGCACGAGTACCCAGGCCGGATAGCTAAAACTAATTTGCTCCATTTTTCGTTAAAATCAGGGCAAATATCCACAAAATGGGGTGCAAGTCATTTGGCGTGGGATTTATTAACCAGAATTTAGTAACTTTCAATATGATGTGTCAATCTTTTGGAGTAGGGAAACGCCTGAAGCGATCCGCATTCATGGTGCTGCTTTCCCTGGCGGGAATGCAAGTTTCCGCATCCTTCATCTTCATCCCTATGGATTCGCGTCAAGCAAACCATTTGAAGGCCTATGGAATTACCTATTGGGTTCTGGATCAAGGCGTTGAAGCTTTCTGGCTGCTCAATCACCGGGGTGGGAGTTTCGTGATCCCCAATGCAGCAACATATGAAAGGGAATGTAAGATCCGCGGTGTCAGCTATCAGATCCTTTCCGCTGGCGAATTTGTGCAACTCAAGCTGCAAATTTCCGATCCGGAACTAAACGAGGAGGTCATTAAATTGGAAAAGGCACCCAAAATAGCAGTCTACACCCCGGAGTTTAACGAAAAGGGGGAGCGGATCCAGCCATGGGATGATGCGGTGACCTTAGCCCTTACGTATGCTGAAATCCCATTTGAGAAGATCTATGATGGCGAAATCCTAAACGGCTTATTGCCTAAATACGATTGGTTGCACCTCCATCACGAAGATTTTACTGGCCAATACGGCAAGTTTTACCGCGGTCAACACACTCAGGCCTGGTATATTGAAAATCAGAAGCGCGCCGAACGACTGAGCCATGAACTGGGCTTCGACAAAGTGAGCCAATGCAAATTGGCTGTTGTAAAAAAGATCAGGGAATACGTCGCCGGTGGCGGGTTTATGTTTGCAATGTGTTCAGCTACGGATACCTATGATATAGCTCTTGCTGCAGAAGGGGTGGACATATGCGCCGTGATGTTCGACGGTGACCCGGCAGACAGCAACCCCAGTTCCCGGCTCCGCTTTGATCCCACTTTTGCCTTTCGGAATTTCACGTTGGTTGAAAACCCCATGGAATACGAATTTTCTACCATCGACAATACTTACCAGCGCCAGGTTATTCCGGAAAATGATTACTTTTCCCTATTCGATTTTTCCGCTAAATGGGACCCTGTTCCGACGATGCTGACACAGTGCCACACGCGCACGATCAAGGGCTTTATGGGGCAGACTACCGCGTTTAAAAAGGATCTGGTGAAGCCCGAAGTGCTCATCCTGGGGGATAACAAAGCTGCTGATGAAGTTCGTTATGTACATGGGTCGTTTGGCTATGGAACATGGACTTTTTATGCGGGGCATGACCCTGAAGATTACCAGCACCTCGTTGGGGACCCTCCAACGGACCTCAATCTGCACCCGAATTCTCCGGGATACCGCCTGATTTTAAATAATGTGCTCTTTCCGGCCGCCAAGAAAAAAGAACGGAAAACCTGAGCTCTACACTGCATTCACTTTTTCCGATTTTTACTCGATCAGTAGCTCGATGCTGATTTGATCATCAGGTCGCGGACAGCGATGGGGAAATCAGGGGAGAGTGGCATAATCTGTAGTCAAATTCCAGGTGATGGTTAATTTTGTTGCGCCCGGGTTGATTCGAACTGCCTCGGAGGCCTTTTCGCTTAGGGTCGCTATAGCAGGTATGTGCCCGGATAAGCTCATAACATCATGACAAATTTGAGAACGAAGGTTGCCGGTTTAGGGTACTATGTTCCGGAGACGGTTGTTTCCAATATGGACCTCGAAAAATTGATGGACACAACGGATGCCTGGATCCAGGAACGGACCGGAATCGTCGAACGGAGATACGGAACGCCACACGTAGAGACCACCACAACCATAGGTGCCAGGGCAGCCAGGAGCGCGATTGAAATGGCTGGAATTCAGGCGGAAGAAATTGACTTTATCATTTTTGCCACCCTTTCACCAGATTATTATTTCCCGGGCTGTGGGGTGTTGCTCCAGCGCGAATTAAAAATTACCGGTGGCCAGGCAGGGGCTTTAGACATTCGCAATCAGTGCAGTGGTTTTATTTATGGCCTGTCGATTGCTGATCAATTCATCCGCACCGGTCAGTACAAGAATATCCTCCTCGTTGGCGCCGAGATGCACTCTATGGGTCTCGACTACACTACGCGGGGAAGAAATGTCACGGTCATCTTTGGTGACGGTGCAGGGGCAGTCGTTTTACAGCCGACTGGAGAGGCAGAACCCGGTTTGATCAATACCGTTTTGCACGCAGACGGCACGTATGCTGAGGAACTGGCGTTTATCAATCCCGGTTGCCACGGGGGGTACCACCAGCAGACAGCTGACCTGGGTTATCCGGATAGTGGATATGGAGGCCTGTTCCTGACTCAGAAAATGTGGGATGAGCAATTGATCTATCCCAACATGAACGGACAGCTTGTTTTTAAAACCGCCATCCAGAAATTTCCGGAAGTAATTGGCGAGAGTTTGAAAAACGCCGGGCTGAGCATCGGGGATGTAGACATGCTCATTCCCCACCAGGCTAATTTGCGCATCAGCCAGTTTGTTCAGAAAAAGCTTGGCTTGCCGGACGAAAAGGTATGGAACAACATCCAGCGGTATGGCAACACCACTGCGGCTTCCATCCCGATTGCGCTATGCGAAGCATTTGAAGCTGGTGCTATCCGCCGAAACGACCTCGTCTGCCTGGCGGCTTTTGGAAGTGGTTTTACCTGGGGGGCCGCCTTGATGCGGTGGGCAATCTGATCACATGGAAATTCGCACCAACTTTCTGCTGAATGCGCCGGGAGCCATTGACATTCTTGCTTTTGGCATCCACCCCGACGATGTTGAACTCTGTTGTGGTGGAACGCTCCTTCGCCACATTGCAAAAGGTTACACGGTTGGACTTGCCGACCTGACCCGGGGTGAGCTTGGAACCCGTGGAAATGCTGATTTGCGTTCTGAGGAGGCCTTGAGTGCTGCCCGTCTAATGGGCGCTCAATTTCGCGTTCAGTTCAACTTTCGCGATGGATTTTTTACTCAGAGTGAGGAGGAGCTGATGGCAATCATTCGCTTGATCCGGGAATGTCGTCCTAAACTGGTACTCGCCAATGCGCTGCGCGACCGCCACCCAGATCACGGAAGAGCCGCCAAGCTGGTTGCAGATGCCGCTTTCTATGCAGGGTTGACAAAAATTGTTACGATGGGCTTTCATGGACAGGATCAGGAAAGATGGCGCCCTGCAATGCTGATGCATTACATTCAAGATCACCAATTAGAGCCAGACATTGCCATTGACATCAGCGAGTACATGGATGCCAAAATCGAGCTGCTGCAATGTTATTCATCTCAATTCTATCAGGAGCAGTCCCAGGAGCCGGCTACCCCAATATCAGGAGCAGACTTTTTTGAGACCATCCGTTCGAATGCCAAAGTCGTTGGACGTCCTTGTGGATTTTTGTACGGAGAGGGTTTCCAGTTGCAGGTTCACGCAGGCATTCAGGATGTCTTTCAATCCTTTCCTGCATTGGGACGGATCAAAAACAGTTCCTGATGATGGTTTGAAGCATTGCCGTATTCAAGCTGATGCACGTAAGGATGATTTCCCAGCCGAAAGGAAATGATATGGAGTTTGCCCGGGTTCATCCAACGCTCAGCGCGACAAAATATAGGGTCTGCTTGTTTGGATTGGAAAACATCCGGCAAAATGCTGGCTTTCCAGAACGTAGGGATTGAATTGAATGGCGATAATGGGGGAATGGAAGGGCTGCAACTTGAGTCAATGACCTGGCAGGGAGCAGCGTGGGCTGATAGCATAAGCCAGGTAAAAATCACCAGCTCCGACAGCAAATCCGATTTGGTTTTTGAATTGACCATTGAATCCCCGTTTTAGGTTTGAATGACTCCCGGATTGAATTTGGCGATATCCGCAAAGCAGGATGCGCGTATCCCCATGATGAGCCAATCCCGCGTCTGCCGGGGATCGATGAGTGCGTCAACCCAAAGCCGTGCAGCCGCATAGTAGGGGCTTGTTTGATGGTTGTACTTGTCGTTGATCTGGTCAAATAGCTTTTTTTCCTCTTCGGGAGTGAGCGATTTTCCCTTAGACTTCATTGAGCTGAGCTGTATCTGCAACAGCACATTTGCAGCCTGAGAACCACCCATTACAGCAATCTTTGCACTGGGCCAGGCAAGGATCAACCGGGGATCGTACGCCTTTCCACACATGGCATAGTTGCCGGCACCATAAGAATTTCCAATGATTACGGTAAACTTGGGAACAGTTGAATTTGCTACAGCATTAACCATTTTCGCGCCATCTTTGATGATCCCCCCGTGTTCGGAACGCGTGCCGACCATAAAACCGGTGACATCGTGGAAGAAAATCAGCGGTATGCGCTTTTGGTTACAATTCATGACAAAGCGGGCGGCTTTATCTGCTGCATCTGAATAGATCACTCCTCCCATCTGCATTTCTCCTTTGCCGGATTTTACAATCCTCCGGTCATTGGCTACGATGCCAACGGCATAACCTCCGATGCGGGCGTAAGCGCAAAGCAGGGTCTTTCCGTAATGCTCCTTATACCATATGAGTTCGGATCCATCTACGATGCATTCCAATATTTCAGACATGCTGTAGGGCTTTTGCCCCTCTAAGGGAAAGAGTTTGAGGATCGAAGCCGCTTCGCGCTTGGGGGGGATGGGCTCCTTACAATCGAATTGAACGACCGGCTCGACATGGACCTTGTCGATGAGGTCGCGAATGGTTTGGATACAGGCCACATCGCTTTCCATTTTGTAGTCGGTGACACCGGAAATTTCACAATGCGTAGAAGCGCCACCAAGTGTTTCAGCATCTACCTGCTCCCCGATGGCTGCCCTTACCAGGTAGGGGCCAGCCAGGAAAATGGACCCTGTCTTTTCTACGATCAGCGCTTCATCCGACATGATCGGCAGATAGGCCCCTCCGGCTACACAGCTCCCCATGATCGCTGCAATCTGGGGTATGCCTCTCGACGACAAAATGGCGTTATTTCTGAAAATCCGACCAAAATTTTCTTTATCGGGAAAGATCTCATCCTGCAGAGGAAGATACACTCCGGCACTATCGACGAGATAGATGATGGGAATTCTGTTTTCCAACGCGATTTCTTGGGCCCGGAGATTCTTTTTTCCGGTAATTGGAAACCAGGCTCCCGCTTTTACCGATGCATCGTTTGCAACGGCGATGCAAAGTTTAGCGCGAACGAACCCCAGCATCACGACCACCCCGCCGGCGGGACAACCTCCATGTTCCTCATACATCTCAAAACCGGCGAGCGCTCCAATTTCAAAGCGGGGAGTACCTGGGTCAAATAGATGTTCCATTCTCTCACGTGCGGTCAATTTACCTTCAGCTTTCTGGGCTTCCAGCTTTTTTAGACCACCTCCTTCTTCAATCCGGGCAACGATCTTGCCCAATTTTGATAACAGGAGCTTATAATGGTCTTCGTTTTGGTTCTGTTGTACGTTTTCTTTCTTTTGCATGGCCATTGCTTCAAAGGCTGGTTGCTGTTTTTATGTGGTTGAGCGGTACAGAATGTGCGTTCAAGTGCCCGTCGCAGCGACTGTACAGACCGCTGGATTTGGCATCTTCAGGTCGAGGTACTGGTAAGTTGCGCCAAAAATAAGCTAAGGCGCTCAAAATAGAGCAAAACAACTGTACTGCCAATGGGGAACGCATTATCCCGGTCCTCATCAGCAGGTCTTTTGTGACCCAATGATGTGCACGAATGATGCGACTTCAGGCAAGATGGATTCTGTGGACATCGTGCATCAACGGCTCAGGTAAAATCGGTATGGATAATTCCCATCATAATTTTCGTAAAAGCCGTTTAGAACGACTTCTTCTTCTTCTTCTTCTTCTTTTGCACCTTTCAGTACAACTAACAGTTCATCTGTCGTTCGAATGCGTTTCCCGTTGGCTGATGTAATGATGTAATCAGGCGCCATATTGGTCGCTTCGATGATGCTGTTTGAATATATGCTGGTAACCTTTACCCCTTTTCGCTTCAACTGGGCAGATTCTTCCGGTGTAAGGTCTCTGACTTCCATTCCGAGTTCGAGAAAAAGCGGATCCTGACTGGTCGTGATTGCCGATACCGAGTTGACGTGATTTTTCAATACAGCGTCCGCTTTCATGCGCTTCTTGTCGCGCCAATACCCCAATCTGACTTTGACACCCGGTCGCATCCGGCCAATGATTTCCTGTAATTCTGGCACCGAATTGACGGATCGTCCATCTACGCTTAGGATGATGTCTTCGGCTTTCAGCCCTGCTTCATCCGCCGCTCCCCCGGGGGTAGTGCTGCTGATCAGCACCCCCTCGACTTTTTCCAGGCCATACGATTTGGCGCGCTGGTCGTCGAGCTCTTCAATGACTACACCCAGTAACCCCCTTTGAACAGTCCCGTAGTCCCGGATGTCAAAAATGACCTTTTTGACGAGGTTTGAGGGAATGGAAAAAGAATAGCCTTCGTAACGCCCGGTCTGGCTGAGTATGGCTGTATTGATGCCCACGAGTTCCCCCGACCGGTTGACCAGGGCCCCGCCACTGTTGCCCGGATTCACGGCGGCGTCCGTCTGAATAAAGGATTCAATGCGGTATTTTTGGTGGTTGAGGATATTGATGTTGCGGGCCTTGGCGGAAATGATTCCAGCGGTGACCGTGGACTGCAACCTAAGCGGATTCCCAACGGCGAGCACCCACTCGCCAATTTGTGCGGAATCTGAATTGCCAAATCGAAGGTACGGAAGCTGGTCGCCTTCGATCTTCAGCAATGCCAGGTCTGTCGTCGGATCGGAACCAATCCACTTTGCTTCAAATTCCCGGTTGTCGTTCAGCACCACGCGCAGTCTCTTGCTTTTTTCAACGACATGGTTGTTCGTAGCGATGTAGCCATCCGGGCTGATCAGGACCCCGGAACCTGTAGAGACACCTGTTCTCGGCATAAAGAACACGGTTTCTTCGGACTCTGTCGTGCTTTCAATAAATACAACAGCCGGAGTCGAACGCGATGCTGCCAGCACAAAGTCTGGCAAATCCGCGGCCACCAAACCATCGTCAGCATGCGCCCAGGGCCTGGAATGGGTCTCGGAGGCCTCGTGGGCTAAATGCCTGTCGACAAGCATTTGCCCTTCTGTGGTATAATACTCCTTTGCGGCACGAACCACCAGCCAGCTGGTCGCAGCCGCGATGAGCATCGCCCAAATCGCTATTAAAACCATGTATCTTAATGACATATGTATTATTATTTAGTTTAATTTATAAAGTAACTGCAAAAACTGTGCCTTGCAGTTGAGAATGTGTATTCTTGCCAGATGAAACGCGCGCTCCCTTTTGAAAAATATGAAGCGGCGGGCAATGATTTTATTTTGCTCGATTTTTTTGAGCATTCCGGCGTCGACATCGAAGAAGCTTCCCTGCTTCGCGGGATGTGCCACAGACATTTCGGAGCAGGAGCGGATGGCGTACTGGTCCTCCGGCCCTTCCAGGGCGCGGATTTCGAAATGCTGTATTTCAATTCCGACGGCCGTCCTTCAAGTTTTTGTGGAAACGGGGCGAGGGCAGCAGTTGCATACATGTCTGGTAAACAAGGAAAAGAGCTGCTGTGTTTTAGCGCATTCGACGGAATCCACCGAGGGTGGGTGGAAGGCACCCAAATCGGAGTGAGCATGCGCGATATGCATTCCTGGAAGTACATGAGTGAAGGTTTTTTTGTTGACAGCGGTTCTCCTCACCTCGTCGTTAGAGAAGGCAATCCGTGGGAAATTGACGTTGTCAAAGAAGGCAGGCAACGGCGCATGCTCTTTGGAGCAGAAGGAGCCAATGTCAATTTTTATGACCAGGATGCAACGGGGTTGCGCATCGCCACTTACGAACGTGGTGTGGAGGCAGAGACCTTGGCCTGCGGCACGGGCATAGTTGCAACTGCACTGGCAAGCAACCTGGAATGTGGTCGAAGAGGGTCTATCCGCACACTCGTCCGGGCAAAGGGTGGGGAGCTTGAAGTAACCATGCAACTCTCCGACTCGTTAGCACAGGGCGTCGAGCTCGTGGGGCCCGCAAACTACGTCTATACAGGGTTTTACAACCTGTAAATCACGCTACATCATGGGAGATCCAATTCTTCCAGTGCGCCTCTGAGTTCCGCAGCGGCATGCAGATCACCCTGTGCCGTGGCGCGATCAATGCCTTCCCTGAATACTTCTTCTGCCTCAGGTGTCCTATCCAGGGCATCCAGCAACTTGCCGTAATGGTAGTACAATCCTATATAATCCGGATGTAGCGTCGAGAGCTTGTGAAAGAGTTCCAGCGCCTCATCCAATTGTTCCTCCGATTCGCATTGCTTGGCCAAGGCAAAGGTAAGAAAGGCATCATCTGGACTGTCTTTCAACAAGTTGAGCAGTGCGGTGCGGCGGTCCATAGGCCTTGGTGTCTAGTGCTTCTTACTGGTAAATATATATCTTTGCGGCAAATTGGGAAATCGATGAAAATATTGGTCTGCCTGAGCAAAACAGCCGATACCACGGCGCGCATCGCATTCGACGCGGCAGGGGTGAAATTTTCTGAAGAAGGAGTTCAGTTCATTCTCAACCCATACGACGAGTGGTACGCCCTTGTCAGGGCCATTGAGTTGCGCGATGCGCAGGGCGGACAAGTCGATGTCGTTCACGTTGGTTCGGCTGCATCCGATATGTTGATTCGAAAGGCGCTGGCCATCGGTGCCGATGCTGCCTTTCGCATCGATGACCCTGAGCCGGACACGCGGTCAGTTGCCGAGCAGATTGCCCGGTTCGCGGCAAGCCGCGGTTACGACCTTATTTTCACTGGAAAAGAGACCATCGATTACAATAGCTCAGAAGTAGGTGCAATGCTGGCTGCTGCACTCAACCTGCCTTTTGTATCGCTTTGTTCAAAGCTCGACTTCTCAGATGGCACTTTGCGTTGCACAACGGACATTGAAGGGGGTACGCAAATGGTGGAACTTAGGCCCCCAGCGGTCTTGTCTGCCGCTAAGGGTTTGGCGGAACAGCGCATTCCCAATATGAAAGGTATCATAGATGCCAAGAAAAAGCCGCTTGAGGTATTGCCTGCTGAAGCCGGTTCCGCTCTGGTTACAGTGGTGCGTTACGAGTTGCCCCAGGAAAAAATGGGCGTTAAGATGATTGCTCCTGACGATGTGCAGGAGCTCGTGAACGTATTTAAAAATGATCTGAAGTTAATCTGATACAAATGCTAGTAGTTGTTTGCGATCACAAGTCGGGTGTGCTAACCAGCAACAGTCTGGAGGCGCTGAGTTTTGGGGAAGATCTTGCCCGGAATGGGGGAAAGGACCTGGTGGCGCTTGTACCCGGTGGCTTGCAGGATCATTCGCTCCAATCTTACCGTCTCAGGAGCGTATTTACTTTTCCCTTTTCGGGAGATCATGCAACGGCAGAGGAATACCTGGCTGCATTGCTGTTATTGGCGCAGCGTTCATCCCCGGAATGCATCATTTTTAGTTACAACAGTCTGGGCAAGGCCCTTGGTGGCCAATTGGCTATTCGCCTGAACGCAGGACTGATTTCGAATGTCTGCGGGTTTGAATGGGTTGACGGAAGGGCTCTTTTCAAAAAGAGCGTCTTCTCGGGCAAGGCGTATGCCTGGTGTGCTTTTCAGTCAGAAACTGGGCTGGTGGCTATCCTTCCGAAAGCTTACGGAATCAACCAGGGTCAAAGCGAGCAGGTTCCCGAGTACATTGATTTGGGTCCCCTTGCCCCTGATTCGCGAATGCTTGTGGTAGAAAGAACCATGTCTTCCGGTAAAACGCCTTTAACGGAGGCCGATGTCGTCGTTTCCGGAGGCAGGGGCCTCAAAGATCCGGCAAACTGGGGAATGGTAGAATCGCTTGCAGAACTGCTCCATGCCGGAACGGCTTGTTCCAGACCAGTTGCCGACGCCGGTTGGAGGCCTCACCACGAACACGTCGGCCAAACCGGCACAGCCATCCGACCCAAAGTGTATATCGCCATTGGAATTTCAGGGGCCATTCAGCATCTTGCCGGTGTTAACAATTCGCGCACGATCATTGTTATCAACAAAGATCCGGAAGCTCCGTTTTTTAAAGCAGCGGACTATGGCGTTTGCGGAGATCTTTTTGAGGTCGTACCCAAACTCATACAAGCCCTTCAAAACGGTCAATAGGCATACATGGCTGGACAGGAAAACAAAATTGTTGAACTGGAGATAACTGCTCTTTCGCATAGCGTATCGCAATCGCAGAACTATGCAATTGTGCTCGGCGAACTGGAAGGCAACCGCAGACTGCCCATCGTAATCGGTGGATATGAAGCTCAGGCAATTGCAGTCGTTCTAGAACGCATGACGCCTAACCGTCCGTTGACCCATGATTTGTTTAAGAACACCCTGTCGTCATTCGGCATCGAGATCAAGGAGATCGTCATCAACAACCTCGTTGATGGCATTTTCTATTCCCAACTGATTTGTGAAAAGGACGGGGAAGTTCTTAAGATCGATTCCCGCACTTCCGACGCACTGGCTTTGGCTGTTCGTTTTGAATGTCCCATCTACACCTATGAGTTTATCATGGAAGCGGCAGGAGTCGTTTTAGATGAGTCAGAGGAGGAGGCGGTGCAAAAAGTTGAAAAGAAGGAAGAGCCGTCAAAACCATTCAGCAACTACAGCGTTCAGGAACTCGAAGCCTTGCTTCAGAAAGTGTTGGAAGAAGAAAATTACGAGAAGGCTGCGCGCATTCGCGACGAAATAAACCGGCGCAAATAGCTCAGGGCACTGAGATCTCGCGTTCAAGAACCCGGCACACCTCTTCGATCATTTCATCGGACACGTCGAGATGCGTTACAAAACGAATGGATTGCCGGCCGAATGCCGATGCCTGAATCCCATGAATTCTGAGCTGGTGAAGAAAGGAGGCTGTGCCCAGCGACTCCTCCAATTCAAATATGAGAATATTGGTTGGTGAATCCTTGACGGAGCGCACGAAAGGGCACCCAAGCAACGTTTGCCGCAGTTTGTGAGCGCGGTGGTGATCATCCCGAAGCCGATCGATATGATGATCCAGTGCATATAAGCCGGCTGCTGCCAGTATGCCCGACTGCCGCATTCCGCCTCCCATTACTTTGCGCAGTTTTCTTGCACGGGCAATAAATTCGTAGTTACCCAAGAGCACCGAGCCAACAGGCGCTCCCAATCCTTTTGACAGGCATACGGAAATGGAATCCATCAACGAACCAACATCATGTCCCCCATAATCGCCTGCCAACATGGCATTGAATATCCGGGCACCATCGAGATGCAATTGGAGGTTAGAGGAGCGGCAAAAAACAGAAAGTTCCCGTAGCTCCTCCAGGGAATAATAGATGCCGCCAGCCCGGTTTCCCGTGTTTTCGACCACGACGAGCCGGGTGTTGGGGAACCAGTCCTGGGCAGGTCTGATGTGGTCAGCCAACAGCGCGGAAGTCAGCTTGCCACCGGGTGAATCAATGGGCGTAACCGCAATGCCGCTGTGAAAGGCATACCCTCCAACCTCGTATTGGTAAACGTGGCTGCTAACGTCGCAGAGCATTTCGTCGAGCGGTTGGGTATGTGCTTTGGTGGCGATCTGATTGGTCATGGTGCCCGAAGGGCAAAACAGGCCGGCTTCTTGATTGAACATCTCGGCCATTCGTTCTTCCAGCTCGTTCACGGTGGGATCCTCGCGGAAAACGTCGTCACCGGTTTCGGCGGACATCATTCGCGCAAGCATGCCCTCCGTCGGACGGGTAACGGTATCGCTGATTAAGTTGATCCTGATTTTTGGCAGCATACAGAAGGGTTGCCGGAATTGCAAACCAGACCGGTTTTCCTAACAGCAAAGGTATCGAATAGCGCCAAATGCAGATCAAAGAGTAAGCCTTGGGACAGAACGTCATTTGAGCTCGAATACCTTGCCGTCCGACGTCCGGATGTGAAATCCGATCAGCCGCTCGTAGGATTCGGCAAGGCTGTGGAAAAACTGATCGAGTTCCATTTCATTCCAGGTATAGCTATAATAAAAATTGCGGTACCCACCGGCTAAGCCTGGATCTTCAACCCAGGTGATGGCATTTCCGGATCCTAGGTAAAAGTATGAGTAGAAACCCTCGGGAAGCCAATGGGTGGAACAGTCAAATTCAATTTCCTTTATGAGTTTTGCCAACAATTGCTCATTTGCCGGATCTGTTGATTTCATATACGCATATCCCCAAAGCAACTTGTCTGGGATCTTGCGGGTTTGGAAATTTTTGAGCTTCAATCCGGTACCATCAATCAGCTCCAATGTATAAACCTCGTGATCGACGGTCAGTAACAACATGGCGGTTGTCGCTTTACCAAAAGCAATGTGCAGGAACATGCTGTCTGTAAATCCCTCCAACGGGATGCGGCAGTCCAACGGAAAGCGCTTGGAAGGGCACTCGTTGGCTTTAAAGGATTCGAGGATGCTCACGTTGAAATCAGCGCCCGTGGTGGTCGTATTGTATACCAGGGAATCGCCCAGGCAATAGTTTGAGCTGATGGAAGCCAGTTCGAGGTACAAACTGCGCGAACCATCTTTGTGTATGGACTCGGTGACTGTGGCTTGAAACTCCGATGGAATGCGAATGAAATTTTCTTCAGGCTTTGAACATCCCAGACACATTCCCAAAAAGGCTATAGCAAAATATAAATATGCTTGCATTTTTTATCTATTAGGCTAACGACTGAGCCTTCCAAATGTTGCCTGTGCTCCTTGGAGCAGCTCGCAACACTGGTGTTCGCGGCTGAGGCAGGCCAAAAAACGCGGAATCCTGACCCTGACCGCGAAATTTCAGGTAATTTCGCGCAGTTATTCAATATGGACCACATCCGGAATTTCTGTGTAATCGCCCACATTGATCATGGGAAAAGCACCCTGTCAGATCGCCTGCTGGAGCATACCAAGACCATTTCTGCCCGGGATATGCAGGCACAGGCCCTGGATGATATGGACATCGAGCGCGAACGGGGCATTACGATCAAGGCCCATGCCATCCAGCTCGAATACGAACACTCTGACGGGAAGAAGTACGTGTTAAACCTGATCGACACCCCGGGACACGTCGATTTTAGCTACGAAGTATCGAGGTCAATCGCAGCCTGTGAGGGAGCACTGCTGCTGGTAGATGCAACCCAGGGAATTCAGGCCCAAACGATCTCAAACCTTTACATGGCCATTGATCATGACCTGGAAATCATACCGATCCTCAACAAGATCGATATGGAAAGCGCCATGATCGACCAGGTCAGTGATCAGATCATCGACCTCATTGGTTGCGACCGCAGTTCCATTTTGCTCGCAAGTGGTAAAACCGGCCAGGGGGTTGAAGAGCTTTTGTCCGCCATTGTCGACCGCATTCCGGCTCCAAAAGGGGATCCCCACGGGCCCTTGCAGGCATTGATTTTCGATTCCGTCTTTAATTCCTTCCGGGGCATCATCATTTATTACAGAATTTTGAATGGCACATTGCGCAAAGGCGATAAAATCAGGTTTTTCAATGCAGGTAAAGACTATGTAGCTGAGGAGGTGGGCATCTTGAAAATGAACCTCATGCCCAGGCCCATATTGGGCTGTGGCGACGTCGGGTACGTCATTACCGGCATTAAGGATGCAAAGGACGTCAAGGTTGGAGACACCATCACTCATGCAGAAAAGCCTTGTGCTGAAGCCATTGTGGGCTTTGAAGAAGTGAAGCCAATGGTTTTTGCGGGTATCTATCCCGTTGAGAATGAATACTTTGAAGATTTACGTGACAGTCTGGAGAAGCTAAAGCTAAACGACAGTTCGCTGATTTACGAGCCGGAAACCTCTCTGGCCCTTGGTTTTGGTTTCCGTTGTGGCTTTCTAGGCATGCTTCACCTGGAAATCATTCAGGAGCGACTTTCCAGAGAGTTCAATCAGGAAGTCATTACCACCGTTCCCAACGTGTCTTACCATGCAGTCAATACACAGGGTGAATTTTTGGTGATCAACACACCCAACGACCTACCGGAACCAAATTTTATTCAATACGTCGAGGAGCCCTTCATTTCTGCACAGATCATCACCAAGCCGGATTACATAGGTGCTATCATCAAGTTGTGCCTGGACAAAAGGGGAATTCTCAAAAAGCAACATTACCTGACTACGGATCGGGTCGAGTTGCAATTTGAAATGCCGCTTGCGGAAATTGTTTTCGACTTTTACGACCGACTTAAGTCCTCGACCAGGGGATATGCTTCATTTGATTATCATCCGCTCGATTATCGCAAGTCCGATCTGGTCAAACTTGACATTCGCCTGAACGGCGACAATGTCGACGCACTGACGGCCTTGGTCCATCGCTCAAAGGCCGAATCAGTTGGACGAAGAATGTGTGCCAAACTGAAGGAGATCCTTCCCAAGCATCAGTTTGTCATTGCCATTCAGGCCGCCATTGGCGGGAAGATCATCGCTCGAGAAACGATCAGCGCCATGCGAAAAGACGTTACGGCTAAATGTTATGGTGGGGATATTTCCAGGAAGCGCAAGTTGTTGGAGAAGCAAAAGGAAGGCAAGAAGAAGATGCGCCAGATTGGCACCATTGACGTTCCGCAGAAAGCTTTTCTCGACGTCCTTAAGCTCGATGAGTGATTCCTCCGGTGGCAAATAGCCAGACCTCTACCGGGTGTTCCTTTGTCAGTACTCCGCAACCAGAACGCGTCAATGGAATTTCAATCGTTGAATCGTTTGGCGTTGGCCGGATCCTTTTAATCAAGAAAGTGAATAAAGTGCTGAGATACGGGAGATGTTCCGTTCAGTCTCCCATCCCCGAAAAAAGGGCTTCCACAAAAGCAGTTTTATTGAATACCTGGAAGTTCTCCTTGGATTCGCCTGTTCCGATATAGCGGATGGGTATTTTGAATTGGTCGGAAATTCCCAGGACAACACCCCCTTTTGCAGTTCCGTCGAGCTTCGTAAGGATCAGCCCGGTCACTTCGGCACTTTTGGTGAACTGCCTGCATTGTTCCAAAGCGTTTTGACCCGTTGAAGCATCCAATACCAGTAAAACTTCATGCGGTGCTCCGGGGAGGGATTTCGAAAGGCTGCGGCTCATCTTGGATAACTCTGCCATTAGGTTGGTCTTGGTATGGAGACGACCTGCCGTATCGATGATGGCGATGTCGACACCTTCCCGTACCGCCATTTGTCCGGCTTCATAGGCCACCGAGGAGGGGTCTGCTCCCATTCCCTTGGAAAAGAACAGGCAACCAACCCGTTCCGCCCAAATCTTCAACTGGTCGACTGCAGCCGCACGGAAAGTATCTCCAGCAGCGATCAGGACTCGTTTCCCCATTTGGTGATACTGGTAGGCCAGTTTGCCAATGGAAGTCGTTTTTCCGACCCCGTTGACTCCAACCACCAGAATGATATGTGGTGATGTTGACCCGGTATGGAAGTCTTCCAGGTCCTCAGTAGCGTTTTCAGACAAAAGGGCGACGATCTCTTCTTTGAGCAGGAGAATTGCTTCCTGATCTGTGAAGAACTTATCCCGTTCTACACGTTTTTCAAACC
This sequence comes from Saprospiraceae bacterium, assembly GCA_020848995.1. Lineage (GTDB taxonomy): Bacteria > Bacteroidota > Bacteroidia > Chitinophagales > Saprospiraceae > Vicinibacter. The sequence continues at coordinate 3,017 of JADLHA010000013.1, read as the reverse complement.
GTTGGATGATTTTGATGGTAGTGTCCAGCCCCACATCTGAGCTGATGAGTGCGGCCTCCATTGAGTCGAGGAATTCCTCGTCCAGTTTATTTTTTCCAACAAGCGCTTTGGCCAGTTTGCCAAAAAAACCTTCCTGAGTTTTGACCAAGCCCTTTTTGAGCTCCTGCTCGCGTTCCCTGCTGAAAAAGCGGTCGAAAAATCCCATGTACTACAGGTAGATAAAAAATAAAAAAAGAAGCTCTCACACGAAAGCTTCTCTAGTTTACAGCAATATCTCTTTGAGGATCTCTACTTGGACTGTTCAAAGAATTCCTTGACTTTGTCCTTGTGAACGATCATCTCTTTATACGTGTATTTTCCGGTTACCGGATCCTTAATGGACTTGATCACTTTTACATGATCCCTGCCGGAACCGGCATTGGCAGCACGCTGGGCTACACGGGCGTTTTTAGATACCTTGGCCATGACTACTTAATTTCTTTGTGAACGGTATATTTCCTTAACACCGCATTGTATTTCTTTAGTTCAATGCGATCGGGGGTATTTTTTTTATTTTTCTCCGTGACGTAGCGGGAAGTTCCGGGCATGCCACTTGCCTTGTGCTCGGTGCATTCGAGGATGATCTGTTGCCGGTTGCCTTTGGTTTTCTTTGCCATGGATCTATGATTTAGCTGTCAATTTCTTGATGTAGGCGTATAAGCCGAGTTTATCGATCGTCCGCAGAGCTTTGGCCGTGACCTTCAATTCTATCCACTCCTGTGTTTCAGGTACGAAAAAGGATTTCTTCTGCAGGTTCGGGTTGAAGCGCCTGCGGGTCTTTCTGTTGGAGTGGGAAACCCGGTTCCCGTACATGGGGCGCGTGCCCGTTAAATCGCAAACTTTAGACATATTGTGCTGTTTTGCAATGCTTTGTGACTCCGTAAGGATTCAAACCTTAAACCTCCTGATCCGTAGTCAGGTGCTCTATTCAGTTGAGCTACGGAGCCTGTTAAAAACAGGGGGCAAAGATAGTAAAAACTTTGCGACTATTTACTCGTGGAATTTTGCGAAAGCCCGTGAAAAACTTTGGCCCCCTCCTTCCACCCGTAAGTAATAAATCCCACTGGGCCAGTCAGTTGCATCGATGTCCAGTTCACTGGAAACATCTGGAGCGTAGGCCAGATCCCGGGAGTAGATGCTACTGCCTGCCGCATTGAATCCGCGAACCTGGTACGTGCCAAAAGATTTTGGAGCGAGCTTCAGCTTGAAGTTGCCAACTCCGATCGTGGGGAGCAGCTCAAACAGAGGATCCTCAGGCAGCTTGCCCTGGCAAAACTCGTTGAGTCCAGCCAGAGATTTAAAGACGTTCAGGCGTCGACCGGAGCTGGTTATTCCCGAAAGCGTTGCCAGGGGGTCTCCTCCCTCCAGAATGAATTTGCGCATCTGCCGTGCAGCGCCTGCCGGATCTTGTTTATTAAGAGAGGTCAGGTTTGGACAGAACTGGTAAAGTAGAGCTATCGCTCCGGCAACGTGTGGGCTGGAGAAAGAGCAGCCCGACTCTTCGGTAAGCTCCCCAAACCGGTTGTACATGAGGATTTCCTCACCGCAGGCACCCATATCGACGTGCATTAAATTGTACCCTGCCTCAAAAACCTTTTGGTCAAAACGATTGGTGTTGGTAATGGTTAGCATGTAGTCGCTGGGACAAAGACCCGGAATATCACCCGCCAGGGCAATGTCCATGTTTTCATTGATCGTGGCTACGGCACTCAGGATGCCCGCCTGACCGAGACTGTCGTACACCTGACAAACCAGGGGCAGGTCTTCAGGAAAATAGCCATCGAAGCCGGCCGAGATATTGCTGCTAACCATGAAGGCACCGCGCTGGCCACCCGAAGCGAGGTATTCGCGCTTCATCCGGATGAAATAATAGTAACACTTTAGCAACTGGTCGGAGGTTCCGGCAGAGCAGAGCAGCATCCTGATCTGTTGATTTGTGCCCGTAATCCCTTTTTGGTTATTCCCCTTTGCGCCAATGACGGAAAGTACCTGGGTGCCATGGGAATCCGGAAGGTGATCATCTCCCTCACCCGAGGAACGCGCGTTTAAGCCATAGTAATCGTCCAGGTATCCATTTAGATCATCGTCAATGCCGTTGTCAGGCACTTCAGCATGGTTGCAGTAAACATTGGGGTACAGTTCATCCAGTCCAAAGCTAAACCCGTTGTCGATCACCCCAACGACGAGGGTGTCGCCCAGCGGACTGAGGCCTTCCGTCCTATAGCACCAGACCTCGTCAAACTTCATGAGTTCCATGCCGTACTGGCCGAAATAAGCGCTATCGTTTGGATTGCACCCTCTGCTTTGCAAGGGGTATACCGGCTGTCTGGTGTCGATCCATTTGCGGTTTTCAAACCAACGATATTCATCGGAATCAGTCATGTTCTCCTCGAATCGCAAGCTGTACAATCCGGCAATCCGGTCTATGGTCTCAAAACCAGCGAGTTGTTCATCCGCGCGCAACTCGTTCAGATAGTGTTCGTTCAGCCTGGCCTCAGCAGAAATCCGTATGGTGTATTGGTGTGCAAGCCTTGAGCCCTGACCTAAGACATTGGCCAAGCAAAAAAAGAAGCTTGTAAAAGTTAAGGCGGACAAGTTTCGTCGCATAGAAATCGGTCTATTCAGTCCACAATTTGGGTTCAAAATACGCAATGGTCATCACAATTAGGATGCTGGCGGAGGAATTCACCAACCCAATCGCCTGGTTTTGATGGCTCCTGAGCACCTAATGAAACGGCAAAGGAGAACAGAATGTTATCAGGCATTGGGTTTGAGCTAAGCTGCTGATTTTTAAGGGCACTTCTAAAAACTCCATTTTGATGCCAGAATGAAAAGGGCTGCCTCCCTCCATTCCCTGTTGATGCCAGAATGAATTTAGCAAAACAAGCCGAGGCGCAGCGAAGGAAGCTATGTGGAGCGATAACTGACTGAGCTGCAACGAAGGATTGTGAAGCTAAATTCATTGAGCGCGTGAGCCT
>JADLHA010000012.1 GCA_020848995.1 Saprospiraceae bacterium | reverse complement strand
TGGGTCAGCATCCAAGAATCTCCAGGGAATACCCCTGCTGAGACCTCCAAAGGGTCGGGTCAACATACAGGAATGGTGGGTCACCTTAAACAGGAATGATGGGTCAACATGGTCAGGAATCTACAATCAAAAATCATCCAATCAATCGAATCGCTGAACTGCTACCTCAGAATTGGAGCAAGTCAACTGTTTCTGCAAACGTGGAAATGGTTTTGGTATAGGCGCGGTGGGTTGGACGGGTACATTCTAACGACAAGAACTTGAGGGAAAGTGGAGCTGGCCTCAGTTGGAGCCTTCCCGGATCAGGTTTATGAATGCTTCCGCAGTCATGCTGCCCTGGTCACCCTCGCCCTGACGCCGGACAGAAACCGTGTTCTGATCGCGTTCCTTTTCTCCGACAATGAGCATGAACGGGACCTTTTTCAGTTCGGCGTCCCTGATTTTTTTGCCAATGGATTCTACACGACGGTCTATGTTGCCGCGTAGGGCGGCTTTATCAAGTTGCTTAAAAAGGGATTCAGCATAATCGAGAAATTTGTCGCTGACCGGCAAGATGGCGTATTGTTCGGGAGCCAGCCAGAGAGGAAATTTTCCGGCACAATGCTCGGTGAGCACACCAATAAAGCGCTCCATCGAACCAAAAGGCGCCCGATGTATCATAACCGGCCGGTGGCGGGAATTGTCCGCACCAATGTAGTCGAGTTGAAAGCGCTCAGGTAGATTGTAATCAACCTGGATGGTTCCGAGTTGCCAGGAGCGACCCAGCGCATCGCGCACCATGAAATCGAGCTTGGGTCCATAAAAGGCCGCTTCGCCCAAAACGGTTGTCGTTTCGAGTCCGGCCTCTTGCACCGCATCGATGATCGCCTGCTCTGCCTTGATCCAGTTTTCTTCAGATCCGATGTACTTCTCTGCATGAGCGGGATCCCGCAAAGAGATCTGCGCGGTAAAATGATCAAACCCCAGTTTGTGAATGACCATCATGGTCAAATCAAGGGCGTTGAGGAATTCTCCTTTGACCTGATCGGGGGTACAGAAAATGTGCGCATCGTCCTGTGTAAACGAACGAACGCGCGTTAGTCCGTGCAACTCCCCGCTTTGTTCGTAGCGGTAAACGGTGCCAAATTCGGCAATGCGCACGGGCAGGTCCCTGTAGGACCTCGGTTTGTGTGCGTAAATCTCGCAGTGGTGCGGGCAATTCATTGGTTTGAGGAAAAACTCCTCGCCCTCGCGGGGCGTCGAGATCGGCTGAAAGGAATCCTCACCATATTTTTCGAGGTGGCCGCTGGTTTTGTAGAGATGGGTGTGGGCGATGTGCGGTGTGATAACGGGCGTGTATCCCCTACGGATCTGCTCGGCCTTGAGAAAATCTTCGAGGCGCTGACGCAGGGCCGTTCCTCTTGGAAGCCATATCGGCAAGCCTGCACCGACTTTTTCGCTGAACATGAAGAGCTCCAATTCCTGACCGAGCTTCCGGTGGTCTCGCTTGCGCGCCTCCTCGAGCAGCCGAAGGTGTTCTTCGAGTTCTTTGGCTTTGGGAAAGGTAATGCCGTAGATGCGCGTGAGCTGTTTTCGCTTCTCATCGCCTCGCCAGTAGGCTCCGGCCAGAGAGGTCAGCTTGACGGCTTTAATGTGGCCCGTTTCTGGTATGTGGGGCCCCTTGCAGAGGTCCGTGAAATTGCCCTGCTCGTAAAACGTGATGGAGCCATCCTCGAGCTCCCCAATGAGCTCTACTTTGTATTCGTCCCCCTTTTCTGAAAAATAATGCAGGGCGTCGGCTTTACTTACTTCCCGGCGCATATACGCCTTGTTGAGCCGGGCCAGTTCCATCATTTTCTGTTCGATGACAGACAGGTCTGCTGCAGTGAGCACGCGGTCGCCGGTATCGACGTCGTAATAAAAACCGCTTTCGATGGGAGGGCCAATGCCAAATTTGATACCTGGGTACAGGCTCTCAAGCGCTTCGGCCATCAGGTGTGCCGAGCTGTGCCAGAAAGTTGACTTCCCCTCCGGGTCATTCCAGGTGAGCAACTGCAGGGCGGCATCATTTTGGATCGGACGGAACGCATCGACGACCTCCCCGTTGATTTTGGCGGCGAGGACATTGCGGGCAAGACCCTCGCTGATCGTTTTAGCGACTTCCAGCGCCGAAACGCCTTTGGGAAAGTCCTGCTTTCTGCCGTCGGGAAAGCTGATTTGAATGCTATCCATAGGGGCAAAGGTAGTGATTTGAAAAAACAAGCCTTACATCCGGCTTATACCAGATGTGGGTATGCAAATCGATAAAGGATATGGGCCCGGCTTACTTTTCGAGTTCGAAGGACAACTTCAGGGTAACGCGGTATTCCTTGATCTTGCCTTTTTCAACGGTAACCGACTGGTCCTGAACCCAGGCCGAACGGATGTTTTTTAAGGTCATCGATGCTTTGGCCACACCGGATTCGGCAGCATCCTCCCAGGATTTTTTGGAGGAAGACATGATTTCAATGACTTTCAGTACGCTCATGGTGGTTGATTTTTTTTCAGTGGATTTCATGATAACTTCTAATACTAACCCGGAAAAGCGGAATTAAGTTTTCGGTTCACCGGTAAACCGGACCATAAAATCTCCGGCGCGCACTTACCGGGACTTTAACAGTGCCCGGGCCTCTTCGAGACCGGGGTCGAGTCGGAGGGCCGTTTCGAGATCTGCCACGGCGCCGGGGCGATCTCCGATCTTTTGAAGGGCCTTGGCGCGCTGGAGGTAGCTGCCGGCTTCAGAAGGGTTCAGGCGGATGGCAATTCCAAAATGTTCAATTGCGGCCTCCGTAGAATCGCTCTCAGCCAGCAGCAGGGCCAGATGGTAAAACCCAGGTTCATAAGACGGAAACCGGCTGCACAGCTGGCGGAAAAGCTCGATGGCGTCGGTCTTTCGGCCAAAGCGGTTTAAGGCGTAGGCTTTGTTGTGGTAGAGTTCGGGTTCTGTGCTGTCGAGACGCAGGGCGTTATCGTAATAGGATATCGCGCGTTCGATCTGCAGGGCAGTGAGCACATCTCCCAGCTGCTTCCAGGCATTGCGCATTTCCGGATTGGAGTCGACAGCCTTTTGATAGGCATTCACGGCGCGGGCCGTATCGCCCATTTCCAAAAAGAGGTGGCCCGCGAGGTACCAGGCATCAGGCTGCATCGGGTCGCGGAGAAAAACCTTGTCGAGCAGGGCCATGGCAGGGATGTGTTGCTGCAGGATGAGGCGGAGACGGGCGGCCTCGAGCAGCGAAGGAATGTGATTGGGGAACAGGCGAAGCGCTGCGTCAATGGCGTCCAGTGCTTTTCGCGATTCCGCCTGCATCAGGTAGGCCTGCGACAGTGCAATGTGGTATTCGGGATTGCGGGTCGAATCGATGGCAAGAGCCCTCAGCAGGGCTTCTCCGGCTTCGTCGTGACGGCCGGCTTCACTGAGCAGAACGGCGTAGGCATGGTACAACGAATCGTCATTTGGCTTGGCGGCAATGGCTGCTTCTACCTGCTGCAGGTGGGTCTGCGGAGCTTCGGAGCTGCCGCCTCCCCCACAACCCAAAAGGATACTAACGAACGTTAGTAATCCGGGAATCAGCAAGGGATGTATCCGGCAACCGCGCAATTTCGTGGATAAAGACATCCTGCAAAGATACGGCGTTTGTGCTCACAGGCGGACAGCAACGGTCTTGCGGGATTTGCGGCTGCGCTCCGCGGCAAAACACATGAGGTGGCTTTCAATAGAGGCCTCGATGGTTGAACTCAGCAAGGAGGCATCCTGGCGTGCCACCGCCTCGACCCAATTTGCCATCAACCGGTAGTCGCCGCCCCCGTGGCCGTGTTTTGCGTAAATCCCCTCGTCGAAATTTGCGGCATCATAACTCGTCTGTTTCCCAGTGCGGAAATCGGTGTGCACCAGCTTCTCCATGTCTCCGACGAGGTCGCCCATGCTGCCCATAACCCGGGTCCGGCGTCCGTGGTATGACGTGAAAGCTTCCATATTGAACGTTGCGGTGATGCCCCCCTCAAATTCCAGGTTCATGGTGTAGTGATCGCACTGGTCGTTGTCCATCCGGTAAACGCAACGGCCGTAGTCGGTTGTGCGAAGGTAATTGGCTATGGCGTCCGGCACGAGCTCGGTCCGCTCCGGAAGGTCGAATACGTATAGGTAACTGCGCTCCCGAAGATAGATGCGCAATGCAGAATACGGGCAGCTGGTCTCCACCGCACAGCCCTCTATACACCTTACCGTGCTGCCCTCGGGTGCATTTTTCTTTGTGAACCACGACAGGTCTCCATAAGCAGAGAGCGACTTGCAGGGCTTGTCGGTCAGCCATCGAAGGATGTCGAGGTCGTGGCAGGACTTGGCCAGGATGATGGGATTGCTCTTGCGGCTGTTGTGCCAGTTTCCGCGAACGAAAGAATGGGCCATGTGGACATGCTGGATGGGTTCAAAGTGCTGCAGGCTGACGAGTTTTCCTATGGAACCGTTGCGGATGAGCTTGCGGAGGGTAATGAAATAGGGGGCGTACCGGAGCACATGGCAAAGTCCCACGATGCGCTTCGTCTTTTGGATTTTTGCGAGCATGTCGCGGCATTCGCGCTCCGTCTGTGCCATGGGCTTTTCAAGCAGGATGTCATAACCCAGTTCGAGGGCCTTCAGACAAGGGCCATAGTGCAGGTGATCCGGAGTGGTGATGAGGATGGCATCGGCGAACCGCGCCCGCTCAAATACGTGTTCCCAGGTGACGAAGCGGTTCTCCGCGGGGATCTGATGCTTTTGCGCATAGCGCTCGTTGCGAATGGGGATGGGCTCAGCCACTCCAACAATGCGCAACTGATCGGAATGGTTCAGCGCATAGTTGCCATAAACATTTCCGCGGGCGCCAGCACCCAGCGTGATGGCAGTTACCACCCTCTCCGGACGATAGGCGTTTGGTTGGATGGCCGCCTGATCTGCCAGAGAGGAGGCTTTTAAATGAAGTGCGGAGGCCCCAGCAGCCAGTCCCAATGTTTGTAGCGCACGCCTGCGGCTAATGGATTTTGCCATAATGAGTATGGATTACTTTGTGAAACGCATGTTGCGAATGTACGTCAAGTTGGCATACATGAACCATACCCTGGCAGCAAATCCATTCAATCCTACCAGCTCTTTGGATGAACACCTGGTTGGCGAAGGGATACAAACATGCACTCGCTTATAACATGCACAGCATGCATTGTTAGATTACATATTGTTGGGTTTTTATGAACCCTCCCGTCGAAAGCCCGAAATTCTAAAAGGAAGGGAGCTTCACGAATTTACACACCACCTTCATGTGCAGAGTAAAAGAGGTGATGTGCAAACTGCCCCCCAATCTTAAAAACCTGGGTCATTCTTGGGTATCCCTTTAATGTTTACTGAAGGAAGCCTGTGTGAAGTCCTTATTCAGGAATGCCCCTCAATCAACACCCTATACTAACAAACGTTAATATCACAAGCAACTAAGCTCTTTGTCAGCGTTTCCCGTTTTCTTTCAGCGAAGATCTGGTATTCTGCGGTGCGCAAACGATCAGGATTTGAGGTAAGCCGAATACATCCATACCATTTTCTCCTGGGCACGGATGTAATCGCTCATCAGGGCATTGGTGCCCTCATCGCCGAGGTCTGCTGCATTGGAGAGGATCTCGCGCTGGAGTCCGATGACGTTGCGGAAAGCGTTGAGAATTTCGCCCACGGCTTTTTTTCCATCCGAAACCTGAGCACTTTCCGGTACCGTGGAGAGTTTTTTATATTCGGAATAATTGTGTTGCGGCGTATGGCCCAGGGTGAGGATGCGTTCGGCCACTTCGTCTATTTTTACCAGGAGATCTGTGTACAATTCTTCAAATTTGAGGTGAAGCTCGAAAAATTTTTCGCCTTTGATGTTCCAGTGGTAGCCCCGGGCATTCTGATAGAAAATGGAATAATTGGCCAGCAGCTCGTTGAGTTTTTGAGCAAGGGCTGCAGATTTTTTGCTATCAAGTCCGATTTCGTTCAATGGGTTCATTTTCGTGTAGATTTAATGGATTGTTTGTTTTGAAAAACGATGCTTTAGGGCACTTCTAAAAACTCCATTTTGATGCCAGAATGGATTTAGCAAAACAAGACGAGGCGCAGCGAAGAAAGCTATGTGGAACTATAACTGACTGAGCTGCAACGAAGTATTGTAAAGCTAAATTCATTGAGCGCGTGGGCCTAAGCGGGCTGGCTGGCGCAGCAGGGGGTTTTTAGAAGTGCCCTTTAAGATAAACGGGGATTTCAGGTGAATGGTTCAAGGGGACAGGCTTTATGCAACATTGGTTACCATCGGACATGGGAACCATGCAGCGGGAGAAGCCGCTAGGTTTTATACATTGTTGTCTCTTCGAGGAAGTTAAATACTTTATCGGGAACGAGGTAGCGTATGGAACGCCCGTGACGGATGCAATCGCGGATGTAGCTTGCGCTGATGTCCAGCAAAGGCGCCTTGCACCAGCGAAATGCAGGATGTTCGGCATAGGGTCCCGGGTCTTCGGCCCCGGGCCGGCGGTAAATGCAGAAGCGGCAATTGTCCAGCAGAAATTCCGCATTTTTCCATTTGTGAAAGGTAGACAGTGCGTCGCTGCCAAGGATGAGGAAAAATTCGTGGTTGGGGTGTTTTTCTTTGAGGTGGGTGAGGGTATCGACCGTGTAACTGGGCTGCGGCAGGTGAAATTCCACCGAACTTGCCCGGAGACGGGGGTTATCGTCGATGGCCAGGTGGACGAGGTGCAGGCGGTCGTAGTCTTTGGCCAGGCTTGCTTTTTCCTTAAAGGGGTTGTGGGGACTGACGACGAACCATACCTGGTCAACGCCCTCCAGACCGGCAACGTGTTCAGCAATGATGAGGTGTCCCGTGTGCACCGGGTTGAATGACCCGAAGAACAAGCCGACCTTCATGAAGATCAGTAATTGGTCATCACCGGCATGATCAGCATCAGCAGGGACTCTCCTGCATCCTGGTCAGCAGAGAAGAAGATGCCCGGACGACTCGGTCCCGACAATTCGAGGTGTAGGGTATCGCCGTTCATGGCGGAGAGCATTTCAATGAAATGTTTGCCGTTAAAGCCAATGGTCATGGGCTCTCCCTGGTAGGTGCAATTGAGTTGTTCGGTGGCTTCGTTCGAAAGGTCGACATCCTGCGATGAAATGGTAAGGCTTTTGTCTTGGATGTTGAATACGACCTGGTTGCTCGACTTGTTTGCGTAAACGATGATGCGTCGCAAGGCCGACAAGAGCTCGTAGCGGTTCACCTGGACAACAAAAGGATTGTTGACCGGAATGACGGCGTTGTAATCGGGGTATTTGGCATCGATGAGGCGAGTCGCCACTTCGGTGTCGTCGAATACAAAGAACGCCCGCTCACGTCCATAAAGGATTTCGCAGTCACCACCTTTTGGCAGTATGGAACGCAGGGCCAGCATGGATTTTTTGGTGAGGATTACCGAGGCGCTGTTGTCAGCAGGCACGTTTTGCAGGCTGTATTTCACCAACCGGTGCGCATCGGTTGCTGCAAAGGTGACCTGGTTAAATTCAATGTTCAGGCAGATGCCTTTCATAGCCGGGCGCATTTCGTCGTTGCTCGTTGCAAAAGCGGTGCACTCGATGGCGTACTGCAGTTTGTCGTTGGACATCGCGATGCGGGCCTCCTGAGCAGGCTTGGGCATTTCGGGAAAGTCGGCGGCCTTTTCTCCCACCAGCTTATACACTCCGGACTGGGAAGTGAGGGTAATGCTGCAGGTTTCCTCGGAGATTTCAACGCTCAGCGGTTGTTCCGGCATGGCCTTGAGGGTCTCGAGTAGGGTTTTTCCGGGAATGGCGATTTCGCCACCCTCGCGGATCACCGCATCCAGGCTCGTTGAGACCGTCAGCTCAAGGGTCGAGGCGGTTATGTGGAGTTTACCGTCCTGGGCGCGCAGCAGAAAGTCTTCGAGGATCGGAATTACAGGGTTCGATGCCAGGGCCTGAGCAGCGATGTTGAGTTTTTCGAGGAAGCCGCCGGAGGAAACGGTGAATTTCATAGATATTGGAGGTTTATGGTCGAATGGATGGGGTCGGAAAGCCTGCTAATGCATAAGTTTACGCCCCAATGCGGCACAAAAATACATCTTTCTGCGGGTTTGGCGTTTCATAGCCTGAATGCTCAACACATTGCTATATGAACGGGTCGAAGAGGACTGGAGCCGCATGCAATTGCCGGCTTTTAAATCCCACGCCTTGTCCAATGGCTGCCAGCTATACGCCATGCAGACCAACAAGCCCGGCCTTTGCTTTTTGGAGCTTGTCTTCAGCAACGGCAGGTGGACGGAGACGACCAAACTCAGCGCCCGGCTGTCAGCCCAGCTCATCATGGAAGGAACCTCTGGGGTCAAGGCCGATGCGGTTGCCGATTTCATCGACTTTCACGGCGCACACCTCGCTGTTCAGGCCGACCTCGACTTCACCTTTATTTCGCTGAGCTGCCTCCAAAAGCACTTTGGCGCTTTGTTGGAGTTTCTGTGCAATCTGGCACTGGACCCCGCTTACCGCCAGGAAGACCTCGACCGGAACCGGCGTTTTTTGCACTCTCAGTTGAAGCATCAGCTTTCCGAACCCGATTACGTTTCTTACCGGGAATTTACTTCGTTGATCTACGGGGTCGATACCGCTTATGGGTACAATACCACTCCGGGGCTGCTCGACGCTCTTTGCGTTGAAGATTTGAGGAGTTATCACGACGCCAACTACTGCGGAAATTACCTGTCGGCTTTCTACTGTGGCGAAATGGACGAAAGCACGTTTGGACACCTGGAACGGCAACTCATTCGTTTTCCTCAAAGAAGCTTGGCCGAACCTGCGGCGCAAAAGGTGCCCACGGCGGCCCCTGCAGTCGCCCGCTCGCATCACCCCATGAAACACAGCCGGCAGACCAGCCTGAAATTTGGACTGCGCACCTTCCCAAGGCAGCATCCGGATTTCTTCGGCATGTACCTGCTCAACACGGTCCTGGGGGATTACTTTGGCTCGCGTCTGATGAAGAACATCCGCGAAGATAAGGGCCTGACCTACGATATCCACTCAGCACTCGACTGCCAGGTTCACGATGGGTGCTTTTACATCAGCGCAGAGCTCAATCCCAAAGAACTGGAGTCGGCGCTTAGGCTCATTCGCGCCGAGCTCGGTCTTATCAGGGAGGAGCTCATCCCCGAAGCCGAGCGGTTGATGGTGAGAAATTACCTGTGCGGAAGCATGCTCAGGCTGCTTGACGGACCTTTTCAGACCGTGTCTTTCCTGAAAACCCTGGTCAACGAGTACGGATCTCCCGCCGCTTTCGACCAGCTCAAGGAGGAGGTGCTGAGCACAGGTCCGGAGCGGCTTAGGGAACTCGCTTCCAAATGGCTGGATCCGGAAAAAATGATCCTGGTTACCGCCGGGGCCTGATCCGCAATTTTTTTCATACTTTTGCAATCCCTTCCCGCCACAGACATCCGGAGTCACAACACATTAGTTTTTGAATGCACAACCAACGAGGTACATCAGTTTATAACGCATAACATCTATGAAGTTCTTCAACCTATTTATACAGGAACTAGCAGTGGACCTGGGCACGGCAAACACCCTCATCATCCAGGATGGTCAGGTCGTTGTGGACGAGCCTTCCATTGTTGCGATCGATAAAAAATCGGGGGAGGTCATCGCTGTGGGTAACCGGGCCATGCAAATGCACGAAAAGACCCACAAAAACATCGAGACCATCCGCCCGCTCAAGGACGGGGTCATTGCAGATTTTCAGGCAGCAGAGGCCATGATCCAGGGGCTGATCAACATGATCGGCAACAAACGCCGTTTTTTTACCCATTTGCGGATGGTGATCTGCATACCGTCGGGCATCACAGAGGTAGAAAAACGCGCCGTTTTCGATTCGGCTGACCACGTCGATTCCAAAGAAACCTACCTCATTCACGAACCCATGGCGGCTGCGCTTGGGATCGGGCTCGACGTGGAGGAACCCGTGGGCAATATGGTCATCGACATCGGGGGCGGCACCACGGAAATCGCCGTCATCGCTTTGTCCGGCATCGTATGCGACCAGTCTATACGCGTTGCCGGCGACGAATTCACCAATGACATCATCGACTACATGCGCCGGGAGCACAACATGCTCGTCGGAGAGCGCACAGCCGAGCAGATGAAGATCCACATCGGGTCTACCTTGAAAAAGCTCGACAACCCACCAGATCCATATCCCATCAATGGCCGTGACCTGATGACGGGCATTCCTCGCCAGATCGTCGTACGCTACGAAGAAACCGCCGAAGCCCTCGATAAATCCATTATGAAAATCGAAGAAGCGGTACTCAAGGCACTTGAATTGACCCCACCCGAATTGAGTGCAGACATCTACCGGACCGGGCTTTACCTGACGGGGGGCGGCGCACTGCTCAAAGGACTCGACAAGCGCCTTTCTGCCAAAACCAAACTGCCGGTCATTGTCGCCGATGACCCCTTGCGGGCAGTGGTGCGCGGAACGGGCCTCGCCCTCAAAAATACGGACCGGTATTCCTTCCTGATGGATCGCAAAAGCATTTGATGTGCTGTGGGCAGGCCCTTGCACATAGTTAGGTAAAATTCCGGAAGACCCATGTGGAAGTTCGCCCGCGTCATCGTTCAACATGGTTCGCTAGTCCTCTTTGTTTTGTTGCAGGCGCTTTGCCTGATCTGGGTGGTAAAATACAACCAGCCCCAACAAAAGATCTACCTGTATTCCTACCAACTGATGGCGAGTTCCCTGCAATCAAAGGTCCAGCGCAGTCTCGATTACATATCCCTTCGGGAAAAGAACGACAGCCTTGCAGAGGAGAACGCCCGCCTGCTCGAAAAAATCATGAATGGGATGGAACGGGAAAACATAAATGAAGATAGCCTTCACTTACCTGTTTTGCCTGGCCCTTACAAAGTATTGTCTGCACGGGTCATCAACAATGCGCTCGACCGCCGAAACAATATGATCACACTTGACCGGGGGGGCCAGGACGGCATTGCCCCAGGCATGGGTGTGATTACTGCTTCTGGCATCGTGGGCATCGTGACCGACACCAGCCAACGCTATAGCCTCGTCATGTCTTTGCTGCACAGCAACACGGCAATCAGTGCGAGACTGAGTCGCAGCGGTTTTTTTGGCCCGCTGGTTTGGGAAGGACACGATCCAGCCATCTTGCGCCTGAAGGCCATCCAGAAATATGCGGACGTGCGCATGGGGGATACGGTCGTTACTAGCGGCTACTCCGTTGTTTTTCCCAAAAACCTCACAATTGGTACCGTATCCATGCACCGCGTAAGCCCTGGTTCGTTTACATACGATATTGACGTGCGGCTCAGCCAGCCCATGACAAAACTCGACCAGGTTTACGTGATCATCAACGAACAAAAAGAGGAAAAACTGGAACTGGAAAGCAAATTCTCCCGTTATGAGTAAACAGTGGCTGGGTTTGATCATCCGCACGCTGCTCTACCTGCTGATGCAGGTCATCGTTCTCAAGGAAATTCATCTGGGGACTGGTGAAATGCCAGGCGTGGCCATCCTCGTCTATCCGGTTGTTCTGCTCACGCTTCCTTTGCAGATCCCCCAGTTTTTCATCCTGCTCCTCTCTTTTTGTATTGGAAGCCTGGTCGATTTGTTCTACCTCTCCCCGGGCGTTCACGCGGGAGCCTGTTTGTGGATGATGCTGTTCCGGCCATTGGCGCTTCGCCTCCTCGAACCCAAAAACGGCTATCCCACAGATGCCGCACCGACCATCAGCGACCTGGGAGTCGTCTGGTTTTCGCAATATGCAGGAATGCTTCTGGTCGTCTTTTTTCTCAGTTACTTTATCCTCAAAGTTTTTACTTTCGTGTACATCGGGCAGATCCTCCTGGGGGCGATTCTGAGCCTTTTTGTTTCAGGGATCATTATCTTTCTGCTCCAGTTGTTTTTCAGCTTCAGATCCTGAACCGGAATATGCTTCGCGACAGGTACATATTGCGCTATCAGCTCATCCGGGGTATGGTCATTCTTGCGGCGGCGATGCTCGTCATCGCGCTCGCCAAAGTGCAGTTGTTCAACCCAAAGTATTCAACCCGGGCAAGTTCCATCACCCTCAATCAAAATTTGATATACCCGTCACGGGGTTTGCTCTACGACCGTCAGGGAAAGTTGCTGGTGATCAATTACCCAACTTACGATCTGTACGTAACCTACAACGCAGTATCTCCGGAAATGGACACTGCCCTTTTTTGCAATCTGCTGCACATTGACCGCGAGCGCTTCGAACATGCATTGCGCAAGGATTGGAAATCGGGAAAGTACAGCAAATCAGTTCCCTTCATTTTTATGAAGAGCATTCCCCCCGAGGTATTCCTGACCTTTGCTGAAAACCAGTTTCGCTTTCCGGGATTCAGCAGCGAGTTGCGCTCCATCCGGGGTTATCCCGAACCCTATGGCGCCAATTTTCTGGGATACATCAGCGAAGTTACACCGGAAGAAATACAGCAGTCAGAAAACGCATACCGGCCCGGCGATTACATTGGATGTGCAGGGCTCGAAAAATACTACGAACAGGAAATGCGCGGTGTTAACGGCGTGGAGTTCGTTCTCAAAGACAACCTCGGTCGCAACGTCGGCCCTTACGAGAACGGCCGTCTGGACCGGAAGGCCATTTCCGGCAAAGACATCCAGCTCGGAATTGACCTCGAACTGCAGCGATATGGCGACAGCCTCATGCAAAACAAGGTGGGCGCAATTGTTGCCATCGAACCGGCTACTGGTGAAATCCTATGCCAGGTTACGGCTCCTACATTTAATCCCAACCTCATGTCCGTCCATAACAATCGCGGATATGCCTATGCCTACCTGCTGCAGGATTCACTGAAACCGCTTTTCGACCGGTCATCCAATGCGAAATATCCGCCCGGTTCGATTTTTAAACCCATTTTGGCCTTGGTCGCGCTCCAGGAAAAGGAGCTCTTCGAAAATACTTCACACCCATGCTCCGGGGCTTATTTTTATAAAAACATCCGCTTTGGTTGCCACAATCACCCGTCTCCAGGAAAACTGTCCGTGGCGTTACAGCATTCCTGCAACGCCTATTTCATCCAGGTCTTCCGCGACCTCATCGAGAAGGAGGGATTTTCAAAGCCTTCCATTGGGCTCGACCTGCTTGGCAAATACCTGGTTGCCTTTGGACTGGGTCGACCGCTCTACAGCGACGTGGTGACGGAATCGCGAGGATTTATCCCCACTTCTGAGTTTTATACCCGGCTCTACAAAACCGATCAGTGGAGGTCGACTTATTTTGCATCGGTGGGGATCGGACAGGGAGAACTGGAAATGACAACCCTGCAAATGGCCAACCTGGCTGCGATCATCGCAAACCGGGGCCATTACTACATACCGCACCTTGCCCGGGCTTTTGACGGGGACGGCATGGCGATACCCGAACGGTTCCGCCTTAAAAACCAGATCGCCATCGACCGGAAGCATTTTGAATCCGTGATCGAGGGCATGGAACTCGCGGTTCGCGCCGGAACGGCATACAATGCATACCTTCCCGATGTTGCTATTTGCGGAAAAACGGGTACTTCGCAAAATCCCCATGGCGAAGACCATTCCGTATTCTTTGCCTTTGCCCCGAAAACAAATCCGAAAATTGCCATTGCGGTCTATGTCGAGAATGCCGGATGGGGAGGGGAGGTTGCCGCACCCATTGCCTCACTGATGATCGAAAAGCACCTGAACGGGAAAGTAATTCGCCGCGATCTGCACAAGCGCATGATCGAAAAGGATCTTATCGGAGTCAAGAAAAACAAAACATGACCATCTCCTGCATCGTAGCCATGAACGAGGGCGGGTGCATTGGCCTGAACAATGCACTTCCCTGGCATCTGCCGGCAGACCTGCTGTTCTTCAAAAAATACACGATGGGCCATCACCTCCTCATGGGCCGCAAATGCTTTGACAGCATTGGCCGCGCCCTGCCGGGAAGGACCAACATCGTCGTTACGCGAAACACGGAATTCGGCGCAAGCGATTGCCTGGTCGCCGGTTCAATTGGCGAGGGCATCCTGCTTGCCCGCGAACGGGGGGAGCAAGAACTCTTTATCATCGGTGGCGGACAGATCTACAATCAGTCAAAAGCCCTGTGGAATAAATTGTACCTCACTTTGGTGGGGTATCGTGGTCCCTGCGATACCTATTTTCCGGAACTTTCCCTCGACCACTGGACACTCGATTTCCGGGAGGATCGCGAACCCGATGGAAAGAACGCACTTCCACATTCTTTCCGGATTTATACCAAAAAAACCGCGCGCCCCGGCTGATCCGTGCATCCAGACAGGTCCAATGACGCCCAATGCAAGAAGACCTGCTCCATTACCTCTGGGAAATCAGAATTGCGGGAACCCGCAAGCTCCAAACGACCTGCGGGCAATCGCTGGAGATCGTTCATCCTGGTACGCGGAATGCCAACCAGGGTCCGGACTTCCTGTTCTCGCGCCTGCTCATCGGAGGACTGAGTTGGGCAGGACACGTCGAACTGCACGTAAATGCCTCAGATTGGGCTGCGCATGGACATGGCGCTGACCCACATTACAAAAACGTCATCCTGCATGTGGTCTGGAATGCAGATGCCGAAGTGTACTGCGAAGGGACGCTCCTTCCCTGTCTGGAACTCGGTCCAGTGGTACCGGAAGCACTGATGAAAAGGTATGAAGGCCTTATGCATGCAGCAAATCGCCTGCCATGTCATGCTTTGGTAGCAGGCGTACCTGGGGAACGCAAAGCAATTTGGTTCGAACGCCTGATGGTCGAACGGTTTCAGCAAAAGTGCGAGGAAGTCAGGGAAGAATGGATTTCGTGTGATTCAGACTGGGAAGCCATGTTCTTTCGCAGGGTTGCGCGCTACCTGGTTGCTCCTGTCAACGGAGAGGCCATGACCATGCTGTGCGCGCGATTGCCCCTGCAAGCACTGCGCAAATTACGCCACGACCCTTTGGCACTTGAGGCGGCCCTGCTCGGCACCGCAGGCATGCTGGGAAACGCAGCAGCAGATCCCTATGTAAAAGACCTTCAACGCGAATACGACTTCCTGCAGCGCAAGCTCGGATTCGAAGCACTCGGCCCTGCTCAATGGAAGTTTCTTCGCATGCGGCCGGCTCAATTTCCCGACCTCCGGCTTGCCCAACTGGCCGCACTGCTCTTCCAACGCCACAATTGGTTGGGGGACATCCTGGAGCTGACAAAACCGCGAGAAAGCCACGCATTTTTCGACGTGACCCCATCCGAATATTGGGCAACGCATTCCCATCTGGGCGCACCAGCCTCCCGCTACCGCCGAAAAGCCATCGGCAAAGCAGCTGCCGACGTGTTGCTCATCAATGCAATTTGCCCGGTTATGTTTGCTTATGGCAGCATGCAATCCCTGAACATATACTGCGAACGCGCCCGCGAGTTGCTCCAGTCGGTACCACCGGAGTACAATACCTGCAGCCGTTTGTGGAAAAGCCATAACTTTGTGCTTGAAAATGCCGGACACAGTCAGGCGGGATTGCAACTTTACCGGAAGTACTGCGTTGACAAGAAGTGTACCCGATGCATGATCGGTGATTTTCTTTTGAAGAAAACCATCGGAACATTCCAGAATCAGGCTTTTGTTAACCCAAAATGAATACTTCCATGATGAGAAGCTGGATATTCGCATGGCTTATGGCTGCAGGATGGATACCGGGCGCACAGGCGCAGGACAACCGTTTTTTAGCGGGAGCCCACCTGGCCCTCCAAAATACCTGGATCGTTTCGGGCACCGATGCCGACGAAGGGCCATTGCTCGATTATGAAGCGACTTACCGTTCAGCGTTTGGCATTGACCTGGCCTATCGCTACCGTCCGTCGTGGCGATTGCTGACGGGCTTGCGCTACTCCTTGCAGGGGCAGAGGTATTCGACGGCCAACATACCCAATGCGCTCTACAGAACAGAACTGAGTTATTACAAAGTGCCACTCCTCATCGAATACGCGACCCTCACGGAAAAACCGCTGCACATTATTTTTCAGGGAGGGTTTCAACTGGCTTTGCTGTCTTCAGCCAAAAGCTCCCGGGAAGATGTGTTCGTGTACTACAGCGCTGCCTTTAAGGATGTGAAATCATATTATAGCAACGCCGTCGTCGAGGGCGTGCTGGGATGTGGCGTCGAATATGCAACTGGCCCACACCTGCTGCGGCTTATCGTGAGGGCCGAATATGCGCTCAACGACATTGAGCAGACGGAGAAGAAACCAGCGCTCAGATCGGTGGCATCCAATGCGGCAATCGCCCTGCCCATGGTGGCTTATCTTTACGACTTCTAACCCGCAGCATTTGCACAGAGTACTCGCCGCGATTTTGCTCCCGCTTTCCGTTATGTACGGCATCGGCGTGAGCATCTACCAATCACTCTACCAGACCGGCATTCTGAAATCCGTTCGATTCAGTTTTCCCGTAATGTCGATTGGTAACCTTACCGTTGGGGGCACGGGAAAAACGCCTCATGTAGAATACCTCATTCGCCTGTTGAGACCCTACATCGAACTGGGGGTCCTCAGCCGCGGCTACAAACGACGTTCTCAGGGTTTTCTCTTTGTCGAACCGCATCACGATGCAAGCCAGGTGGGGGATGAACCCCGGCAGATCGCAGACAAATTTCCCGGACTTGCCTTTGCCGTTGCGGAAAACCGGGCACTCGCCATTCCACGCATGCTGCGCGAGCGGCCGGAATTGCAGCTCATCGTGCTCGACGACGGCTACCAGCACTTTCCCATTCAGGCGGGACTGCAAATAGTGCTCACCGAATATGCCAGACCCTATACGCGTGATTTTCTGTTGCCCAGCGGGCGATTGCGCGAATGGCCTTACGGGGCCACGCGGGCAAATGCAGTGATCGTCACCAAGTGTCCCGAAGGCCTCCAACGGGCCCAACGCGAGCTGATGCGCAGCAAACTGCGCCTGAAACGGGAACAGCAACTGTTCTTTTCAGGGTTGCGGTACGGAGAGCCCTATCACCTCTTTGAACCCGGCCGGCACTTCCTGCTCAATCCCTCGGTACACCTTACTGTCATCAGTGCAATTGCCCAGGCGGAATACCTCGTCGACTACCTCGAACCTAAGGTTGGCTCCCTTCAGAGTTTTCATTTTGAAGACCACCACTATTTTACGGAAACGGAACTCGACGGACTGCTGGCTCGGCATCGCGCCGTGACCAATACCAACAAAATGATCCTCACGACGGAAAAGGATGCAACGCGTTTGCGCATTCACCGGAATTTTCTCGGGCAGCGGGGAGCAGAAATATACGTCTTGCCGGTAGAAGTATATTTTTATGATCCCGGTGCATTTGATGATTACATTCGCTCGTTTCTGCTCGAGTTCCGGGTCTGATTTTTACCAATAAGAAGATTATACTAACAAACGTACGTAAGTATCGATGCAGATGGGGGTGCTGCTCCTTCAGAAGGTTACCGGGCGTTTTCCCCAGCCCAGCCTGCCACATCGGGGCAGCGCACCTGTAAGGAAGGATCCAGTGAAATATAGGCCTTGGGAACATTTGCCGCCAGCCATTCCTGGAATTTTTGGGATTTCTTGTTCTCTTGTGCTGCCTGCTGGATCTTTGCGTAATCGTCCTTGAGATTTGCACGGTGTGGAGCTTTCTTTGAGTTTACGCGTACGATCTTGAATATTTTGTTGCCGTCGGGCTGGGTGCTGGAAAACGCTTTGCTCACCTGCCCTGCATCGAGCTGATCGATTGCAAAGAAAACATCCGGGTCCAGGTCAGCTGTTTCAAAATCAGCCGTTCCGGTTTTTGGATTCAGAAGCTGCCCGCCGTTGTTAAAGGATTCAGCTCGTTTGTCAGAATATTGCCTCACCGCAAGCTCAAAGGGGATGGAGTCGCGTACGATGACTTCGCGGATCGAATCCAAATGACGCTGAGCCTGCTTGTAGTTGTCTTCTGAGTAACGTGGCTTGATGAGTATGTGTTTGCAGAGAACCGAGTTTCCGCGGCGCTCAAGCAACTGCACGATGTGATATCCGTATTCCGTCTCGAAAATTCCGCTAATGGAATCTTTTTCCAGGCTGAAGGCAACGGCCTCAAAAGTAGGGACGAAAGTTCCCCGCTTGGCCCAGCCCAACAACCCACCGTTGCGTGCAGATGTGGCATCGTCTGATTGTACGGATGCAATCTTGGAAAAGTCTTCTCCTTCACGGATGCGCATCAGAATTTTCTCAAGACGCTCCTTCGCCATGACCTTCTGGTCTTCTTCCAGGCGGGGGTAATAGACGATTTCTGACAATTCTACTTCGGCATTGAGGTAGGGAATGCTGTCTTTTGGAATCTGCTCAAAAAACTGACGCGTCTCTTCCGGCGAGATCCTCACTTCTCCAATGATCTTGTTCTGCAACCGCTCAGTGAGCAATTTGTTTTTTAGATCATCGCGAAAGCGCTCACGCGTATCGGCAACCGACTGGCCGTAGTATTCGCGGAATTTTTCGTGGTCATTGTTAAAATAGGCAAGGATCTGCTCAATGCGCGCGTTGAGTTGTTGCTCTACCTCCTCATCCTTGACCTCAACGCTGTCTACCTTGGCACGGTTTACTAAAAATTTCTGAATGAGAAGCCCTTCCAGAATGGAACACTCGTTGGAGGTTTCGAGCGGACTGCTCTGTCTGGACCGGATAAACTGGATCTGTTCCTGCCAATCGGAATACAAGATGATCTCGGTCCCCACCTTGGCAATGATCTTGTCAATGGTTTGGCCCTGCAGGGGGTAAGATCCGGCTATCAGGATCATTGCGAATAGCTGCATGCTCTTTTTCATCGGCTGTAAATCGTTATGCGTTTGTTTCGCAACTCATTTTCGTAACGTTCGGTTTTATGCTGCTCGAGCAGTTTGCGTTTGCGCTCGTGTAATATGGCTCGCTTCGCCTGGTCGGCGACAAACGACAGCGGCGGATCTTCGTGGGGGTGTACCACTTCGAGAAAATGGATCTTATAGCTGTAGTTGAAATCGGCAAAGTCGCGTTTCATTCCTCCTGAAATGTTCCGCTCACTCAAAAAGCGCGAAGGAATGTACCGGCCTATTTCTTCCCATTTATACCACCTCCCGGGATTGAGAAAGCATATTTCGGCATTGTTGTCACAATAGCGCCGTAACCCCTGCAGATCAGCAGTCTTATACCCGGAAGCCCACAACTGGTCCAGCTTGCGGGAATCCGCAACCGGCTTAGTTGCCTTGACCATGACGAAGCGGAAAATGGTGCTTTCCAACTTGTAATTTGATTTGTTGCTTTGGTAATACTTTTCCAGTTCTTCCCGGCTTATTGCCGTGTCAAGTTTCTCTTTCAAGAGCTGGTCCTCGTAACGCATCAGCATCAATTCGTCGCGGTATTGGTCGACCAGAACTTCAATTTCCCTTTTCTCTGCGAGGCGGGACACGGCATCGGCAAGCAGAACCTGATCCTTCAGCCAGCGGTCTACATAGCTGTTGAAAAATTGTGCACTGTCTTTGCCCTGGAGACCCGCAGGAAGATCGTTGGCTATTTCCTGGTAATGCAGTTTGCGGCCTTCGTATTGGGCAAGAAGAGGATTGTCTGAAAAGGCATCACCGGCCGGAGACTCCTTGCGCCCACAAGCTGCAAAAAGTGCCAGGCAGCTTACATAAAAAACCGACAGAGGGATACCATTGAAGCGGAGCACCACGAAAACTTATCCCCGGATCAGGGAAGTAAACACCTGTTCGTTGAGGTTTACCGCGTACTTACGGCGCAATTCATCTACCCACATCGCTTCCAGGTGATCTTGGTAATCGGCTATGATGTAGCCCCTTGCTTCATCAAGCGTTTTCAAACCCGCCGGTTGAGTGGATTCAACCTTGCGGAAATTATATCCGGCCAGATCCTGCGTCAGCGCCACGTCCGTAGTAGCCCCTTTTGCAAACGAGAGGCCCTTATAAGCATCGGGGTTCTTTTTTTCTACAACCGTGCGCTGGAAAGAAAGAAACTTTTTGTCTTTGTCGAATTTTTCAAACGCACTCTCGATGGTATGCTTGCGCAGATGCTTGAAGATGGCATCCGCCATAACTTTGTCTGTGGTGTCGATGTGAATCGTGAGGATGGTCGCGCGCTCGTCCCAACGGTATTTGCCCCGGTTCTTTTCGTGAAAAGCGCGTAAGCCCGCCGTGTCTTCAGATGCCCGGTCCCAGACCATGTACTTGGTGGCCTCAAACAACAGGATGCCCTCGCGGTATTCGCGCATCAGCGCTTTGAAATCCGCGTACTTGTCCTCCAGTTTGCCCTCTTCCAGCTGAAGGCATTTCTGATTGGAGAATTCTCCGAGCATGTTGCGCAGGGTATTGACCAATTCTTTGTTTTCTCCACCCTGCATGCGCAAGCGCGTATTGGTTTTGACAAACTCGGCAAATTCGTTTAACCTGAATTCCCGGTCACCCAGGGAAAATAGAACGTCGTCGCGCAAATTTTCAGCAGGGCGCCATTTGTAGGTGTAAAACAACGTGTCGATCGTAGAAGAAAAGTACTGCAGGGTTGCTGCGTTCTCCAGGTAGCCCGCCTCCCCCTTGATGCGTTGCACCAGGGCGGCCTGTGCAATGGTAAACCGCTCGTCGCGCTGAATGTCGGCCTGGATCTTGCGCTTGGCGCGCTCGTAGGGCAATTCGTCGTCCTTTCTCAAACGCTTGAGAATGTGCCACCCGATGGCGGATTCCACGGGCGCGGAGACTTCGCCGTCGGCAGCAATGGCAAAAGCCGCGTCTTCAAAGGCGGGTTCAAATTGATTGATGCCAACGTAACCAATGACACCTCCCTGCTCTGCGCTGTTTTTATCGTCGCTGGCCATGCGCGCAAGGTCCTCAAAAGGATGTCCTGCCCGGATAAGGGCGTAAAGGCTGTCAACCCGCATCTTTGCGGCGGGATCAGCGCTCCCCCTGGAGGCCTTTCGAACAAATACATGAGCAAGCTCCATCCTTCGGTATGCAGGGCGCTCCGCGTCGAGTTTCAGTACGTGGTATCCCAAACGCGTGCGGACGGGAACGGGATAAACCTTTCCCGGCTGTAGCGAATACGCGGCATTTTCAAGTGCGTAAAAGCCATCGGGAAACATAGAGGTAAACCAACCCAGGCGACCACCTTTCTGGGATGAATTCAGGTCGTTGCTGTTTTTCGCGGCATCCTCCCATTTCATCCCCGCAGCAATCATCCGGATCGCATTGGCTGCCATATTGTAAGTTTTTGTCGTATCCGGACCGGCCGCATTCGGACTGAGGCTGAAGAGAATATGGCTGATGAGCAGGTCTTTTTTCTGGCGCTCGTACACTTCCCGCGCGAGCTTGTCAGTCACTTCTTTGTCGTTGAGGTAACTCGTCGTGAGTTGCTGGCGATAGCCCTCGAGTTCCTTGATCAGGGCAGGAATCGTATCGACTTTCATGTCGCGGGCCGCCTGCACCTTGAGCTTGAACTTCGTGTACAGGTTGAGATAGTCTTCGAGCGACTTGCGGCTGTAATCGGCGTCTTTGCCGTTATTCTTTTTGTAGATGTACTCAAATTCGGAAAGCTGCACCGGCTTCCCGGCTACAGTGAAAAGAATGGGATCCGCATTCTGGGCGCGGAGCCCGGTTCCGCAAAGGACGAACAGCAGAGGGTAAACGATTCGCTTCATGGACAGGGTTTTTGTTAAGCCGGTCAAAATTAATAACTTGGAACGTGTTGGGGCCACCTTGTATTGGCCAAACCGCTGTATTAACGTCTTGTTTAAGCAATTCGTATGACCCATGACCCTTGGGCCCCGGCTCAGTCCTGCAGGAAAATGCGCTTCACCCGACCGGAGATGCGGCATAAAATTTCATAGGGGATGGTACCGGTAGCCTCAGCCAGCATCTCGAGCGGAGCATTTTTGCCAAATACTTCGACTTCCATACCTTCTGTACAGTGTTCGATCCCACTCAGATCGACCATGCACAGGTCCATACAGACATTTCCCACCAGGGGAGCGCGCCGCCGGTTGATCCAGACCGGCCAGGCTGCTTCCCCGGCCTGTCGCGGCAACCCGTCGGCGTAACCGATGCTCAGTACGCCGATCTTGCCCGCTGCCGCCAATTTACCAGAGCGGTTGTAGCTCACCGTTTCACCGGCATCGATGCTTTTAACCTGCGCGATGCGGGTTTTCAGGCTGTGCACCTTCTCCAGGCGTCGCGCCACACCGGGATCCGCATCGAACCCGTAGAGGCCGATCCCCAGCCGGACCATATCGTAAGCATACTGGGGGTGCCTCGCCAGGCCACCGCTGTTGAGCAGGTGTCGCAGCGCTGGTCGGGGAAGAACGTCTTGTATTGTCGACGACATCGCTTCAAAGGCGCTTGCCTGCCGGTGGGTGAATGCGTCGTGTTCGGACCGGTCAGATGCAGCCAGATGGGAAAATAGGGACCGAACTTCCAGCCGGGGGTTCTGCGAAAGCAGGGAGGCCAGCTCCGCCAGGTCGCCCTCGCCAAAACCAAGGCGGTGCATGCCGGTATCGAATTTGATGTGGATCCCGGCGATGCCATCACCTCCGGTCTCCTCCAGCAGCCGCAGCAACTGGCGAATCGAATATACCTCGGGCTCGAGACGGTATTCTGCCATCCGGTTGAAATCGACCCCACCGGGATTCAGCACGAGAATGGGTAGCCGGATTCCCTTTTGCCGGAGAGCTATGCCTTCGTCCGGATAAGCTACCGCCAGGTAATCGACGCCATGAAATTCGAGCAGACGGGCGATCTCGTAATGTCCACTGCCATATGCAGCAGCCTTGACCACGGCCATGCACTTTACCCCATGCCCGGCCAGCGAACGGTAACATGCCAGGTTGTGTGCAACCGCTTTGAGGTCAATTTCGAGCGTGGTGTCATGCTGCGAAAGGCTGAGGGCATCAAAGAAGCGCTCGAGCCGGAAATGTCGGGCCCCTTTGATCAGGACGAGTTCGTCGTGCAGGCCCAAAGCATCGGCGTGGGCCAGCAACGCTTCCGGATCGGGAAAATGGCGAAATGCAATTTTTGGGTCGAGTACTTTTCTCAATTGCGCCATCAGGGGGCCGACTGCGATGAGTTTTTGCACCTGATATTTCACGGCGAGTTGTGCCACGCCCTCCGGCAATCCGTCGTCAGCCTGCTGTCCGGCAAAATCGCTGACCACCAGGGTGCGCGGCATTGACTGGTTTTGCTGGTCGACAAACTGCAGGGCGAGCTGGAGCGACTTGAGGTCAAGGCTGTAGCTGTCGTTGATGAGCAGACAACCGCGGAGGCCCTCTTTCTGCTCGAGGCGCATGCGCAGGGCGTGCAGTTGCCTCAGGCCCCGTTGTATTTCTTCCGCGCTCAGGCCCAGTTCAAGCGATGCAACAATACAATGCATTCCATTTTCCAGGGAGGCCTCGTCTTCAAAGGGGAAGTCAAAAGAATGAATTGCGTTGCCGCGGCGCAACCAAACGGAAAGGCCATGCGGCTTTTTGTGCAGACGGTCAATGGTGTAACCGGCATCCAGCTTTTGAGACCAGCTGATTCCGCCGCCATGCAGCGTGGCCATGGCGTCAATGGACGCGTAATCTTTTCGGTAAATAAAGTTGGCGGCATCCCGGAAAAGCTGCATTTTCTCCTGGGCTTTGGCATCGGGGCTGGAGAATCCTGCCTGGTGTGCATCCCCCAGGTTGGTGATCAACCCGTGGGTTGGCTGTATCATCTCGCGGAGACGATCCATTTCTCCGGTCTGGCTGATCCCTGCCTCAAACAGGGCGATGTCATGGCTGTGATCGAGTTCGAGCACCGAAATGGCCACCCCAAGCTGGGAGTTGTAGGACTTTGGATTTTTGCACACCCTGTAACGCTCGCGCAGCAGGGTGTACAGCCATTCCTTGACGATGGTTTTTCCGTTGCTGCCGGTGATGCCCACTACGGGAATCTGGTATTGTTTGCGATGGTGTATGGCCAGGTCTTGCAGCGCGTCGAGCACCGAGGGTACCCGCAGCAGGCATGCGTCGGGGAGGTTCAGCGCACATTGTGAATCGACGACAAACACCCGCACCCCTTCCCCGGCAAGCTGGGGAATGAAGTCCTCCCCGTTGAAACGCCTTCCGCGCAAGGCAAAAAAAACCGTCGTTGCAGGATGCAACACCGAACGACTGTCTGTCTCTGCATGCTCTACGGTGTAGGAAGCGAACGAACGTTCGTAAGTATCGCAGGAAAAGAGGGTACCGAGTTCGGCAACGGTATATCGCATGGTGTTCAGGAAGGGTCGGAGGCGGATGCACTCCCGGAAAGCAAGTCCCGACCAATGTCGCGGCGGTAGGTCTTGCCGCTGAATTCAACGGATTCGGCAAGCGCCAGGCTGGCCTCAAGCGCCCCGGCGGCATCCGACGCAAGCGAGGTCAAAGCCAAAACGCGCCCCCCGCTCGTGAGCAGGGTGCCGTATTCCAGACGGGTTCCGGAGTGAAAGATCATACTCCCTGAAGGGACTTGCTCAGGAAGACCAATTTCAAGTCCTCGCTCAAAGTCCCCGGGGTAGCCTCCGCTGACCAGCACAACGGTAGCTGCTGCACGCGGGTCTGTCACCGCTTGGACTTCGCGGAGCCTGCCTTCCCCCAGAGCAATAAAGCACGAGAGCAGGTCGGACTGCATCCGCGGCAAAACGACCTCCGTTTCCGGATCGCCCAGCCGGCAATTGTATTCGATGACGTACGGGCCATGACTACAGAGCATCAGTCCGAAAAATATAAAACCCCGGTAATCGATGCCATCCCTGCGCAGACCCTCCAGTGTGGGCTCGATTACCTCGGCGCGAATGCGCTGCAGCATCTCCGGCGTCGCGTAGGGCACCGGAGAAATGGCCCCCATGCCCCCGGTGTTGGGCCCCGTGTCGCCTTCGCCTACGCGCTTGTAGTCGCGCGCTTCGGGTAGCAACACGTAGTCCCTTCCGTCGGTTAAAATGAAAACAGAAAGCTCCACCCCTTCGAGGAAATCTTCAACGACCACCGTATCGGAGGCTGCTCCAAATTTTCCGGCGAACATCGCCATCAGCTCCTGAGCAGCCGAGGGATGGTCCTGGCAGATCACTACGCCTTTGCCAGCCGCCAGCCCGGAAGCTTTGAGTACGATGGGAGGGTGGCGCTGCTCGACGTATTGCAGGGCTTCTTCAAGCTGGTCCTTAGAAAAACTGCGGTAGGCTGCTGTGGGAATTCCGTGCCGCTCCATAAATTCCTTGGCAAAGGCCTTGCTGCTTTCGAGACGGGCCCCACGGGCTCCCGGACCAATGCAAATGGGAGGCAGGTCAAAAGGCGCCTCGGCGAGGGCATCCATCACGCCGGCAGCCAGCGGGGCCTCGGGACCACAAACGACCACCCCGATATCGAATTGCTCAACGGCGCGGATCACGTCCGACGCACTTTCCGGAGAACCGGCAAGGTTGAGTGCCAGGCTCCCCGTACCAGGGTTTCCGGGCATCACAAACAATTGACCCAGGAGCGGACTTTGAGCGAGTTGGTGTGCAAGGGCGTGCTCCCGCCCTCCCGAACCAAGCACAAGTACGTTTTTCTTCATGATCGCTTCCTCCCGGCGAAGGTAGGCAAAATGACCTCAATGCGCACAATGGCCGGCCTCCGGATGGAGCGCACGAGCAGTTTAAGCATGGCCTGCAGCCGATGCCTCTCTATGCCATTTGCGGGAAACTTTCCCCTCCTGCCCTTCCTGCAGAATTGCACAGAGCCAATTTTTGGTGGCTTCCCTGAGCTATCTTCTTCAAAAAATGATCGGACAGGACTCGTGAATAAGCGGTCCGGACGACATCCGGAAACCAGAAGCGATGCCTCGTTAGTTAATAAAAGCTCAAAGTTTGCTATGAAGTAATGACAGGTATGCGGAAACGGATTTGCGGACACATTTTGGTTACGCCAAATAGCGGGTGACAGACCCGGCAATTGGCTTATTTTTACGGCCAATTGTCACAGCGCAGATGAAGGAGGCCAACCGGGATGACAACAATCAACTGATCCGCGAAATCCGCGATGGCAACCAACGGGCGCTCGAAGTCTTTTATACCACCTACCGGAAGGCGTTTTTTGCCTGGGCGGGTAGGAACTTTCCCAATTGCGATGCTGCTCAATTTGCCGAAGCCTGGCAGGAAGCCGTCGTTGCCATTTACGAGCAGGTTTGCTCGGGAAAGTTGCGCGAGCTGACCTGCGCACCGAAGACCTATGCTTTCCTGCTGGCAAGGCGTTACCTGATCGGCATGCTCCGTCAGTCCGCTAAAACGGAATCGCACGGCTTGCTGCCGGAGGATGCCTTAGAAAATCAACTCGCAGGGGAGGCATGGGACGATCCTTGGCAGGAGGAAAAAATGTTGCTCGAGCGGGTTTTTCCGCTGTTGGGTGAACAATGCAGGGAGTTGTTGCGGTTGAAATACGAAAGGGGTATGTCGGTAACAGAAATACAGGCGCACAAAAAGTACCATTCTGCCAACGTGGTTACGGCTTCGTTGTCCCGATGCCTCAGACGGCTGAAGGATCTCATTTTTCAGCACAACCGGAAAGATCAATGAACGAGCAGGCCATGGCACGGATCGAGCGCTACCTCCTGGATCAAATGGATCCGGTGGAACGGCAAGCATTTGAACGCGAACTCAAGGCGGATGCAGAACTGAGCGCTGAGCTGGGCCGCTACCGGAAAGCTACCGAACTGGCAGGCAAACTTGGCGCCCAGGAGTTGCGGGAGCGACTGCGTGCGCTGGATTCCGGGGATGACCGGAATCCCCTCCCGTATGGGCGCTATGGGTGGATGCTTCTCGTCCTTGTTGCGATTTGCGGACTCCTTGCCTGGTTGGCTTACAGGCCCGGTGCCCCAACAAAGGTTCTTCCGGAATCGAGGATTCCGGCACCGCCAGCTCCAACGCAAGACACTTCGGCATTGCCGGAAACAGAACTGCTTCCACGCGATAGCTCAAAAACCCAGAAACCGGAAAAGCCCCATAAACTGAAGTCCGGAAAGAGTACACGGCCGGAAAGCGAGTTGTTTGCAGCACATTTCGTGCCTTATACCGACCACACCATGGAACTCAACCTGCGCGGCCGCTCGTCGCTCGAAGTGTACGACCGCATGTTGCAGCACTACCGCAAGGGCGCGTATCGCGAGGCAATGATCACCTATGATTCCATGGAGCTCAATCTCCGGCAAAACGACAATTGCCTTTTTGTACGCGCCAATGCCTTGATGGCCCTTTCGAGATATGACGAAGCCCACAAGCTGCTGGAAGGCATCCTCAGCCGGGGGCAATCGAGATACCTCGTTCCCGCGCGTTGGTACCATGCTTTGACCCGCCTTGCGATGGGGCAAACCCAACAAGCGTCCCAGGCACTTATGCAACTCGACAGCACCCAGTTTCCTCAGGCTCCTCAACTGCTCCGCTCCCTGCGTAGCCACATCCCAAAAACGGCTGCCGGGAGCGAACCGAAATGAACTAACTAACGTTAGTGCGTTCCTCCTTCGCTGCGGTACCCGGAAGGGTGACGGCGACGGCAAATATGCCTTGCTTTTTTGCCGGAAACATCGTAGGTTTGTCAGCGACAAGAAATTTTTTCATTTACGTCCATCAACTTTTTCCATTATGGTACTTCCAATGTCCTCGCTGACCTTAGGAGGCAGCGGAATCAATAATCCCGATCCTCTGACACAGTCCAACTACCCCGATTGGGATCCGGCGAAGACCTACACTCCGGTCAACGTAATTGTAACCCTGACCTCAGGTGACGGGACTTCCTGCATGTATTTAGAAGTGACGGGACTGATCGAAAGCAATTGCAATCCTTTGGATCCAGCTACCCCGGTCATGCTGCCCTGTCCGCCCATTTGCGGGGGTGAAGGGATTACTTTTAACGGGATATATTATTATTTTCCCCGGATTATCTAAACCATTTTCCTCCGAACCATGAAACGCCTTGCGGTCCTGTGGACGATCTTTTTGTTGGCAGGCGCCGCAGGTGCGCAAGAGGGGCCCCTGATCTGGAATCACCTCGGGGTCCGGCAGGGTTTGTCGCAGGCATCCAACTGGTACGTCTACAAAGACCGCCGGGGCTTCGTGTGGATCAGCTCGGTCAACGGGCTGAACCGCTTCGATGGGCAAAGGGTGGAGGTCTTTCTCCCCGATCCTGAAAAGCCGGATGGCCTCGCAGGGGAAAACGTCCAAAGTACGTTTTTCGAAGATTCCGCAGGCAACATCTGGTTTACTACTTTCGACGCCGTCAACGTCTACGACTGGCGATGCGGAAGTTTTCGCAACCACGTGTTGGCCGACAGCGCCGGAACACCGGTGAAAGGCTACAGGGCCATCCACCTGGAGGATTCCCGGCTGTGGGTCCTTGCAGGAGACCAGCAGCTTTTTGCCCTCAACCTGGGCACGGGAATTTTCGACAGCCTGACACCCGTTCCTACCGGCACCCAGTTCGCACACCGGGTTCGCGGGTCACCCACCGATGGAGTCCTGTTGTGCTACCGCATGGACGCCCCCGGCGTGCAGTGCATTGGCTACCATCAGAAAAAACGAACAAACGTTTGTTCGTTAACAGACGAAAACGGCAATGCGCTTGGAGAACCACGTTCGGTGATCAGCGACCGCACGAACCGGGTCTGGATTGCCACCCGAAATGCGCTGTATGCCTTTGCATCTGTACCGGGAACGCCCGTGGGCAAATTCCCCTGCAACGCTTACGACCTGGTCGATTATTCGGACTCCACCCTGCTGGTTGCCATTGCCGACAGCGGGATATGGGAAATGCATAAACGCTCTGGCCACCGATTCAACCCGCAATGGCCTGACCCCACACAGCCTCACCGCTTGCACCATGGCAACATTCAGTCGATGTCGATGGACAGCGACGGAACGCTGTGGGCTAACGCCGACGGCTATTTGCTGAGTTATGGCCATCCCCGCAAGAGGAAGTTTGACCTGGTCATGCCCACAGCACCCCAGGGATTGCCCAACCCGGACTTCTCCCCCAACGGTATGGTCGAGGCGGCCGATGGTACGGTATGGGTCACCACGTCATCCGGTGGCGTCTACCTTTTTCACCCAGATGGAAGACTGGCAACAGATCATCCCCGCTTCGACGAAATGCGCAGATTCATTCCCCGGGCCTGCATCGGAATCCAGGTTGACCTGGCGGGATCGATCTGGGTGATGACCTGGAAGGGCCTTTTCCGGGCTGGCCCGGGATTGAGCCCACCAGAGCAGGTCACCCCTGAAGGTTTCGTCGTCCTGAGCGCAGCCTGTTTTGCAGATGGCAGGCTTGCGTGCAGCCGTCGCGGAGGTGGCGTTTACCTTTTTTCCAGGTCGCCAGCCGGGGGATGGACACATCGGCCCATTTCCGCATTGCCTGCAGGATCAGAATACTTACCCCTTTTTCTCGACGCCCGGGGAAGGCTTTGGTGCAACGAGGAGACCCGCCGGTGGTTCGTCGTCGACACCGCAACCCTAATGATCTTAGATACGCTCTACGCACAGGGGCTCGTAAATGGCATTTACCAAGCTAACGAACGTTCGTTAATATGGGTGGCATCGCATTCAGGGTTACGGGGTTTTGATCCGGAAACCCTGGAGCCCGCGCCTGTAAAATGGGTGGGAAGAGGTGCGTCGGCCATGGTAGCCGATGCCGCCGGCAAGCTGTGGGTCGCGGCCGGCAACGAACTTGCCTCCTTTGATCCGCACTCAGGAAACTGCCGGGTGTATGGCCTCGCCGACGGATTGCCCTCCTATGAATTTATGGACGGGGCCGCTGCACGTCTGCACGACGGCAGCCTGTGGTTGGGAACCCGGAATGCCATCGTCCGCTTTCATCCCAACAACATCCGGGACCTCGACGTGCAGGCCAAACCCCAACTTGCCAGCCTGCTCATCAACGACCGGCCGGCAACACTGCCCCAGGCTTGCATCAGCCTCGAAAACCTGGAGTCGTTGAACCTGAGCTACCGCGAAAATACCATTTCCATGAGCCTCGGCTCACTGGAGTACAGCCATCCGCCTTCGACGGGGGTTCGCTACCGCTTGATTGGCATCGACGACGCCTGGCTCGAAGCTCAGGCGGGAAGTCTGTTGCGCTATCCCGCCCTCCAGCCGGGAACTTACCGCCTGGAATGGATGGCACGCAATTCCGACGGAGTGCTGGGTGCTCAATGGCGCGCCATAGATTTCCACATTCGCCCCCCCTTCTGGAAAACGCTGTGGTTCATGGCCCTCACCTTCATCACCGCCGTACTGATCGTCGCCTCGTTTGTGTACCTCGCACTCTCGCGCAAATTTGCCCTGCAAACGGTCCGCTTGCGCCTGTACGAAAACCTGCACGACGACCTGGGTGCACGGCTGACCGCCATCGCCATCGCCGCACAGGAAATGTGCCAGCGCGGACAGGCAACTGCAGAAAAACTGGACCAGCTCGCCGGGACAGCTAAAGGGATTGTAGCCAACATGCGGAGGCTGATCTGGGCCATGGACCCGGAATGTGATCGCTTTTCGTCTTTTACAGAAAAACTCCGCGCCGATGCTACCCAGTTGTTACCCGAATCCCTAAGGTTTGAACTGTCTGCACCGGAATGCCGGGATGAGCTCGCGTTGACTGGAGAAATCCGCTACCAGCTCAACGCCGTTTTCAACGAGGCCCTCGCCAACGCCGCCAAATATGCCGGTGCCAGCAACATTCGCGTACAATTTTTTTGCCGCAGAAGGCAACTCGAAATGGTGATCGAAGACGATGGTTCGGGTTTCAAATCGGCAGATCCTCGCCACGCCCCCAGTGGCGATCAGGGATATGGGCTTCGCAATATGGAGAGGAGGATCTCCCGGATCAAGGGTCACATCCGGATCGACGCACATTCTGGCAAGGGTACGCGCATCGAAGTATTTGTACCTTTAAGTCGGAGGTTCAGGTTTGGCGGATTTCTCCAACGGAGCAACCTCTGAAATTACCTTTCCCAAATGCAACGGCGATTGCTCATCTATGAAGACGACGACGACCTGCGCCGGCAGCTTACCAATCTCGTCTATGCTCTGCGCGGCGAGTTTGAACTGGCCGGGGCATTTGCCGACATTTCCCAACTCGAGACACAACTGAGCCAACTGCAACCACACGTCGTCGTAATGGACATTCAGTTGCAGGGTGACGACGACGGCATCCTGGCCCTCTACCTCATTAAAAAGCGCTTCCAGGCAATCCGCGTCCTCATGCTGACGATGTTCGATACAGACGACAAAGTGTTCAATTCCATTTGTCTTGGAGCGGATGGCTATATGCTCAAATCCGATTTCACCAGCCGCCAACTGCCCCAGGATGCCTTGCGCAAGGCCATCCGCACGCTGTACGAAGGAGGAGCCTACATCACCCCTTCCATTGCCCGAAAAATCATCAGCTTGTTTTCTGAAAATGAGCTTCAGGATCGCATCCAAAGCGTTCGACAGCGCTTCCAGGATTGGTTTTCAACGCGCAGCGACGAAAAGCCCTCTTCTGCCTACCGCCTTACGCCCGCACAACACGGCATCCTGAAGCAAATCGCAACAGGCAGGCAAACCCGTGAGATCGCCCGGGACCTCGGCATCAGCGAAAACACCGTCAATACCCACATCAAAGCCATTTATTCAGAGCTGGAAGTGCATTCGCGCACCATGGCCCTCCGAAAAGCCCTGGAAGCCCGGCTCATTTGATCCAATTTTTTAGGAGTGCCTCTTAAAAAAACCTCCCCGCCTCACCTGTTTTGGTGAGATGAGCTTTCTTGGCGCAAAGCACTTTTGTCCATACAAAGACGCAGGCAGAAAATATTTGGTACATCCGGTTAACCCTTTGCCGGATTTGCTATAAAGGTGAAACGGCCTGGACAAATGTGCTAAAACCAACAACTATGATAAAAAATTTTACCTTTTCTTCTTCAAGGTCCCAAATGCGATGGGGCTTTGCTGCCACAGCAGTGCTTGCCTGCGCTTTATTCAATACAAGCCAGGCGCAAACGTGGCAAACCTTTACACCTCCCTTCCGGGATACCCTGGGCATCTACGACATCATCGCAAAAGGATCCCAGACTGCGTGGTTTCTCGGTTTCCGCTTTGGGGAGGAGAACACCGCACAAATCGCCGGCACCGTTGACGGAGGTGCCAGTTTTAATGTGGTGGACATTCCAATCGCGGGTGTTCCATACACCCCATGCATGGCTATAACAGGCGATTCCACCCTGTACGTAATGGCTTTACAGAATTGGGGAAATGCCGTCACGTTGAAATCGACGGACGGCGGAAAAAACTGGGTGGATACCAAAACGCCCTGGGATCCGACTGTGTCGTGGCCAGATTACATTCACGCTTTCTCCGATTCTCTCATCCTGCAGATCGGAGATCCGCGGGATGGTGAATTTGAAATTTACAGGAGCAAAGATGCCGGGGCATCCTGGACGCGAATCGACGGAGCAGAGATTCCGGACCCGCGATCCGGAGAATTCGGATTCAACAATTGCGGCGACCACAGCGGATCCCACATCTGGTTTGGCACCAACCAGGGAAGGCTCTACCATTCCGCCGATGCGGGATCTTCCTGGGAAGCCATTCAAACCCCCATCGATGGCCTCGGAGGACTTTCCTTCAGCGACGAAGATCATGGAATCATCGTCGGCACCTACGGAATCGTCGATTCGGTTCAGACCCTTGCATTCGTTACAGAAGATGGAGGACGCAACTGGACAGAGATCTCCATTCCCGTCGGAACCATTTACCACTATTACGGTGTGCCCTTCTATTTTAAAAACAGTTCCGTAATCGTCGCCACGACCTACACCAATCCGCAGTTATTCGGTGTCAACCAGACATGGGTTAGCTTCGATCGCGGTGCAAACTGGATCCTTTACAGCGAAGGAGAGATTGCGGCCTGGCCGGAATTCACTTCATCACGAAACGGCTGGGCTGGCGAATTCGGTCCCATACTTCCAGGTGAACCCACCAAAGTCTTTCGCTACGTTGGGCAAGCGCTGGTCCCTCCCTCGTCTCGCATCTGGCAGGCTTATGATCCCGGTTATACCCCGCCCAATCTGGGCTGCAGCGCCATCGAAGTCCTCAACCCGCAAACGGTGTGGGCTCTGCATGCACATTATTCAGTGAACGACAGCCTGTATGGTTTTTTTGTCGACAGCTTCGTTCGAACGGCCCGCACAACCGATGGAGGAGCCACCTGGCAAACGGGTTTTGTTCCCGTTGGCAATCCCGCGTTCGTTGCCAACTTGTGCGCCATCGATGCACAGACCGCATGGGTTGCCGGAATTGACGCAAGCGGCGGCGGTAGCAAGATCCTCAAAACCGAAGACGGCGGAAAAACCTGGAATCATTTGACGGCTGCACCCTGGGACCCCGTTGTGAGCTGGGTAAATTTTGTTCATTTCTGGTCCCCCGCAAAGGGAGTAACCATGGGAGACCCGCGCGACTCAGAATTTGAGATTTATCTGACGGGCAACGGTGGACAATTCTGGAGCCGCGTCCCCGGCGACAAGATCCCCGATCCGCTGCCCGGCGAATTTGGATACAACAACGATTTCGACGTACTCGGAAACACCATTTGGTTTGGCACCAACAAGGGGAGGGTCTTCCGTTCCGACAACGCCGGTGCATCCTGGCAGGTTTATGAAACAGGACTTCCCGACGGGTCTCTTGAATTCGGCAACAACGGCCACGGCATTTTCAGTTACGTCGATTTTTCAAACAGCAAAACCGAACTGCGCATCAGCAGAGACCGCGGTGAAACCTGGACGGAACTGAACGGAATTCCGGAAGGAGGCAATTTCAGAATGAATTCCCTCGAGTTTGTGCCCGGGTCAAATGTAATCGTCATGACAACGACGAATGCCAGCCTCCTCCATGGCCTGTTCAGAACCTGGATCAGCGCGGATGACGGAACGACCTGGAAAGAGATCGACCAAGCCACCAACGTCGGCTGGATGGAATTTTCAAGTCCGTCCACGGGTTGGGGTGGACAACCCCAGGTATTGAACGGACCCAGCTACCTGTTCAAATACACGGGCTCGGTGCTCACCGGACTCCTGACGGCAAAAGCGCTTGAAATGGAAGTGCAGGCATGGCCCAATCCCGTCCATGAGCAGCTCCATCTGAGTTTTCGTGCACCCGAAGCAGAGGACTTTATCCTTTTGCTGAACGACGCACAGGGAAAACTCATCGAGCGGAGATTGTTGCGCGGCGTTAGCATGGCAAAGGAAGTTTTTGAAACGCAACACCTGCCTGCGGGCAACTACCATCTGACGGTAGCCTCGGCATCGGGCAGCAAAAGCCTGGCAATTATCGTGCATTAGGTTTTAATGAAAAGACGGGTGCGCCTTCAAGGGGCACCCGCTTTTTCCGTTGCGCATTTGTGAAAAACACCGGATATAAATACAGCGCTTTTTGTAAACGTTGTTTCACTTCCTTTTTTGCAAACTCACGCGTTCCTGTTGAATCACCCTACATTCTGACAAATATTCATTTAAAAAAATTCAATCATGTTACAGGATCTGTTGACTCAAAAAATGTTGGCAAAGCAGTTGTTGTCCGCTTTGTATTGGATCATCGCACTGATGGCACTGATGGCACTCACAACGGACAGAGTGTCTTCACAGTGGACTCAAATGGGTGGTGATATCGAAGGATCGCCAGCTTGGGTACAACTCGGTATTGCAAGTGCTATTTCAGGCGACGGAAGCGTCGTTGCTGTGGGAATTCCAGGCGAACACGCCGGTGGATTTGAACGGGGAAGAGTGAAAATCTACAAATGGCAGAATGGGGCCTGGACAAATTATGGCAACGCCATTGACGGCGACTCTGACATTGAAGGCTCGGGCGGTGCAGTTTCCCTCTCCTACGATGGTAACATCGTAGCGATCGGATCCCCATCCTGTACGGCCATCCAAAACAGGATGGGCCGCGTGCGCGTCTTCCAATATGTAAACGGGAACTGGGTAAAGATGGGCAGCAACATCGACGGTAAAACCGGATTTGACTATTTCGGAAGGTCGATCGCCATTTCCAATGATGGAGGCACATTTGTGGCAGGAGCTCCGGGAGCTTCATGGGGAGCAAGTGTAGGAGCCGTCAGGGCATATCAGTTTAGCAACGGAGCATGGGTGCAGTTGGGACTGGATGTCCCTGGAGAAAGCGCAGCAGAATACTTTGGACAATCCGTAGCATGCTCGGATGACGGATTGACCTTTGCGGCGGGGGCTCCCTATAAAGGCCCAAATGGGAAGGGCAAAGTGCGCGTTTTTTCAATGGTAGGTGGAAATTGGATACAAAAGGGCCAGGGAATAGAGGGCGAAGCGGAGACTGATTGGTTCGGAAGCGCTGTTGCTCTTTCCGGAGATGGCAACCGGTTGGCTGTTGGAGCCCCCCACAACCTGGGATACAAGGGTCATGTGCGCGTGTACGAATACGCAAGTGGAAGCTGGACACAAATGGGCGGTGACATCGATGGTGAAGCCTTTAGCGACGAAAGTGGATACGCGGTTGCCCTCAGCGACGATGGTACGCGCGTTGCCATTGGAGCCCCTAAAAACGATGGTTCTGCCATAGGCGCAGGACACGTCCGGGTATTTAAATGGGAAGGAGGCACCTGGGGTCAGGTCGGAGCAGATATTGACGGCGAAGCCTGGGGCGATGCTTCAGGATTTTCGCTCGGTATGTCGGATGACGGAACTACAATGGTCATCGGGGCACCTGAAAGTGATGCAGGAGGGACCAACTCCGGACAAGCAAGGGTGTACAACAACCCGCTCTGCGCGCCACCGGCCTTCACCGATTGCCCCGCTCCAACAACCGTGAGTACCGATCCCAGTACATGCAGCAGAGTCCTCAATTACCTCGCTTCGGCGACGGGAACCCCACAACCCGATATGTCATACCTGTTTACCGGAGCGACCATGGCCTCCGGTGTAGGAACGGGCAGCCAGGTACCCCTGAATAAGGGACTTACGAACGTTAGTATTAAGGCCGAAAATTCATGTGAAACGGTCTACTGCAATTTTACCGTTCAGGTAAATGATCTGGAAAAGCCGGCGATGAGCTGTCCTCCGAACATTTCGGTTCAGACAGGAGAGGGCATGTGCGAAATGGATAATGACGAACTATCCCTTGGCAACCCGGTAACTTCCGACAATTGCGGACTGTACGGACCTCCTTCGAACAACGCTCCTGCTGTTTATCCGGTTGGCGTCACCCTCGTCAAGTGGACGATTACTGACCTGTCCAACAATAAGCGGAGTTGCACCCAAAAAGTGACGGTAGCCCCTTACGAATGCGGAACTCCGACCAGCGTTCATCATTATGATGTAACCGAAATTTCAGCGCGCGCAGGATGGGACGAGGGCTTATGCGCGACGCTTTCCCAATTGCGAATAAGACAGGAAGTTTCTCCTGGTGTCTGGGGTCCGTGGAGCAACTGGGAAAACGCAAGCGGACCAGGCAACGAACACCTGTTCGATGGATTGGCAGCCAATGCGCTGAGCCATTATCAGGTGAAGAGCAGGTGTGCCAGCTATCATTCTGCTGTGGTCAGCGGATGGTTTACCACGCTGCCTTCGGGAGGGTCATTTCGGCGGGAACAAATCGGCCAACTGCGCATGCTGGATCCGGAATCCTTGCAAATTAACCCTGAGGGAAGGACGATTTCAGTTTATTCAGGTTCGGAGCATCAGACTTCAGACATTCGCCGCCATCAATCATACAACAGACCGGATCTGGCCATATATCCCAATCCGGTTGATGATGTACTGCTGATCGAGACCACTCGCAACGACTGGAATCATGCGGAGTTGTTCATATTCGATGTATTCGGAAGGACGGCAATGCATAAGGACCATCTCGACCCACGGGGCACCTGGTCAGTGGACGTTGCAGATTTGCCACCCGGTCAATATTGGCTTCGCATCACCGATGGCGACCACCACCTGCAACAGGCGATGATCAAGCGATGAGGCTTGGGGAAAAGTCATGAGCTCATTTGGCATTATGCGCTGAAGGAGCATCTTTTCTTTGGAGCGTGTTCATTCCATGGAATTTGGCTTGTTACTTTCCTTTGTCGCAAAGAAAAGCAGGCAGGATACTCTCCTTAAAAATCGCCGTTCAGCGACCAGTCGTATTCCAAATAGCGGATGGAATACCCCTTTGCAGGGATGGATACGGGGCCGTAGTGCTTCAGAAACAGCTTGACGCCATTTTCTGCTCCGAAATCTGCAGCGTACCATTGGAAAATCTTGGAAAGACGGGCCTTGCGTTTGCCGATGACATTGCGAAAGGGGTCTGCAAGAAAACTGCGGCTTTGCGCCGTGAGTTGTTCATCCAGCCGGGCACCAGTGTAGGCCCGGTTGTGCAGACGTGGGCAGGAGCGGGCCGCACAAACCAGCACCGCATGGATCCGTGGATCGGGGAATTGCTTTCTCAAAATGTCGTGCTCCAGTGCATTGAGTGTGTAGGGCCTTCCTTCGAGCCTGATAAATGGCAGGTCCCAGGGGCTGCCGGTTTTCACGGTAGGGGAGGCAATGTCTTTGATGCTTTGGATTCCCGGATGGCGCAGGATCAGCAGTACCGTATAGGCATTGTATGCGTTGATCCAGTAGGCCATGGCATCCTCTTTTGACCAATTCGTCTGGGGTATTTGCCTGGAAAGGCCGTCGAGGTAATTCTTTAGACGGGTGCTGTCGCGGGTAAATCCACCGTAGTTGACCCATCCGTCGTTGCGGACATGCTCACGCAAAAGGACGTCCCACTTCTCATGTTTGGGAACCTGGGCAACTGCCTCCAGCGCGAAAGAAAGTAGGAGGATCAGTGCCTGCGTTTTCAAAGAGGAAAATTTTATACTAACGATCGTTTTTTTTGTATTGGGCAACATAGTGGTCGGCAAATTTGAGTACTCCCGGATGCAACACCGCGCAGTAAACGGCGAGAGCACCGGGGAGCAGCGCTGGCTGGCCGAGATATTTACAAAGTGCGGGTTCCGTTGTGCCCAGGGTCTCGCAGCAACGGGCGACGAGGTCTGAATCTTGTTGCGACCAGTCTGCCGGCGGCGGGTAAATCTGCGTAAAGACCTCCCCCCACTGGTAGAGTGCGATGTTGAAATGGGCGGAGGCCTGATGGTGGGCAGCTTCTAGTTGGGGTATCGCCAGGATGATCACCCCGTCGTCGTGCTCGGTTTCCGAAATGTGCAGGTAGTCCTGGTTTGGACTCGGGAAAGGGTGGTTGTAAAAAACGATGCGGCTGTACCGGCGGGCCTTGGGGTTGTCAAAACCGACACTGAGGTAGGCTGCCGGTGCCAAGGCCATGAGCTTCCATTCCCCCGGAATGTCCTGCTCCCCCATGTGGATAAATTCTTTCTCGATCAGGTCGCGCGCAAGACCAGCCTCCGCCCGTTTCCTGGCATCTGGATCAAGCCGGGCAACATAGGGGGCAAAGCGATCCAGCCAGGCTTTCTCGTAGGAGCTGAGCTCCGGCGGATGCCTTTTAAACCACCAGGCGTTGACCAAATCGCCCAGGATAAAACTCGCCACCACCAGGGCACCGGCGGGGAGGAGCACCCACAGACTGGATTCCTCCTGTTTGTCAGTCAGCCAAAGACAAAGCAGGAAGATCAGCGCGCAAAGCGTTTGCAATCGACGCGAAGGCATCTCCAAAGGTAGCCCTTTGGCGCATGGGGACGGAGTTCTTTGAGCTTTAACATGGAGAGCGAGCGTTCACCAACCTAAAATACACTTCCCCGGCCCCTTTGTGGGCTTATTTGCCTCACAAGAGCCCCCCGTTTTGGATCGATTCCGGAGCCCGCCTTTTTTCTTCACCGGCCGCCCCCTTAAAGGGTCCTCGCTTGCGAATTTCAGCCAATCGACTATCTTTGCTGCCCGTTTTGGCGCCTGAACCATGGCGCCTGAGCAAATCCGGTACCTTAGCTCAGTTGGTAGAGCAACGGACTGAAAATCCGTGTGTCCCTGGTTCGACTCCTGGAGGTACCACGAATCCGGCATGGGTGTGAGTGTGAGTGTGTGTGTGTAAGGAGAAAGCCACACGAAGTGGCATTTTACACCGCTGGCTGAGCGGAGTCGAAGCCAGCGGAGTCGAAGCCAGCGGAGCCGAAGCCAGCGGAGCCGAAGCCAGCATTTTCAATCCCCTATTAGGCCGACCTTTTCCTGGGGCAATGCTATCCGACCTTTGTTTATCAAAGTTTTTTCCGTTCATTTGTTTACAAATGGATCAGGATGAAATTTTCAGAAATCAAAGCCTACTGTGGGGAGATGAGCGCTCTGAGCCGAAAAGTACTTGACGATAATTTGCTCTATTACTTCGCCATTAAGGAAAATCTCGGACGTGAAGCGGATGCCCTGGAGAAGAAATACAAAAGAGTTGTCAGGACCTTGCCAAAGTCGTATCTCGGGTCTTTGAAGGCAGAATACATTGCACACCGGATTTTTAAAAAGGGCGGGTACATCGCAAAATATTTGAACCGCCCGGAAATCAGGGACCTGCCTGGCGATCAATACGCATTTCTTGAGGTTCAGTCCTTGAAACCATGGCGTTACAGTTTTGCTGAGATCATCCATAAACCCGAGGATGAGTTTTTTGAGATGCAAGACGTAATGACGGGTGAGCGATACCTGCTTTATTCTCCCGGTATGAAAGCCACGGAGGCCGAATTCCAGCCAAGGATGTGGTTTATCCTGATCTCGTTCAATGGACAATGCTGGCAAACCTACGGTCTGATCATACCATTTAGGGTTTTCACGGCAGACGACATCATCTTTTTTGCTTCTGAGCTGAATGCTTTTGCAGTAAACGAAGACTTAGTGACAAAGGAGGTAGAGCACAATCCTTACCCATTCTTTATGTTGTTGTCGGCCGCAGTTTCTCCGGCAGTCGTTTCAAGGGGACATCTAATCCTTCACTTGCAGGCGACCGATGTAGTGAAGCAACTTCCGGCAGAGAAGCTCAACAAGCAATTTTCGTCCAAAAGGAGGAATGATGTTTTCCGGTTCACTCACGTGAAAATGGGGGAATTTCCGCACTATGCCATTGCATATTACAACCAACACAATGGAGACCTCCGTCGGACCGCTTTAACCGAAGCGGGATTTTTGGAGCTGACAAAAGCATTGAAAAGGGCAGGCTGTGATCTCAGCGAGGAACCCGACGTGGCAGTGTCGCTGGTTATGCTGTCGACGGCAGAAACAATTTTGAACAAAAAAATAACCCTCAACCCGTATGA
The DNA here is from genome assembly GCA_020848995.1 of Saprospiraceae bacterium. Taxonomy (GTDB): domain Bacteria; phylum Bacteroidota; class Bacteroidia; order Chitinophagales; family Saprospiraceae; genus Vicinibacter. Next base: position 10,890 of record JADLHA010000012.1, on the reverse strand, counting down.
GGGCTTATTTAGAGAAAATGAAGGGGAAGGCATATCGGAAGAATCCGGGAAGTTGAACCATTTCATGGAACTTGCCGCGTCATTTTACAACAATAAAAAAGATCCGGACATCAACAAGCTCGCTGCAGAAGCCGGAATAGACAAGAAGACCGCATGGAGAATCTGGGAACAGGTCACAGGAAAGCCAGACCCGCCAAACAAAACGTAAAGAATACCTCAGGTTCGCAGTGCAGCGACTTTCAAAGGCAGTATCGTAAATCAATAGAATCATCCAAAGCAACATCCCGCAAATGGCCGGGGAACATTCATCGCCGTTGCTGAAACCGTTGGGTGGATGCTTCAAAATCCTGCCTAAATTGCATGTGCAGTGTTGCCGGAACTTTGGAAAGAAGTATCTTTATAGGAGAAGGGCCACTGACCGATTCAGGGGTCAATCCTTTTATACAAAACCAAACAAAATGAAAAATGCATTTAACCTTCTTCTTGCCGGGAGCTGCCTCCTTGCACTTTCTTGTTCCAAAGACGACGACCCCGACCCGCCATCCGGCGACGTGGCCCTCGTCAAAACACAGGTCATCGGCTTCGAACAATCCGGAACGCCGGATCTGACGGTCAACTACTTTTACGACGGCCAGCGACGGTTGACGCGCAGCCTGTTCAGCTCGGGCGACAGCATTACTCTGGAATACCTCAGCGGTCAGATCATCGAGCGCAGTTACTCCGGCCCCTTCCTGTATTCCGAGGTGACCTACTTCCTCGGCACGACCGGCCTCGTCGACTCTTCGGCCCGCAGCGACGGCCAACTGCTGACCGGCGTTAGCTACGACGGCGACGGATACCGCGTGGAGCTGCGCGAATACGACGGCGGCAATGCGCTGGTGAGCCGGCATGTACACTCATACACCGGCGGTAACGAAGTGGCTTCTTATTCCTACGGCCACAACGGAAGTCTCGATTACAGCCAGGCCAACGCGTATGACACGGGGCACCCCAACAGCCTTGGACATGCCGCCCAAGGGCAAGCCTACCTCGGAAAATCCTCCGCAAACGTCAACACTCAGGTCGTCCGTACCGACCACTCCGCCAACCAGTCGGTCACCTATCGCTACGAATACGACTACGACTCCGGAGGCCGCATCGCCACGGTGCGCACCTTCATCGACTTGAATCTGTCGGCCACACAGCACTTCAGCTACTATTGATTTCCGGCAGCATCAACCCGAACAGGATCCCGGAAATAAAAAACGTACGTTCGTTAACTTCCTAACGAACGTACGTAAGATTTTGGATGAGAAGGATCCGGGTTTACAACCGCAGCCAGGTAGTACTGCGAAAGCCCTGCGGACCGGTCACCACGACGAGGTAAAGTCCCGGCGGCAACGAATCCAGCATCAAACTCACGCGCCCGTCCTCCAGGTGCCGGCGGAAAACTTCCTGCCCTCCGGGAGCGTGCAGGCTGAGGTACGTCGCACCCTCCGCTCCGGCAATCTCAAGCTGAAGTTGGCCGGTAGATGGATTCGGAAAAATCGTTAAGGACCCCGTATCCGACGCATCGTCCGTTGCCACCACCATCACAAAAGAACAGGCCGACGTATCCGTGCAGCCATCCTTTTTCAGGGCTACGGCGTAGTTTCCGGTTTTCACCGGAATAAAGACCGCGTTGGTGTCGCCGGGTAGGGGCGCAAAGCCCTGGTCGCAATCCAGCCACTGGTAGGCAGCAAGGGTGTCCAGCGCACGAAGGGCCCCGCCTTCGTAGTGCACGCTCGTATCGATTTCGACCAACAGCACTTCGAGCACCAGCACAGAATCGCAACCCACAACATTTTGCAACACCTGCACCCAGGTACCCGACGAATCGATCAGTTCTCCGTTGATCTCGGTGGGCTCGCAAAGCGTCAGGGCCAACGAGTCGAAGGAGGAACTCAGGATCTCCAGTTCCAGGCTGAGTACGCTGTCACATCCTGCGGAATTTGGCAAGACCTGGACGTAGTTTCCGCTGCTGAAATAAGCCTGCCCGTTGACGACCAGGCTGTCACAGGCCGTGTCGCGCAGAGTCGCCCGCGTCGAGTGGAGGATGCGAAGCTCGATGGTCAGAATTGAATCGCAGGTGGCCGCATTCTTGAGTACCTGGTGGTAGGTGCCACTCGAATCAAAGTACTGTCCGTTGATCGTTACGCTGTCGCAGGCATCGAGCGAAAGCAGCCCGGAAGTGGATTTCAACACGGTGAGATTGAGCGTCAGGAGCGAGTCGCAGCCCGCAGCGTTGGTCAGCTTTTGGAAATAGGTTCCGGAGCGGAAATACCACACGCCGTTGACCAAAATGCTGTCGCAGAGTTCGGCATACAACGTGCCCGTTGTCGATTGTTTGATCGTGAGGAACAGCGTCAGCAGGGAGTCGCACCCGCGGTGGTTGGTCAGCACCTGGTTGTAAACTCCGCTGGCGGTAAACCACTCGCCGTTGACCAGCAGGGAGTCGCAGCCCGTGCGCGAGAGCGTGCCGTAGCTGGCTTTGTATATGGTGACGCGCAGTTCCACGGTCGAGTCGCATCCAAATTGGCTGTGCAGCAGCAAATAGTAGGTTCCAGTCAGGAAGAATTTTTTACCACCGGCTTCGACGCTGTCGCAGCCCGCCAAATCGACGATGCGGTAATGAGAAGGGTGCACCGTCAGTTCGAGGACCAGCAGGGAGTCGCAGCCGACTGCATTGATAAAGCGCTGCACCTGCCGTCCGCTGTTTCGGTAAGTTTCGCCGTTGACCACCACGCTGTCGCAGCCTGCCAGCCACAACGTGTCGCTGCTGCTGTGCAGGATGGTCAGGTCGATGTGGATGGTCGAGTCGCAGCCCGTAGCGTTGGGAATGACCTGCTGGTATTGGCCGGATGTGATGAAAATCTCGCCGTTGAGGTGGATGCTGTCGCATGCAGTGAGGATCAACTGGGTGTCGGTATGAAAGCAATAGCGGATGCCCAGGTAGGGCCGCATCGTCGTATCCGGGCTTTCAAAAGAATAGAATACCGTGCGCCCGCTGTCGAGCAGTTCGCCGCAGATCAGGGTGTCGTGGTCCATCAGGGGTGACCCCGTCTGGAACTGGCTGTTGCCATCGTCGGGATCGACCATGAACACCGTGCAATGGGCGTTTTTGGCGACGTAGTCCCTCAGCAGGATGTTGCGCAGATCGACCGAGCGGTGCCAGCCGAGCTGGAACATGCCAAAGCCCGTGTCCTGGCGGATTGAATCGGAGCGCGAGGCCAGCTCCAGGGTGTCGGCCTCATGGGTTTCCAGCCAGTCCTGGTGGTTGAGGTTGAAAAAATCGACGTCTCCGTCCCAGGCCACCTCAGAATACAGCACGAAGGCATTGAGGTGGACATACCGGATTTCGGCATCGCGGGGGATCCGGCTGATGTCGAATTTCAGGGCACTTCGAGCTCCGCGTCCCGGGTTGCTCAGGTAGTAGTGGGCATCCTGCTCAGGATACAGCCGGAGGTTGTATTCGTGGCTGATGACTTGGGCCCAAAGGCCGTCGCACTGGACCAAAAAGACCAGCAAAAGGAAAATCGTACGCATTGCGTTGTTCATATCGGGTGTTTAAAAAATGAAGGGAATCAGCCTCAGGGGACTGCAGTAATCCAGGCAGAAAACAGAAAATGGCGGGGTAGGCCTCAAAGATAATCATCCGGTTCGGATTTCAGCCCCGGGCCCTAAAAAAAGTGCCCGGTCCGCCCATCGGATTTTCGAAATTTGAGCCGGATCTGCAGATTTTGCGAAAAAATAATTTGGGAATCTGGCACAATTTCGACAGACTGCCCTATATTTGCTGGATGGATTGTCCCGAGACCCCCGGGCAACCGATTGATTATTAACGAATTTTACTGAAACGATAACCGGAAAACTACTAAATCCCCCTTTTCATGTTTACCAAGACTTACACGTCCTTATGCCCTGTTGCCATTGCATCGGGCAACACAAACCCCGCCACTTTTGCGAATTTAATTGGCTTTCTGCGGTCGCGGTCTTTGACCCTGCTTACCCTGTGGATTTGGGTGGCACTGGGGCTGAGCCAGGCACTGGCACAACCCGGAGAGTGCCTCGATTTTGACGGAAGCAACGACATCGTCACCATCGCCGACGGTACCTGGAATGACTTTGGGTCTTCAGACTTTACCGTGGAGGCATGGGTCAAGAAGCAAGCCGGGTCAACGGGTTGGTCAAATTTGGCGGCAGTTGGAAAGTGGAATACAGGAGGATCCCCCGGAACAAACGAGTGGCTGATGTCGCTGACAAGCGACGGTGCCGACGAGAAGCCAACGTTCTGGGTAGAGATCGGAACATCGGTTTACAAGGCCATTGGAACCACGTCAATGACCGTGGGGACCTGGTACCACATCGCCTGCGTACGGGAAGGCACGGACATCAAACTCTACGTCAACGGCACCCTCGAAGCCACCACAGCGATTGGGATGACTTCGATCAACAATGTTTCAGGTAGAGACGTCAAGCTTGCCAGAATTGACGGATTTGGAGGACACACCAACATGGAGATGGATGAACTCCGGGTCTGGGATGATGCCCGCAGCGCTGCGGAGATAAGTTACTTTAAGGATTGTGAGATTCCCGCTGTCTATACTGACCTACTTGCAAATTACCATTTCAACCAGGGGACTGCAGGAGGCAGCAACCCTGGCGAAACTTCTTTGGATGACGACGCCGGCAGCAGCCGCGATGGCACACTAACGGGCTTTGCACTTACCGGTGGCACCAGCAACTGGGTGGCTCCTGGGCCAACTCCCAATGGCGTGAGCTGTCTTCCAGTGCATAACCTGACCCAGGATCTTTATTATTCTACCATTCAGGACGCCGTCGATGCTGCAAATTCTGCTGACGTCATTGAATGCAGTCCTGCGACTTATGCAGAAAGGGTAACAATTGACAAATCTCTCACGTTACAGGGAACCTCGGAAGCTACTTGCATTCTGGATGGAGCCAGCCTTATGGGCCCAGGCTCGGGCATTAAAATAAACAGCGGAATAACTGACGTAACAATCAAAAGGCTTACCATTAAGAATTACGCAGGGACTGCTCCAAACTCATATGCCGGTATTTATGCAATTGGGAGCAACGATGACTTAACTGTGATGAACTGCACCATCAAGGATAATGTTGGTGGTTGCGGTTTTTATGCAAACGGTCCCGTGAGTGGTGTCGATCTGCAGTATCTCACGGTTTCCGGCCACCCGGCAACATTTGGCGCGGCCCGGGGAATTGTAATTTGGAATGGCCTGAAACAAAACATCACCATTAAGTATTGCGAGGTATACAATAACAATTGTTGCGGCATTGAGCTACAGGATGGCACCTGCTCAAATGTCGATATGAGCAACAACGATGTCTATGATAATGGAGATAGTGGTATGAGTGCTGTTGGCCTTACGGGATCTATTGGGCCCAATACCATCTCAAGCAATACCTTGAATAACAACGGGCGCTTTGGTATCGAAATTAAAAATCCCGATGGTGATGGAACCGATGTTACCATCAGTGGCAACACGGTGACCATTACCGGTAGTTTCGCAGCATTACGGCCAGTGGAAGAGAGAGACATTGCGGGAATCGCTGTTTTTAGAAGAGGAGTATTGGCTGGCAATGTGGATGTTCCAACAGGGGTTATCGTTACTGGAAACACAGTAAGTGGATATGTACAGGACAATGGCGCCAGTACCAGCGAAGGATTTGGAATTGTAGTTGAAGGAACGAATCATTCAGTTTCTGGCAATACGTGTACGGGGAATGACGTTGGAATGCAGCAGCAGGCAGGTCACTTGCCTTATCCCGGAGACGGGGATCAATCAGATTTGGCAGATAGTTATTTTGGTAGGGGAAATGCTCCATTTTCCTGCGGAAATGTTTTTAGCGGGAATACCCTGAGTGGAAATGGTGATAACTCTGAGCCACGTAATGTTGGATCTATTGGTGGGGCCGGTTTTGTTGTAAATACAAACACAGGCGAAACATTTTGCACCCTCCAGAAAGCCATTGACGACGCCAACACATTGGGCGGCCATGTTTTAGACGTTACAAGCGGAACCTTCACCGAAAACGTCAGCATTACAAAGTCGCTTATCTTGCGTGGGGCCAATTACGGTACTGACGGGTGTTCCGGAGGCCGGGGCTCGGAGAGCATCGTCGACGGAGCTGCCGGGACGGCCTTTTCAATAATGGCCAGCGGAGTCGTCATCGACGGATTTGAAATCCGGGGAGCCACCGGAGTCAGCAGTTCCGGTTACACCGGAGTATCCGTCCGGAACAACAAATTTGCGGTTGACGGGGTTGGCATCAGCGTCTCTTCCGCCGCCACCAGCCCGGGAAGCACCTGGGCCATCGAAGACAACTGCATTGATCTTGCGGCACAACTTTTCGGCGGAACACCGACCTATGGCATCTTGCTTGCCGGCATTTCCGGTACGGCAGCAGCAACCGTCGACGGAAACGACATATCAGACGCATTCTACGGCTATATCGGGTATGGCGTGGTGACCACTCCGGTTACCCGCATTGAAAACGGGAGTGTGACGGGTGCCATGCAGGGCGTCGCCCTTGTAAACACGCTGGGGGGACCACTTGCACCCATAGACATCGAAATCGTTTCTCTTTCCCTGACTTCCTTTTCAGGAAGCCATCCGGGATTGCCAGCGGTGAATTTCCACGCAGGCGTCTATACTTATACAGCAGGTAGCACGACACCTTTAGAAAGCATCGACGCAATCATCAGGGCGTGCACCATAGACGGAACGGGTTCCGTAAGTCCGGCAGGAGCTGCAGTGTATATCGGCGATTTCAGCGCTGGGCCGGCCATCGTACAAACCATCGAGGTGGATGAGAACACGATCATCGACAACCTCAATCGCGGTGTGGATTCCCGAGGCTTTGTCTCAACAACCATTACGCAGAATACATTTTCCGGCAACGGCTCTGCTCCCTGGGGCACGGGCGGAAACGATGGTTTTACCATCATTGCACGAAACGGCGCAAGCGTAACGGCAAACAACAATTTTATCACCCACCCTGCTTCGAGCACCTATCCGGTTACTGCTTTGTTTACCGGTAATGCACCCGTCAGCACCATCGCGGCTTCGGATAACAGCATCCTGATGAATGGCAACGCCATGGCAAAAGGAGCTAATTCTGCAGCCGGAACGGGGTCCATCGATGCAGAGTGCAACTGGTGGGGCGTAACGGGTTCTTCAGTCCCTCCGCTGATGTCCGGTACCGTAGATTATGAATTGTTCCTCACCTCGGGAGTCGATGACGACCTTGGTACAGCAGGCTTCCAGCCACAGGCGAACTCTTGCAATGGATGTTCGAGTGGAAACCTGGTGACAAATACCAATACGGGAGAATTTTTCTGCACCATCCAGGATGCCATTGACGACGCCGAAACGCTTGACGGGCATACGCTTGACGTCTCCGCCGGTACCTACGCAGAAGACGTCCTGGTCGACAAAGAACTGACCATACGGGGCCCCAACCACAGCATCGATCCTTGTTCCGGAATGCGCGTTCCGGAAGCCATCGTGGTTCCCAAAACGAAAGACATCGCTTCCACCGTCCTGTTCTACATTGCCGCCAACACCGATGACGTGACCATTGAAGGCTTCACCATGGATGGCGACAATCCTTTATTGACGAGTGGATTTAGCAGCACAAACGGAGCCGACATCGATGCCGCCGAGGCCGTTGCTACCTATGAAACAGGTGTCGACAACCTCGTCGTGAAAAACAACATCATCAAAAACTTATCCTTCTTCGGGGTAACGCACTACGACTACCCTGCAGGCGTGGCTTCCTCCGGACACGAAATTTCCAACAATAAATTTTTAGATTTGGGCACCTATGATGCGGGTTCCGGAATTTCATTCTGGGGCGGTGGGGTATTGCTCTATAACAACGGGTATGCTCACGTTCACGACAATTGTATGACCAACGTGCGCATAGGGGTTCAGACAGGTAATTTTTATAGTTCAAACCCTGGAACAAGCACGTACCAGCGCATCGAAGACAACACCATGTCAGTTCGCAGAAGGGGTATTTTTCACAACCTGTTTTACAGTGCAGCGTCACCTTACACCCTCGACGACAACACCATAACCGCAGTCTCCCACGCGAGCGAGATCTATTGGGATGGCATTTTGGTAGCATCTCATCAGGGGGTAAGTTCCACGACCAGCAACAACGACATCGACGGGTCTGCAGCGGATGCAGGTAGGACCACTGAAGGACTTGAGGTTTGGAATGTGAGGAGTACGGCGCCAGCCATCATCAGTGGGGGTACCGTTACCGGCGTCGACATTGGTCTATTTGTAAACAACTACGAAGGATACGTTTCCGATGCCGGTGAGGGTGCGCATACAACCGTCAGCGGACTGGTGGCAACAGACTGTCCGATAGGAGCTAAAATTTTCGACAGCCCTTCCAGCACCTTACATGCTGCGGTTACGGCCACCATCAAAGACGATTGCGAATTCAACCACTCTTCTTCCGGCACCACGGGGATATTGGTATCTGGTGCTGCCGCTACGGCCACCATCAAAGATAACGACGCATCCATTGACGGTTATTCCATTGGAGTCGATGTCGACGCAGCAACCGCCACGGTCGAGAATAACCACATTTATAACAACGGCATCGGCGTTCGCTTCACCAATGGAGGGGATGGCACCGTCACAAAGAATAAATTTTATGACGCTGCTGAACCCAACGGCACGGACGTTCAAAAAACGGCCACCGGAGGATCCGTAACAGCAGGACCAGACAACTGGTATGCGGGAAGTACTTACGGAGTAGAAAACTTATCGGCGACCAGCATAGACGCAACGCTCAATTACTGGAACGCAGCCAATGGCCCCGGGCCAGTTGGATCGGGTAGCGGCACACCCATAACGACCCTGGTCGATTACTGCCAATACCTCAATGACGAGCCGACCCACCTGGGGGGGTCTCCCACTGCCACATCTCCTACCGTGGTGATCCTCGTCGATGAATCGAGTGGGGTAGCCGACGACGATGGCATCATCTGCAACGGCGCTTCCGTTACGCTCGATGCAACGACAACCGGGGCAACCGGATATCTGTGGAGTACGACCGCAACGACGGCCAGTATAACGGTCAGCCCTTCTTCCACCACGGGATACACCGTTACGGTGACCTTCCCGGATTGCACCGTATCAGATGACCAGACCATAACCGTTGAAGCCCTGCCAAGTTGTTCGATCACCGGGGCCGATGGCCCACTTTGTCCAAGTGCTTCGGAAACCTATGCTGGGCCTGCCGGAATGTCTTCCTATTCCTGGTCGATTACCGGAAGTGGAACCATCCCGGGTAGCACGAGCGATCCCACGGTCTCCGTTAGTGCTTCTGCAACGTGCAGTGGAAGCTTCACCCTCACCCTGGTCATTACCGATGGAGACGGCTGTAGCTCGAGCTGCTCAAAAGTCGTCACCGTAGAAGATGTAACCGGACCAACAGTGACCACCGGCAGCATCGCTACTTGTTATCCTACCCTTGCGGCTGCCGAGGCAGCAGCACTGACCGCAACAACAGCTACCGACAATTGCCCGGGGGCACTCACCGAAACGCCAATTACTACAGGCACATCATGTTCTGCTACCATTTCAGTTACGGTTACGGATGCCTGTGGCAATTCAAATACAGCAATTTATTCAACGCGCATCGACGGTGCCGCTCCGGTGTTCACCACATGCCCGATAGATATTGCTGTTTACACGGCTCCTGGCCTCTGCGGAAGGTCGGTCACTTATCCATCTCCTACAGCAACCGATAATTGTACCGCTTCGCCAACCATCGCGAAAACGGATATGTCAGGATATATGTCCGGAGACTTCTTCCCCGTTGGAACTACACCACAAACCTTTTCCGCAACCGATGAGTGTGGAAACAGTTCTACCTGTTCCTTCACCGTCACGGTAATCGACGACGAAGACCCGGTTATCACGGGCTGCCCCCCCAACATTACGGTGAACACTACAACAGGCCTGTGTACGGGTACGGCTACCTGGGTAGCACCCACGGCATCCGACAATTGTCCTGGAGTTTCTCTGACTTTGGTACCCTACCTGCCGCCGAGTTCGACTTTCCCCAAAGGATCCACCCTGTTAACGTATACGGCGACCGATGTCTCTACAAACTCGGTGACCTGCATCTTTACCGTTGTGGTTGAAGACAACGAAGACCCTACCATCACGGGTTGTCCGGGAAACCAGACCCGGGATGCCGATTCGGGTGAGTGTGACTACACAGCTGTGGGTACGGAATTCGACCCTACCTCGTACGACGACAACTGTCCGATGGAAGTGCTTACCTATGCACTGTCTGGAGCGACAACGGGCTCAGGAACCAATACCCTCGCAGGAGTCGATTTCCAAAAAGGAACGACGACGGTCGTCTGGACGGTAACGGATATGAGCGGCAATACGGCGAGCTGCACGTTCAACGTGGTAGTGAGCGATATCGAGTTGCCGACGATCAGCTGTCCTTCGAATCCTCAGAGCCGCAATACGAATACGGGAGTATGTACGTATACAGCAGTAGCTGGGGAGTTCGATCCGACGTTTGCGGACAACTGCCCAATGGCAACGATCAGCAACAATCTGAATGCGAGCAGTACGCTGGCGGGTCATGTATTTGCGAAAGGCACGACGCTGGTAATATGGACGGTAACGGACATGAGCGGAAATATGGCGAGCTGCACGTTCAACGTGGTAGTGAGCGATATCGAGCTGCCGACGATCAGCTGTCCTTCGAATCCTCAGAGCCGCAATACGAATACGGGAGTATGTACGTATACAGCAGTAGCTGGGGAGTTTGATCCGACGTTTG
>JADLHA010000011.1 GCA_020848995.1 Saprospiraceae bacterium | reverse complement strand
TAGAAGGAGAATTACAAACGATTATTGAGCCGAAAAGCCCATTGGGTAAAGCACTCCGTTATGCAAATCAGCAATGGCCGAAACTGATCAAAATTCTGGACTATGAAAACACCGAATTGGATAATAACCTGATTGAAAATAAAATCAGGCCACTTGCCCTGGGTCGGAAAAAATACCTGTTTGCGGGATCCCACGAAGCTGCACAGCGAATCGCAATGATGTACAGCTTTTTTGGCTCATGTAAAGCTCATAACATAAATCCCTATGACTGGCTCAAGACCACACTGGAGCGGATTCCGGATACTAAATTATCTGAGCTGGATAAGCTTTTACCAGGATATGGGGTGTAGTTAGTCGGAGGGATACGGAGCAACAAACTGCGCCTTTTACTTCCGGCGAACCCGCGTTTTGGTTTTGGTGGTTTTGATGGTATTTCCGCGCGGGCCGGTGGTCGTCTTGATGGTTTTGGTGCGCGTGACGCGGTAATGGCCGATCGAGGCGGAATGCCGGGTGCGCACGACGGCCGAATGGGTGCGAACCGGCACGTAAACGCGGTGGGCGCGCACCACGCGGTGCACCGGAGCAAAACCGAAACCGGCAACGACGTAGGGGCGGCGCAGCGGGTGCCAGGCCCGCCATGCCAAAGGCCTCCAGGGTCTCCACCAGCCAGGGTAATGACGCCAGCGCCAGGGCGAAACCCAAGGCCGGTATCCGGGGGCATAGACGAAGCGCACGCAGGGCCAGGGCCATACGTTGACGACCACGACGGCTGACGCCCATTCAGAGTCAAGCGGTCCGCCTCCTTTCATGCCTTCGACGGGTGCAGGTACCGACTTTGCATCCGTCTCCTGAGGTTCGACGATGGTCTGTTCTCCAAAGATGTCTTCGTCACCGACGATCTGTATGTTGGCCGTGGATTCAGCCGTCTTCTCCAGTTCGATGACGGCAACGTCCTGGCTTTCCGATTCCGATACGGGCACCTGCAGGATAAAAACGTGAACGTCACCCTCCATTTTTGAAACGACCCTGACGTAGTCCGTCTCGCCGTCGCCGTTGAGGTCTAAATTGTTGACGTGGTTGGCTTCACGGTTGATCCGCTGCTCAAAATCCTCGACGGAGGAGGAAAGTCGGAACATCTCGAGGGCACCGTGCAGGCTGAAGTGATCGCCCGGGACTCCGGTCGAATCGGCGACGTCCGCTTGAGCTCCGGCGCTGTAAACACTGAGGCAGGCCACCGCAACGGGAAGCCATAGCCTGGGAAGTTGAGCGTATTTCATGGCTGCAAATTTATTCCTTAGACACAAAAGCGGACAGGGAGTTTAACCGCACGGTAAAAATGGTGGCATCGGTGCCGGCGTACTCCTTCCTGCGCGGGATACAGAACCCCGGTTCGCCGATGGCCAGGTCTGAACAGGCACACTAACGATCGTTAGATTTAATGCGGATTTGCTGGAGGAAGTCCTGCACCGCCCGAAAACTCACCTTGCGTTCGGCGAAATGGCCCTGTGCAAGTTCCTTTTCGGGTTCCGTGGCGTGCAGTCGCAGAAGGATGTTTCGCAGGTGCATCTTCATGTGGCCGTACTGGATGCCCGTGGTAATGAGCGAGCGGATGGCGGAGAAATTCTGCGCGAGCCCGGTGGCGGCGGCAATCATCATCAGTTCGCGGGCGCCAGGATTGCCGAGCAATTCCAGTGACCGTCTGGCCATGGGGTGAAGCGCCGTCAGTCCGCCTACCGTGCCCAGAGCCAGGGGAAGTTCGAGGGCAAAGCGAAAGTGCCCATCGCGCAGGTCGCAGGTGCTGAGGCTGGCATACTGGCCGTTGCGCGCAGCATAGGCATGGCCGCAGGCCTCCACGGCGCGGAAGTCGTTTGCCGTAGCCAGTACGACGGCGTCGATGCCATTGAAAATGCCTTTGTTGTGGGTAACGGCGCGATAGGGGTCGGCTTGGGCGATTTGCACTGCCGCGTTAAATTTTTCAGCAAAATCTCCTGCGGTCATGCCACCGCCAAAATTGCCCAGGGCTTCTACGGGACATTCAACCCAAGCCCGCACGAGGCAGTCCGGAGTGTAATTCGACAAGATGGCCATGATGCGTTCAAATTCGCGTTGGTCGTCGCGCAGCCCCTCGCTGTGGGTGATGTATCGCTCGAGGCTTGCGCTGAAACTCTCCAGACAGGAATTGATGAAATTGGCGCCCATACTGTCACAGGTCTCAAAGGCAATGAGCAGCTGTGCGCACTGGGGCAGACCACCCGGAGAGCGCAAGGCAATTTCCCCAACACCGCCCCCGCGTGCCTGCATGTTTTTGAGGATGTCGGCGGCATCGTCCAGCATCTGTTGCCGGATTTCAGGCAGGTGTCGTTCAATGAAATCGAGGGGCCCGTTCCACTTGAAATGGATCTGCCCGAGCTTCGTCGTTCCGCTCACCATGGCGTGTATGCCCCCACGCTCCATCCAGAATTTGGCTCCCGCCGATGCCGCAGCCACTACGCTGCTCTCCTCCGTGACCATGGGCACGCAATACGTGCGGTCGTTGATGAGGAAATTCGGGGCCACGCTGTACGGCAGGGGGTAATTGCTGATTGCGTTCTCGCTGAAATTGTCGAGGATCTTTTGCTGGTCTTCGTTGTGATGCCAGTAGCTCATCAGTTCGTGCATCACGTTTTCCGGATCCTTGAAAAAATTTTCGACGATCCATTTGATCTTGCCCCTTTTGGACAACTTGGAAAAACCCGCGATGGTCTTTCCGTTGGCGTTGCTATCGACCGGGGGATCTGCCATTATCTCACTTTTAAAAACGCCTGTGCCAATTGCAGGCCCCGGAGTTGGGTTTTGACGTATTGCCGGAGGCCTTCGTAGTCGCTCTGGGCATGTGCCAAAAATCCAGAAGCCTGCCCATAGATCGCCGGCAGGACACTTTGGCGGATGAGGGCGTATCCGTCTAAAAAATGCCTGATCCCTCCTGAGATGATCAGGTTGCTGCACGCAACGGGGCCTTGAGAAGCAAGGTCGTTGCAAAAGCGCACCATTTCTGCAGCCGTATGGCCGACGCGGGTCAGCGGCAGGAGTTCTTCGGCATGGACTGCCTGGTGGCGCTGCAGCTCGAGCAGGCTGAAATTCGTTCCCCCGAAGGCGCCAAATTCTATGGCCAGCAGGGGTAATTTGAGCAGGGCTTCCAGGCTCGCAGGCCCCATCCCCTGGCCAACTTCCTTGACGATGACCGGAAATTCGAACCGGTCGAGTAAATTTTTGATGGTGTCTACGGGAGGATGACGGTACCGGTCACCCTCAGGCTGCATAAATTCCTGGAAGGGGTTGAGGTGGACGATCAGGCCATCGGCCTGCAACTGATCGACGATGGACTGGATGTGTTTTTCCTGGCCGCTCTCCAGCCAAGCTTCAATTTGGGCAATCCCGAGGTTGGCAAACAGTGGTAGCGCGCTGCCGATGACCTCCCGCATGTCGAAATCGGGGAGCGTCTCGGGGTGGTCGACCAGTTTGCGGCAGGACCCCAGTCCGAGGCCAAGACCGAATTCCCGGCAGGCGCGTGCAAGGTTGGTGTTGATGTGGCGCGCTTTGCGCGTTCCTCCGGTCATGGAGGATATCCACAATGGGTAAGACAGGGTTTTATTGCCAAAGGCAATGGGCATGACCTGTTCGAACGGCGGGTGCCCGCTGAGGGCGGGCTCGTAGTAGTAGCGTTCGTCGGCCAGGGAGCCCTCCGTCTGGGAGCGAAAGGCCAACTCGATGTGGTCGCTTTTGCGGTCCGGATTCTTTTTGGGCATGCTGCGTTGACGTGCGTTTACCCCGGAACAACAAAGTAAAGCACAATTGGCTTAAGGGAGGCCCAAATAAGGCCATTTTGATGCCGGATTCAACGGGGCTACCTCCCTGACTGTCCCAATGCAGGAGTGAGGCGTTCGCTCTTTTCTACTGCTGTGCAACGCGATGGTGTTCTGCGGCTGGGTTTGGGCTGCGGGCAGATGATAAATGAATGTCTTTTGTTTGTTTTCTCCCATGCCGGGCTGTATGCAGCCCGGTTCCCTCACTAAATGGAGCTGTCGCTCCATTTTGCCTTGCACCGTTCGGTCAGGCATGTGCAATGGAAAGTTCTTCGAAGGGCCCTGAGCAGGTGTTGAAATGGCCCATTTTCATCCGGACACTGCGCAAGGGGCGAACTTCCGGGCCGTCCATTCCGTTATCTTTGTACGAGAAATACCCACAATAAGATGATTAGCAGAACATTGGCCATCTTGGTCCTCGTGTTCCTGGGCGCTTTGGCGTCGACGGGGCAGATCAGTTCCATGTTGCAGCAGCGCATGCTTCGCGACGAGTCCATTCCGGTGTTGGTCGAGTTTCGCGAGCAGGCGGATTTTACAGGCTGGAAGTCTTCATGGACCAAAAACAGGAAGGCCGCTTTCGTTTTAGAGCGCCTGCAGTCGGTAGCACTTCGCAGCCAGTCTGCCGTGCGTCGCAAGCTGGAAGTGTGGAAGGCTCCCTACCTGAGTTTTTACGTAGTCAATGCACTCCGGGCAGAGCTGAGCCCACAGCAGATCCGGGATCTGGCCGGACATCCGGAAATTATACAGATCGCCTATGACAGCCCCCAATCCTTTGACTTCCCTACCCGGGATGAGCAACCGTCGTTAGCGGCAAGAGGTCCCGAGTTTACCTGGGGTCTTGAGCGCATGGGGGTTCCTGAAGTTTGGGACCAGGGCATTCGCGGCCAGAACGTGGTGGTCGCCGATGCAGACACCGGCATTCGCTGGGACATCCCTGCCCTCCGCTCACAATACCGCGGGAATCAGGGCGGCGTCATCGAACATCGCTACAACTGGTACGATGCCGTTCACACCATCAGTCCGCTTAGCAACAATCCCAACAATCCCTGTGGCCTCGACGTCCGCGAGCCCTGCGACGACCACGGCCACGGCACGCACACCACGGGCACGATGGCGGGCAGCATTCCGGACCTGAATTTTGGCGTGGCCCCCGACGCGAGTTGGGTAGGTTGCCGCAACATGGAGCGTGGCAACGGTGCGCCATCGACCTACCTCGAATGCTTTGAATTTTTCCTGGCCCCCTTTGATTTTGACCGCAGCAAGCCGCAGCCTTCCCTGGCGCCTCACGTGATCAACAACAGCTGGTATTGCAGCCTGGAGGAGGGTTGCGACACCTCCGTATTTCCCGCCATGGAGCGCGCGGTGCTCAACCTGAGGATTTCCGGCGTGGTCGTGGTAGTTTCTGCCGGCAACGACGGCGCGAGTTGCAGCACCCTGAACCACGTCCCGGCGATTTACGATAAGAGCTTTACCGTGGGGTCCATGCGCAAAGACGATTCCATCAGTTCTTTCAGCAGCAACGGTCCCGTGGTCAACTACGGTCCGGTGCGCATCAAGCCAAACGTCGTGGCGCCTGGTTCCGACGTCGTGTCGATGTTGCCCGACTCCAGCCTGGCTTCCTGGAGTGGCACCAGCATGGCAGGACCCCACGCCGCCGGCCTGGTCGCCCTGATCATCAGCGCCAACCCAGCCCTGGCTGGACAGGTGGAAGAAATCGAAAGCATCATCGAGCGATCGGCCGTGCAGCGCACGGCTAATTTTGATTGTTACCCCTCATCGGGAACGGACATTCCCAACAACACCTTTGGCCATGGCGTGATCCATGCGGGAGAAGCGGTGCGCCTCGCCAAAAACTACGTGGGCAACGTCGATCCGGGCGATGAGCGCTGGATCCTTCACCCCAATCCCTCCTCCGGCTACCTGGTCTTCGAACGCGAGGTCGACGACCCGGTCCTCGTGAGCGTACACACTTCAACGGGCCAGGTCCTGCTCCGGGAATTCGTGAGAGAAAAGCGCTGGGTGCTCGAAACAGCCAATTGGACCAAGGGCTTGTATTTCTTTTCCGGCCCCGGCGGCCGCGTTCAGCCTTTCGTCGTGGTGGAGTGAGGTGCCTTTGAGCGCACAGTCTGGGGCGGCAAATTGGCGAAGTAGGGGGGTTTACAGAAACCCCCTAAATTCATTTCTCCAGGTAGGCTCCGTACAGTTGCTGCAAATGCGCCTCCGCGTCCAAACAATGACCGCGGAAAGCCGACGAATCCACCTGCAGGCCATCCACGGGCTTCCACGCCCTGAGGGCATAATCGTACAGCAGGCTCTGTTGGGGCGTTACCCATCCCATCACATGGTCGGTCGTGTAGTAGGCAAAAGGCACCGCCGATGGATTGAGCAGGTCTTTACCTCCGGCAAAAGCCGCTGTTTCCAGATCCAACTGATTCAGCAGGGTAACCGGGATGTCGTGCTGGTTTCCCGTCGTGGCGATCTGAGCCCCTCGGTAGGCGTCTTTTACGACCGGTCCCACAAACAGAACGGGGATCCGCTTGGATTCCGGTCTGGTGAGGTCGGTATTGCGCGGAAGGCGATGCCCGTGGTCGGCGACAAGGATGAACAAAGTATTGGGATACCACGCTTCGCGCATTGCCTGGCGGAAATACACAGACAAACACCTGTCGGTGTAGTATGCCGATTTTTTGAACCGGTCAGCTTCTCCATTTCCCCCATCAAAGGGGGTATTGGCCGGCACCTCAAAAGGTTCGTGCGTACTCAGTGTCAGTAGGCCCGACAAAAAAGGTTGCTGCATTGTCCTCAACCCGGCCAGTTGTTTTTCAAATACGTATTGGTCGTGTGCGCCCCACTTGCTGTTGAGCTGGTCTGCTGAAAAAGAACTTTTGTCGACCACCTCCTGAAACCTGCCATTTAACAAATAGCTTTTCATATTGACGAACCCTATCTCTCCGCCATAATAAAACGACGAAGAATAACCGATGTCTGAGAAAACTGCGTTGACGTTGGGCAGGTTTGCAGATTTTGAAGGGATGGTGATGATGGAGACCCTGGGTGGCGGAGCAAAGCCACTGAGCACGGAGATCAATCCATGCTCCGTCCGCTGTCCGGCGCCGTAGATCCGGGTGAATAAAATGCCCTCCTGGCGCAGGCTGTCGAAAAACGGCGTCACCCCCGGTTCTCCTCCCATGCATTCGATGATGTCTGCCGTCCAGCTCTCCAGAAGGATGATCACGATGTTGGGGCGATCATGGTTCAGTACTTCCTGTTTCAGGGTGTCAGCCACGGCAAACAAACGTTTGTTTCGCACTTCCGCAGCGGTGGCATCCATAAAGAGGTAGGGATTTTTTTTTGCATCCCGGTCGAGTGTGCTGTGAACGAAGTACCAGAACGGATTTACCGCCAGGTGGTTGAAAAACGGCGTCTGTGAAAAATAGGCGGAGCTTTCATTGATGGGGATCAGTTGCAAGCCTCCGCGTGCGCCAATACCGAGTGCAAGCGGCATTGCCAGCGTCAGCAGGAGTCTGTTGTACCATGGAGCTGTCTCGGTGCTGAAGCCGGTTGCCCATTTCCGGAAAATCAGGATCAGCGTTGCGCTGAAAACAAGTATGAACGCCAGCAGCGCCAGCAGTTCCCCGGTGGTGATGAAGGCCAACATCTGTCCGGGCTTTTTGGCGTATTCCAGTGCATTTGCGCTGAGCATGGACTGCCATTCGTGTTGCATTTTGATGGAGGCAACATACAGCACAGCCAGCAGGAAGGCGAGGACGTCATGATAGGCCTGGTTGAGCCTTGCGAACATCTTGTGGGGCAGCCATTGGTGGCCTGCCCAAAGCAAGAATGCCGGAAGCATCAGGTAGGAAAGGGTTGAAACATCGAGGCGCAAGCCGGAAAGGGCTGCCTGGAACGGCAAGGAACGCGGATGGCTTTTAAGGGTTTCCGCACTCAGTGCGACCATCAACACCCGGTACAGGTTAAAAACACCCAGCCAAAAGACGGCGACGCGCAAAAAATACCCCAGAGATTTCAACACAGGGCAAAAATAATGCGCCGACTGTTGTCCGGGCGGACCGGTCTTTGAGTACCTGAGCCATCCGCTTCCCCAAGTTACCGCCGTCCTGGGAGGACCAGCGATTCAAGGCGCCTACTCAAGCCACTCCAAAAACTTTTGTGTTTGCCCTTGCAGCAATGCCGGAGACAGCGGGTTTATGTGGCCCCCGTTGATTACCTGTTCATAGTTTTTCAAATAGTCCAATGCCATTCTCCTGCTGTTGAAGACGTCGCAAGCATATTCGTGGCATCGTCGTTTTGAATAGTTGCCGCTCTGCAGAATGGCCATACTCAAGTCGTTGCTCCGGTTGGACAGGAACCCAACCTCATCCGAAACCAATTCCGGCAGCGATCCGTAGGGTGTCCCAAATACCGGACAGCCGTAGTACAAACTTTCAATGATCGACAATCCGAAGGGCTCGTGCCATCGCACCGGAAAGATCAAACCCTTTGATCCATTGAGCAAGACGTGTTTGAGGGTTCCTCCGACCATACCATAAAACCGGATTCTCGGCGAAAAGGTAAAGCGCAGTCCCATTTTGACGTTAAACCTCACGCCCCCCAGCACCCTCAGCCGCTCCGCCTCCGTTGCTTTTACGACTTCGATGGCGCCTTTGACGTTTTTGACCCTCCATGCAGCCTTTCCCAAAAAATGAAAGTATGTTCTCTCCACATGGAGATCGGGTGAGGTATAATCATTCCAGTCGAGTCCGTTATGAACAAAGGCCGTACTGCCATATCGCTCCGCGTGATTGTTCGAAACGAAAACCGTATTCCTGTCCAATTTGCGCAGGTCGTTGGCATTGCCGTGCATCGTGATGAGGTAGGGTCTTTCGAACGATTCCACCAGAGGGGGTTCAAAATGAAAGTGAACGACATCGTACTGTTTGGGTATCTGATCGATGACGGGGCGCCGTTCATCCAGAAAGCGGACGGGAGCAAAGTCGCAATGAGATCCACCTTGCACCAGGAAACTCACCCGATGCCCGAGCCCGGACAGTTCCTTACCCAAATCCCAGATTACCCGTTCGGTTCCCCCGTATAACTGAACGGGGATTTTGGCATTGTTCACAATCAGAATATCCATCGGGTCAGGTGTCTGTGGTTTTCAGCCATCCGTTTGTTTGCAAAGGACAAAGATGGGGCCGGCCCTCTGAATTTAGCATACCGGTGGCGCCACGTTCTGCGGGCTCATACTTCGAGGTGGCCTCTGCTACAGTTTGCGTTTGGTATAAATCCCCTGCATCTTTGCAGCCGGTAATCATTGCGCACGTGAAAAGGAAGTTTCACTATTACCGTTTGTTATGGTTCAAACACGACCTGCCTGCAGGCGTGTCGGTCTTTTTTGTGGCCTTGCCGCTCTGTCTAGGCATTGCGCTGGCGTCGGGGACCCCGGTTTATAGCGGCTTGCTCTCCGGAGTGATCGGGGGCGTTGTCGTGTCGCTGATCTCCGGTTCGGCGCTGAGCATTTCCGGCCCTGCCGCAGGACTAACCACCCTGGTGAGCGCAACCCTCGTGTCTTTAGGCGACTTTCACCTGTTCCTGCTGGCCGTAGTGGTTGCCGGCATGTTCCAGATCCTTCTCGGCGTGCTGAAACTGGGTGTAATCGCCAACTACTTTCCCTCCTCCGTGATCAAGGGCATGCTGGCAGCCATCGGCATCATGCTCATCTTCAAGCAGATCCCCGTTGCCATTGGCTATGACCAGCCCGCCTACTGGACCAGCGGATTCCTGAACATATTTTCGGTTGGTCACTTCATGGGCAATTTTCAGAATTTTGCACACCACTCTTCCCCCGGCGCCATCATCCTTACACTGGTTTCACTGGCGATTTTGATTTATTTCAACCGGACGCCCAACCGGACGCTCAAAAGGGCCCCTGCGCCACTGGTCGCCGTTGTGGCTGCCACAGGGCTCAACCTGTTGTGGACGGCCATGCAATCGCCTCTTGCCTTGAGTCCGGCTCAGTTGGTGCACATTCCCGACAACGTGTTTGCGAGTTTTTCCTTTCCGGAATTCGACAGGTTGTTTTCCAACGCTCAGATCTGGAGATCCGGTCTGCTCATAGGGTTGATGGCTACGCTGGAAACCCTGCTCTGCGTTGAAGCCATCGACAAACTCGACAAACACAACCGCATCACGCCCATCAACCGCGAAATGGTAGCCCAGGGAATTGGCAACATCTGTTGTGGTTTGTTGGGAGCCATTCCGTTGACGGCCGTCATTGTGCGGGGAGCTGCCAACGTCGATGCCGGCGGCCGGTCCCAACTGTCGGCCATCACCCACGGACTGTTGCTGCTGGTTACGATGGCCCTGGTGCCCTTTGTGTTTAATTTCATTCCCTTCGCCTGTCTCGCCGCCATATTGGTGGTCACCGGTTACAATCTGGCAAAACCCAGGCTGTTCCGGCACACCTGGTCGCTCGGGGGCAAACAGTTTCTTCCTTTTGCGCTGACCATAGCAGTCATTCTGGCAACCGACCTTCTCGTCGGCGTGAGCATCGGATTGCTGCTGTCGGTTTACTTCATCATCCAAAACAACTTTAAAGCAGAATACAAATTCTCCAAAACGCGCGTGGGCGGCATCGAAACCTACCTCATCAAACTCAATTCCAACGTCACCTTCCTCAACAAGGTCAATTTGCGCAAAACCCTCGACAAAATTCCCGCGTACAGTTCCCTGGTCATCGACGGCAGCGACTGCAACTTTGTCGATTACGACATCCTCGAGATCATCAGCGCCTTTGGCAGCAAGGCGCACGACCGGCACATCGAACTGCATCTTCTGGGCATCCAGGAAGTCAATGTGGATTCCATCCACTGAGTGGAGGTACCGTGCGCCATGGCGCCGTCATGGCCGGAAGGGCCAAAGTCGAAGTGGCTTGTTCATCCCGCCTCCTTTTGCCAATTCATCTCAATTGCATTCCCGTCCACGGTTGCCGGCGATGGTCGTAAACAGCGCGTGGAGTCCCCGAACATGCTGAATGCTGCATAGATCCGGCAAATTGTGAAGCAATACCATACCGGCGAGGACTGTCCGCATAAACCGGCCAGGATTGTTCCGGATCTCCCAATTGAAGATGCCTTCTGGATAGCCGGTTAAATTTGCGAAAGGGGGCTTCTACCTCCGTCCATTTCGCCAGCCGGCCCGCACAGGCTCGTGCGCTCAGCCATGCTGCCTTTGCCTACCCCGTCACATCCGGATCCCTTTTCCATATTTTGGATTTAACCGAGGATCATGTTTTCCCTCATTTTTGACTTACCAGTGTATTCTTTCCAACGTTGTATGCGTAGACGGATGCCGGCAAATATTGAATTTGGAGATTCCTGAAGTTCACCAGTCCGGTTTTGTCAATGGTCGTAACAAGGGCCTGCCTGAGACCGTTCTCTTTACAAAACGAAAGAAGACTCTTCAATTCCTTTGGGGCCTCCAGAAACCGGTTACTCCATTTTATTTCTACGGCCCATTCAGGCCTGTTGGTTTTTCTGCTGATGTGTACCAAATCAACCTCCCCGTTCTTCCATCTCGCGTAGAAGGGAATGAAGGAAGTGCGTTGCATCCATTGACTGAACAGAGCTGTTTCGACGATGGCGCCCATCCCGTCTGATTCTGCTGCTAGCGGTGCAAACAAAGCGCTTCTCAGACTGGGGTTGGTGAGATACAATTTAAAAAAATTTTCTCTCTGGAACCGGCCTGCCTTTTGGTCAACCCGCTTTACGATGTGGATCAAAAAAGCTGCTTCGAGGTATGACAGGTATTGTCGCAGGGTTGGCTTTTTAACTCCACTGCCTTTGCTCAATTCATCTAAACTGCATTCCCGGCCACTGTTCCAGGCGATGGTCGTAAACAGCGCATTGAGTTCCTGAACATCCTGAATTCCATACAGACCCGGCAAATCGCGAAGCAATACCTTGTCGATGATGTCTGCCCTCATGAATCTGCCCGGATTGCTCTGGATCTGCCGGTTGAAGATGACTTCGGGGTAGCCGCCAAAATTTACATAACTGATAAAGTGCCTGTTCAACTCGAATATGTTGGTCGTCGATGAAAATACGGAGATGTTCCCTTTCCAGTTGATGGCATCGGGTTTAATCAATGCTCCCAGGTTTTTCAGGTGGATAAATTCGTAGAAGGTCAAGGGTGGAAGCGTAAATTCAGTAAAACGCCCGGCACCACTTTCGCAACTTTTTAATTTTAATGCAGCTGCTGCCGAACCGCTTGCAATAAATTTTGTGTGGCGATGGACATCCACTAATTTTTTTAAGTGTACTTCCCAAGCCCTGAGGTATTGAATTTCGTCAAAAAAAACATACCATCCCCCGGAATCCGCCGTTCCGGTGGCCTTTTGCGCCATGGAAAAGAGTTTGTCGAGCGGGATGTTGTTGTAAACAGGCGTTTCAACGGACACATAGAGAATTTTCTGCGGTGGAACGCCATCGGAAATTAGACGCTCAATGGTGTGATAGATCATCACGGTCTTTCCGACGCGCCTTGGTCCCATCAAAACAACTGCCCGGTGAACTTGCGTGCTCCTGACCAAAGGATAAAACAAGTCAAAATACAGCCGCGGTTCAAACGAGCGGTAGTATTCGTCGAGGCCGCCGGTCACCCACCAGGGGTTTTCAAATTGAAGGCTCGCTATGATTTGCTCTTCTGAGAAAGGACTTAATGCCATATTGGAAATAAAAATAGCCAATAAGCTCATAATAAATACCTTATAGGCTCTAAAATGGACAAATAATTATTAACCTGTCCAAAATTTTGCATAAAAAGCCTTGGGCCCTGGTCATCGGGAATGGGTCTGCCATGGGTTGTAACGCGATGGACCGCGTCACCTGCCGCTCAGTTTTCCCGGCAGAAGGAAGGGCTTTAGCGAGTTGGCCGTGGCTGCGGGCAGGGAACGTCGCAGGAGCCGGTCTTGGCAGAGGTTCCGCCCCAGACAAAGAGGCAGCTTCCGCCCGAAATGGCGTTGATGATGTCGTTGGAAAGAGCTGGGGGCAATGCGGGGCATCCCTGGCTCCTGCCCAGGCGGCCGCAGCGGCCGATGTGGGCGGGGTCGGCGTAGTGGGCGGCGTGGACCACGATGGTGCGGTCGCGGGCCTGGTCGTTGAGGCCCTGTTCCAGTCCGTCGAGTCTCAGGCTGTAGCCGTGTTTGCCCTGGTAGGTTTCGGCGGTGCGGAAGGCTCCCAGGCTGCTCATCAGCGAGCCTGGGCGGTTGCTGAAGCTGTGGGCGCGAACGGATCCCGAGTTGCGGCCGTGGGCAACGTGGCTTTGGTACAGCAGGACCCTGCGTGCCAGGTCGATCACAAACAGGCGCTTTTGCGTTGAGGGCAGGGAGTAGTCGATGATGGTGAGCACGTCGCGGGACCAGTGCTGGCGGCGCTGCTGGTAGGCTGAGCAGGCCGCTTCGAAGGCTTCGACGCTGAGCGTTCCGGCCAGGCCGCAGGAGGCATAGACCTGGTGCGCCCATTCCGGTGGTGGCTCCGGGGCCAGGCGCCCGTGCGAGCCCGCCATTGAGAGGCTCCATGCGATCGTCCATGCGGCAATGACCATTCCTACTTCGTTTTTGACCCCGCCGACCCGCTGAATGCCGGTGCACGGGGGGATGTATCTTAACTGTCTTTTGCAGCGCTTCAGCATCCCGTTTTGCAGAAATTCTTCAAAACGGCTAAGGGCTGCGGCGGCAAAAATACGAACCGGTGGTTGGAATGCCAACAGGAGGACTGCCGGAGGCTCCTCACACGTACACCAGCCAGGAGGGTTTGAGGGGTCCCCCTTCGCCGAAGCGGTAGGCGGCGAGGTGGCCGTTGCGGGCGACGCTGAAGTCCAGGCAGCAGACGTTGTGGCGTTGCAGGGTGGGGATGTTTTTGAGCCAGTAGTGGCCGAAGAACACGGCTTTTTCTTCGGGGCGGTACCAGTGTGCGCCGTTGTACAGGGCCGGGTCGAGAGGCTGTTGCGACAGGCCCGCGATGTCTTCCACGCTGAGTTGGTGCAGGCTGGTGGTGGCAGGGTCTTCCCACCACTTGATGCGAATTTTGCGACGTTGGTAGCCCTCGGGATCGGTGAAGCGCAGGTCGTCGGGCAGGGTGACCTCCCAGCCTTTGAGGCTGATGTCGACGGCGTGGGCGAGCTCGTTGTCTGGCAGGCAGGAGCGCCGCAGCAGGTCGCCGTCGAGCCGGCCCGAGGGCAGGCTGTTGGCCAGCACCGCCATGATCCGGGCATCCCAGCAGGCGTGTACGGCGCGGAGGTCGTCGTTTTCGAACCAGAGGGGCAGTTGCAGGAACCATTCGAGGTGGTCGTCGTATTCGGCCTGGCGGTTATGGAACTGGTCGAGGGTTTGGAAGTGCTGGCGGATGTTTTTGATGGAGTGGTCGCGGAGGTATCCGCCGTCGGGATTGCGGAAGTTGAAGCACAGGGCGTTGTACTCGTGGTTGCCCATGAGGGCTGTGGCGCTGCCGCCCTCTGTCATGCTGCGCACGATGTTCAGCACCTTTGGAATGTCGGGCCCCCGGTCGATGTAGTCGCCGAGGAAGAGGGCCTGCCGTTGCGGGTGTGCGTAATGGCCGCTGCTGCCTTTGCGGTAGCCCATTTTGAGCAGCAGGGCTTCGAGTTTGTCTGCGTGGCCGTGTATGTCGCCGATGATGTCTAGCATAGCGGGAGACTGGTAGGTCGTTTACAAAGATACGCCCTTGCGGGCCAAGGTGGCGGGTTTTGCTGTGGGCACGCCCTTAGCGGGCGGGGTCCTGGTCTTCCCAGTCGATGTTTTTGCGGCCGTGGTCTGCGAGCAGTTGCTGGTAGTAGTGGCGGGTGGCTGCTGCCCGTTCGTCGATGGCTTTGTCGACGCGTTGTCTGGGCGACATCACCGTGGGCTGCCACCACTCCGGGTGGGTGAGCACCTGCAGGCGTGGGGGTCCCCCGCTTTCGAGCAGCTCGCGCAGCCGCTGGTGGCGCCAGTAGCCGTTGGAGTCTGAGCAATAGGCTACATCCCTCTTGAAAAAATCAGAATAGGTGTTGACCAGTCCGGCGTAGCGCTCAGCCCCGCATCCCAGGTCAAAAGCCGAGGGGTTGTGAAAGGAAAACGCCTCGATGCGCACGCCCAACACCTCGTTGAGAAAATCCGCCTCGAGCCGCAGACACCGCTCCAGCTTCTCCTCACTGTCCACTCCGTAAAATCCGCTGTCAAAATGGAGCTGCACGCTGTGCCCCAAATCCCCTATCCTCTGCACCCGCTCCAAATTCTCCCGCTCCAGCAAATTGTAAAACTCGGAGTGGGGGAGGAAAAAGTAGTGCGAGCGAATTCCAAAACTGTTTTCAATCAGGGCTGTTTCAACAGCCGACGCAGGTGACATATCAACGTCATGTCGCCAGAGAACAAATTGCTCTAGATTTTTTGCATTAGGATAATCGGCAAAACCATAAGTGCCCAAAGCCACTCTTAAAATTTCCCTATACCCCTCCAGGGTAAAGTCGTCGAAGTGGTATTTTTCGCGGTTGGTGGGCATGGGTGTGTAGCTGGGTGTAAAAATAGGGCGGAATGGAAATATGAGTGGGGGAAATTTGGAGGGGGCGACGTGGGGAGGCGCCTCAGTATCGTAGATGGGTCAGATGGTATTAAAGATCCCAACCTATACCGGGGTCTTATTTGTAAGGACCTTTTAAGGTCTGGTCGTGTCCTGAGCATTGGCAATCGCAAGATTATGCTGTTTCGGCCCCCTAAACAATCAGACGAAGTTACACATAAAAAAATGTAATCTTTGTCTATGGAAAAGCGCAAATTTAGCCGTGAGGAGAAGCTTAAAATCCTCAAAGAAGCCCGGGATAGTGGCGTAAAGGTGACTTTGAATAAGCACGGAGTATACCCGGCG
>JADLHA010000010.1 GCA_020848995.1 Saprospiraceae bacterium | reverse complement strand
TCTGGCATCAACAGGGAGTGGAGGGAGGCAGCCCTTTTCATTCTGGCATCAACAGGGAGTGGAGGGAGGCAGCCCTTTTCATTCTGGCATCAACAGGGAGGGCAGGGAGGCAGCCCTTTTCATTCTGTCATCAACAGGGAGGGCAGGGAGGCAGCCCTTTTCATTCTGTCATCAAAATGTAGTTTTTAGAAGTGCCCTTAAGTTTTTTGATCGCAGGATTGAAATGCGCGGTCTGATGCCTGCAGATACACTTGAGTAGCCAGGAATGATCATGGGTGCATCTACCCAAGTCCATAAGCTCATGACCAAAATTCTATGCAGTAGAATGCCATGTACTCCTTCTTACAGGCACGTGCCACCTGTTCGTTCATAGCCGGTTGCCGCCTGGGGCCGCCAAGGGTGTAACTTCCCCGCCAGTCCAGCCTATTTCAGCGGCAACGCCCTTACCCCGTCGTCCTCAGAGCGCTCTGATGCCCCCCATGGGAAGCCTTTGAATGGAAAACACGTCCTTCCTGTGATGAAGTTTTTGCAATTTTTTTGAACCATTTCCTTCCAACCCCGGTTTATTTATCGTAATTTTACGATAATGGGACGGACAAAATCTGCCTTGTTCTCCGATACAGAAAACCGCCTGGCACAGTTTTCAAAAGCCCTTGGGCATCCTGCACGCATTGCCATTTTGCGGTTGTTGCTCAAAAGAGACCGCTGCATTTGTGGAGACCTGGTCAGCGAGTTGCCCCTTGCACAGAGCACCATCAGCCAGCATCTGAAAGCCCTTCATCGGGCTGGTCTCATTCGTGGTGAGGTATCCGGACCTGCTACCTGTTATTGCATAGATCGCAAACAATGGCAGCTCCTCACAAAAGGGTTGAAGCACTTTTTGAATCTGTCTGAGGGTAAAAAAAATGACTGTTGTTGATTCCTTGATCCCAAATTGTCACTTTTAAAAAAAGACCACCATGAAAAGCATAGATGAAATTAAAAACATGGTCCGGGAAAAGTATGCTACCATTGCCCGGCAGAGTTTACAACAGAACAAATCCTCCTGTTGTGGTTCCGGAAATTGCAGCTCGGAAGTTTACAACATCATGACCGAGGATTACTCAACCCTCAGTGGCTATGTTCCCAATGCCGACTTAGGTCTTGGGTGTGGGCTGCCCACCGAATTTGCCCGGATCAAGCCGGGGGATACCGTCGTTGACCTGGGTTCAGGTGCCGGAAATGACTGTTTCGTTGCGCGCCAGGAAACGGGACCAACCGGAATGGTGGTTGGCGTTGATTTCACTCCTGAAATGGTTGAAAAGGCAAGAAACAATGCCCGCAAACTGGGTTTCGACAATGTAACGTTCATTCAGGGAGACATCGAGCAACTTCCTCTCAATGAACATTTCGCTGACGTTGTCGTAAGCAACTGCGTACTCAATCTGGTACCTGACAAAGGCAAAGCGTACAAAGAAGTATTCCGCATTCTCAAACCCGGAGGGCACTTTTCCATTTCGGACGTCGTCCTGGAAGGCAACATTCCGGATCGACTGCGCCAACAGGCTGAACTGTATGCAGGATGCGTCTCGGGGGCTGTTACAAAACCGGAGTACCTTTCGATAATCTATAATGCAGGCTTCACACCTGTCGATGTCCAAAAATACCGGAACATCGTGATCCCGGATGACATTCTTACAAACCACCTCAGTCCGGAGGAGCTCGACCTGTACCGGTCAGGCGCGTTTGGAATTTTCAGTATGACCCTAAGCGGCGTTAAACCCGTTTGATCATTGCAAGTTATCTTAGCGACTTCTAAGCACCGGTATTTATCCAATCCGTTATGAAAGCTCAAAGCATCCTCGTCTTATGCACGGGAAACAGCTGCCGGAGTCAGATGGCCGAAGCATACCTGAAACATTTTTCCGAAGAACTTTCGATCCGCTCTGCCGGCATCCGGGCAGAGGGCTTAAATCCGCTCATGGTGCAGGTCATGCGCGAAGATGGAATTGACGTGAGTGGGCAACGCTCAAAATCCGTGGATGAGCTGGGCAACACGCGATTTGACATGGTGATTACCGTTTGCGATCATGCAAAGGAGAGTTGTCCGCACTTTCCAGCTGACACGCTGATCATTCACCGGGATTTCAGGGATCCGGCAACTGCAACCGGAAGCCATGAGGAAGTAATTGCCGTTTTCAGGAAGGTCAGGAATGAAATCAAAGCATTCTGCAAAGAGTTTATCGAGAGCGTCCTTCCGAATTATTCCCGTGCCGCCAAGAGTTAGCGAACTTTAGTTCAGGCCATCCTTCCGATAGGAATAAAGCGTTCCCCCGCAATGATTGCAATGACATGGTATTGGCGATCACAATACTCCGCTGCAAAACAAACATTGGGCAATCCTCCAAGACCATAAATAGCAGGCAACTGACGTGCATCATTCGAAATCGGAATCAGGCCACGGTTGCCGCTCCGGAGGTAGCACACATCGCGTAAACGCACCAGTTGAGGGCTTTCAAGCAGATAAAAGGTGCTGCGTAAAAATGGATTCAGCACGAGCATCTTTGCAAAATCGTCAAGCGCATCGGCAACGGATAGTGCCACTGGGGGCATATTCCATTGTTGACTGGCCGAGGAGGCATCTATACCCGCTACCCTGAATGGAGTATTCGAAGGATAAAAGGTCGCGGGAGATTCATAACAAAATCCCCTTTTGTAGGTCAACGCTTCCTGCTGCTTCCCTGCCTGAAAGTTTATGACGAGGGCTTTTCTTTGACTCTGAAGTCCATAAAACCAATGCCGGGAAATGTTGAGTTGCTCCTCTTGTTCAACCACCTTTCCCATGTATAGCCAGCGGTCCCGCAACACCCGGTTTGCGGGCAAATCGCGTTTGTAGAATGGAACTCCACAAAAGCTCAGTAAATCCTCCCGTTCCATCCCGTTGAGACCAGAAACGGTCTGCATGCGCCTGCAGAACAGGAGCAGCTCAGAAAAAAGCATGAATGCTGTCAGACGGCCGTCCCCGCCCGTTTCTGCAGCTTCTGCCAATAAGCGCAGCTTGCGGGCAATGGAAGGAAGTCCGTGGTCGACCAGGTACCTGGCAATCTCGGCAGCCGTCAGGGCCAGGTCCTGATTGCGGTATAAGCCCAGCTCGAGTTGCTTCAAAAGCCATTCGTGTAATAGTTGCGTACCTGCAAACAGGCGACGCTCTTTATCGGGTCGCAGTCTGGCAAAATAATATTTAGAGGGGTCCCGGCTCACGCCAAGCTAAAAATGAAGGAATCAGTTTCTTTCCCTGACACCCAACTGACGAAGGGCCAATTGCGAGGCCACCTGCTCGGCGCTTTTTTTGTTGTAATCCTCTGCAAAGGCAACTTCGGCACCATCGACAAAAACGCCCACCTTGAACCGGTCGCGCTTGTCTGCTTTGAACTTGCTCAACACTTTAAAGTCAATGTCTTTTGCGTGCTTCTGGCACCATTCGAGCAATTGGCTCTTGTAGTTGTCGTCGAACAACTCCAGGTGGTCGATGTTGATGTATCTTTTAAGAATTCTGCTGATGATAAAATTCCTGGAATAGTCAAACCCTTGTTCGAGATAAATGGCGCCAACCAGCGCTTCCAGTGCATTCCCCAGCATCGACTGCGAGATGGCCGTCTGGTTAAATTCCTGCATCAGGTGATCAAGGCCCATTTGCTCAGCAACGTAATTGAGCATTTTTCGCTTAACGATCTTGGACCGCATTTTGGTAAGAAATCCTTCGTCGGCACCCGGGTATTTGCGAAACAGGTACTCGCCAACCACAAAGCTGAGCAGCGCGTCACCAAGGAATTCGAGGCGCTCGTTTGACTGGTAAAGACCATTTCCAACACTCCCCGAGTTGTTGAGCGTTGACTTATGGTAAAAAGCGACTTTAAAAATGTATATGTTGGATGGTGTAAACCCAACGAGTTGCTGTAGCCTTTCGGCAAAATGCTTGTCCCTTGAAAAAAAGCGGTGATTGGTCTTTTTGTAGTACTTGTAAAGGAACCCTAGCATTTTTTTAAGATCACTGAACTGTTATGGCCACCGAAACCGAACGTGTTGCTCAGGAAAGCACGAATCTTCCTTTGCTGTGGCTCGTTGAATGTAAAGTTAAGCTTTTGATCTAATTCCGGGTCGTCTACATAGTGATTTATGGTCGGGGGAACGAAGTTGTGTTCCATAGCCAGGATGCCCGCGATGATTTCAATCACTCCGGCAGCTCCAAGCAGGTGGCCGGTCATGGATTTGGTTGAGCTGATGTTCAACCGGTAGGCATCCTCTCCAAATACTTTCAAAATCGCCTTAACCTCCGCAATGTCGCCCAATGGGGTCGATGTTCCGTGGGTATTGATGTAATCAACCTCGCCGGGTTGGAGACCCGCCTCGGTCAATGCGAGTCGCATGGCATTGCTGGCACCCAAGCCTTCAGGATGAGGGGCCGTGATGTGAAAGGCGTCAGCGCTGGCTCCTGTTCCTGCAATTTCGGCATAAATTTTAGCTCCGCGCTCGACGGCAAGGTCATAAGTCTCCAGGATGATGGCCCCGGCACCTTCACCAAGGACAAAACCATCCCGCTCGCGATCGTAGGGCCTTGAGGCCGATTGGTAATCGTCGTTGCGCTCTGAAAGGGCTTTCATCGCAGAAAAGCCGCCGACGCCCGCCCGGGTGATGGCAGCTTCTGACCCTCCGGAGATCATCCGGTCAGCCTTTCCCATCCGGATGTGGTCAAAGGCACTTGAAATGGCGTGTGCCGAGGAAGCGCAAGCAGATACAATCCCATAATTGATGCCCATCAGTCCGTATTTGATGGAAATGTGACCGGGAGCAATGTCAGAAATGAGCTTGGGGATGAGGAACGGGCTATACCGCGGTGCACCGGAATGCAGCGCCGCCTCCGAAATATCAGTTTCCAGGGTGTTGAAGCCTCCTATTCCCGATCCCCAGATCACGCCAAACCTTGACAGGTCAACTTTATCGAGGTCGATGCCGCAATCGCGCATGGCCTCGTCGGCTGCCACCAGAGCATACTGGGCAAAGGGATCTATTTTGCGGGCCTCCTTCTTGTCGAGGTGGTCTTCAGCCTTGAAATCCTTGAGCTGACAGGCAAAGCGCGTCTTGAACAAGCTTGCATCAAAATAGCTGACGGGACAGGCGCCGGAGACGCCCTTTTGAAGGCCTTCGAGGTATGCTTGTCGTCCCAGGCCTATGGGGGTCAGCGCCCCCAAACCGGTAACCACCACGCGTCTCATCCTATAAGATCAATGCCCGGTCAACCGCAAGGGCATACCGGACCTGAAGGGACGTAAACTACTTGCAGTTGGCCTCGAGGTAGGCAACGGCTTGTCCGACCGTCTGGATCTTCTCTGCCTGGTCGTCAGGGATCGACGTGTCGAATTCCTTTTCAAATTCCATGATAAGTTCAACAGTATCAAGGGAATCTGCCCCAAGGTCGTTAACAAAACTGGCTTCCAGGGTCACCTCCGATTCGTCAACGGCCAGTTTATCTACGATGATTTTTTTTACGCGCTCAGCAATTGTAGCCATAGTAATGGTTAGCGTTTTAATTAGGTCTTTAAAACAAACCGCAAATTAAAGGATTCGACCAAGCAATACCAAAATTATTTTTCCTTTTTTTGCCGGAACCTGGGCATAGTGTCGTTGTTAGTAAGATTGATTCCTTCACTGTTATCTTTCCGGTTCTCATGATACACCACAACACAAAAATCGTCGCGACCGTCGGACCTGCCTGCAGCCGTTACGAACAGCTCCTGGACCTGGCCAAGGAAGGAGTTGCCGTATTTAGGCTGAACTTCTCCCACGGCACCCACGAGGAATACCGACAAATCATCCAGCACATTTCCAGGATCAACCATGAGTGGGACCTGCACCTGGGCATACTTTGCGATCTCCAGGGGCCAAAGCTCCGGGTGGGGGAAATGGAGGGCGGCGCTGTTGTTTTTGCTCCGGGCGATGAGGTCAGGTTCGTAAATCAACATTGTTTGGGCAACCGGGAGCGCATTTTTATGAGCTACCCGCAGTTTGCTGCCGACGTAAAACCCGGTGAGGCGGTATTGCTCGACGACGGCAAGCTCGTTTTTGAAGTAGTTGAGACCAACCTCACCGACGAAGTGAGATTGCGCTGTGTTTTTGGTGGGCCCCTCGGCTCCAATAAAGGCGTGAACCTTCCCGACACGGAAATTTCCCTTCCGTCCATGACCGAAAAGGATCACCGGGACCTGGACTTTATCCTGACCCAAAACGTACATTGGATCGCGCTGTCCTTTGTCCGCAAAGCCGAAGACATCGAAGGCCTTCAGGCCATCCTCGAAGCCCGTCAGCACCCCGCAAAACTGATCGCCAAAATTGAAAAACCCGAGGCCCTTAAAAACATCGACGCCATCATCAAGGCAAGCAACGGCATCATGATCGCCCGAGGCGATCTCGGTGTAGAATTGCCCATGGAAAAGTTGCCCACCATCCAAAAATCCATCATTTCCAAATGCATCCAGCGCTCGCGTCCAGTGATCGTGGCCACCCAGCTAATGGATAGCATGATTAAAAACCCGAGTCCCACACGGGCTGAAGTGACCGACGTGGCCAATGCCGTACTCGACGGCACGGATGCCGTCATGCTCAGCGGTGAAACTTCGGTTGGGGCACATCCGGTCAAAGTAGTCCAGGCCATGAAGAAAATCATTCTTGAAGCTGAGAAGCATTTTGAAATTTCCACGCGCAGACCCATTCCTTCAGAAAAATCATCGACTTTTTTATCCGATGTCGTCTGCTTCAGCGCGGCCAAGACGGCGGAAGAGATCAAGGCAAAAGCCATTATCGGCCTGACGGTTTCAGGATATACAGCCTTCAAGACTTCGTCTTTCCGGCCAGCTTGCCCGATCTACATCTTCTCAAGCGCAGCCCACATGCTTGGAACACTGAATTTGGTTTGGGGCGTCAGATGCTTTTACTACGACAAAATGTCGTCAACCGACGAGACCATCTCCGATGTAATCGACATACTCAAAAAGTTCCAGAAAATTCGCCCGGGCGATATCGTAGTCAATACCGGCAGCATGCCCATTCTCAAAAAACTGCGCACCAATATGCTCAAGGTAACCGAAGTTGAATGATGCCATTCGCAAATTTCCTGTCCTGTAAACACTTTGATCCCGGGTCGTTTCAGTTTCCCGGGCGCAATGGACCCTTGGTCCAATGGCTGACCGCCTTATTAATCCTATTTAGCCCGGCTTGGGGAAAGTCACAGGAACCTGACCGCATCATGGAATACCAGGCTCTGCTCATCGATGCCCTCCGCGATGACATGACCGGCAAACGGGAGAAGGCCATCGAAATCTATGAGAAGATCCGCTTTGAAAAAGAATTTACCGGCGTGGCAAATTTTTACCTGGCAAAATCACTTCAGGCCACAGGAAAGACAGAAGAGGCCCTTTTGGCGGCCAGTCGCAGTGTCCAGGCAGACCCTGCAAACAAATGGTACCTCCTGCTCAAATGCCATCTTTCTGAGCAATTGTTCATGCCTCTTCGCGCTGCGGAAGGATATATGGAACTGGCAAAACTGGAGCCCGGCAACTATACCTTTTACGACAACGCCGCTTTCCAATTCAAGTCTGCCGGTGATCTCAGCATGGCCCTTGCTGCCATGGCCTTGGCACGCACCCAATTTGGTCTGAATGCCGAAATTGCCCAAAAAACGGCAGCGCTCCATGCAGCTTCAGGCAAATGGGAGAAAGCCGTTGAACTGCTGGAAGAGTACCTCGTGCTCCACCCCGCAGATGATGCCTCGGTTGAGCAATTGCTGGGCTATGCCAAAGCGGCCAACAATGCAAAACTGTGGTCCCGCATAAGCGCACAATTCGGTGCAGACAAACTGTCTAAACCCAATGGCAACCAACCCGGTTCCCCGGAATCGCTGCTCAGCGATCCTACATTGGGTCTGGATGACAAACTTAAGCCGCTCATACTACGATTGGAAACTGCCGACAAGTCCCAACCCGCTGCCGTGCGTTCCCTGCTTCCTTACGCGGAAATATTGCTCCAACAATACCCTTTGGAACCCAAATCGCACTGTTTCGCTGCAGACATCCATTACCTGGTTAACGATCTGCCCGAAGCAAAGAAGCACTACATCCAGGCAGTTGAAGTGGGCAAGGTCCCCTACCCCGTCTGGGAAAACCTGCTGCGATGCCTGAGTGATCTCGGCCACTGGCGCTCCGCCAAACGATTTGCGACCAGCTGCCTGGATTATTATCCCACGCAGTTTTTGCCGCAATTGGTAAGGGTCAGGGCTGCATACCAGCTGGGGGATGCAGGCCAGGC
The DNA here is from genome assembly GCA_020848995.1 of Saprospiraceae bacterium. GTDB lineage: Bacteria > Bacteroidota > Bacteroidia > Chitinophagales > Saprospiraceae > Vicinibacter. The sequence goes on along the minus strand of JADLHA010000010.1, from coordinate 29,699 downwards.
CGTAGAATTGCTCGAACAGCTTGAACGCACGTTCCGTTTTCGAAAGCCCAAAAGTGCGGATCTGTTGCTGCTCAAAGCTGCCCTTATCGATGCATCGGGGTCTGACGCCGGAGTCCTTTGGAAAGAAGTTCTGCAGAGTGATAGCCTGGGAACAAACCACCTGCACTATGCAATCTCCCTGTGCAGAAAAGGGTCCATTGCCGCTGCTTTGGAAGTCTTGACAGGTCCGCTTGCAAACGTCATTCAACGGCCGGCAAATGGTGCACTCCTTGCCCAGCTGTACAATTGTGTGGGCAATGATGCTGCTGCGAAACAGGCCTTCGATGCTTATTCGGGATCCGGCGCATTTGTCAATGCCGAAGACCACCGGCTGGCGGCTGCGATTTGCGAAAATCTGGGCGATATCAAATGCATACAACATCATCGGGATCGAGCACAGTTGCTGGAAGAACCTCCTCAGTAATTCAAGTTTCCGCTCATTGAAATCGCAACGAGTTTTCCCCGCCTACACCCTATCCCTGCTGGCCATACCAGCCATGCTGATCATGTCATGCCAACGTCGCATCCTGGCCGACGCCCAAAAACCAGACCACTTCGATGGAAGGGAAATTCTGGTTGCAGAAATGATCGATTCCCTGAAACGAACGCTGAACTCACCCTGTTTTTCCGGTAAAGCCCAACTGGAATATGCCACTTCCCTCAAAGAGAGTGGGTCTGCCCAAATTGTCATGCAATCCTTACGCGACAGCGCTTGCCAGATTGCATTCAAAAAGGCAGGAGTGGAGTTGGGACGCATCTTGCTAACGAACGATCGTTATCAATTGATCGATCGCATTGAAAAAAACTACACCGACGGAGAACTTGCCGGACTGATGTGGCTACCTCAACCATTGCACCCCAAACTGCAAATGGTACAGGATCTTCTCATATATGGTTACTTCCTGCCAGATGATTTGGATTTAAGGGCTTCGCAAAGTGGCGAACATTATGAACTCGCTGGCCAAAAGGAAAACCTGCGGACCAGGATCCTCTGCAATAAGAAGAACCTGATGCCGGTAGCCTTTTATTTTGAGACACCGGAATATTCACTGGAAACTGCTATGACGGAATACCGGCAAAACTACGAGAGCTGGTTTCCTGAAAAAATTCTTGTGCAGTTACGTCAAAACGACACCGGCGAAATCCGGGAGGCCCAATTGACCTGGGAACATACTGACCGGATTGCTTTTCCCAAATTCAACTTTCGCATACCAGGGCACTATACCCGCAAGGAATGAGGTCAATTCACATTTTCATTCTTTTCGGAGGACTTCTCCTGATTCCGGGCAGTCCCCTTCTGATTTGGCCCCAAGAAATGCCAATCGATGTTTCCGGAGGATCCGTGCGTCTGCATAAGGCGATTGAGGCGACGCAGGCGCTTCTGCGCAACACAGGGGAGCAAAAATTAAGCGCTCTCAAACAGCTCGATGTCCTGCAAAGCCAGATCCGCTACCGCAGCGAACTGCAGGATACCCTGAAGCAGGAAATTGCGCAGTACCAGCTTGAATGGCATCGCGCCGAACATCGTTTGAAATTATTGCAACCCAGAATCGCAAAACTGAAATCAGAATATTTCCGGTTTCTTAAAATAAAGGCGCTGCACCGCATGACGTTCAACCCATTCCTGGGTATGATGTATCCGGATAAGCTTGAATTGCAGGTACGCCGGTGGTATATCCTCCAGTTGGTTGAGCGGCGGCTCAGGGAAACGCTGCATTCACTGGTGCAGTCTCAGGAAGAAATGAAAAATGAAATGCTGAGGCTGCAAATCATCTCGAATTCCAAAGACGCTCTCAGCGCTGCAGCAGAGGAGGATCGCCGGTGCCTCTCGGAAGACCTTCAGCTGGTTAAAGACCTGATTGCCCGCCTGAATAAAAAGCATGAACACTTGACAACGGATCTCGTCACCTACAAACACAAAAAAGATCAATCTTCAAAATTCATATCGGGCAGCGTACGCCAGCTCAACCAACAAATAAAAGTCAGCAACCGGGAAAATCAAGGGTTCACTCTGGTGATGCCCATGGAAAAGGCGATCATCTTATCCCGTTTCGGCAAAAACATGCCGTCAGGGAGTCCACACCTGCAGTTGCGCAACAATGGCATTGACCTGCAATCTCCCGAACCCTTTGTGCGTGCCGCTTCTGATGCCGAAGTCATTCAAATCCGGCGCATGCAGGAACGCGATTACGTCGTCATTACCCGGTCGGGGGATCACTACGTCGTCTACTCTAACCTTCAGAGCGTGCTCCTCAGGGAAGGAGAGCGCATTACGCGATCTTCGGTGCTGGGAAAATCCCTTCCCAATGAAACAGGGAATTACGAAATGCACCTGGAAGTATGGAAAGGAACCTCGCCCAAAGATCCATCCCCGCTGATTCGCTATTGAGGGAGGAAACTTCCTGCTCCCTTTAGCTCTGATCCAAAACCGGCATCTGGTGATCCCTGCAGGAAACAAACCTCGCCGCTAACGTATTACCTGCTGTGCATGCCTTTAAAAAAAGCTGCTGCAGGACCTGCAGCAGCTTTATGCAAATGGATATTTTCAGTCGGTACAGATCAGCGAATTACCGAGATCATTTTTACGGAAGTTTGCTGTCCGAGTGTGAGCACTACAAAATAGTTGCCCTGGTCAAGCGATGCCATCTGAACGGGCAACTCGAAAGAGCCGCTCTTTCTGCCATAGGAACGCTTTGCCAGTTCCCGGCCATAAGCATCGCGGAGTTGCATGCTAACGTCAACTGGTTCGCTGGTCGTGACGTATACGGAAGCCAGGTCTTCTGCCGGATTGGGGAATACATACCAGGCATCTGCTGAAGCGCCCGGATCTTCGCTTGCGGTAAAAAGTCCCTTTGCAATCGCATCGTCAAAGCTGACTTCCGCGGCATTGATGATCTCCCCGTTGGGATCGAGCATCATAGCAACCAGTTTCATGTTGGCCGGGGTAAATCCGGCAGGGATGGTGAAATCCCAAGACTTAATGTATTCTGTGCCTTCGGGAATGTCGGCAGGAAGAAATCCGGCCTGACCTGCCCATCCGTCCAGAATGGCGCGTCCGACATGGTTATAGACCATGCGCGCAGCCGGGACCGGATTGGGCAATAGCTCATAACCGCCCATCACGCCGTTGGCTCCACCGGCATAAGCATTGGACTGGTTGTACCCCGATGCCGTGCCGCGCACCCCGTCTTCTGCGATGACGAGGTTAAATCGGTAATCACCGGAGACGGCTTCTGCAAAATGGGCCTTGGCTTCAATGGTGAGTTTGCGCGTACCTGCATCATAGGCAGCACCTGCATCAAGCACTACGGGAGATAGTTCGACGATTTGATTATAGAAGATAGGCTCAATCGCGCTGGGATCGCTCAAGGTTCTGCGGTTGGTTACCACCTGAGGAAACCCGGTGAATCCAGGAAACGTAGTCAGACCCGCATCGTATGCAGCAACGGCCATGGGGTCCCGGTTGTGAACGGCAATTCCGATGAAATGCTCCGGGTAAAGCTTCGATAAGGAGTCGAGGTAAACTGCTCCCCTGGGACACCACTGACACCAGGTGCCGGTTGCTTCCTCAACGACGATCTTTTTGTCCGGAGCCGGAGTGACGCCTTCGAGTCGTACCGACTTGGCATTGTTGGCCGCTTTGTCGTCGTTCGTTCCATTGACTTTTTTGATGGCAAAATCGATCGTGGCGTTACCGGGGGCAAACGTCACGTTCTGACTCAGGGGCAGCGGAGCGGACTCGACCAAAGAGTCCAGGTCGAGGGCAAAAGTTTCCGTTACCGGGGTACCGCCTGCAAGGGACCACTCCAACTCGACTGAGGTGATCTTGTTGCGGCCTACGTTTTTGATCTTGACGGAGGCAGGCCAGCTCGTACCCGTCAGGGCCTTGGGCCGGATGTTTGCGGCCGTAAGGGAAGCATCGAGATCCGGAGCGATGAATGGCTCGAAAACATAGCTGACGTCGTCTACAAAAAATTCAGACTGGTTGTTGGAACTCGTCGGGAACAGATCCATTGAAGCAAGCGAGTTGTTCGGATTCGACCAGCTTCCAAGGGAAGTGCCATCGATGAAAGCTTCCCAGAGGTTGTCGGTGAGGTTGGCAACTACATTCACTTTAAACCAACTGTCCTTGGGATGTTTCCCAGCAGCTACCGTGCTAGCACCACCCGTTCCAAGGGTGAAACGCACATCGCCGTTGGGGTCAAAAAAGGCATCGAGCGACCAGATCTGACCCGGGGTGGTATTGCCCTGAAAATTGAAGTAGGCCCCTTTATTCGCGACGACGTAGAAGTACATCTCCAAGGAAAAAGTTCCCGTGGTCCTCTTGCCGCCAAAGGGCAGGATGACATCAGCCGGACCACCGCCGGAAGAAGTCGACAGAAATTTTAGGGAATTGGCCCCACTTCGGGCACGTTCGTTGCTAACGCGGGTGTCGTCGGCTCCGCCCTTGACGCCGCTCCAGGTCGACCAAACATTTGAACTGGCTGCTATGAATGCACCCGCCGTGTATTGTTCGAAGTCGTCGGAGAAGCTATCCTGGGCCCAAAGTCCGTACCCCAGGACTGTACAAAAAATGCCGAGTAGAATTCGTTTCATAAATTGAGTTTTGCTGTAAAGAAAAAGAAATGGACGATCAAATGTAGTTAAAAAGCGCTGCTGCAAGCCTGCAACGCCGAATTTTAACAGGTTTAGCTCCGGCTTTCAAATTATTCATATAATAAAAAATAATAACTTATTTTTTGTTATATTACAAATGTTTATGTATTAAAATAAAAATTAATATTAATTGCTTTTGTTTCTTGGCTTAGTGATTCACAAAGCATCAAATCTCGTCGTCGGTGGGCTGCAGGGTCTCGGGAATTTCTTTGTCTGAATTCAGGCCCAGCCGTCGCAGTGTTTGTGCCTGTTTGACGACACTTCCGCGGCCATCCTTAAGCTGCCCAACTGCTTTGAAGTAGCTGTCCTGGGTCTTTGCAATGTGCCGGCCCATGTCCTCCATGGTGTCCAGAAACCCCACCACTTTTTCATAAAGTCTTTCTCCCTGGCGGGCAATTTCCAACGCATTTCTGCTTTGGTGTTCCCGTTTCCACAGGTCGGCGACCAGCTTCAGCGCCGCAATGAGGTTGGTCGGGCTGATGAGCAGGATGCGCTTAGCGTAGGCGTAAGCCCATAAATCGGGATCCATCTGGATGGCGAGCAGATAGGCCGGTTCGATGGGGATGAACATCATCGTAAAATCGAGGGTGCCCGCCACCGTATCGTATTTCTTTTCGCTAAGCTGGTCGATGTGGCGGTAGATGGATTGAAGGTGCTGCCGTCCGGCAATTTCCTGAGCTTCCTTCTCCTCAGCCGAGGAATAGCGCTCGTAAGCGACCAGGGTGACTTTTGAGTCGATGACGATGGCGCGCGACTCAGGCAGGTAAACGACAATGTCGGGTTGCAGTCGCCTTCCCTCTTCCGATTGAACGCTCTGCTGGATGACGTATTCGCGATTTTTTACGAGACCCGATTTCTCCAGGATGCTTTCCAGGACGACCTCGCCCCAGTTGCCTTGTTTTTTCGACTGGCCCTTTAAGGCTGAGGTGAGGTTGTTTGCTTCCTGGCTGAGCCGGTGGTTCATCTGGATGAGTTCCCGCACTTTTTCCTCAAGGGAGAAGCGCTGCTTGGACTCTTTGTCGTAGGTCTCCTCCACTTTTTTCTTAAATGAATCCAGGTTTTCGCCCAGGGGTTTGAGGATCGCATCGATGGCTTCCTTGTTCGTGCTGGCAAAGCGCTGTGATTTTTCCTCCAGGATGCGGTTGGCGATTTGCTGAAATTCCAGTTGCGCCTGTTTGCGGAGTTCGTCAAATTCGCTGCGCTGGCGATCAAGTTTTTCCAGCAGGAACTTGTTTTCATTTTGGCGTCCGGCCAATTGCTCCCGCAAGGTGGAAATTTCACGGACCACACCTGAATGATCGAGCCTTGTGGCATTCAAATCGCTTTCCAAACGCGCCAGCTGTTCCCGCGCCGTTTCCAGCCCCACTTTCTGTGCGCTGATCACTGCCAGCTGATCTGCAACTTCCTTCACCCGGACTTCGTACCGCTGAACATGTTGCTCTGACTCCTGTTGCAGCAAGCGGTTTAGCTCATCCAGCGCCTGCAGGCGTGCAGCCTGTCCGGCCAATTCGCGAACGGCTGCTTCGCGCTCGCGAGACAAGGTCAGCCTTACGAAAAGGAGCCCAACAAGTCCAATGCAGGCACCCAAAAGAAATGATAACACATCGAATGACTCCACCTTCCAAAGATACAACCACCAACATTGGGGAGCGTCGGACCAATCTTTAATCTTTCCTACTTTGTCCGCAGACCTGCTAAACTCGACACAGTCGATCAAGTGAAGTTACCCTTCTCGTAAGGAAATTTGGTGCCATCCACTCCATCATCAGCACTCCTCCGCAATCACGATTTGGTCCGGTAGTTCGTTGCCCTGTACACGCGGAGAGCAGCCATACCAAAACAGGCGATCGCCAAAACCTCGTGCCAGGGTGAGGCCACGGGTTTAACCTGTAAAAAAAACAAACCCACCCCGGCATAGGCCAGAGCAATCAGATAGAGCACCCACTGATGCAGTGGCATGCTCAGCCCTCCAGCTTAAAGCGGATGGGAAGGGTAAAACTCACCGGAACGGCCTTGCCGTTGTGCTTGCCGGGTCTCCAGTTTGGCATGGATTTTACTACGCGGATCGCCTCCTCATCGCATCCGCCTCCAATGCCGCGCGCGACCTGCACCTTCTTTATGTCTCCCGAGGAGGAAACCACAAATTGAATGACGACCGTTCCTTCGATGCCGTTCTCTTTGGCAATGGACGGGTAACGCACATTCTCGCGGATGTATTTCATCATGGCCTCCTGGCCATCCGGAAATGCAGGCATTTGTTCGACGTAGTTGAATACCTCCTCTTCCTTGGGTTTAACCTCTTCCATCACGGGAGGTGGTTCAACCAAGGATTCGTCGATCCCTCCTTCTTCTCCTTCTTTGGTGACCGTCGAAATGTCCTTGTCTTTCATTTCTTCAATGGTCGGTGGAGGCGGCTCTTCTTCTTTGACTTCCTCGTCCTTTTTTACTTTGGGAGCCACAAATTTAATCTGGTCTTTGATCGGCGGAGGCTCGACTTTGGGTGGTGGGGGTGGTGGTGGCTTTTTGGGATCCATGGGGGGCGGTTCGGCCAGGACGACTTCCTTCATGATCTCTTTGTTGGCCTTTTCCGGAATCCAACCTTTGACCAGTTTGACGATCATGGGGGCGCTGATGCCAAAAACGAAGAGCAAAATGCCCAAGATCAGGGCTTTCGACATGTTGTTGTCGTAGATCTTGCGCAGGACGTACGCCCCGTATGACTTGTTGCGTCCCTCAAAAAGGATGTCTTCCCAAGACAACTTCAGATAATCCCTATTTTCCATTTCACTTTTGGTTTTAGGCGCTAACTGTACAACAAAGAATTCACTGAATTATTTCCTGGGTTGGCCTACTTTAACACAAACCAAACTATCCACCGGATCATTGGGCTTGAGAATGGCATAGGTTTTTACGTCGTTGATCGTCATTTCGTCGAGCACATCCACGATGTTTTTATAGCGCGACGACGGCAAAGGCTTGATCATGACAAAGAGGTTGGTCGTATCGGTCCATTGCTCATGCACTTCCTGTACCCTTCGCTGGATGACCTTCCGCAGTCCTCCGGGACTGTAATCGGCGCTGTCGAGGACGAAAGCGGTTTCTTCGGTGATCTCATCCGGAGAAACATACCAGTACACCTTGTCGTTGTTGCCCAGCAGCAGCGTAACGGTCTTCGACATTTTGATGGCGGGGATATCCTTTTCCTCCACCTTATCGTCTTTCGGGGGCTTCACCACCTCCATGGTTTTGGGCTTGTTAAAAGTAGTTGCCAGCATGAAAAAAGTGATGAGCAAAAAGCCCAGGTCCACCATCGCAGTAAGGTCCACGCGCGTGGAGGCCTTTTTAGATCGAACTTTCTTTTTCCCTTTCTTCGCCCCACTTTCGGGGATGTTCATTTCAGCCATAGCAGCTCAATTTGTAGTTGAAAGTCGTCACTCCTGAGCGCTCCGCGCGGAAGTGATCAGGTTGAATCGGTTCACTTTTCTATTTTGAAGCGCTTCGATGACTGCATCGAAGGCTTTGTATTCGGTCGTTTTGTCGGCCTTGATGGCGATTCTCAGGTTGTTGTTTTCCTGACGGGACCACAGGATGAGGTCTTCGAGCTGGTGCTCACCACCTGTCGTGTCGATGCGCAAGCCGGGATGCTGATATTTGGCGCGGCTGTTGGCATCCAAGCTGAGGTAACCCGGCAGCTCGCGGATGTCCATACCCCACAATTCAGCCAGGCGGAAGGCGTCCTTTTGGTCGTCGGTGAACTTCAATCCGTAGCCCTCTTCCAGCCTCGACAAAAGTTTGAGCCGCGTGTTCTGGTCGTCGAGCCCGAAGAACACCTTGCCGTCGGGAGCGATCTGGAACATCATGATATCGCGATCAGGTATCGGGATCTGCGCCGTCGAGGAAGGGATGTCGATCTCGACCACTTCCTGGGGCCGGAACTTGGTGGTGAGGATAAAGAAGGTCAGCAGCAGGAAGGCCACGTCGCACATGGCCGTCATGTCGATCGTTGTGCTCTTCCGGGGAACCTTGACTTTTGGCATAATCGTTCAGTGTGGAAGTTGATTAGTGCTTTGCCGCAAACGTCTGGGCAATCGAAAATCCCGCTTCGTCAATGCCGTAGGTCATTCCGTCAATCCGGGTGGTGAAATAGTTGTAGGAAATGATGGCCAGGGCAGACGTCCCGATTCCGAGCGCGGTATTGATCAGGGCTTCCGAAATACCCGTCGACAACGCAACGGCATCCGGGGCACCTGCAGTGGCGATGGCAGAGAACGCACGGATCATTCCGAATACCGTTCCCAGCAGACCGAGCAGGGTGGCAACCGAAGAAATTGTGGCGAGAATGACCAGGTTTTTCTCCAACACGGGTAACTCTAGGGAAGTGGATTCTTCAATTTCCTTCTGGATCGCAAGAATCTTCTGCTCTTTGTCCATTTGGTTGTTGCCAGCCATCTCTTTGTATTTGGTCAGACCTTCGCGGATCACGTTGGCAACAGAACCCTTCTGTTTATCGCAGTCTGCGATGGCCTGGTCGATGGAGTTGTTGTCCAGGTTCACCTTGATCTTGCGCACAAAATTCTGGATCGAGCCTTTCCCGGAAGCCGCTCCAATGGTAATCAGCCGCTCGATGATGACGGACAATACGATGATGAAATTTGCCATGAGGATGGGAACCATTGGCCCTCCTTTATACATCATGCCCAGGTAGTCTCCAGGATGCGGATGCCCTTTGGGGTCTCCGTTCTCGAAGTGGGAAGGGTCGCCCAAGATGAATTTAAAAACCAGGATACCGATCACCAGCGCCAGGGGAATGGCAACGGCTGCAAACATCGAACTGAACTTGCTGCTCGATGCATCCTTGGCAGCACTTGCTTTTTGATTGCTCATAATTGACCAGATTTTACAGATTTGATGAAAGTGAAATTAAATTTTGAAGCCAGTTTCTATAAACGATTAAAAAAATTTTTCGTTGTGGAAAGCCTGTAAGGATTCCGTTTTGCCGGCCGTAATTATAGTGCGAAATCGCCAATCTGCCAGCAGATTTTGTAGCATGGAGTTAAAGAAAGTTAAATTATAATTATTAATAATATTTATATTATTGTATATAAGTTAAATATAAATAAAAAAGCATAATAATATGAAACGATGCGAAATAATTTAACCTGCGCATCCATCGCGTTGATCCCATTCTAACTTCCCGGCACTACCGACCCGAATGCCAAATAATATTTTGAAATCATCCACAAGTACAATGCTTGGCAATAGCCCTCCGGGAGGAGGTTTTGGCGATACCCGGTCTCGGAATCACAGAATAAATATAAAAAGCGCCATGATCCATCTCTGGTCACGGCGCTTTATTCATTGTTCCTGATTTTGCGGGCTAGCAAACCGGCGCAGCACATGGCTGCCAAGGGTCGCAAAGCATGCTTTGTCAACCGGCAGTTAGCAATTTACCTCAGGTTTAAGAGCGCGGGTTGAGCAGTTCGAAGAACTGGTCGAGTTTAGGCAGGATGATGATCTCCGTCCTGCGGTTTTTCTGCCTTCCTTCGGCGTTGGCGTTGGCAACTTTCGGAGCGTATTCCGAGCGGCCACCGGCGGTCATTCTCGAAGGCTCCACTTTATACCTGGTCTGGAGCTGTCGCACGACCGAAGTCGCGCGCTTTGCGCTCAGGTCCCAGTTGTCGGCCACGCACTCACTCGACATGGGAACATTGTCGGTATGCCCCTCGACGAGGATGTTGAGGTCCTTATGGTCGTTGAGTACCTTGGCAATTTTTTCGAGGACTTTGCCTGCATTGTCGTTGATCACGGCGCTGGCCGTGCGGAACAACATTTTGTCAGACAGCGAAATAAAAACCACTCCCTGTTTTACCTCGACGTTTACGTCGTCGCTGGGCACTCCGGCCAGGGAACGCTTGAGGTTGAGTACAAGGGTCAGCATCATGGAATCCTTTTGGGCCATGGCTTTGTTGAGGGCATTGATCTGCTTGTCTTTCTCATTGAGCGCATCCAGGGTTTTGCGAATGCTCTCTGCTCCGGATTTGCTCACGATGGAGAGATCTGCCAGGCGATCCAGCAGGTTGTTGTTGGTTTTGCGAAGCATATCCATCTGCTCTTCGAGGCCTTTGACCTTCCCGTCCTTGGCTGCAAGGTCTGCTTCAAGCTTTCCGGTTTTCATTTTGCAATCATCTGCCAGCTTGCTCTTTTCATTTTCGCAGTCGCTCAGCTTCTGATTGCACTTTTGCAAACTCATTTCCGCTTCGCTCATTCGCGCCTCGAGGTCTTTGTATTTTTTACTCGATACGCAGGATGCCATCACGAAAACGGACAATACCAGGTAACTTAATTTTTTCATGTGTAAGGTTTCGATGAATGAATGGTTAAACAGGCCTCAAAATTAAGATTTTATGCAATTATAATGCCATTTCGCATCTAAAAATGAGCAAAATGAAGCCTTTCAGCGCTGGTATTGGAGTTCTTTGATTCTAATATTCCCCTGAAGCGCCAGCGCCCATGCGTTTAAAAAATGCATAATCCGCCAGGAAACTTAAGCCAGTTGGTTCCGATGTGGGAGCCTACCCGTTTGAATCTGATGGACTCCTTATTCCTTGCCCCCAAAATATTTTTCGATAAGACGTTCGGCCCAGGCTTTGCCCCCCAGTCCAAATGCAATGGCAAACGCCAGGCCTGCAGAACCAAAGAATATGCTGACCACGTTGGTGATCAGGGTTTGTCCGATGCCTATCTGGGTCAGCGCAATGGCGATGCTGAAGAAGGCAATGCTGTAAAAGGCAATGCGGGCAACGAGTGACGGCCGTGGGTAGTCGGCATTTTCCAGGGCTCCACGGATCAGTCCGGCCGTAAACGATGCCAGGTAAAAGCCAACGACGACGATGGCGCCGGCGACGAGCAAGGTGGGTATGAAGGCAATGGCCTCGCCCAGCAATCCGGCGACGATAACCAATCCCAGCAAGTCGAAAAAACGCTCGAGTACGATGAGCATGACGAGCCAGAAAAAGAGCTTGGCCGTGAGTCCGGAAAAACCCTGCTTAAACCCACGGCGCTCCAGGAACCGGTGGACGCCTGTTTTTTCGCTGAATTGGTGCATGCCCAGGAACCGGCAGAGCGCAAAGGCCAGCCATTGGGTGACCAACGCCAGCAGCCAACCTGCGATCAGGATGATGACGGCATTCGCAATAGCCGGAATGGACCCAGCCAGAGCATTCCAGTAGGCATTCAGGGCATTGACGATTTCAGTCCACATTGCAGGTATAAAATTAGGACAATCGGCATTTCACCACGCTTCAATTCTGCATTTTTCGGCAGTGATCGTGCGCAATGTTTAGAAATAGCAAGCTGGCTGGTGCTCAGCCTGGAACGTGCGACCGGGTTTTAAGCTCTCCCGTGATCTTTCGGATGACTTTAAATTCGCTGAGAAAGGTTTTGGCAATCACCCGGAAAATCGTGTAAAAAGGGATGGCCAGCACCATGCCCGCCACACCGCCGATCCGTGCACCCACGAGGATGATGATGAAAATTTCCAGCGGATGGGCCTGTACGCGTTTAGAAAAGATGTACGGCTGCAAAACGAAATCGTCGATCAGTTTGGTCACAGCGAAGACCGCCAGCACGCGAATGAGCAAGGGTACCAGCTGCTGGTAGAAATCCAGTTCCAGGTTGGAAGAAATTGTGAGCAGACAGGCAAACACCGCTCCGATCAGTGGACCCAGGTAGGGAATGATGTTCATCACCGCATAAAATGCAGCGATCAGAAAGGCATTTTTGATGCCAAAAAAACTGAGCATTCCGGCCGCGAGCATAAGCAAGATGGTCATTTGCACGACGATGCCTCCAAAATAGCGCGTAAGCAGGTAACTCACTTCGTCGATGACGTGAGCGGCCTTGGCCTCCATGCCGGTTGGTACCATGGCGAGTACAATTTCGGTAAAAAGACCCCGCTCTTTCAGAAAGAAGAAACTGATGAACAGGATGGAAAACAAACCGATGATCAGATAGCTGGCCTTGCCGAGCAGGTTCCCAAAAAACACGCTGAGCGAGGCGGGGTCAAAATAGCTTCCAATGAGATTTTGGATCTGGTCTGCAGCGCTCGGCCCCGGCTCCAGACCCAGCGAACGCAGCCAGGTGTTGAGTTTGTCGATGGGTTCCTGCAGTACCAGGGATAATGCGTTAAAGTCAACCTCCGAAAGCAGGACGGCCTGCCGCACGACGAGGGGCACAAAAGTCCACAACAGGATGCCAACAACACTGAATAAGACGACCAGCGTACACAAGGCGGAAATGGCTTTCCCTTGACGGAATTTATGGAGTTTCAGTTTCACCAGCATAAAATGCATCACAGGTTGGCCGATCATGCTGATGACCCAACTCAGCAGGATGTAGCTCACCAATTCGATGAAGTAGCTGAAAATAAAGGCGAGGAAGACGAGGATCAGTGCTCCGATCGCGTATCTGTAATACTTTTGCCACATGGCCTAAAGATACGCCAATCCGCGCGGCGAGTCCCGCATCCGGAGTTGGTTGGAGACGGGATGTGCACCATGAGCCCACTTGCAAAAAAAATCACCCTCGAACTGTGCTGGATTGCCGGCGCCTTTGCTGCTGCCTGGGTCCTGCTCCTGCCTCTTAGGACCTATGAAATTGCCTACCCTTTCCAGCAGGCTCAGATTCTTTTTATCGTTGGGGGGATCACGTTCATCCGCTGGTGTTTTCTGTGGCCGCTGACCCCTTTTGCATGGTCCATTCCCTTGAAGGCATTGATCCTGCTGGGCACTGTTCCGGCATTCCTGGTGGGGTTTGACCTGTTTCACTCCTTCAGGGTCTTCGTGCATGACATCGGCTTGCAGGAACTTTCGGGGCACCTCCCGTTCCGGGAGCAACAATGGATGAGCAGCTACCTGCGAGGGCTCATGGTCTTTTGGGCGACGGGATACATGATCGCCTCCCTGCTGCTCATTCCGCGCACCTTTCGGAGCATCTGGATGCAAATCAACCGCAACACCGTTTAACCACCATACCCATAATGACATGTCAGTCGTCGACGATTTTAACGCGTACCGATCAAAAATGAACGAGGTCATTCTTTCCAAAGACAACCTCGCACTGAAACGCTTTTTCGCTCTGGACCAGCAAATGTACCGGGAGGGTGCACTTGATGTGCGCACCAAGGAATTGCTTGGCCTGGTTGCCTCGATGGTGCTTCGCTGCGACGATTGCATCAGCTACCACTTGCAAAAATGCCACGAGGCAGGCGCATCCACCGAAATGATCTACGAAGTGTTTGCCATAGCCAATATGGTAGGTGGATCCATTTGCATTCCGCATACGAGGCGGGCAGCCGCCTTCTGGGAAGAACTGTTGCAAAAAGATGGTCCTGGCTCCAAGTCAGGGGACTGAGGAAGCTGGTCAATAGCAAGCTTTGCGTGAGAAGTTCGTGGTTCTGCCCGGGAAGGACCCCCATTTTACCTACGGTAGGCCAGGCAGGTGTTGGCAAAAAAAAAAGCCCAAATTTGCAAGGCGCAAATTCAGGCTCTTTCGACTAAGGTCTCAAAATAAGAAAACTACGATCTTTATCTGAACGAGCAGATGATTCGAAAGGAACTGAAAATCCCGCCTCGGGAGAAGTAACCGGCACCTGCCGGGAGCGAAAGGGTATTCAAATCTTTATTGAGTACTTACTGTCGCCGGGATTTGGTGTAAAATTACGGCTGTACCCCGTAATATGCAAGAAAAGAACGAAAAATATTATAAAAAAGTTTATATATAAAATCCTTCTGTATGAGTGATTCTGATGAATCAATTCAGCATAAAGTATATCTCACTATTTTAGAATATACTATATATTATATTTTTATTTAATGTAAAAATGATCGATACTGGCTCACCCCTTGCGTTCTTTTCTGCCTGCACACGACGGGGCATTTTTTTATAATTCTCCCACTTCTCTATCTTTGCACCCCCGCCCGGGTGGTGGAATTGGTAGACACGTACGTTTGAGGGGCGTATGCCGAAAGGTGTGCAGGTTCAAATCCTGTCCCGGGCACTTAAGAGGAAGCGAGGGGTTCGTTTCCTCTTTCTATTTTCGCAATCCTGGTGGATCCCGACCCCGTTGGGATGGGTGAAGCGGCACCGGTTTGGTGTTGTCGTTTCCGGGTCAGGTTCCACCTCAGAAAGACCTTTGTCAATGCGGTACGCTTTACATGCTTTGATTCTGTTCCTACTGGCCACGAGTTGTTCCAGTCCTCGCAAAATGATCGACCAGGGCCGTTACGACGAGGCCATCTCTGCGCTGGTCCCGAAACTGGCGGGAAAGAAAAAGCGCGACCACGACCGGGTCGTACTGCTGGAAACCGCCTTTCGCAGAGCTCAGGAAAGAGACCTAAAAACAGAGGCCGCCATTCGCAACGAAGACGACGATGACAAATGGGAAAGGCTGTTTGCCCTGTACCGCAGAATCGAAAACCGGCAAGACCTCGTGGAGGGCTTGTTGCCACTGGTTACCTCCGAAGGATACCAGGCGAGTTTTCGGTTCATTCATACCGGTGAGATCTTAAAAGAGTCTCGAAAGAAATCAGCAGAACGCTTTTACCAAAAGGCCCAGACGCTGCTCAGAACATCCGAAAACACGTCCGATAAAATACCCGCCAGACAAGCAATGGACCTGCTCATGAGGATCGATACCCTCTTTTCTGAATACAAGGATAAAGAAGTGCTCAAACGACGGGCCCTGGAGCTGGGTACCGAACATTATCTGCTCAGGATCGACAACAAAACCGAGAAGATCCTTCCATTGAGGGTAGAAGATGAATTGCACCGTTTTGGTCTCGACGAACTCAACAGCACGTGGAGTGCCTTCGATGGCCGCCCCGACCCCGGAGTCAAATACGACTTCTGGATCCAGCTCGATTTCCTGGAGATGGAATTTAGTCCTGAACGGGAGAAGTCCAGGATATTTGACGAAGTGATTGAAAAAGAGGAAGAAGAAACCGCAACAGATGCCAACGGTAAGGTGGTAGTGGATTCGATGGGCAAACCCGTGATGCGCAAAGTCGTTCGCCGATATCCGGCCACGATTGAAGAAACGACTCAAAGCAAATCGGTGCAGGTCACCGGTCGATTGAGTTTTATCCGGGCCAGGAGTGCGGAAACTGCGTGGACCAAACCCGTTTCGGTTGAAGGGGTATTTGAAAACCGCTATGGGCGTTTGCTCAAAGGCGACAGCAAACATCTTTCTGACTCCGCCAAAAAATTGATACGAAGCCGGGCCACGTCATTTCCTTCCAACGAGGAACTTCTGGTCGATGCTGCGGAAAAGCTCAAGAAGCGGGTAAAAGAAATGATCCGCCAACAAAGTCATTGAGCGTTGCCCACGGCTGAAAAAATAATTTGGATGGTGCTTTCCGGGATCAGAAGGACGTTCTCACTTTTCATCATCATACCCGTAAAAGCATACCAATACCTCATTTCTCCCCTCCTGGGCAAAAATTGCCGGTTTGAGCCGAGCTGCTCGAATTATATGTTGGAGGCTGTGTCGATCTGGGGGCCGCTAAAAGGATTATGGCTGGGGCTGCGTCGAATTTCGAGGTGCCATCCCTGGGGCGGGTCCGGAGTGGATCCCGTTCCTCACAAGCAGACAAAAAAAAATCCCCGATAGCAACAATAACCAACCTTTGTCCTTTGACAAGAAAAGAAAACTATCGGGGAGGCTCTTTGTCAAATTTGCGTTATAAAGTTAACGCCTATGTTCCATTATGGTTCCATTTTTTTTATAAAAACTTTACATTTACAAAATATTAACGAACCGCCGGGATTTGCATCCCAGGGTGGCGGGGGATGTGGCGGTAATTGTTCAACAAATAAAACATTTTTATGATACGTAATTTACTAATTGTCTTTTATTTATTAATCTTTGTCGCTGGTTTATGGGCGCAAACGCCCCGCAAGGCCCTGGTCGAGCATTTCACCCAGGCTTCATGCCCGCCCTGTGCCTATTACAACCCGCTGATCAAACCGGTGCTCGACCGAAACGACGACAAGGTCTGTCGCATTTCCTACCAGGTGAGCTGGCCGGGATTTGACCCAATGAACAAAGACAACCCGGGCGAAGTGCAGACCCGTGTGAGCTATTATGGTGTGACGGGGGTTCCGGACAGTTACCTCAATGCGGTGAGCAGTGGACCGCCAACTACCACGCTTACCGATGAGACCATACGAAACGCCACGCTGGTCCCCGCACCGTTCTCCATTGCTTTAGAAAACACTCTGCTCGAAGATTACCGTTCGATGGAAGTCCGCGTGACCGTTACCCGCACTGCGGATTACACCGGAACGCCCAACCTTCGGGTTGCCGTACTCGAAAAGATCATTGAGTGGTCCAGTCCCCCGGGAAGCAACGGCGAAACTGAATTTCACCACGTCTTCAAAAAATTTCTTCCCAACGCTACGGGAACAAAGCTTGCCGAATTGACCGCGAATGGCAAAAGTCAATCCTTCGTTTTCGTTTTCCCATTCGACAAACTCTACGATTTCCGCAACCTGGAAACGGTGGCTTTTATTCAGGATGACGCCACTCACCAGGTGTACCAGGCTGAAAACGCCTACCTCAACATTACTCAACGTCCGGGCCTGGACGTGGCGTTGATGCAACTCAGCGCAGCTGGAACACTGGGAGACAGCCTTCTTTGTGGAAAAAATGCATACCCTGTCGTGCAAATCATCAATGGAGGAAACACCGAAGTGAGTGCTCTTGAATTCAATTACTCCATCGACCAGGGAGCTGTTCAAAGTCACACCTGGAATGGTCGTTTGGCTTATCTGGAAAAAGTGGAGATCGCCCTTCCTGCAATCGGGTTTGCACCTTCGAAGGCGGGAAACCTTTTGAATCTGACCATCGACAAGGTCAACGGCTCCGCCGACGTGTTTCCGTCGAACAACTCATCGCACATTCCCTTTTATCAAACGCCCACCACCACCAACACTTCGGCATTTGAGTTCAAACCGGCAGCACAGCCTGGTCAGATCAGTTTCCGGATCTACGATGAGCAGAACCAGATTATTCTCGCCGACGGTCCGTTTGCTGATAACACAACCAAAAAGTATCCGCTCACACTGGAATCAGAAAAGTGCTATGATGTCGTCGTTTCCAACGGCACTACCAGCCTGAATGGCACTTACAAGGTGTTCAATGACCAGAATGCCCTCATTTTCCAGCAGCGCGTCATTGGAACCGGTGTTTTTACCCGTCGCTTTGGAACCCATACCCTGGTGCGCGATAATACTTTATCAAGCGACGCTTTTGCGTTCAGCATTTTTCCGAATCCGTCAAGTGGTCAGGCCGTTCTCGTCTTTCCAGATTTTATGCCAAACGAAGGCCGCATCGAGTGCAGGGCAATGGATGGCAGCCTGGTCTGGCGAAGTGCAATCCAACGAGAAGTCCTCCTTCCCGTCGCAGGTTTAGCCAGGGGCCTATACCTGGTGAGCGTCCTTCACCGTGGGGGTAAACAAACCAGGAAGCTCGTAGTGAATTAAAGAATCCATAAAGAGTCCAATACCTCATCAGCCCGGCAAATGCCCGGGCTTTTTTTTTCCTTTGGCTTAGGGCTTTTGCCTCAACATCCACACTCCGGATGCCCATATCAATGAATTGCATCGAAATCGTTTGCAAGGAACCAATTTAAGGGCACTCCAATCTTGTTGCATTCTTTCATGCCTTGAAAGATGCTTTGAGAGTGAACCTATTCACGCATTGAAGCAAGCTGATGTCCGATGCCCTGCTCGAATTGAGTCAAGCAAGATAACTTCTATTCAGGAGTTATAAACCCTGGCCGACATCGCCTGCTTAAGCCGATACCTGCAAAAAAAAAAGCCACACCGGAGTGTGGCTTAGCTGTGCACCCAAAGGTGAAGCGATTATTTTATTACGCTAAAGCTGCGCTGTTTGAAGCCTTTGTCGGTCATGATCTGCAGAAGGTAAGAACCTGCAGGCAGTTTATCGACGTGCACCTTTGCTTCTGATGCCGTAGTCTTTTGGTTCTCGACATATTGGTACAAAGTCCTGCCTGAGGGATCCATAATAGCATAGATCATTTTGGAGGTCGGCTCTTTCAGTTGTACCGAGATGTTGAGGATTTCAGTGGTCGGGTTGGGGTAAACTTCCAACTTAGCGACGTCATCCGGGAGTTGGCGCGTACCAACTGTAATGCAGCTTCCGGAAAATACCAGGCTGGCTGAAAGGGCAGCGCTCAGCCCTGTAAAGCTAAATGCCGCATTGTCAACATCCGGAACACCGGTGTTCGGGTCGTAACCCGTAATGCCAACATAGGGCAGGTCTGAATCGGTCAAGCTGGTTGCAGCGGCGAGTACCGCATTATTGCACAGATAATCCATGCCTTCGTCGAAACCGAAGAAAGGCAGTTCGGAACCCGAATATCTGATGCCGACGAAAACGCGGATGTCGTCGCTTGGGATGGTATAGCCCGGCTCACCGGTTGCAAAATCTTCGAGGGCTATGCGGACGACCGCACCTGAGCGGGTCTCAGCTGCGTCGAAGGTCATGGTTCCCAAGGCCAGGTAGCTCAGCTCGCTATTGGTTACACCTCCGTTGCCATCGGCATCGTCCCACCCGTAGAGCAGGGCTTCAGGTGTGAGTCCGGCGAGGGTCGCGGGTGCCGATACGGTCATAAAAAACAGGATGCTGTCGATCTTGCAACCCGCTCCATAAGGGATGCGGAATCCCGTGATGTATTCTGCATTGGTGCCGTCGGACCGGCGGTACGAAGAAGTAGCAAAGGGGTCGCGCAGGTTACTCTGCAGACGAGCTTTGGACAACAGCGCATCGGACAGGAAAAACTCGGAGACCGCAGAATTGTCAAAGGGCGATTCGTCCTGGGAATCAGAAGCAATGGAATACTGGATGGTGCCCTTTCCAGGTTGTGCGTACGGAACATTGCCAAACAGATCGACCGGCTCGAGGAGTGCGCTCCGGGTAGAATCCACTTCGATGACCAGGGAACCGTCGGAACTTTTGTTGTAAAAAGACGAGGGACTTCCGGCTGTAGGCGTAAAGGCAATTTCCGCTGAGACCTTACATCCCGTTTCGATGTTATTGCCCCGGTTGGTAATGTCTGCTCCAGGGGTAAAGGCAAAGTCGCCAATTTTTTTGATCCACGAAGCAGGATAGGAACCAAAGGGTGCGTGGCAAACCCCTGTGCGGTTATTGGTTGCTACGTCATGGTCAAAGCGGATGTTCCCAATCGAAATGTTTACCGGGCCATTGGCCATCTCGGCTTTGATCCGCTGTCCATCCTCGTAGGAAATCATGACAACCGGTATGGTGACGAGAGACCCGTAAGTTCCTCCCCCCATGGCTACCACCCCGCCACTTGGCGTGTTGTTGACGATGATGCAGGCTACGCCCCCCCAATCCTGTGCCTGGAGTGCTTTGAGGCTAAAGTTGCACATCCCCCGGTTCACGAAAACGATCTTTCCGGCAAGATCCTGTTTGTTGGTTACAGTATCACAACCGTCAGTTGGATCTGTGCCTTCGTCCATGAGCATGACCGCATCGGCCGTCCATACATTCGACAACAGGTCCGCGCCCCACCCGGAGGCGGTCCCAAACTGCAGCGCACCGGCGATACTGGTGGGCGAGTTGATGACCACCGATTGGGCGAAGGCGGCCACAACGGCTAAAAAGAATGCAGAAATGAGTACAACTTTTTTCATATGCAGGGTTTTAAGTGAAAAGTAAAATTAATTCACAGCAGCCATTTGTATAAAATATTTGTGAATTTTTTGCTCCCGGGAGGCCGGCGATGCATTTTTAACGATTAGAAGTGCATGGGGTCAGTCATTTGGTCCATCAGACCTCGACCTGTCTTCGCGAATTGCTCGCCGGTCACGGCAGCCTGGAAAAGGATTTCCCAAGAATTCACGATGTACCCAAGCACAGGTTTTTGGGTGGCAAATTAGCCTGCCAGGAATGAGTTCTCCCGGCCGCCTGAATGGGAAATCAAACACAATTCGCGTTCGCGTTCCGTGCTGCGGTACGAAAAATTCAATGCATTGAACGCCTTCAACTCATTGCCGAAGCAATCATCCCACCGGGCGGCCAACCGATAGGTAAGCCGGTCAAACCAATTGGAGCCCTTGAGGGGATGGGGGGCGTCCCGGTCATGAATCCTCTCAAACTCAACCGCGGGGTTCTTCACCAATCCCGATTTGCGTTCAGGCAGTTCCAGGTCAGAGCAAATCAGGAAGCGTTCAGACCAAAGGGAGCGATCCAGGGTGCAAGTCACCCAATTGCCCAGGTCGTCTGTTGTCAAGAGCCCCTTGATTCCGGCACGAGCATGCTCGTTTCTTATTTTTACCCCCAGCGGCAGGTCCCTTTCCCCTGATTTGAGGTCAATCAGGCGGGCGGGATGCAAAATGCAAACCTGCATGCCTTCGGCCTCTGCACGCCATATTTCCAGTTCTGCATGGAAAATGGTCCTGGCGAAGTGGCTGTGAAAGACGGGGTTGCCGCTTGCATCGGCGGCGAGCAGCAGGGGGTCGGCTGACCGGGCCAGGGAAAAAGCCGAACCTATATAGATCATGTGGCTGACGCCAAAGGATAAGGCGGCATCCACCAGATCGCGGGTTGCCAGAACATTGTAGTTCACCAGGTGTTTGCGGTCCCTTTTCAAATAGGACTCGTGGTTCGCACAATGGACGATCAAGTCTATTCCTTCGAGTCGCTCCTCCCATTCGGGTAAGTTGGTAATGTCTCCCTGTACGTATTGCACCAGACCCGCATCCCGGGGCAAGGTCTCCGGGGTCAAAGCCAAAACGCGGTAGGCCTTTGAAACCAGTGTCGCAACAACCTGCCTGCCGGCCATGCGGTCCACCCCGGTTACCAAAACAGATTTAACGGACATCCAGGGTATGTTCGGTGAGCTGCATGGTAAATTCTGCCACTTGACGTATCTCCGCTTCAGAGAGCCTCCCGCTAAAACCCGTCATGGCATTGCGCCCGTTGGAGATGATCCATATCCGTTCATCCATGCTCATCGTGGAATACCGCAATTTGGCCGCTCCGTTGACAGACAAGTTTCCGTCGATACCATGACAATTTGAGCAATATCGCTTGTAGAGCTGCATGGGCGTCTTGGCTTTACCTGAAGTCCCCGAATCATTCCCACAGGCAAAAAGGCCTGCGATCCACGCGAAGGCAGCTAGGAAAATGAGGTGAGTCCTTCTCTGGTAAATCAACGCTTGAATCTGGTGAAATTCTAAACCGGGGTAAAGGTAAGTCCCGGCAGTGGTTTTGGAAACAAGGGGTCAGGGGTACACCATGGCTGCCAGGCCATGCCCATTGGCAATTTGTTTGCCTTCCCTTTAAAATCATTAACACGGCAACCACCGTCCTTGCGTAGAGAACCTTGATCTTTGTCAGATGATGCAAAGAAGCTGTTCATTTTGGAAATCCTGGGTCTTTAGCCTTGTTATTACCGGGGTGGCGCATGGTCAGGAAGGGTATTCGCTGGCTGACGCTGTCGAATATGCCCAAAAGAACAGCCTTGCGCTGCAGGGTAAGCAACTCGACCTTGCCGATGCGAACGAACAGATCAGGGAATATCTGTCAATTGGTTTACCAAAGCTTTCGGCAAGCTTGAGTTACAATTACTTTCCCAAACTGCCCACGAGCATTTTTCCCAATTTTATCGAGCCCGCCATTTACGATGTCCTGTTTGACGAAAACCTTTTGCCTCGGCGCGATCTGGATCCTCTGTCGGGAGTTCCCGTTCAATTCGGTACCCGGCACAACGCTACTGCATCCCTCGAGCTGAGTACCCTGTTGTTCGATGGTAGCTTCCTCGTAGGGCTCAAAGGCCAGCGTATGTATAAAGAGCTACTCAAACTGCAGCTCGCCCAATCCAACGTGGACGTCAGGTATTCGGTTACCCAGGCTTATCTGGCCGTGCTCTTATTGCAGGAAAACAGACGCATCGTAGCAAAAAACCTGGAAAACCTGAGGCGGATGAAAACGGAAACCGAGGCCTTGTATCAATCGGGTTTTGCCGAGCGGCTCGACGTTGACAGACTGGACCTGACGGTTCAGCAACTGGAGACTCAGTCCGATCAATTGGTCAAGGTGGAAGCAGTCAGCCTGCAGATGCTGAAATTCCAAATGAATTACCCACCGGGTGAGGATCTAAAACTGACGGATCAGCTGGAAGTGTTACTCAGCAGGAGTTATCTGGAAGTAATGGATCCGGCGATTGCCCTGCAACTTGAAGCCAGGCCCGAGCACGCGGTGTTGTCAAAGAGCATGGAGTTGGCTGATGTCAACATCAGGCGCCTGCGATACAGTTATTATCCCTCCCTGGTCGGTTTTGGCGGATTTTCGGAAAGCCTGCAGCGCACCAAGCTTTTTGACGCCAGCGACAATGGCTGGTTTGCGACCTCCAATCTGGGCATTCAAATGAACTGGCAAATTTTTGATGGCAGAGACCGGAAGGCAAAACTTGCAAGGGCCCGCATAACGAGGGACCGCGCCCAGCTTGGATACCAGCAATTCTCCCAGGCAGCATCGCTGGAATTTCAAAATGCAAGAACTGAATACGTAAACGCACTGCTCGTTCTCGACCATCGCAAAAAGTCGTTGTCTTTGGCTGAAAAGATTTACGGGATCACCCTGACCAAATACCGCGAAGGATTGGGTTCGAGCTTTGAGCTCAGTTCGTCAGAGCGCGACTTATATCAAAGTCAGGCAGATATGCTGAATGCGCAATATGAACTGGTCGCTTCAAAAGTTCGTTTAGACAAAAGCATGGGCAAACTTTAAAAATCCGCACATGAAGCACCTGCGCAGGGAATATGCACTATCCACGCTATCAGAGGAGCACCTGATGCGGGATCCGTTCGACCAGTTTGAGGCCTGGTTTCGCGACTGCATGGAGCGCGGCGTCCAGGAACCGAACGCGATGGTTCTGAGCACCGTGTCTGCAACAGGGCAGCCCAGCTCGCGAATGGTCCTACTCAAAGAGTTTAACCCGGATGGCTTTGTATTTTTCACCAATTACCTTAGCCAGAAATCCCGCGATATCGATGCCAATCCGGCCGTCAGCCTGCTTTTTTTCTGGGGACAGCTCGAGCGCCAGGTAAGGCTTGAAGGGACGACCTGCAAGATTGCCGACGAAGCCTCCGACGAGTATTTTTTCAGCCGTCCGGTCCTGAGTCAGGCCGGCGCCATTGCTTCGCCTCAAAGTCAGGAAATCCCCGACAGAACTTCACTTGAAAAGCGCTTTTTGGATTTGCAATCCAGTGAGGAGCCCCTGATCCGACCAACTCATTGGGGGGGATACGTGGTCCGGCCACATTATTTTGAGTTCTGGCAAGGGCGCGAAAACCGGCTGCACGACCGTTTTGCCTATCGTAAGGTTCCCGAGGGTTGGCGCATTGCCAGGCTGGCACCCTGAGCTATTCTGATGCTTTTTTGACAAATTGGCGGATCTATCTGGCCTTTTGTCAGCATTAGTGGCCATCTCATCGACTGGCACGGCTATTGACGCGTTGATTGGTTACACCTGAGCCCAAGGGGCTAAATTAACAGACGAAGCAAAATATGAGTATTGATCCATATACATTATTCAGTCATTTTCAAGGAGATGAAGAGGCTTTGCCCTTTGTTGCGGTAGCAGACGACGAGCTGCCCGTACGCGACGACCAATACGGAGAGGTACTCCCCGTAATGCCCCTGAAAAACACCGTATTGTTTCCGGGGGTAATCATCCCCATCACCGTGGGGCGGGACAAGTCCATCAAAGCGGTTTCCCGTGCGCAGGACTCTGACAAATTTTTGCTCGTACTTACGCAGAGAGACCCTAACACTGAAGATCCCGGTAGTCGCGACCTTTATCAAACGGGAACGGTAGCGAGGATCGTGAAGTTGTTGAAAATGCCGGATGGAAGCCATACGGTAATTCTTCAGGGAAGAAAGCGGTGTACGGTGTCAGATTGGGTGAGTGAGGAACCCTATCTCCAGGCAAAGATTTCCAAACGGGAACACATCGCATCGACCAATGCCATCGAATACAGTGCGCTGATCAAGGTAATTCAGGAGAAATCGCGTCGCATCGTCGAGTTGATGCCGCAAATCCCCAATGAGGCTCAGGTGCTGTTGAAGAACATTCAAAGCGATCGCTTTTTACTCCATTTCATCTCTTCCAATCTTGGGATATCGATTGAAAAAAAGCAGGGGCTGCTCGAAATGGACGAGCTTCACCGCAAGGCGGAGACCTTACTCGATTACCTGAACCAGGAACTCCAACTCCTCGAGGTCAAAGACCAGATAGAATCGCGCGTCCGGATGGACCTTGAAAAACAGCAACGGGATTACTACCTCAATCAACAGTTGAAGACCATACAGGAAGAACTTGGACAGGACCCCGTAGAGCAGGACATAGAAGATCTCATCTCGCGTGCCGAAAAGAAATCGTGGTCAAAACAAGTTGGTGAGCACTTTGAAAAAGAACTCAACAAACTGCGCCGGATGAATCCCCAGGTTGCAGAATATTCTGTTCAGATGAACTACCTCGACATGATGGTGGATCTTCCCTGGAACGAATTTACGACCGACCGGTACGACCTGAAATTGTGCCGCCAGATCCTCGACAAGGATCACAATGGTTTGGAAAAGGTGAAGGAACGAATCGTGGAACACCTGGCTGTATTGAAACTCAAAGGCGATATGAAATCGCCCATTCTGTGTCTTGTCGGCCCACCGGGAGTTGGTAAAACTTCGCTGGGCAAATCAATTGCCAGGGCGCTCAACCGCAATTTCATTCGTATGTCGCTGGGTGGTCTGCACGATGAGTCAGAGATACGCGGTCACCGCAAAACCTACATAGGAGCCATGCCCGGAAGGATCATTCAGTCCATCCGAAAGGCCCGTTCGGCAAATCCCGTTTTCATTTTAGACGAAATTGACAAAATCGGTAAAGATTTCAGGGGAGACCCATCTTCGGCGCTTCTTGAAGTCCTGGATCCCGAGCAAAATGCGAGTTTCCACGACAATTACCTCGACCTGGAGTTCGATCTGTCGAAAGTGCTTTTCATTGCCACTGCTAATTCGCTGAGCACGATCCAGCCAGCCTTGCTCGATCGAATGGAGATCATCGAATTACAGGGATACAGCACCGAAGAAAAAATGGAGATCGCCCGGGATCACTTGATCCCTCAGGTTTTGGAAGAGCATGGGATCAAACCCAGACAATTCCGCATTGGCAACGAGGTGCTCGAGCAGATCATCGAGCAATATACTCGGGAATCCGGGGTGCGCAACCTGCGCAGGCAGCTGGCTGGTGTCGTGCGAAAGGCAGCAACTTCCATCGCAACCAATCCCAGAAAAGCCTATACGGTCAAATCCGGCGAGTTAAAATCGTCGTTGGGAATACCCCGCTACAGCAGCGAAAAACATCAGGAAGAATTGCCCGCCGGGGTTGCCATCGGACTTGCATGGACGCGAACCGGGGGAGACATTCTATTTATAGAGACCAGCATTTCACAGGGAAAAGGGAAAATGGTGCTCACGGGAAATCTGGGAGATGTCATGAAAGAATCTGCGAGCACCGCGCTGAGTTTTATCAAAGCACATGCCTCTATGTTGAAGATTTCTGAAAATTACTTCGAAGAAAGAGATTTTCATCTTCACGTGCCCGAAGGAGCTATCCCCAAAGATGGGCCTTCGGCCGGTATCACCATGCTCACTGCGCTCACATCAGCCATTTTGGGAAAGAAGGTGAGGCCCTTACTGGCTATGACCGGAGAAATCACCCTACGGGGTAAAGTGCTGCCTGTGGGAGGAATCAAAGAAAAAATTCTCGCAGCCAAACGCGCAGGCATTAAATGCATTTTGCTCTGCGAAGAAAACCGGATGAACGTAGAGGAAGTAAACCCGCTTCATCTTGCAGGCCTTGAATTTCATTACGTATCCGATATGATGGACGTACTGGAATTTGCACTGGACGCAAATCTTGAAATAAGGTCCACCAAAAAATAGCGGACCTTCTTCTCTCTGACCTGTACTTTTTGCCCATTGACGTGCTGCTGTCGGTTTTAAAGCGCTCCTGCCCTAATTCGCTGCGAAGAATCTTATTTCAACAATAGTCAGAGTCCTTCCAGTAAGAGCGCTTCCCTTGTCAACAGGGGACATTGCACCCTCACCACAATCTTGAAATCATCCCTAACTGGAATAACAAAGCCCCGGAAAATTTCCGGGGCTTTGTTTCGCTAGATTCAAACAATCAGTTACCTCAACGCTGTACGGTAAATTTTTGCATCCGCACACCCGAGGCAGACTCAACCTTCAGTACGAAAACTCCTGGAATCAGCTCTTCCACGGGAATGGTCAGGCGGTGTTTACCCCGCTTTGACAAATCCTGTGATGCAATTTCCATAATACTTCTCAGTTGTTCATCGAGTATGACTACCGTGGTAGCACCATCTTCCGGAATCAATGTTTCAACCTGTAAAATTGTCGATACGGGATTCGGGAACAAGCTGACGCTAAAATCAAATTCCGCATTTACGCGCACCAATCGTATCGCACTGTACGTGAAATCGCCACTTTCGTCGACCTGCCTGATGCGGTAATAATACACACCGTTGGCATACAGCGCACTGTCTGTATAAACGTAATGGTGTTCTGCAACGGCCGGATCTCCATTTGCATTCACTTGCCCGATCTCCCGGAAAACATCCTCGCTCTCATGCCGTCTTTCGATTGCGAAATGCGATGTTCCCCATTCGGTTCCGGTAATCCATTGCAAATGACTGGCAACTCCATCAAACTCGACATTGAATCCGAGCCAAGCCAGAGGAAGCGCCTGTGTTGAAAGTCCTGCGTCGATGTTTGGTTGGTTATCACCCGAATTGATGCGGAACAATTTGGTCGTACCGTACCCGAAGGTGTTGTCGACGTCGCTGTCCATGTAATCCGGACCAGAATTAGGTGTCGTGAAGCCATACTTTTTGTGATCGACGTTAAACTTAACGTAGAAATCGCCCTGACCCACCCCATCGAGTTGGTAGTAACCATCAGGACCGGTAGTTGATTCACTCACCATTTGTCCTGAAGGATTGTAAGCCGCAACATTCACACCTTGTATGGGTTTCTCACCCGGATCCTGCATACCGTTGTTGTTGTCATCATGCCAGACGAGGTCACCAACCACCGCTTTCAGGATAAATCCACCGCCAATATTGTTCAAAACCTGTCCAGCACTTACCACAAATGTAAAGGTGGTGTTTACACCATTCTCATGGGTGATATCGGAATCGATGTTGTCGTTAGGCCCCGCGTTGGGGATGGTAGCTGCCAGATTGTCCAGCCGTTCAAACAAAACGTAGTAAGAACCGGCATAGATGCAAGGGAACTGGTAATACCCATCGTCCGATGCAGTACCGGGCTTGGCGCTGGTGCGAACTTTTGCAACAAGCTTGTTGGTTGTAGCTTCATACAAATAGACATCCAGGCCATTGATCCCCTTTTCTCCGTTGTCGATGTATCCGTTCTTATTGATATCAAAGAATACGGTGCCTGAAACGCTAATGCACTTAACTAAACCGGCATCCACGGTATTATTGACCTCTCCCCCGGTAAGCTTGAAGGTAGATGAAGTGCCGGGTCCATTGGCACCATTGATGTCGCTGTCCTTTGCTGTATTTCCTACATTTGAAGTGGTAAACAACCAGCCAGAAGGCAATATCACTTTGACGTAGTAATCGCCGGGCAAAATAGTATTGAATTCATACATTCCAAGTGCATTGGTATTTTGTTGGGCAACCAAAACTTTGGTTACCGCATTGTACACCTGCACGGTAATGCCAGGAATTCCTTCTTCTCCGGGATCCTGAACCCCGTTTTCATTTTTGTCATTCCAGACAAAATCGCTAACGGTAGCATAGAGTTCCTTCAATCCGGCGTCAACAGTCAAGTTGGTCTCAAACGAACCCAGCGCAATGACAGGAGAATTGCCCGACACGTCGACATCGCTGTCATTGGCATCGTTGGCGCCGGGCGCATCCTTAAGGGTACTTCCATAACCTACAGGAATGACAACATGAATGCTGAAATTGCCTGGAGGCAGGAATGCAAATTCATAATATCCAGGTAAATTGCCCGGACCCCCATTTGCAGTGATTGCGGTTTTCACAACATTACCCGAACCATCTTTCAGTTGAACAGTAATGCCGTTCATGCCCGATTCACCCGGATCCTGTTTGCCATTTTCATTGGCATCATCCCAAACCCGGTCTCCTATCTTTCCATAACGATCTTCAATGTCTGCACAGGTGCTATCGCGTTCCTCAGGAACATTGTCGTCGTTGGTGTCGAGTAAACTTTCGTTGAATAATCCTTCGCCACGTGCTGGCCTACCGGGCGTCGAAGCTCCGCATTTATTGTACAACTCATCGCCGGGGCTCAACGCATCGTAAAAATCGACAGTCGCATTCACCAATATGGTATAAATATGGGTGCTGCCCGCTCCGATCGCCTGGTTGTTTGCCAGTGTCCAAGGACCGGAACCAACAAGTGCAGAACCAGGATTGGCCGGAGCAGTGCTCGAATAATTTGCACCAGTGATCACAACATCGTCGTCAAAGCCCGGGTGATCCTTCAAATCGTATTGTCCTGCTGCCCCACCGATGTTTTTAACTTCAATTTCATAAGTAATGGTGTAGTTGGCGTTGCCGGTTAAACTCACCTGAGTCGTTCGCTTCTGGTGCGTCACATAAGGCAAGTCTCCACAGGCCTCATCCTCGTCTTCAGGCTGGCCGTCGTCGTTGGTGTCGATGCTGGCCTTGTTGTACAGACCTTCTCCTGACGCAGGATCTCCGGGCGTGGTCTTTCCACACTTGCTGTACACGTTGTCTCCTCCACTTCCTGCACTCAGGTTCAGGGTCACTTTGACCTTTACCGTGTAGGTGTGCGTTGCTCCGGCAGCAAT
>JADLHA010000009.1 GCA_020848995.1 Saprospiraceae bacterium | reverse complement strand
TTTGGTTGGCCGGGCAGTTGAGTACAACAGCCGGAGCATCGGTCACCGTAAATACAGCTGCACAAGTGACATCGGGCTCGCAAGACGAAGTGACCGTCCAGGTCACCGTAGTCGCTCCGCCACAAGCTGGGGGAGCTGCCCCCGCATTGTTTGACATACTTGCATTACAACCGCCGGAATAACTAGCGGTCGTTAGCCAGGTTGCAAAAGCGGCGTCGATGGCAGCCTGAGTTTGACAAGCTGGTTCGGTCTGGTTGGCTGGACAATTGAGCACGACGACCGGGGCATCCGTTACAGTAAATATCGCCACACAGGTAACATCGGGTTCACACGAAGAAGTGACCGTCCAGGTTACAGTGGTCGATCCACCGCAAGCAGGGGGAGCTGCACCCGCATTGTTTGACATACTTGCATTACACCCGCCGGAATAACTAGCGGTCGTTAGCCAGGTAGCAAAAGCCGCGTCGATGGCTGCCTGAGTCTGGCAGGCAGCTTCTGTCTGGTTGGCCGGGCAGTTGAGTACTACAGCCGGAGCATCGGTCACCGTGAATACGGCAGAACAGGTGACGTTGGGTTCACAAGACGAAGTGACCGTCCAGGTCACGGTGGTCGATCCACCGCAGGCCGGAGGAGCCGCCCCCGCATTGTTGGTCAAGTTTGCATTACAACCGCCGGATGAACTTGCAGAAGCCAGCCAGGTGGCAAAAGCGGCGTCGATGGCGGCCTGGGTCTGGCAAGCGGGTTCTGTCTGGTTGGCCGGGCAGTTGAGTACCACAGCCGGAGCGTCGAGCACGGTAAATACAGCCGAACAGCTGACGTCGGGCTCGCAGGAGGAAGTGACGGTCCAGGTCACGGTTTTGGACCCCCCGCAAGCGTCGGGAGCTGCCCCGCCATTGTTGGAGATGTCGGCGTTGCAACCACCAGAGAAGGTAGCCGAAGCCAGCCATGCACTGTAAGCAGCATCGATGGCGGTCTGGGTCTGGCAAGCAGCTTCTGTTTGGTTGGCCGGGCAATTGAGTACCACAGCCGGAGCATCGGTCACGGTGAATACAGCCGAACAACTGACATCGGGCTCACAGGAGGAAGTGACGGTCCAGGTCACGGTTTTGGATCCACCGCAGGCATCGGGAGCCGCTCCTCCATTGTTGGAGATGGCGGCATTACAGCCACCGGAGAGGGTTGCCGAAGCCAACCAGACACTATAGGCAGCATCAATGGTAGCCTGAGTCTGGCAGGCTGCTTCAGTTTGATTCGCCGGGCATGTCAGCACCACTGCGGGTGCATTGGTTACCGTAAATACAGCTGAACATGTGACGTTGGGTTCGCACGATGAGGTGACCGTCCAGGTCACGGTAGTGGAACCGCCGCAAGCAGGCGGTGCTGCCCCCGCATTGTTAGTCATACTCGCGTTGCATCCACCCGAGAAACTGGCAGTTGCCAGCCAGGCGCTGAAGGCAGCATCAATAGCAGCCTGCGTCTGGCAGGCAGCCTGAGTATTGTTTGCCGGACAATTCAGCACGACCGGAGGTGCGGCGGTCACGGTATAAGTCGCGGAACAGGTAACGGGCATCTGACAGGTGGAAGTTATGGTCCAGGTTACCGTAGTAGAGCCCCCGCATCGGTTTGGTGGTCCCGTATTGTCGTTGGAAATGCTGGCGTTACACCCACCAGAGAAAGTAGTCAGCAAAAGCCAGTTGTTGAAATTGTTGTTGATGTTATTCTGAGTCAGACAGGCGGGTCGGGTGCGGTTAGGCGCACAGGTGATTGAAACATTTGGCGCATTGGTGACCGTAAACACGGCCGAGCAAGTGACATCGGGTTCGCACGACGAAGTGACGGTCCAGCTTACGGTCGTCGCCCCTCCGCAAGCCGGAGGAGCCGCTCCCGCATTATTTGACATAGCTGCATTACACCCGCCGGATGAACTTGCAGAAGCCAGCCAGTTGGCAAACGCAATATCGACTTGAGCCTGTGTCTGGCAGGCGGATACAGTCTGATTCGCCGGACAAGTGAGCACAACTGCCGGTGCATCCGTTACGGTAAATATCGCTGCACAGGTGACGTTGGGTTCACATGAAGAAGTGACCGTCCAGGTCACGGTCGTTGATCCACCACAAGCAGGGGGAGCTGCACCTGCGTTGTTCGTCAAGTTTGCATTACAACCGCCGGCTGAGCTTGCCGAAGCCAGCCAGGTTGCAAAAGCGGCGTCGATGGCAGCTTGAGTTTGACAAGCTGCTTCGGTCTGGTTGGCAGGACAGGTGAGCACAACGGCTGGAGCGTCGGTAACTGTAAACACGGCAGAACAAGTGACGTCGGGTTCACACGAGGAGGTGACCGTCCAGGTCACGGTTTTGGATCCACCACAGGCATCGGGAGCCGCCCCGCCATTGTTTGAAATGGCGGCATTGCATCCACCGGAGAAAGTGGCAGAAGCCAGCCATGCACTGTAAGCAGCATCGATGGCCGCCTGGGTTTGACAAGCTGCTTCGGTCTGGTTGGCCGGGCAATTGATTACTATAGCTGGAGCGTCGGTAACAGTAAACACGGCAGAACAAGTGGCGTCGGGTTCACACGAGGAGGTGACCGTCCAGGTCACGGTTTTGGATCCACCACAGGCATCGGGAGCCGCCCCGCCATTGTTTGAAATGGCTGCATTGCATCCACCGGAGAAAGTGGCCGAAGCCAGCCATGCACTGTAAGCCGCATCGATGGCGGCCTGGGTTTGACAGGCCGCTTCGGTCTGATTTGCCGGACAATTGAGCACAACAGCCGGAGCGTCGGTTACTGTAAATACGGCCGAACAGGTGACATTAGGTTCACACGTAGAAGTGACCGTCCATACTACCGTTTTAGATCCCCCACAGGCATCCGGAGCCGCCCCTCCATTGTTCGAAATGGTGGCATTGCAGCCACCGGAGAAGGTCGCCGAAGCCAGCCATGCGCTGTAAGCAGCATCGATGGCAGCCTGGGTCTGACAAGCAACTTCTGTTTGATTGGAAGGGCAAGTTAGCACCACGGCAGGCGCATCGGTCACGGTAAACACAGCCGAACAGGTAACGTCTGGTTCACAGGTGGATGTAATGGTCCATGTTACGGTTTTGGCACCCCCGCAAGCATCGGGAGCAGCTCCTCCATTGTTGGAAATAGTTGCATTGCAACCACCGGAGAAGGTGGCTGAAGCGAGCCATGCACTGTATGTAGCATCGATGGCAGCCTGCGTTTGGCAAGCAGCTTCTGTCTGGTTAGCAGGACAACTGAGTACAACAGCCGGAGCATCCGTTACGGTGAATACGGCCGAACAGCTGACATCGGGTTCACACGTAGAAGTGACCGTCCAGGTCACCGTTTTGGAACCACCACAAGCATCGGGAGCAGTGCCGCCGTTGTTGGAGATGGCAGCATTGCATCCTCCAGTGAAGCTTGCCGAGGCCAACCACGCACTGTAGGCTGCATCAATGGCAGCCTGCGTTTGGCAGGAGGCTTCTGTTTGGTTGGAGGCACAGGTGAGTACTATTGCAGGGGCATCTTCTACGGTGAATACTGCCGAACAGCTGACGTCGGGTTCACAGGAGGAAGTAACAGTCCAGGTAACGGTTTTCGATCCGCCGCACGCATCAGGAGCGGTGCCACCATTGTTGGAGATGGCGGCGTTGCAACCTCCAGTGAAGCTTGCCGAAGCCAGCCATGCGCTGTAGGCTGCGTCAATGGCTGCTTGGGTCTGACAGGATGCCTGCGTTGCATTGACGGCACAGGTAAGTACGACATCTGGGGCGTCTTCTACGGTGAATACTGCCGAACAGCTGACGTCGGGCTCACACGAAGAAGTGACCGTCCAGTTCACGGTTTTTGACCCGCCACACGCATCGGGAGCCGTGCCACCATTGTTGGAGATAGCGGCGTTGCAACCTCCCGAGAAGGTTGCAGATGCCAACCAGGCGCTGTATGCCGCGTCGATAGCGGCTTGTGTTTGGCAAGCAGCCTGAGTATTGTTGGCCGGGCAATTGAGTACAACGGCCGGAGCATCTTCAACGGTAAACACAGCAGCGCAAGACACTGCGGGCTCACACGAGGAAGTTACGGTCCACGTTATGGTAGTTGATCCGCCACAGGCATTGGGAGCCGCCCCCGCATTATTGGAAATGCTTGCATTGCAACCTCCGGAGAAAGTCGCCGAAGCCAGCCATGCACTGTAAGCAGCATCGATGGCGGCCTGAGTTTGACAAGAAGCCTGATTGTTGTTGGCCGGACAGTTGAGTACAACGGCCGGAGCATCTTCAACGGTAAACACAGCAGCGCAAGTCACCGCGGGCTCACACGAGGAAGTTACGGTCCACGTTATGGTAGTTGATCCGCCACAGGCATCAGGAGCTGCTCCCGCATTGTTGGAAATGCTTGCATTGCAACCCCCGGAGAAAGTCGCCGAAGACAGCCACGCGCCAAATGCCGCGTCGATGGCTGCCTGGGTCTGACAGGAAGCCTGGGTATTGTTCGCCGGACAATTCAGTACAACGGCTGGAGCGTCTTCAACGGTAAATACCGCCGCACAGGTGACGTTGGGCTCACACGAAGAAGTGACGGTCCAGGTTACGGTAGTCGAGCCTCCGCAGGCGTCGGGAGCCGCTCCTCCATTGTTGGAGATATCGGCATTGCAACCACCGGAGAAGCTGGCTGATGCCAGCCATGCGGTATAAGCCGCATCAATGGCTGCCTGGGTCTGGCAGGATGTCTGTGTACTGTTTGCCGGACAGGTCAGTACGACAGCGGCCGCATCCTCTACCGTAAATACTGCCGAGCAGGTGACATCTGCTGCACAGGATGACGTAACGGTCCAGGTCACCGTCTTGGAGCCTCCGCAAGCATCCGGTGCGGTACCCCCGTTGTTGGAAATCTCTGCGTCGCACCCCCCGTCAAATGTCGCCGAATCGAGCCAGGCACTGTAGGCAGCATCAATGGCAGCTTGGGTTTGACAGGCCATTTCAGTTTGGTTCCCAGGGCAGGTTATGCTGGGTCCAGGTAGCGGGTCGACGTTGATGACCTGAAGACAACTTACCATATTGTTGCAGGAATCGGTTGCCGTCCAGGTTCTCTCAATGGTATAATCTCCCGGGCAAGTTCCGGGAATAATGTTGTCGACGTACTCGATCATGGTCACTTCTTCTGAACACAGATCGGTGGCGGTCGCATATCCGGTGCTGTCAGGATCAACATTGGCTTCACAATCGATGGTGACAATGTCATCCGGACAGGTTATGACGGGCTTCGCCGTATCCAGGATCGTGATTTCCTGGATTTCTATACGAGTGTTGTTGCAGTCGTCGTAGGCGATCCAACTCCGCTCAATGACGTAGTTGTCAGGGCAGGATCCGGGAACGACCTCGTCTGAGTAGGTAAGGGTGGGAATGCTATCGCAATTGTCTTTGAGATCGGTTGGATATCCGGTGATGTCGGCCGATGGATTTACGCTGCAGGAATCGTAGTTTACAATGGCCCGCAACTGGAAATTGTCGAAAAGCAATACAGACGGTTCCTCTCCGGTGCTGTCGGAATAAGTCATTCGCAGATACAGGGCACTGATGCTTTGTGCAATGGGTACTTTGGCAGTATCCTGCACAAAGGAGTCGAGGAGGGTGGTGTATTGATGGAACTTGTTCCAAACTACGCTGTCTATACTGTAGTAATAATACACGGTATCAGAACTCGAAGTGTCCTTTTTGTTAAATTGCGTATACACCTCGAACTCCGTACAAACCGGAAGGGTGGGGCCTTTGATGTTGAATTGCCAATAGCCGGGAAGGTTGGAGCTGTCGACGCGCAGCGCCCATCGGGCGATTGGATTGGCAGTGAAGGCCAGGGTTCCGGTCACCGTGCCGCTGTCGAGTTTGAACTTGTTGGAAGTGGTATCAATTTTGGACTGGACGCCGAAATGTAGTTTGGGAGTTAGGTTGGAATAAGACGTACCGTTGTTGAAGTCGTAATTGACCAGGGTAAAGGTATCGGCAGATGCTGCGCCCTGGTAAATGGTCACGTCAGCAGGAACCATGAAACTGGGTCGAGTGGTGTCGCTGATGGTGATTTCCTGAATTTGTTCAGGCGCAGTGTTCCCGCAGCTGTCCTGAAGGGTCCATGTTCTGTAGATCAGATGGGATCCTTCACAAGGGGTGGCTACTATGGAATCACAATAAGTTGCCTGGATGTCTGGATTGCAACTGTCAAACTCGTCGGTCACGTCTCCAGTAATGGCAGGCGATGCATCAAAGGTGCAGCATACAGAAGCGCGTACCTGAAAGTTATCCAGTGCTAACGATTTGGGATTGCTTCCCGAACCTCCTCCCGAGTATCCGACCCGGATGTAAAGTGAATCCACATTGCCCACACCGGTAATCGTTGCCGTATCCTGGATCCAGCTGGCAAGGGTGAGCGCTTTCGTGCGGAAAGTCGTCCAGCTCGACCCGTCAAGGCTGTATTGCAGTTTCAGGCTGTCTGCGCTGTTCGTGCCAAATTTTTTCATCTGAAGGTACACGGATACATTCGTTGCCTTGGACATGCTTTCACCGGTAAGGTTGAATTGCCAATGTCCCGCGGTGTGAGATGAATCGACGAGCAGAGCGCTGCCATCTACGGCATTGGTTGAAAAAGCCAAACTACCACTCGATACGCCAATGTCCGTTTTAAATGGATTGGAACTCGCATCCACGAAGGATTGAATGCCGGAGAACAATTCCGGACACAGGTCGTCGTAACTGGCACCCGCATTGAAATGGTAGTTGACCAGCGTAGCTGTGTCGGGATTGTCTGAACCTTTGTAAATGGTGATGTCCGCTGGGGCGGTAAATGTGGGGACGATGGTGTCGTATTCGACCGTAAAGGAGGCGGAACAGGTTACTGGAGGTTCGCAGGTGCTCGTCACCGTAAACGTTACGGTTTTGCCCCCTCCACAAGGAGGAAAGTCGCCCGAGTTGTCATTCGACATGCTTGCATTGCAGCCTCCGCTAAAACTTGCAGAGGCCAACCAGAGGGCAAACTTCGATTCAATGACCATTTTCGACTGACAGGCAGGCTCCGAAACATTGGCAGGACAAGTCAATACGACGGGGGGCGCATCTTCAACGGTAAAGACCGCTGAACACGTAACGTTAGGTTCACAGGACGATGTTACAGTCCAGATCACGGTTTTCGAACCGCCGCAGGCATCGGGGGCAGCACCACCATTGTTGGAGATGCCCGCATTGCAACCACCGGAGAAGGTTGCCGAAGCCAGCCATGCGCTGTAAGCAGCATCGATGGCGGCCTGGGTTTGGCAGGCCGCTTCTGTCTGGTTGCTTGCACAGGTCAAACTGACAACTGGTGCATCGGTCACGGTAAAGACGGCCGAACACGTGACGTTGGGTTCGCACGAAGAAGTGACGGTCCACGTAACGGTTTTAGATCCACCGCATGCATCGGGAGCCGCACCTCCATTGTTGGAGATCGAAGCATTGCAGCCACCGGTGAAGCTGGCGGATGCCAGCCATGCACTGTAAGTAGCATCAATAGCCGCTTGCGTTTGGCATGCTGCTTCCGTTTGGTTCGTCGCACAGGTTAGACTTACATCTTGCGCATCTTCAACAGTAAAGACGGCCGAGCACGTGACGTTTGCTTCACAGCTCGAGGTGACCGTCCAGGTCACGGTTTTCGATCCGCCGCAGGCATCGGGGGCTGCTCCGCCATTGTTGGAGATGGCTGCGTTGCAACCACCGGAGAAGCTTGCTGTAGCCAGCCAGGTCGCATAAGCAGCATCGATGGCGGCCTGAGTTTGACAGGCTGCTTCCGTTTGATTGCTCGCACAGGTCAGGGAGACGTCTGGCGCGTCCTCTATAGTGAATACTGCGGAACAGGTCACGTCGGGTTCACAGCTCGAAGTGACGGTCCAGGTCACGGTCTTCGATCCACCGCAGATGTTGGGTGCTCCACCGCCGTTGTTGGAAATTACTGCATTGCAGCCGCCGGTAAAGCTGGCGGATGCCAGCCAGGCGCTGTAGGCAGCATCTATTGCGGCTTGCGTTTGGCAGGCTGCCTCCGTTTGATTGCTCGCACAGGTCAGGGTGACGTCTGGCGCATCCTCAATCGTGAACACCGCAGAGCAGGTCACGTCGGGCTCACAGGAGGAAGTGACGGTCCAGGTCACGGTTTTCGAACCACCGCAGATGTTGGGAGCTGCCCCGCCATTGTTAGAGATGGCACCATTGCATCCTCCGGAAAAGCTTGCCGAAGCCAACCATGCACTGTAAGCAGCATCGATGGCAGCCTGCGTTTGACAGGCAGCTTGGGTATTGTTTGCAGGACAGGTCAGTGTAACGGAAGGCGCTACCGTGACCGTAAAGGATGCCGAGCAGGTTTTTGGCGGCTCGCAACTGCTGGTTGCTGTAAAAGTTACGGTCGTTGAACCGCCGCAGGCCGGGGGTGCACCGGTGTTGTTGTTGCTTACCGATACATTGCATCCTCCCGTGGCACTAACACCCGCCAGCCAGGTCGCAAATTTGGCGTTGATGGCGGCAGAAGTCTGACAGGCAGATTCGGTGACGCTGAATGGACAATCCAACACCAGCAAAGGCGCTGCCGTCACGGTAAATACCGCCGAGCAGGTGACATTGGGTTCACAGCTCGAAGTGACCGTCCAGGTCACCGTCTTCGATCCACCGCAGTTGCTGGGTGCTGCACCACCGTTGTGGGAGATGTCAGCATTGCATCCACCGGAGAAGCTCGTAGAAGCCAGCCAGGCACTATAGGCAGCGTCAATGGCCCCCTGGGTCTGGCAGGCAGCCTGGGTATTGTTTGACGGGCAGGTCAGGCTCACGCCGGGGGCGGCTGTTACGGTAAACACCGCTGTACACGTAAGGGTGTCGCAGGTGGAAATTGCCGTCCAAGTCACGGTTTTTGAGCCTCCACAGGCCGGGGGAGCAGCGCCACCATTGTTGCTTAGGCTTGCTCCGGAACATCCTCCCGACGCGGAAGCGCTTGCCAGCCAGGTACTGTAGGCAACATCAATGGCCGCCTGCGTCTGACATGCCGCTTCGGTTTGGTTAGAGGGGCAACTAAGCATCAATGCCGGCGCATTGGTCACTGCAAAAACCGCCGAGCAGGTTACAGGGGGTTCACAGCCCGATTCGACCGTAAAAGTGACCGTGGTAGAACCTCCGCAGTGGGAAGGAGCTCCGGTGTTATTGTTGGTCAATACCGTATTGCACCCCCCACTTACCGTTGCTGTCGCCAACCAATCGTCAAAGGCAACATCTATATCTGCCTGGGTCTGACAGGAATCGACGGTAAGATTCGTTGGGCAGGTCAATACGACGTTGGGCACCGAAGTGTCGACCAGGATAGAATACGTAGAGGTACAAGTGGTCGTATCCGGCGCACAAGTGCTGACGTAGTAAAACGTAACCGTGACCGTATCTCCGCAGTAGTCAGGAGGGCCGGGATCGTTGTTGGTCAACACGCCGTCGCAGCCACCGCCGCCGGAAGCCGTGAGCAGCCAGGCCTCGTAGTGCGCGTTGATGGTGTCCTGAGATACACAGGCTGAATCAAATCCCGGAGCCGGACAATTCAATTCGACCAAGCTGTAGTCTTCCACTTCCCCATCCGTTGCAGCAATGTAAGCCCGTTCATCTCGGGGAGAGCTTGCGTTGTCGATGAGGTTGTTTTTGGTCAACCGGATGCGCAAATACTTGTTGGTGTCGGGGCCGCTGACGGTCACATTGTTCCAGTTAAGTGTTACCGGGCCACTATGGTTGTTTGCGATGGTAGCTGTTCTGGCTTCGGCAACCTCAAAGCCAAACATGTTATCCCCGTTGAGGTTGATCCAGGCGTAAAGGTTGACATTTCCGCCGGTCGTGTTTACAATGCTGTCTATGGTGACAGAAACGTTCTGATTGGCCCCTGCCGTCAGCGACGGCGGGTTGGACACGCAATCTTCGTCATCCATTCCAAGGATGTCGTCGCCATCAGCATCTTTGGTGTGCTGAGAGGAGCTTTCCGAGTCAAGCTTAGAGCCCAAACGCAGGTCATCACACAAGATGGTATGGAGCGGTTTTCCCAGCCACAAGGGAGCATCGCTGAAATCGGATTCTACAATCGAGGCGATCTCAATCTCAAATATGACGTGAGAGTCATTGCCACCATTGGATTTGGAAACGTCAAAACCATTTTGGACGTAGGTTGGTGCGTTTGAGCTAGTAGAGTGGGTGGTTGTTCCTACATAAATGTTCGATCCATATACGAGCAGGTGGTTGGCTCCCCGGGGGTCTCCAACATTGCCGAGGTAATCGTTGTTGTTGCCACCGACGTAGGTGCCATATACCAGTGTGTCCAGGGTATTTTTAAATCCGGCAAAGAACATGTCCGTTCCGCCGTTGGTGCCCAGAGAATCAAAAAAACTCTCGTTGTTCAGGTTTTTTGTTGGCAAGCCGCTGCCTGTTACCGTTCCCCAAACTAAAATAAAGGTGGCCTCATTGCCGCCGCCGCAGCCGCCGGTGGTCACTTGCTTGATCCCGTTGCCCAGTTCGTTAGAATAGGCGTTGTTGGTGCCGCCCGGGCCCGGAGCCCCATAATAGGTTGCTTTATAGCCTGAAGAGCCTCCAGTGTCGTTTACCCGGCCAATGATGGCGTCGGAGGCAGAACCGTTGAAGCCATTCCAGAGGTTGGTACCGCCATTGTACGTGCTGTCGTATTTGTTCCCCGTTCCCAGAGGGAACCCGCTGTTAACGGCCCCGGTAAAATAGAGCACCCCGTCATACCATTCCAGGTCGAAGATCCGGTCGCGGTTCGGCCCACCTATCTTGTCGAGGTAATGCATGGTGTGGCCGTCGCCGCTGATGATGCCGATGAGGCCATCTGAATTGCTGCCGCTCGCGGCGGCACTGTTTACCTCCGTTAGCCCGGTAGTACTTTGAGTCCAGCCTGCAAAAATGATCTTGCCGTTGGGGATGATCTCGAGGTCGTTGAGCGTGTCGCCCAGGGTACCTCCGATGTAAGTCCCCCAGGCCATGGTGTTAAGGCTGGAGAATTTACACATGTACATGTCGAAAACTCCGCCAAAGGTAATGTCGTACGCTGATGCATCCGGCAGGTAATTGGGGCTGCCGGTTGGCAGTGCATCGTCCGGGGTGAAGCCCAACACATAGGAGTTGTCATCGATGGCCTGGATAGAGGTCGTTCCGAATGTTTCGTTTCCGTTGCTGCCCAGGTAGGAGGCATATATGAAGGTGTCAAGGTTTTTGCTGAAGACGGCAACATAGGCATCCTGGTTATTTCGGCCACCGTCAAAGGGCGATCCGGTCATCGGCAGATCATGATTGGTAAAGCCTCCCACAAAAACCCTGTTTTGTGAAAGGCTCAGGCTGTGAGCGCGGCTGGTCTGGCCAGGTGATGCGGTTGCATTTGCATAAAGCGTCAGGTCGAGCAAATCATTACCTATGGAATTGATCCGGTAGATGACCGTCACATAAGGACTTGAGTTGGGTCCACTGTTCAGGTTCGTTACCGTGTTACGCCATCCGTCGGCATCGTACCCCTGGCCTCCTGATGTAGGGATGTTGATGTTGGTGGCCCCGGCGCAATAGAGGATATTGGTCGCAGAGTCCAGCGCAATGGCATAGAGATATTGGTCAAATGTGTTGCCGTTCGTGGTATTGCCATCCATATAAGTACCCCATACGAGCACGGGGTCGATGACCAGTGGCAATTCCGGCTTTAGCATACTTCCAACCGCAAAGGCAA
Organism: Saprospiraceae bacterium; assembly: GCA_020848995.1. Classification (GTDB taxonomy): domain Bacteria; phylum Bacteroidota; class Bacteroidia; order Chitinophagales; family Saprospiraceae; genus Vicinibacter. The sequence continues at coordinate 72,921 of JADLHA010000009.1, read as the reverse complement.
CTCTGTTGCCTGTTAGCTTCTTGAACCGCACATCTGCTGGTTCTTTTCCATTTACGCCAACCTGGTAGGCCTCCGGGATGTTGAAGGTTACCTCGGTGAAGCGGAGGCCTACACTCAGATTTCCTTGTTTGTCTACGCTCAACCCATCCTGCCCACTGAAATGCATGAGGATCTTCTGAAAATCTTCCGCTGAGTCGATGACCCAGTCGAACTCCATCGATCCATCTGCGTTGCTGTAAATCCTGAGGTCTATGCCATCGTATACATCTTCAAGGGTCAACTCCTTGGCCGCCCGTACTCCGGTAACCCATTTTGTTGAGTCGAGAGCAGTGAAAAAATTATAGCGCGTACCAAACTGATCTCCCAGGCGAATGGTTGGTTTTTCGTTAGCATCCTCGAAATCGACAAAAAAGGAGTGTTCGCTGACTTGAAGTGGATCCTCCTCCGGAAGGATCCCCGGCAATGCTTCGGTGGGATTAGTATTGACGTATTCCTTTGCTACGAATTTGAGGCGGTTTTTCTCGATGAAAACGGTCCCTTGTTTCCCTTCCAGGTAATACAATACTCTTTCGACCGGGAATTGCCCCTTGTTTTCGACAAAGCGCAGGACTTCGGCGTTTTCTTTGAGCGTTTTGTTCACCTGGACTGCGAGTTCGGGATCCAGGCTTCGGGCTACTTGCCCGGAAATTGGACCCGTGGCAGTCAAACCTGCAATGATGCAGCAGACAGTAAGCCTGGTCGTACCTAGCTTTTTGAAGACATTGTGAAAAAGTCCTCCTTTTAACAGCGAGCTAAGGTTTCGCCGTTCGTCGCTTGACCTGAGGTTTTTGGGGCTGGCAGCAGACAAATTCGCTGCGCAAAGGCCTGAAGGTCGACAAACTGGATGCATCATAAACACAGACTTTGAAAAAATACAATCGCACTCAGCTGGAGACGATGAACGTCCCCTTGCAATGGGTGACTGGTGAGGTAAAAAATGCTTAAGAGAACGTGGAGAAAATACAGACGGCAACACCTTTGCGATAAAGACGCATGTCTAACATTCGCTTCGTTGCCTGCCCCCAAATGGTCCGTCGAGGCAAAAGATTGATGCACAATATTTGCAATCATTTGTCTCAGGTCGATAAAAGCAATAGGGGACCATTAGTGGGGTCAGTGCCCTTAGATATCATTAACGATATGTAAAGTGCACAATACCAATAATTTAGTCCTGCTACTGTCTGTTTAAATACCTTCCAAAGATAATGTTATTCTTTTTTTTTTGAAAAAATTAACATTTTCAATTGTAGGGTATTCACGAAGGAAAGGCTCTAATCAGCGGAATTTTGCCAATTTGCATCTTTTACTCAGTTGCTGAGGCCATTTCATGGCGGTCAGCAAGGGAACTTATTTTGCGGAGCTCATCCTTATTTTGGGCCCGTTTAGAGCAATGTAGGTTGCCATCAAACGGTTTATGTCATCGCGATTCTGGAATCTTATACATTTATTCCTGGTTTTTGGATGGGGGGCAGGTTCTTTATGGATGAGCCCTGACTTTCGAAATGCTCGGTTTGGAAACGACGTTCCCGAGTTCTACAAATTGCGTTACGACAGCCGACTCGATGCGCTGCAATCGCATTTGGACGAGCTGCTACACATTGCGGATGCCCATTCCGGAGAAAACCAGGCATCGGTTTTAGAACGCTTGCCGGCTGCCCGAAGAGCTTTAAAGGCAGCAGATTTTTGGATGCGCTACGTGGATCCCATCCAATATCGCCGGGTGCATGGCGTACTGCCGGTAGAATGGGAAGTCGAGGTCTTTGAAAAGTGGGAGCCTCCATACCTTCGGGTTTCAGGAGGCTTGTTCCTCCTGGAGACTTACCTGGAAGAACCTGAAATGCACTGGGATTCTGCCCGGGTCCTGCTAAGGGCAGCAAGGGAGTCCATAGGGGCCTTCCGGCAGGATAGCAACCGCAGGCAGTTGGACGACCCAGCCCATTTTTATTTTGCAAACCGCTTGTTCCTGCTCAACCTGGCCGCCATTTACACTACGGGATTTGAATGTCCCGATTCATCCCGCATCATTCCGGAACTGTACCAAATGTTGCTGGATACCCGGGAGATTTACCGGGCCTTTGGAGGGGGGGGGGGCAACGAGGCTTTTCCCACTACCTACGACTCACTCTACGAAGCGGCCATTGCATTTGTTGCTCAACATACAGCAAGACCCTACTCAGAATTTGATCATTTTTACTGGATCAGGGACTACGTACAGCCCCTTTACGCACTGAATGCCGGTCTGATCAGGCAAAAGCGGTATCGTTCCCGCAGTCTGGTCGATTACGCACTTTCGGATGCCGCCGACCGGATCTTTTCCAAAAATCTATACCGTGCGCAGGAAGAAAGACCTCTGTTTCGTCGGGCTTCTGACAGCATTTACCGCGAAGTGGTGCGCCTTGGAGAGCAACTCTTCTATGAACCGCTGCTATCGGGTAACAACCAGCGATCCTGCGCATCCTGCCACCTTCCATCTCATTTTTTTACGGATACCAGCGTTCGCACCCCGATCAATTTTGATCGCACCGGCCGCCTTGAACGCAACGCTCCAAGCTTGATCAATGCGTCGCTCAATCACCTCATCCTGGTCGACGGCGAGCACCTCAGCCTTATGGATCAACTGATCGCCGTCCATAAAAAGGTCGATGAAATGAACGGAGACGAGCGCACCACCATGCAGGAAATTCTGTCATGCGACGATTACCGCAACACCCTGTCGCGCCTGGCAGCCCACACGGTAAATCCCAAACCGGGATTCGAACACGTCGCAGCCGCGATCATTGCCTATTACACCGCCTTTGATACAGCGGGTTCTGCTTTTGATGATGCCATCAACGCATTGGTTACACCGTCTGATGCCGTTCGTCACGGTTTCAACTTGTTTATGGGTCGCGCGCAGTGTGCAACCTGTCACTTTCCGCCTCATTTTGGTGGCATCAAACCTCCATATTCGGGAAACGAATTCGAGGTTTTGGGAGTTCCGGATGATTCTACGGCTGCACGACTGAGTCCGGATCCGGGACGCTACCGCCAACTCGCAGTGCCCGAAATGCAAAATGCCTTCCGGACAGGCAGCCTGCGCAATGTAGCGCGCACGAAACCCTACATGCACAACGGTGCATTCAGCACACTTGAGGAGGTGATTGAATTTTACAATGCCGGTGGAGGTGCCGGTAAGGGTTTGAATGTACCCGGACAGACCCTTTCGTCCGACAGCCTGCGCCTCAGCGACACTGACAAAAGGCACTTGCTGCGCTTCCTGGACCAACTTGACGAACACCTGGAATACCTGCCTGGAATCCCCATGCTTCCTGCATCGCAAAAGAGGAAGCTGAACCGGCGAGTGGCGGGAGGTGTTTATTGAACATGAAATCCACCCTTTTAACCTTGGGTCCGCTCGCGGTGGCCGCCCTTGTCATGCAATGTTCCCCCAAAAACAGCGAATACCTCATTCCTGAAAACATGAACCCTTCCTCCAAACAGTCGCTGGTCAGCTACCTCGACCGGGGTAAGTTGCTCTATGGCCAGTTTTGTTCAGAGTGCCACGGAATCAACGGAGGAGGAAAAGAAAATATACCAAACTTCTCCCATGCCCAACTCGACATTTATCAGGCCAAAATATCCATGAGCGCGGGAAAGAACCACGGGATGGTGGATTCCCTGAGTTATGCAGAGGTTGAATCGATACTCAACTACCTGAGATTCAGGAAGAAAGAAGTTGGTAAATGAGCCAAAAGCAGTGTCGCTAAAGGCCGTTACAAGGGCTATACCAGACGTCTAGAATCGTTCCGTCGCGGCAAAATGAAAGTTGCTTTCTACGATGGCGTTGTCGTCGGAGTCAGAACCGTGCACGGCGTTTTCCCCAACACTTTTGGCAAACCGGGCACGGATGGTCCCGGGATCCGCCTTGGCGGGATCCGTAGCCCCGATGAGTTTTCTGAACTCTTCGACAGCGTTGTCTTTTTCCAAGATGGCAGCTACGATCGGTCCGCTCGACATAAAGGCGACCAACTCCTGGTAGAATGGTCGCTCGCGGTGGATAGCGTAAAAGTCTCCAGCTTTTTGTGATGACATTTGGGTGAGTTTCATCGCTACGATGCGGAAGCCCGCCTGGTTGATCTGCTGCAAAATATTTCCGATGTGTCCAGCTTTGACCGCATCGGGTTTGATCATGGTAAACGTTCTGTTTCCTGCCATATCCAATTTTTGGTTTTGCGCGGCAAAGCTATGTCCCGGATCACTGCCTTTTTTAACGCCTTCGCTCTTTTTGTGATCTGTTAACAATTCAAAAGGACGGCAAAAGCACATTTCTGTGCACTTTTGCCAACTTTATCCGATGGAAAACCTCGATCAGCTCAGGGAACTGATCCGCACCCCCAGACAGTGCGTGATCCTTTCGCATCGGAACCCCGACGGGGATGCACTTGGATCTTGCCTTGGATTGAGTCTTTTTCTGCAGTCTCTGAATCACAATGTAAGGGTCATTTTTCCCAGTGAATATCCCGTCAATTTTGAATGGATGCCGCAGACGGAAGAAATCCTCGTATACGACCTCGAGCCTGGTCTGGTTACCGAGGTGATCCGCAAGGCAGAGCTGGTATTTTTGCTCGATTTCAATTCGTTGGACCGCATCGACAAAATTGCGCCCCTGGTCGAGGCCAATCAGGCTCCCCGGGTTATGATCGATCACCACATAGACCCTTTTCCCATCGCTGATCTGATGTTTTCTGAAGTGTCTGCAAGTTCCACTTCTGAATTGGTGTTCAACATCATTGAAAAAATACAGCCCGGGAAGCTTCCCGGCATGCTCGTCATGCAATGCCTTTATACGGGGATCATGACCGACACGGGTTCTTTCCGTCACGCCACCAGCGAACGCGTATTCAGCATACTCGCCCGCTTTAAATCAGCCGGACTCAACGACACCCGCATTCAGGAACTGGTCAACAATTCATACCCCGATAAGTACCTGAAACTATTGGGGCATTGCCTGCACAATCGGATGGAACTCTTTCCGGAGCAGCAGTTCGGGCTGATCTGGCTCACCCGTGAGGACTACCGCAATTTTGACATCCAGCGCGGTGACACCGAAGGCATCATCAACTACCTCATGATGCTGAAATCGGTAAAAGTTGGGGCGCTGGTGATGAACCAGCCCGCTATTGTGAAGTTGTCCCTTCGCTCCAAAGGAGACTATTCCGTTCAACAGATCTGCAGCCGTTACTTTAGCGGTGGTGGACACCGCAATGCATCCGGAGGCTATTGCAAGTGCACCCTGGAAGAAACGATTTCCAGGTTGAAGCAGGCAATAGCAGAAAATCCCGTTCCTGCGGTAACCAGCATAACATGAAATCACTTTACCAATGAAAATATTTACAAATGTATGGCTGCCGTTGTTGGCAGTATTAACGGTATCGGTGTCTTGCAGCAAGAAGCAGCAATTGACGCTGAGCGGTTTTGAAATTGATATTATCAATGACGCTCCTGGTGAAGTCGTCAAGGAAGGAGACTACCTTTACTTCCGCTACCACATTAAGGATGGCGATTCGACGCTCTATTCGTCGGTACGGGAGATGGACGTCATCCGGTTCAAGCTGCCCAAGGTGGAAAAGCAAGCCATCGAAAAGGCTCAGCCCATTTTCGAAGCCCTTTCCATGATGTCACCCGGCGACAGCGCCATCGTCTACCAGCCGCTCACCGAAGACATGAAAAAGGGATTCAACCTGCCCAATACGGAGAAGATTGCCCTTCATGTCAGCCTGATCGACAAAAAGGATGATGCCGGTTTCCAGCAAGATATGGAAATCGAAAAGCGCGCTGCTGCAGAAAGGGCGGAGGCCATCAAAGGAGAAGCTGAAGCGGTTGTCAAAAAAGCAAACGAAGTACTGGCCCAATACAAAGCCGGTAAACTCGATGCAACCCTCACTAAAACAGAAAGTGGTCTGAAGTACATCGTTCACGAGATGGGGTCAGGACCTAAACCGGAAAACGGCAAATCTGTTAGCGTGCATTATTACGGCATGTTGACAGATGGAACGCGCTTTGACGATTCCTGGTCGCGTGGTAGCGAGTTTTTATTTAATCTCGGCAGGGGAGAAGTCATTCCAGGATGGGACGAAGGCGTTTCATATCTGCCTGAGGGATCCAAAGCCACTTTGTTCGTCCCCGCAGCGCTTGCCTATGGAGCAGAAGGTGCCCCACCGACCATCCCGGCAAACTCCGAACTGGTGTTTTACATCGAGGTACGCAAGGTGTTGAATTAACAAACGCGCCCGGGTTATGCCAATCCGCATGGTGGAATTTAACAGGAGGAGCGTCTAACTAAATGGATGCCTCCTCCTGATTTTTAACATTTTAAATCTTCATCGATGACCATCGATCAATACAAGGATTTAAAGAGAAGGCTCGGTGAGCTAAGGGGGTTTCTTTGACGTCGACAAAAAGAAACTCGACATAGAAGACAAAGAACAACAGGCAGGCGATCCTGCGTTCTGGACCCAGCCGGAGAGGGCGGAAGCCGTTATGAAAGAATTGAAGTCGGCTAAAAAGTGGCTTGCCTCCTACGGGCAGGCAGATTCAGCGGTTGCTGATCTTGAGGTGCTGATGGAGTTTTTTGATGCCGGCGAAGTTTCCGAGGAGGAGCTGGATGCAAAATACAACGATTGCCTGGCGCTCATCGACGACATTGAATTCCGTTCTACGCTGAATAAACCGGAAGACGAACTGAGTTGCGTCATTGAGATCAATGCGGGAGCCGGTGGCACAGAGAGTTGCGACTGGTCAGCCATGTTGTACCGGATGTATCAGATGTGGGCGGAGCGCAACGGCTACAAAGTGAGCCAGATCAACTATCAGGCAGGGGATGTCGCCGGGATCAAAACGGCGGAGCTCGAAGTGCAAGGAGACTATGCTTACGGATTGCTCAAGGGAGAAAATGGGGTGCACCGCCTGGTTCGCGTGAGTCCTTTCAACGCACAAGGCAAACGCATGACTTCCTTCTCTTCGGTTTTTGTTCATCCGTTGATCGACGACCGCATTGAAATTGATGTAAACCCTTCAGATCTCGAATGGGATACGTTCCGGTCGAGCGGAGCGGGCGGCCAGCATGTCAACAAAACGGAATCTGCCGTGCGCGTCAGGCACCTCCCCAGTGGAATCGTGGTAGAATGCCAGCAGGAACGTTCCCAGCACCAGAATCGCGACAAGGCAATTCAATTGCTGAAGTCCAAACTCTACGAACGGGAACTGGAACGCCAGATGGTTGAAAAAAGTAAGGTTGAAGCGACGAAAATGAAGAATGAGTGGGGATCTCAGATCCGCTCTTACGTGCTGGACGACCGCAGGGTGAAGGATCATCGCACCGGCTATCAGACTGCCCAGACTGAACTGGTGCTCGATGGCTACCTCGACGAATTTCTCAAGGCATTTTTAATGAATAAATCTGCTGACAGCAGCAACGGCGACGCGGATTAACTGATTGTGCGGGATCTATAGAAGGCGCCTATTGGTTGAACGGCACTCACTTCAGCACGCGATTCATCCAAGTCATGTAGTCCTCGTTTACAGAGACCTTTAAGGTTGCGATCAGGGGAATTTCATAGGGATGCATTCGACGGATGGCCTGATGAGCCAGCGCTGCAGTATCAGGCAAGGTCTTGGCGATCAAATTGATTTCTTCGCTGCTCTCGATTCCCTCTTTCCACAGATAATTTGACAATACCGGGGTTCGCTGCACACAAGCCGCGAGTTTGTTATTGAGCAGGTATTCACTACATTGAAATGCTGACGCTTCATCCGGAAAGGCGCTGAAGAGCAGGCAGATTTCATTTGATGATTCCATGACCCTATTCCGGTTTAAACGAAGCAGACGCCATCTTCCGGAGCCAGTCGCGGTTCAGATCCCGGAAATAGCGGTGCATCTCAAGCTGGGATTGAAATTTCTTTTTGTGCTCATCCCTCCTGTATTGATTGTAGTGTTTGTAGTCAAGATCGCGCGCTTTGACATTGTCCCGGAGTTGGTAGTCAATGTTGTCGATGACGATTTGTTTGAGTTGAGGCTGATATACAGGAAATGCCATTTCGATCCGGAAATGCAGGTTGCGGGCCATCCAGTCGGCAGATGAAAGAAATACTTTTTCAGTTCCGCCATGATAAAAATAATAAACGCGGGAATGCTCCAGAAACCGGTCGATCATGGCCATGCCGGAAATATTGGAGCTCATTCCACGCTTTCCCGCAATCGCACAACAAATACCCCTAACAATGAGGTGGATTTTAACGCCAGCATCCGATGCATCGTACAACATCTGGATGATGTCGTAATCCTGCAGGTTATTCAGCTTCAGAATGATCTTTGCTTCTTTACCTTGCCTTGCCTGCTCCTTCTCAAATTCGATCAGATTGTGTATCTCGTCGTTTAAATTGAACTGGCCGATGAGCAGATGTTTGAATCCTGTGTTCGGCAACCGGATATTTTCAAGAAAATTGAAGAAGCGGCTTATTTCCGAGGTCAGCGCCTCGTCGCTGGTGAAGAATCCGTAATCTACGTAGAGCTTCGCGGTCTGCTCGTGAAAATTTCCGGTCGATAAATAAGCGTAATGTACGGTTTCGTCTCCTTCCTTCCTCGTAACCAGGGCCGTTTTGGAATGTACTTTCAATCCTGGGAAACTATAACGGACTTTTACGCCTGCTTTTTCAAGTTCCTCTCCCCATGCAAGGTTGTTTGCTTCGTCAAACCGGGCCTTCACCTCAATAAAAACGAAGACGTTCTTGCCTTCGTTGGCTGCCAGTTTTAACGCATCCATGATGCGTGATTTTTTAGAAACACGGTATTGGGTGATCTTGATGGAGCTGACCGCGGGATCTTTGGCTGCCTGCTCGAAAAACTGTACCACGGGCTCATAGTTGTGGTAGGGAAAGCACAGCAGGTGCTCCTCATCGTTTATCCGGTCGAACAGCGAACATCCACGGGGAAGTCCGGCGTAATCAATCGGGCGCAACGCCTTGTTTTTTAATTCCTTTTTGCCAAAATCAGGAAAGGAAATAAAGTCAAAGTTATTGTGGTATCTCCCTTCCGGTGTAAGGTCGTCTTTGTCGATTTCAAGCAATTTTAAAAGGAATTGAAGCATGTCCTTTGGCATGGCTTCATCGTAAACCAGGCGCGAAGCAGGCCCAATATTTCGTTTGATCAGACTGTGTTTGATCTTGTCGAGCAGGTCGCCGGTGAATTCATCTTCGATGTAGAGCTCGGCATCGCGCGTGAGTTTTATGCTGAAGGATTCGATGATGTCGTAGCCGGGAAATAACCATTTGAGAGAGAAACGTACGATCTCATCCAGCAGGATCACTTCATGTTTATCTCCGTCCCCCGGAAGCTCAATGAAGCGGGGTAGGTGGTCGGAAGGAATTTTAACTACCGCATAATGTCTTCCCTGGAGCAGAGGGTCTTTGTCCTGCAAGAGTACAGCAAGGTACAATTCGGAATTGTTCAGAAATGGTTTGATCTTATCGCCCTGCAGCAATACCGGCTGTACAAAAGGCAGCAGGTTTTCGTTGAAGTACTGTTCGAGAAAAAGCTGGTGTGATTCTGTGGTTTCCAGGTGGGAGAGCAGGAAAATCTTGTGCCGCCGCAGCTCCGGAATGATCTGTTGATCAAATATTTCGTTGAATTCATTGAGCTGCTGGTTGGCCATGCGGTACAACTGTTTCAGCAGATCCCGGGGGTTGTAGTCCAGTTGCTTTTTCGTCGTTTTGCCCAACTTGGCGAGATTTTTATGATGGGCAACCCGGACCCGGAAAAACTCACCGAGGTTTGAGGAGTAAATGGCCAAAAACTTCAACCGTTCGAGCAGGGGTACGTCGGGATCACGCGCTTCCTGCAGCACGCGGTAGTTAAAATGCAGCCAACTGATGTCCCGGTCAACAAACTCCCGTTTGGCCACCGTCTGAGGCGTGCTGGCGGTTATTCCTTTTACATCCATGCGGCAAAGTCACAAAAATAGCTGTTTTGGTGCGGGAGGGGAGGATTTTGAGCGCAACAGTCGTTGTCGCTCAATATCTTATCAATTTCTTTACAGGCGCATTCCGGTATCTTCGTCATTTGCCGGGGCAATTTGAAGGGTGGCAGGCCTAGCGCCGGGTTGTGATCAACCCGACCTTTTTCGACGAATCGCAGGGCTTCTGCTATTTTTGCCCACATGAAGGCAAAAGGCAAGAGGCTCCCCATGGTGGCTGCCAACTGGAAAATGAATACGCTGCCCGGAGGCGCTGGCACGCTCGTAGAGGCATATGGTGCCGAAATGCTTTGTGGGCATCCTGAGTTGGTAGTGTGTCCTCCCTTTACGCATTTGGCAACGCTTGGTCCAAGCCTGGGCAATGCGGGTTGTCTTGGGGCCCAAAATTGCAGCGAGCACCTGTCAGGGGCCTATACTTCTGAAATTTCGGCGGCCATGCTGCGCGACCTGGGCTGCCGTTATGTGATCCTGGGGCACAGCGAGTGCCGGCTCCGCAATCCAATGGAAAGCCTTCGAATGCCGGAAAAGATGGCTCAGGCAATCGCCAATGGGTTAACGCCCATATACTGTTGTGGGGAAGACCTTCCCATACGCGAATCGGGAGCCGAACTGGAATTTATTGCCCGACAGTTGGCTGACGACCTTCCGAATGAGCTCAAATTAAATGCTCAAAACCTGGTCGTTGCTTATGAACCGGTATGGGCCATTGGAACCGGAAAACACGCGAGTCCCGAAATGGCTCAGCAGATGCACGTGTTCATTCGTTCGAGATTGATGGACGTGATGGGCATCGAGGCAGAACGGACCCGCATCTTGTATGGCGGCAGCGTCCAGGGCAACAATGCTGCGGGATTTGCCTCCCAGCCCGACATCGATGGTGTCCTGGTGGGGGGAGCAAGCCTCAAACCCGCTGACTTCCGCTCGATATTTGAAGCCTTTGCAAGGAAAGGGTCGTAACTTCAGGTGAATGGCTAAAGTCTTTACCCCGCTCATAACTTGGGAACTCTTATAGAAGGTGCTTTTCTGGCCACAGCCGGTCCTGTAATTTTTGATCTTTTCCCCGGATCTGGGCATCCAACTCCATCTGGAAGGCTTCCAGATCAGACTGTATGGAAGCATTTGACGCGCCCAGGATCCTGCAGGCCAGTAACCCCGCGTTTTTTGCTGCATTGAGTGCGACCGTTGCAACCGGTACACCCGTTGGCATCTGAAGTATGGAAAGGATGGAGTCCCAGCCGTCGATGGAATGGGCTGAGCGTATGGGAACGCCGATGACGGGTAGCGAAGTAAGCGAGGCAACCATCCCAGGCAAGTGTGCGGCTCCCCCCGCGCCGGCAATGATCACCGAAAGGCCCCGTTGCTTTGCCGATTTGGCGTATTCAAACATATGATCCGGCGTGCGGTGTGCGGAAACGATGCGCAACTCGTAAGCAATGCCGAACTGATCCATGATGTCGGCAGCTTCTTTCATGATGCGCAGGTCGCTGTCGGAACCCATAATGATGCCAACTTTCGGAGAGTCTTTCATGTGGTTATTTTTATTTTTTTTCGAATGGCTGATGCTGTTTGACGGCAGGACTCAGCGGAGTCGCCTGTAATGTTAATATGACCCATCTTGCGGTGAGGGCGCGTTTGATCCTTGCCGTAAAGGTAAAGGTGCACGCCGGGAAGTGTCAAAATTTCGTCGAGTCCGTGGTATACGGCGAGTCCTTCATGACCTGGTTCGCCGAGAAGGTTAACCATCATGCTGTGAAGTTTCCACGTCCCGCTGCCAAGCGGGAGGTCACAAAGGATGCGCAGGTGGTTTTCAAACTGACTGGCCGCACCATTGTTGAGGGTCAGGTGGCCGCTGTTATGCGGCCTGGGTGCCATTTCGTTGATCCACAGGCTCCCGTCTTTATTAAAAAACATCTCCACTGCCAGCAGCCCCGTCACACCGAGATGTTCTGCGGCCTTTAGGGCAATGTGGGTTGCCGATTCAGCTGCAGTTGGCGGAATTTCTGCCGGACACAGAATGTCTTCTACGAGGTTGGCTTCCGGATGAAATTCCATCGAAACAGGCGAGTAGGCTGTGGCATTCCCGCTACGGTCTCGTGCAACGATGACGGCGATTTCTTTGTCGATTGCTGCCATGGATTCTACCAGGACGGGAACATCAGGTACTTGCCCGAGTTGCTCTGGCCGTGAAATGATGAAAACGCCGCGTCCGTCATATCCTCCTTTTCTCAGTTTGACGACAAATGGAAAGTCGAATGCATTCGACCCGATTGCCGAGCGAAGCGACGACTTGCCGTCAAATAAATCAAAATCAGCGGTTGGCAAGCCATGTTTGCGATAAAATTGCTTTTGCAATCCTTTGTCCTGGATGAGCGAAAGAACCTCAGGCTGTGGGTAAACCCGAACCCCTTCGCGTTCGAGCTGGCGCAGCGCTTCGACGTTTACATGCTCGATCTCCACGCTGACGACATTCATCGGTCTGCCAAAATTTAAGACGTCATCGTATTGGTTAAAATCCCCGCAGGTAAATGAGGGGCTGATTTTTGAAACGGGGCATGAGGCTGAAGGATCTAAAAAAGAAAGGTCCACATCAAATCGCGAAGCTTCCTGCGCAAGCATTTTTCCGAGCTGGCCACCACCGAGAATGCCTACTTTTGTCGATCGCGGAAGATAAGAACCCATAACATCCGCGAAAATCGTAAAGCTTTGTCAGGCGGCGTACTGTTTTAAAGATCCTTTGCAATCATTATGAATAAATTAATTGTTAAAAACGCTCTGATCATCAACGAGGGGAGCAGCTTTACTTCTGACGTGATGATCGAAGGGTCGCGCATTGCCCGAATTGACACCGACATTTCCGATGCCAGCGCCAGTGTCCTCGATGCACAAGGCAAGTGCCTGTTGCCTGGATGCATAGACGATCAGGTGCACTTCCGTGAACCCGGCCTAACGCATAAGGCCGATATCTTCACGGAATCCCGGGCTGCAGTTGCCGGTGGGGTCACCAGTTTTATGGAAATGCCGAATACCGTTCCGCCCGTATTGAACCGCACAGCCCTCGAAGAGAAGTATCAGCTTGCCCGGGAAAGAAGCGCGGCCAATTATTCGTTTTACATGGGTGCATCCAACTCAAACGCTGAGGAGGTGTTAAGGGTCGATTATCGGAATGTTTGCGGAATCAAGATCTTCATGGGCTCTTCAACGGGCGATATGCTGGTCGACGATGCAACAGCTTTGGAACGCCTGTTCGGGGAGGCCCCCGCGCTAATTGCTACCCATTGCGAGGACGAATCTACCATCAGGGCCAATGCGGAGATATACCGTTCGAAGCTTGGCTCAGACCTCACGGCCGCCTACCATCCACTCATCAGAAGCCGCGAAGCCTGCACCATCAGTTCCGGATTTGCCATTTCTCTTGCACGACGTTTTGGTACGCGATTGCACATTCTTCACCTGAGTACGCGCGAAGAGGCACTTGCGATGGAAACCGGCCTGCCATTGTCTCAAAAGCGCATAACTGCCGAAGTGTGCGTACACCACCTTTTTTACGACAGCAGCAAGTATGCAAGCCTCGGTAACCTGATCAAGTGCAATCCGGCCATAAAGGAGGCATCAGACAGATCGGCGCTGGCTCAAGCACTCAAGGAGGGAGGACTCGATGTGGTTGCGACCGACCACGCTCCGCATACGCTTGAGGAAAAGCAGAAGCCCTATGCGCAGGCGCCTTCAGGGCTTCCACTTGTACAACACAGCCTTTTACTCATGGTGGAAATGTCGGAGCGTTATGGCTGGGATTTGCCCTTTATTGTCGAAAAAATGGCGCACCATCCGGCCATCTGTTTTGGTATCCGCGATCGGGGGTTTGTCCGGGAAGGGTATTATGCGGATCTGGTGTTACTCGATTTGAAGGGTGAAACCCATGTGGATAAAGCGCAATTGCTGTACAAATGCGGATGGTCCCCGCTGGAAGGGGTCACGCTGCACGGGCGGGTTGCCGCAACGTTGGTCAACGGCCAACTGGTTTACGATGGCCGATCAGTCATTCGGGGAAAATTTGGCATGCGGCTGGAATTTGACCGCAGCTAGCGGTGAAAACGCCCTGTAAGGAACACTTCGGGTAACGCCCCCATTGCGCGCGTCAGACCGCTCATGCCCGCGAGCGCAGTGAACGAGGGAGCGGGGATTGCTCTGTATATTCCGGCAGTGAAATGGCGACTTTCAAAGTACCTTTAAGGCTGAGGGACTGAGCTAAATTGCCAATGGGGAGAGCGCATCCAATAAGATGTTGGGAACTCAGGCTTTCGACATCAAATGCTAACCTGTCTGCCGGCAACAATTCTTCCCTGTTCGTTACGAACGATCGTTAGGGCACTGACAATGGGGTCGTGTTCCAGTAAAAGGACGTGTTCGTGGTCAGCAGCCTGACGGAGAACAATTTCTTTCTCCTGCAAGGTAACTAACGGGCGTACGTCGTAACTCATGATGTAGGGCATCCCAATGTGGTGGCTGCTTGGGATCAGGTCGGCGCAATAAATGTACTTGCGGTTTTCAAAATCAATTTCAGGGATCATCATAGCTTCCGTATGCCCATAAAGAAAACGAAGGTTGATTCCTGGAAGCCATTCAGTGGTGGCCTTGTCGTTTTCGATGAAATGCAATACGCCATGGTCCTGCAGCGGAATGAAATTTTCGCGGAGGAATGAAGCGCGCTCGCGGTCGTTGGGCTTGCAAGCCCAATCCCAGTGCCGCTCGTTGCTCCAATAACGGGCATTGGGAAATGCCGGCACCAGCTGCCCCCCGGCGTCGCGGATTACGGCGCCGCCGCAGTGATCAAAATGGAGGTGGGTAAGCAACACGTCGGTGATGGCTTCGGGAGGAACGCCCAGGCTCTGAAGACCATGCTCAAGAGAACCCCCGTGAGGGTAAAAGAATGACCGGAATTTTGCATCCTGCTTGTCGCCCATGCCGGTGTCAACGAGTATTTTCCGGTCATTTGTGGAGATGAGCAGACATCGCATGGACCAGGTGCACAGATTGCGCTCGTCTGGCGGATTGAGTTTCTCCCAGATCGTTTTTGGAACCACACCAAACATGGCACCTCCATCGAGTTTCAAATACCCCGTCTCTACAAACTGCAGTGCTTCAATCATGGCGTGTCTGTGAACGGATAGCCCGGAATGAGGGGAGTGGTGCCACGCAAACAGAGCATCCTGATTGCACTAACACTTGCCTCAGCGCCTTTGTTGCCCCACTCGCCGCCCGCCCTCGCTCGGGCTTGATCCAGGGTAGCCACGGTCAGCACACCAAAGGCTACAGGTCGCGACCACTCGAGCGAAATTTGCAGGAGCCCACCGGCAGTTGCCCTGGCAATGATGTCATCGTGTTGGGTTTCTCCGCGGATCAAACAGCCAAGGGCTACGACCGCATCGACCTGATGGTGTTCAAGGAGCCATTTAGCTGCCAGCGGAAGTTCGTAACAACCGGGAACCCTGTGAACCGTCAGGTGCGATGGCTCAACGCTGCAGGCATCAAAGACCGCTAAAGAACCCTTTAGCAGGGATTCGGTGACTTCCGGGTGCCACAATGCAACGGCAAGGCCATATCGGTAGGACTTAGCCGCTTCGCGCTCAGTGGGAAGCAGGCTCCCCCGGTCGGGCAGCACACCTGCCATCCGTTCTTTTATTCCAGGGGTATGATGAATTTGTCGATGCCATTCCCATCAGGGGAGTTCGGAAACTTTTCCTTGATGGTTTTGAAGGCCTGAAGCGCACCGGCGTTGTCACCTTGTTTTTGCTTCAACACGCCAATTTTTTTGAGGTAAACCGGGGTGAGCAAGTCATTTTCCTTTCCGCTTGCGGCCTTTTCGTAAAACGCCAGGGCCTGGTCAAAATCGTTGAGCTCGGCATGGACATCGCCAAGCATGCCGTACTTAAGCGTAGGCATCACTTTCCCTCCTGCTTTGAAATCTTCGAAATAACTGCGCGCTTCCTCGAACCGGCGGAGCTGCATACAACAGAGCCCTGCATAATACCTGGCCAGATTGCCAGCAGGTGTGCCTCCAAACTGGTCAGCGATTTCTGCAAAACCGGCAAAACCGCCTCCCGGGTTCTCCAGTGCGAGCGCGAAGGAGTCCTTTTCAAACAGGAATTCGGCCTGGTACATCTGCTCAAGGGCTTCCTTATTCTGTGGTTCCTGGTAGAGGAATTTGTATGAGAGCCATCCCCCTACAACGATAACCAACCCAACGAGCCCACCCAGGATGAACTTCCTGTTTTTCTCAAAGAAGTCTTCAGCCTGGTGCTTGACTTCGGCAATGTCGATCAGCGTTGCATCCTTGCCAACCGGAGTTTGAACCGATTTGGGCTTTACATGGGCGCGGTAGCCTTTGGCCATATCCTTATTTCTTTAAAAATTCTAAAAACTGCGCAAAAATAATACAGCCTGGCCAATTCATACCGGGAAATGGAGGATACACCCGGGTCTATTCTGCAATGAAGGGGTAATCAGCCTGAGTGTAGTTGTCTTCAAAAAGAGCTTCGGCAGAAGGGAAGGGGGAAGCCTCAGCAAAAGTTACGGCTTCTTCCATCTCAGCTTGTACTTCCTGCTGGATTGCGGCTACCTCTGCAGCATTCAGCAGCTTGTTACGCAGGAGGTCAGCTTCTACGACCTCGAGCGGGTCAAGGGTTTTGTAGTGTGCAAGTTCTTCTTTGGTCCTGTAATTCGCCGGGTCCGAAACGGAATGGCCTCTGTAGCGATACGTACGGATTTCCAAAAAGTACGGGCCCTTGCCCGAACGCACATACTCCGAAGCGCGGAGCAGTGCTTCGTGTACCGGAATGGGGTGCATGCCGTCGACAGCCTCGGAAGGCATATCAAAGGCCTTACCGATGGAATGCAGTTCCTGCACATTGCTTGTCCTGGCAACAGAGGTTCCCATGGCATAGCCATTGTTTTCGACAATGTAGATTACCGGCAACTTCCAGGTCATGGCCATGTTGAACGATTCATACAATGCCCCCTGACGGGCTGCCCCGTCTCCAAACATGGTGACGCAGAGGTTTCCGCTCTGCTGGTATTTTTCAGCAAATGCAATGCCCGTCCCGATCGGAATCTGTGCACCCACAATGCCATTGCCGCCAAAAAAGCGGTGCTCCTTGGAAAAAAAGTGCATTGACCCACCTTTGCCCTTCACACATCCATCCGCTTTCCCAAAAAGCTCGGCCATGCAGGCTTTGGCGGAGAGTCCCCTCGAAAGGGCGATTCCATGCTGACGGTAACCGGTGATCAACGCATCCTCAGAGCGGATGGCAGTTATCAACCCGGCTGCGATGGCTTCCTGGCCGATGTAAACGTGGAGGAATCCGCGGATCTTCTGCTGGGAGTACATCATGAGGGTTTTTTCCTCAAAGCGCCGGATCCTTAAAATTGTCCGGTACCATTGCTCCCACAGTGCCTTGCTGTATTGGTTTGTTGCCCCGGCGCTCTTGGTGCCCGTTCGCTCGACTCGATTTTTGGCTGCCATCCCCCGAAGTGTTTAAGTTCTTGCAAAAATAATCCATTGATCCTGACCCTTCGGGACTCACAAGGTTTCTCTGAGCCAGGTAAAGAACTCCCGCTGCCAAAGCAGACCATTCTGGACCTTGAGGACGTGGTGCCCTTCGTCGGGAAAATAAAGCAATCGCGAGGGCAGGCCTAGCATCTTCGCGGCAGTAAAGGCTTCAAAAGCCTGAGTGTCCGGAATGCGGTAATCCCGGCCACCCTGGATGATGAGGATGGGGCGGTTCCAGCGATGTACCCAGCGATGGGGCGAATGGCGCTGGTAGGCTTTAGCATATTTCTTATTCCAGTAAGGGCCCTTTAAGTCCCAATTGGCAAACCACATTTCTTCCGTACTGCCATACCACGATTCAAGGTTGAACGACCCGCAATGTGAGATGAAAGTTTTGAAGCGGTTTTCGTGCAAACCGGCAAGCATAAATACCGAGTACCCTCCAAAACTGGCACCCACAGCCGCCCTTCTGTCCACATCGACGTACGGTTTTTTAGAAACCTGGTCGATAGCGGAAAGGTAATCCGAGATGCACTGACCTCCCCAGTCACCCGAAATTTGCTCGTTCCATTGCCTGCCCCAACCCGGCATGCCGCGACGGTTAGGGGCCACGACGATGTAACCCTTTGAAGCCATGAGCTGGAAATTCCATCGGAAACTATAAAACTGCGTCAGGGCAGATTGTGGGCCTCCCTGGCAATAAAGTAGGGTCGGGTATTTCCGGGTTGGATCAAAATCCGGTGGAAAGATTACCCAGGCGAGCATGTTCTTCTTATCCGATGTCCGGATCCAATGTTTTTCGACCGGGCAGGGCCTGATCCCCTGGTAGGCTTCGTCGTTGACCCGAGTGATCTGCCGGGTTTGTCCCGTCTGGATGTTTACGGCATACACTTCCGGGGCATGGTTCATATCGTTGCGGGTACAAACAAGCTCATCTCCGGAAACGCCAAGAATCGAGGCGTAATCATGATCGCCATGGCTTATTTGGCGGTAATTTGGCATGGGGGAGTCGGAGAACGCATTGGCCAATCCAATTTCAAAGAGCTGGATGCTGCCGCGATAGGGCAGGTTGCAAAACACCGACCGTGAATCCGGACTCCAGATGAAATGATTGATGGTCTCATCCCAGGTTCTGGTCACGTTGTACTGCTTTCGCGTTGCCAGGTCCATGATGATTAAATCATTTTTGTCCGACTCATAACCATCGCGGCTCATGCTGAGCCAGGCCAGGTATTTTCCATCCGGTGAAAACTGTGGGTCTTTGTCGTAACCCGCCAGATTTTGCGAAGCATTCTGCGTTTGCCTGGTCTCGAGGTGGTATAAGTAAATGTCCGAATTGGTACTAACTGCGTAATCTTTCCCTTTTTTCTTAACACACACATAGGCCAGCCATTTCCCATCCTTACTCCAACAGAGGTCTTCAGCACCGCCAAAAGGTACCGTTGGCGAATCGTAGGCTTCTCCCGGCATGATATCGGTTTCCTGGGCAATGCCATCGGGACTCAGGCGGCCAATAAAAATGTGGTTGTAGGCGCCGTCTTCCCAGACGTTCCAATGCCGGAACATCAGGTCATCGTACACAGAGGCTGACGCAAGCGGCAAATCGGGGTGACGGTCAGCTTTCGTCTGATCAATTTTTACCGAGCGGGAAAAGGCAATGTGCCTTCCTCCGGGAGAGATCCGGAAATTGGAGTACTCCAGCCCTTCGATTCCTAGATTGCGTTGGATGAGGTCGTGGAACACCTGCCCGTCTTTGGCATACATCAAATTGCCTCCCCCATCAAATGCAACATTGCCCGCATAAGCTTTTGCTTCAGAGATCTTATTTGCATTCCTGCCGGAAAGGTCTGAGATGTATAGCTGGGTAGTTGATTTATTCGTCGCAGGATCATAGCGGGTCACGGTGTAATAAACGTATTTGCCGTCCTGAGACAGCGATTCTCCGGACACGCGTCCGAGGGACCACAGGAGATCTTCTGTCATTCTGCCCTGGGCCAACAGGTTTACGGACAGCGTCAAAAAGGCAAAAAAGCAAGAAATGAATTTCATGAGTCCAATTTAGGGCGTAAAAGTAAGCCAATTGTAGAACCGCAAGGGACCCTCCGGAACAGGAGGGAAGCGGTTCTGGGCGAAAATTCGAAGCATAGCTCTATAGGTTTATCTGCAGATGGCCATCTTTGCGGCAGATTGGCATCCATCTTGATCCTCCAACAACTCACCATTGCAAACTTTAAGAATCTCCGGGCCTTGACCCTGGAGGCAGGCGAGGGATTCCATTTTATCAGCGGAGACAACGGAGCCGGGAAAACGAACTTGCTGGACTGCATTTATTACCTTGGGCTCACCAAGAGTTTTGCGCAGCATTCCGATAAGGAACTCGTTGCGGAGGGCGCTGGTTTTTTTCGTCTGGAGGCGGACTTTCGGGGAGAGGATGCACGGTACCAACTGGTTGTCAAGTTTCAGCCTCCACAGACCCGTTCCTGGAGCTGGAACGGTCGGAAATACGCAAGGCCGCTCGAACACATTGGCAAAATTCCCGTAGTGCTTTTAGCTCCTGAAGACGTCTACCAGCTCATTCATGCTGCTGAAGCCAGGCGCAAATACCTCAACCAGATCCTCGTTCAGACCGATCGCAAATACCTGGAGAACTTACTTGCCTACAATAAACTGTTGAAGCACCGGAATGCTGCACTTCGCCAAATGCACCTTTCCGGTCGGGCCGATCATCCGGTGCTTGACGCACTGGATCACGGGCTATGTCAGCAGGCGTCAAGGCTTTATGAGAAGAGAAGGGACCTTTGCCGGATTTTGGAACCCTTGGTTTGCCGCTACATCGATACCATCAGCCTGAGCTCACAAAGTGCCGGACTTCGCTATGGGTCTGATGCAGAAACAGACTTTTCCACCCGGTTGATGGAAACCAGGTCGCGTGATCTGGCAACCATGCGGACCAATGCCGGCATCCATAAGGACCGATTGGATTGTCTGATGGACGAACGCCCGATTGGACAACGCGGCTCGCAAGGGCAATGCAAAACCTTTGTGGCAGCCCTTAAACTTGCACAATATTCTTTTATGAAATCGGCGACGGGATCTTCCCCCATCGTTCTGCTGGACGATATCTTTGCCAAACTCGACGCCAACAGAGTGCTCCAATTTGCCCATTTGCTGGAATCTGAAGGGGTCGGACAGTGTTTTATTAGCGATACACACCGGGAACGCATACAGAGAGTAGGTGAATCGCTAAAACTACCTGTCAGGTACCACGCACTGGATAGGGGGGCGTGGGTTGTTTAGCAAAGCACCTGATAGTCAAAATGTTAAAGCAATTGAATGGAACAGCACGAGTGGAATTTGAAAGACTTGCTCCGGCGGGTTGCAAGTCGCGACAAGCTGCGCGATAAATTGCTGCAGAGCAGGCTCAGCGATGCCTGGGAGGCATTGTATCCACAGTTCAAAAGCTACACGGAATCAGTGCAGTTTTCTCGAGGGAAGCTGGCCATACAACTCTCCTCCGCCGCATTGCGGGCTGAGCTAATGTATAATAAAGATTTGATAATTAATCAGTTAAACGATCATCTGGGAGAGGAGTGCATCCAGGAGATCGCACTGCGCTGATCTATTGCTCCTGTTCGGAAATCTTCATCTGAAGGAGAAACCAGCTACCAAGAAAGCAGAGCACACAGGTCGTTGCGATGATCATATCTTCGGTTTTTAGTGTTTCGCAATGACACAAAGGTAATACATATTATTAATTTTCATAATATGAAAGAATTTATTTTTTTGATCCATTTGCCTGCTTTCGCGTTAATAGGTTAAAAAACACCTAGCTATGAAAAAAATCCTCGTATTTCTTGGAGCGCTGGCGGTCCTTCCCGTGGTTGGACAGATCTCCGTTCCCGCACCGAGCCCGCTGTGTAAACTCGAGCAGAAAGTTGGACTCGGCACCATTACCATCGAGTATTCCCGGCCGGGGATGAAGAACCGCAACATTTTCAGTGACGCGAATCCGCTGGTGCCCTATGGCAAAATGTGGCGCACGGGAGCCAACGCGGCGACCAGGGTTAGTTTCAGCGAAGACGTCAAGGTCGAAGGTCGCCCCGTTCCCAAAGGGACTTATGCCCTGTTCACGGTACCCGGCAAGGACATGTGGGAAATTATCCTCTATTCCGATGCCAATGTTTCGGGAGTCCCTCAGGATTACGACCGCACTAAGGAAGTGGTGAGGGTTTCTGTTGAACCCCACATGCTCGTGGCCTACACCTTCGAAACGTTCTTTATCGACATCAACGACATCAAAAATGAATCGGCTACCATGAATCTCGTGTGGGAGTCGACGCTGGTGCCCATCCGGCTGAGCTTTGATGTGGACAGCAAAGTCATGGCCAACATCGACAAAGTCATCGCCGGCCCCTCGAGCAACGACTACTACCAGGCTGCGCGTTATTACTACGACGCCAACAAGGATATGGCCAGAGCTTACGAGTGGGCACACCGCTCCAACGAATTGGCGCCGACCTTTTGGAAATTGCGTCTCGAATCGCTCATCCTTGCATCACTGGGAAGAAAGCCAGAGGCCATCGAAGTAGCACAGCGTTCGAAAGCGATGGCTGTTGAGGCAGGCAACGACGAATACGTGAAGATGAACGAGCTTTCCATTCAGGAGTGGAGCAATTGATCAGATCGCGTAGGCCCTACACACAATTGCGAGAAAATGTAAAGCCGGATGTCTGTCCGGCTTTTTTTTGTTTCGACGAAATTGGCAGAAATGAATGCTAAATCTGAATGGGATTGCTCAAAGCGCACGAAAATGTGGCCTTGCAGGAACCACACGACTTGACGCCTCCCAATTCATGACTGGCCAGCACGTGTTATGAATGCTCAATGCGGTCTGCTTTCCGGGGCAGAAGCCATTCCAGGCTCAGTGCCAGAACCATAACCATGCTGCAACTGATGGCATTGTACCACAAAAAGCCCAGGTCGGTTAACCAAAACAGCATCAGCGTGGTGAGTTGTGCAGCGACAGCAGCTGGAAAAACACTCCTTCCGGTAGTTCGTTTGAGGTAGAAGGCACATAGAAATATGCCGAGTACCGTTCCGTAAAATAGCGATCCAACGATGTTGATGAATTGGATGAGGTTCTCAAAGAGTTGTGCATAAAATGCAAAGCAGATGGCAACCACGCCCCAGAATGCGGTCATCAATCGCGACCATCCCAGTTCGGGCAACTTAGCATACAGCGATGGCAGTGACCGGCGAACGATGTCAACCGTGGTGGTGCCGGAAAGCGCGTTGAGTTCCGCTGAGATCGACGACATGGCCGCGCAGAGTATGACTGCGATCATGAGCCCCACCAAACCGCGTGGGAGATAGTTTGTGATGTAGTGGAGAAAAATATAATCCCGGTCGTTGGCTTCCTGGTCGGGCATGCTGCTTTTAACGAAGGAAATGACTTCCGATTTCAGCCGGGTGCGCTCTTGGTTTAGGGTGGTGAGCTGATGCCGGAGGCCTTCCTGATCGGATGTGTTTCGAATGCTTTCCAGCGCAAGGTGCAGGCTGTCATTTCTTTGCTGCCACAACGCGTATTGTGCTGGATGTGATTGCCGCAGTGCGGTAAGCAGTTTCTCGTTGAAGTGAACCGGGGTTTTCTCAAACTGGAACACGGCAAAGAGCAATACCCCGCAGAAAAGAATAAATGCCTGCATGGGGATCTTCAATATGCCGTTCAGGATGAGACCCCAGCGGCTTTCAGCGACGGAGCGGGCCCCCAGGTAGCGCTGCACCTGCGACTGGTCTGTTCCAAAATAGGCGAGCGCCAGGAAAAAACCTCCTCCGATGCCGGCCCAGAAATTGTAACGGTCTGCCGCGTTCAATTCGAATTGAACCGCATCCATTTTGCCGGTCCAGGATGCAATTCGTGCCGCAGCCGACACGCCATATCCCTGTGGCAGCGCCTCGAGCATATGAAAAAAAATGAAGACCATTCCCAAAAGGATCACCAGCAGTTGGCCAAGCTGCGTGCGCGTGACGGCCTGCGCTCCTCCACTCACCGTATAGGCAATTACAGCTAATCCGCTGAAAACATGGGTCCACTGAAGGTCCCAGTGGAAGACCGACGACAGGATGATGCTGGGTGCGTAAAGGGTGATGCCAGCGGCCAGACCCCGTTGCAACAGAAATATCGCAGCTGCAAAACTCCTCGTCTTGAGATCGAAGCGCTGTTCGAGGTATTCGTATGCCGTAAAAACCTTAAGCTGGTAGAATCGCGGAATGAAACTTGCGCAAATGACGATCATCGCCAGGGGTAACCCAAAATAAAATTGAACAAACCGCATGCCGTCAGAATATCCCTGGCCTGTTGTTGAAATAAACGTAATGGCACTTGCCTGAGTGGCCATGACGGTAAACCCCACTTTCCACCAGCTCGTGTTCTGGTTCCCCAACAGGAACTGATTGAGCGAGTGCTGTTTCCGCGACTGGCGCGCCCCATATATGATGATGATCCCAAGCGTTGCCAGCAATACGATCCAGTCTGCTGAACTCACCGCGTCTCTGTTTTGTTAACAGCGGGAGCCACTTCGCGAGGAAACATGCAGGACAGGCCGCGCAACAGGGCAATGTACAATGCCAGCAACAGCAAAACCAATGCGTAGTAGCGGTTCCAGCGAACGGGCTCTTTCATTTCATCAGAAAGATACCAGGTTGCTGAACAGCCTGTAAGCTCCAGGAACACCTGCGCGCAATTGCCTAAACCATGCCAGTGATGTGTAGACGAATGCGCCCTTGCCATGTCTTAAAACGAGCAGGCCAGATCGCAATTCATTTTCTCCCGGGTCGCTCATTCCAAGAATTTCTTCGTAAGCCGGAGCATATTCCGATGGAAAGTACAACCCGCGTTCCTGGATCCAGTTTTCAAAATCGCTGGAGCGAATGACGTTTGGTGAATGCAGCACCGGGTGATCGGGTGCGATGACGCGGACAGCCGCGCGCTCATCGGCAACTCTGCCCCGGCCGATGGTGAGAGCAGCCGGTGCAAAATCCCTGGTGACGAGATCGGCCGTGGTGTTGTACTGCACGATGATCTTTCCGCCCTTCGAGACAAACCGTTCGAAATGGTTCTTGCCGTTTTTGAGCGCTTCCTGCGTGTTGAATGCACGGATTCCAAGCAGGAGGACGTCAAAATCTTTATTGCTGATTGTTTCCAGCTTGTCTGCAGAAAATGCATGCACTTCATATCCCATTTTGCGAAGGGCGTCATCGGTGTAATCACCTGCGCCTTCGATGTATGCAATGCGCTTTTTGGTAGTTCGGATCTCGGAGGTGATTACCCTCAACATCGCGGGCGTCAGCACCCTCTGTTGTTGGATGTGGGGGTATTTGATGGATTTAAGAAAATAGGCCTGCGTTTCGTCGATGAGTACCGGCAATTCGAGGCGTTCCGGATTGCCGGGTATGCCGCCTAAGCTGAAGTGAAGGACTTGCTCTTCTCCGGCTCGTTCAAACTGCAGTACCTGCCTTTCCGGTTGCGACCGCATGCCTTCCGGTAGCTTGAAGCGGACTTCAACGGAACATCCTTCACAATTGGCGCGAATGCGGACCTTACAATCCACCAGACCCTTGTTGGCCAGGTAGAGAGGATCCTCCGACACGACCACGGCTGGTGGAAGCACATCCAGTGGCTCCTTTACTTCCCCAAGGACCGGATCGTCGGTTTTAAAAACGATGTCGCGTCTGACCGAATACATTTTTCCTGAAAGCTCTAATTCCAGATTGGCGT
The DNA here is from genome assembly GCA_020848995.1 of Saprospiraceae bacterium. Classification (GTDB taxonomy): domain Bacteria; phylum Bacteroidota; class Bacteroidia; order Chitinophagales; family Saprospiraceae; genus Vicinibacter. The sequence continues at coordinate 47,549 of JADLHA010000009.1, read as the reverse complement.
AGAGCTCTCTGGGCAGCTCAGGTAAAAGCCTTTGATCACGGGTTGCCACCGGGTAATATCCATCCGGCCTTCCATTGAGCAACCAAAAGGGCGCCGTAAGGCTCGCCTCATGGTCTAATTTGAAAGGCCGTTTCCAGAAATGGGCTACGTTGGATTCAAGCAACAGGTCGAATGCCGTATCGTACGAAAATGCAGGCAGCGCAATTTTCTTGAGCGTTACCCGCACTGGATTGCGAGCTATGCACTCGGTATGAACTTCCAATCGGCTACCCGGACTGACAATGGGCATACCGACGTGGGCTTCGGTGTAAATGCCGGCACAATCGAGGATGATGGAACGGATCTCCCCGAGTTTGATTTGCTTCCAATCGTGATCGGGAAGGTCCTCCATGTATTGTTCCGCTCTTTGGAGCAGGGGGATGCTCATCCAGGGTTGGGTGAAGTCGAAGTGAGCGATCACTTCCTCAATGACTTTAGATACCGTGCCTCCACCGTTGATGCGATTCCATGAAAAATCCAACCCGTCGAAAGGGCCTGCATGTCCGGCTTCTTTGCCGGCATCCAATCGCTCAAAATATTCCATAGAGCTGCCCCGGCTCGAGTTAATTCCAAAGCCCTGAGATTTGTGCATGCTGCGGCTCCGCGCAGCAATTTCGTTGTTAGACTGGCCCCGGAGCGGGTAAAAGTCACCGACGTCGAGCCGGTAAAGATGACTTTTATCCATGGTGTCGAATCGCTCTTTTCCGTAGAAGAAGTAAGACGTGTTGAAGAACAATCGTTGCACCAGATGGGGGGCGGTGCCCTTCAACAGCTCGCGTTGGTGCAGTGGACTATTGCAATAGAGAAAGGCCTCCCGCCCCAGGATGGCAGATGCTGTATGGTGACCGTGGGTCCTGCCGCTGGTCCGGTGGTCAAATCGATTGATGATCACATCCGGTTTGAACGTGCGCACCACGCGGATCAGATCCGCCATAACGCTGTCGCGCGGCCAGATGCGGAAAGTCTCAGCGTCGTTTTTAGAATACCCGAAGTCGTTTGCCAGGCTGAAATATTGTATTCCGCCATCAATTCTTCGCGCTTGCTGCAATTCCTGCGTCCGTATGGCACCGAGAAACTCGTCGAGTTCTTCCCCAATCAGATTTTGACCACCGTCTCCCCTCGTGAGTGAAACGTAGGCGGTGCGCAGATGCATCCCACGTGAAAGATGGGTGATGAGGCGGGTGTTTTCATCGTCCGGGTGAGCGGCGACATAGAGTACGGAGCCGAGTACTTTCAGCTTTTCAAGCGCTTCGTAGATCTCGGAGCTGCTTCGCGCTTCCTGCGAAGTTCCCGGCCGGAGGCAAGTGGCACAAATTAATAGCAGACAGGTTATTCGAAACATAAAAAGCCTTGTGTTCGCTCGCAAAGATGTAAAGTTTCGCCCCGGTGACGCAGCAATTTGCCACTACTTTTGTTGTTGGAATGTTAAATATCGGGAAGACCCTGAAATGAAGGCAGCCATCGAGTGTAAACCGGGTGTAAAGGCATTGATCCTGGGCCCCTGCAGCGCTGAATCGGAAGCGCAAATGCGCCAGGTAGCCCTTGAAATCCGTGAAATGCGTCCTGATTTCATCCGCGCAGGTTTATGGAAACCGCGTACGCGCCCAGGCCATTTCGAAGGGATGGGGGAGCGCGCAATTCCCTGGATGCAGCAGATTCAGCGCGAATTTGGCCTTAAAATTTGTACTGAAGTAGCCAATGCCCGACATGTGGAAGCGGTGCTCAAAGCAGGATTCGATGCGGTATGGATCGGAGCCCGGACTTCGGTTAACCCGTTTTACGTTGGCGAAATTGCCGAGGCCTTGTCGGGTGTTGACATCCCGGTTATGGTCAAAAATCCCATCAACCCCGACGTGCATCTATGGCAGGGAGCCATCGAACGGGTGCTGCGGGCAGGCATTGAACACGTAGCCGCCATTCACAGGGGGTTCAGCTTTTATGGGAATGCCGTGTATCGCAATGTGCCGCGCTGGCAGATTCCCATCGAATTAAAGCGAAGGTTGCCAGATCTTCAAATGATCGCTGACATCTCGCACATTGGAGGGAGACCGGAATATTTGCTCGAAATTGCGCAGATCGCTTATGACCTCAATTTTGACGGACTCATGGCCGAATTGCATCCCGACCCCACGCAGGCCAGAAGCGATGCAGATCAACAGGTCACCCCAGCTTATTTTCGCGATCAAATCCTGTCGCAGTTGGTCGAGCGCAGGGCGTCTTCAGAAGATTGTGAGTTTAACACTGCGGTTGAAAAGATCAGGGTTGGCATCGACCAGGTCGATTCAGAAATCCTGCGATTGATTTCACACCGCATGGAGCTCGCCGAGCAAATAGGTCGCGTTAAAAAGAAATTTGGTGTCTCCATCTTTCAGCCACCCCGTTGGGAAGAAATCGTTCAGCGCTTGTTGGAAGATGGCAGGGAACTGGTGTTGAGCGAGGAGTTTATCTTTTCACTCATCGAAGCCATACACATCGAATCCATTCAGCGTCAAAGTAAACAGATGAATGTGGCGGATAAGGGGGATTGATTTCCTCGTCTTTTATTTATAAAATGCATTGCCTGGCTAAACCCGGGCATTGCGGGAAGCGCATGTAAATAAAATGTCCCCGGCAGGAGCCATTCCGCCCGGGGACCATTTTCAAATTGGTTTTAACAGTTGAGCAATCGGTATTGTTCCTCTATGGAAGCCGCAATTTACATGCCAAATTTCCTGTTGGGGTCAGGCAAATGTCAAATTGTTTAGGGCATTTTGCCGGGCTGATGCAGAACGAGCACCGGTCCAAAATGTGCTAACTTTGCGCCAATGAGCACGGAGCGCTATAAGGCACTGGGTGTATCGGCAGACAAAGAAGATGTACACCGGGCTATAAGGAATTTGGATCAGGGACTTTATCCCAGGGCATTTTGCAAAGTACTCCCCGATTGGGTGGCTGGAGACGACGATTGGGTTAATTTGATCCATGCGGATACCGCCGGTACCAAGACGAGCCTGGCTTATCTCTATTGGCGCGAAACGGGCGATGTCGGCGTTTGGAGAAACATTGCCCAGGATGCCCTGGTCATGAACCTCGACGACCTGGCTTGTGTGGGTTGTACCCGTGACATTGTCGTTTCTTCGACGATTGGACGCAACAGGCACCTCATTCCTGGAGAAGTGGTCGAAGCGATCATCGAAGGCAATGCGGCCTTTATTGAAAGCATGAGGAACTCCGGGATCCGGATTCACGCAGGTGGAGGGGAAACGGCCGATGTCGGCGACATCGTCCGCTCAGTCGACGTTGGCATTACGGCATTTGCGCGGATGCCAAAATCGGATCTGTTGGTCAACGCCATCAAACCCGGCAATGCGGTCGTAGGTTTTGCCTCTGCCGGAAAGACTGCTTATGAAAACGCTTACAACAGCGGCATCGGTTCCAACGGACTCACTGCGGCCCGCCACGATTTACTGGGCAAACAATATGCAAGGATCGAGGAAAGTTACGCCCCTCAAACTTCAAAAGATCAAGTGTACACCGGTCCATTCGCTTTGTCAGACACCGTGGAAACAGCACCGTATGGCTTGACTGTGGGGCAATTGTTGCTATCGCCGACGAGAACCTACTTGCCGGTGCTTCAGGAATTGCTGGGTTCTTACAGGAAATACATTCACGGCATCATCCATTGCACGGGTGGTGGACAAACCAAAGTGCTCAAATTCATTGGCAACGTTGCAGTGGTCAAAGATGCTCTTTTTGACCCTCCACCGGTATTTCAAATGCTGATCCGTCATTCGCTGTGCAGTCCCAGGGAACTCTACCAGGTCTACAACATGGGGCACCGCATGGAAATGTACGTAGACGATTGCGCTGTAGAGGGCATTTGTGAGATGGCGGCACGATTTTCACTGGAGGCGAAACGCATCGGATACGTCGAGGAATCCGCTGTACCCAAAGTGATCGTTCGTTCCGGTCTTGGTGAGTTCGAATATTAAAATGACACTTATGGCATACGAACCAGACAAAGAGTTGGTTTGGAAATATCTGAACGGCAATTGTTCGGAAAGCGAACGTTCGTATGTTGAGTCGCTGATTGAGCACGATCCGGAGGTCCGGAAGTTGTGGGAGCGCATGCGGAATTACCACCCGGAGGGAAACGGCGCTTCCAACCGAGGGGAACCAGATGCTGCAGTTGAAAAGGATTCACAGCCCCGTGGCACGAGCTACTGGCTGGCTGCTGTGTTGATCCTGCTTGCCATTTTGCTGTTGGCTCTGTTTCGCCTGCTCAAATCCTGAACATCCCGAAGGCCAACTGTGTCCGATCGCCACGCGGACCAGTCCGTTCACTGGTTTTTTTACACGAATGGGCTTTATCTCCTGTTGAGCTTCCAGTTGCGATCCTTGCGGAAGGTTATTCCTCAAAATACGCGTAGGACCGATGTCACGCGTCGTTCTTGCGGGAATGCACTTTTTCGGGTGACCGAACAGGATGCTAATCCTTCAACACACCCAGGTAGTTGTCGGGTCTCAGAGCCAGTAGTTCCTGTTTTACCTGATCGGAAACGTCGAGTTCGCGGATAAAAGCATGCAGACTTTCCTGGTCGAGGGCAGCTTTGCCTCTCGTGAGCCTTTTGAGCAACTCGTAGGGGTCGGGATAGCCTTCGCGGCGCAGTATGGTTTGGATGGGTTCCGCCAGGAGGATCCATTGGTCGCGCAATTCGCCCTCGATGACCTGTTGATTCAGCAATAGTTTGCCAAGACCTTTTTCAATCGACTTTATTGCAAGGTGAAGGTGGGCGGCAGGTACACCAATGTTGCGCAATGCGGTGCTGTCGCTGAGGTCGCGCTGCAACCGGGAAACGGGTAGTTTCCTGGCAAGGTGTTCGGCGACGGCAATGCACATGCCGAGATTCCCCTCTGCATTCTCAAAATCTATGGGATTTACTTTGTGTGGCATGGTCGACGAGCCCACTTCTCCTGGCAAAGTGCGCTGTGCGAAATATTCCATCGATATGTAGGTCCACAGGTCCCTGCAAAGGTCCAGGAGGATTGTGCTCACGCGAACGAGTAGATGGCACCAGCCGGCGATTTCGTCATAATGCGCGATCTGGGTGGTGTGCTGTTGCCTTTTCAAACCGAGTTGATTGCTTAAAAAGGCATCCGCCCATGCAGGCCAGTCCACAGAAGGGTAAGCGGCACAATGTGCGTTGAAATTTCCCGTAGCACCGCCAAACTTTCCGCTGAAATGCAGGCGTTTCAGCTCTGCAATTTGAAGGGACAGGCGTTCGGCAAAAACCTTGAGTTCTTTGCCCATGGTGGTTGGACTGGCCGGTTGGCCGTGTGTACGCGCCAGCATGGCCACATGCCACCAAGTCTTTGCATCTGATTCCAGTTTGTTTTGGAGGTTCTCCAGCCCAGGTACCAGTTCCTGTTCGGTAAAGTCGCGCAAAAGCATGGGAACTGCCGTGTTGTTGATATCTTGTGAAGTGAGGGCAAAATGGACGAACTCCGCGAGCTCGCCGATCCCTTCTTTCATTAAACAGTCCCTGAGATAGTATTCGAGGGCTTTAACGTCGTGATTGGTTTTTGCCTCGATGGATTTAATTTCCTGTGCTACGGCACCGTCGTAACGATCGGCAATGCGCTTGAAAACGTCAGCAATTTCGCCTGGCTTTCCGTGGGCGATCACTCCGGTCCGGATCAACTCCGACAAATAAGCGAGTTCTATGGACAGGCGGTAGCGGATGAGGGCAAATTCCGAAAAATAGCGCTGCAGCGGTTGAAGCGCCTTTTCGTATCGTCCGTCCAGAGGAGAAATTGCGTGCAGCATGTTCAGTTGACTTTGTACAGGGACAATTTTGTTTTGGGCAACCACCTCGTCGTCACCCAATAGATGAGCACAATGTGTAAGAACCCAAACACCTCAAATCCGACCAGGTGCATGGGGTAGGGATGCAGGATCAGAGGATTGTCTACTTTAGGTGCCCGCATCAGGTAGATGTAGTTCGACCCAAGTGCCAGGTTGATTAAATAGACAATGCCGAGTACAAAGTTCCCAAAAATCCATACCCGTAGCCAGGCATATTTACGGGGACGCATGTTGAAAACAAACAAGGCATACATAGGAGCAAAGATGATGCTGGCGTGGCTGAAATAGTAATCGACGAGAAAGTAAGTCGAATATCCGTGCGTGAGTTCCGGAGTGATCAGGCTTTGAACCGCTCCCGCAAAACTGAGCAACAACAGAAATTCAAACAGAAAGAAGTTGGGGTAGAGCAGGAAGATGACCAGACTGATGTAGGAGATCCCGCATAAATGCAGGGGTAGTGAATCCTGAATGGTAAACAAGCCCTTCTGGATGGTATAGGCGATCAGGTAAATTTCCCGAATGATAAATATTCCTGCAATGAAGTAGCGGTATTTGAGTTCAAAGCCCCTTTTGAGGGCATAGCGCCCGATTAAAATCAGCAGGGCGAAGAAACTCAGGCTCAGGATCATACCGAGATACCATTCCTTCGACAACAAGGGGATGACATGATGGGGATGCATGGTCAGGGATTAGGGAGTGCACTGAAAATTTCCAGGCTTTCGAAGAGGCCATCCGCAATGTATAATGCGGAAATGCCGGGTATTGCGATCATTGAGGATGCTGCCTGCATGGCAATTGGATCGCCAAATATAAAGGGGCACGCCGGCATAAAAAAGCGGTTTTGGCCAGGATTCTCTTGGGGAACGGCGAAGGCCATGTTTATCGACATAAGGGGGGGGCTGCGAGGCTAAAGCATCTGGCGGTTTGCGTGAACCAGTTTCCGTGTTACTGGCGGAAATGCCTCCAGCCATCACCTGTGATGTGCGTTGCATCACCACCTGGCAGCTTGACGCAAAGTTCAGGACGTTGCTTTAAACATAAAATACATCAGGGCCATGAGTGCGATGGCAACGCCAATCAAAATGTAAAAAAACTTCCTTTCCGCGGCGCGGCCGACCGTCTTGGTTTTTCTGTGATGAGTGGACATACAAGCTTCATTTCTGGTAAAATTATGAAACTGGCCGGTTTTCGCCGGGTCAATGTCAACTGTACCTTCTCATAAAATCGACGATGCGGTCGTCCGTTCTGAGATCTCCGGCCCTCAGGGGGCGCAAAAGGCGTATGCCTTCAATCCGGGTGCAACGGCTCAGGGCAACGTAGGCCTGTCCGCACTCAAAGGCCCCGGACCCCATATCGATTGTCACCCGGTCAAATGTTTTTCCCTGGCTTTTGTGGATCGTGACGGCCCACGCAAGCTTTATGGGAAACTGCCGGAAACGGCCCGTTACTTCCATTTGCAGACCCTGTTCACTCGCAGAGCCTGGCATATAACGTATGAGCTCCCAGCTTTCCCGCTCCAGTTCCAGCACAGCATCATCGCCCTCGAGCTTCACCCCGATGGCGTTCTCTTCCAGCTGAACCACCGTTGCCAGGCTGCCATTAACGTACCTGCCCTCAGAGTCATTCCGCAATAGCATGACCTGGGCACCCGGTTTAACGAGCAGCACCTCATCAGCCGGAAAGTGCGAAGACGCCAATTTTCCGGTAACTTTCGCCTGGTAGGCCACGGCATTTCCCGGCAAACGGGCGAGCTGGTCGAGGTTGATCCGGCTGGCCCTCGCATTGGTTGTGCACAAGGTGATCCGGAAATGCTCGGCTTCACCATCCCCCTGTGCTGACGCGATGCTTCCGTTCAGACAGCGTTCATTGATATCGGCAAGCTCGTCCTCATCCAATTCGTTGCTCCGGATTTTGTTGAGCAGCTTTAAGAAATAAGGGTCGCTCTGCCGGAATACATGGCTTAGCTCGATCATTTCAAACGACTTCAACCGGGAAAAAACCCGCGAAGAAAAAAAGTACGGGCTTTCGTACTGAGAGGAAAAAAACTGCCGCTCTTCTGGAGTGGAAACCACGGGAGGCAGTTGATACAGATCGCCAACCCAAAACATCGGAACACCGCCAAAGGGTTCGCTCGAACGCAGGCTGGCCCTCAAAATGGCATCGATGTGATCCATCAAATCAGCACGAACCATCGATATTTCATCGATGACGATCCACCGAAGTCCTTTCAACAGGCTTTTGCTGACCATGCGGTAATCGCGCTCCCGGATAAAATGGGAAGGCAGCCGGAAAAAACTGTGAATGGTCTGGCCCTTGATCTGAATTGCGGCAATGCCCGTTGGCGCAAGGTAAATGACTTTCGCATCCGTTAAATTGCGGAAAACCTGAAGCAAGGTGGATTTGCCACAACCCGCTTTCCCAGTGAGAAAGTAATTCCCGCGGTTTTGCTTCAGGCATTCGAGGACATAGTGGTGCTCCGCTTCCAGCCGGTAACCGGGTGCATCCATTAGGGCCCCTGTTTGAGCTTGCAGTAAACGGGGAAGTGATCGCTGTAACCCCGGTTGTACACATTGCCGGAAAAGCTGCGCTTGGGGTAATTGCGATATCTGCCCTGAGTTTCCATCATAAAGGGTTTACGGAAGATTCCGTGATCTTCGTAACCCCATCGTCGGTCATGAACAGGTTTGACGAGGTTTGATGAAAGCAGGATCTGGTCAAACAGCCCCCAACTGTCTTCAAAGGCCATGGATCCCAGCCCTTTTTCAAAATTGGCGTAAAAGGGATTGAAAAAACAGGGGTCAGACGCTTCGTGCACCCGGAAAAAACTGCAAAGCCCCTCCCTTAAGGAAGCATCAACCGGATTGTCGTTGAGGTCACCCATGACGATGAACAGGGCATCAGGGTCTATGCCGCGGATTGAATCTGCCAGTCTGCGGTTAACCTCTGCAGCTGCTCTTCTGGAGGGAACCGTCGAGTGTTCACCCCCTCGTCGCGACGGCCAGTGGTTTACGGTCACAAACAGGCGTTGCTTTCCCAGCATGCCTTTTACCAGGAAAACGTCACGGGTGATGCGCTTGGCGCCATGCACCGAAGGCAGATCTACTGCATGGCTCGTGTAAGAAAGCAAATGAAAATGGATCGGGTCGTAAACTAAGGCTACGTCAATTCCCCGTAAGTCGCGGCTGTCAAGGTGGGCAATCTTAAATGCCCTGTGACGCAATGCAGGGTGGCGCACGAGATCCTCCAGGACCTTCCGGTTTTCGATCTCGCATACCCCCAATACGGCCAACGGACTGTCGTGGAGCTCGAGGTCCAACGCCCTGATCACCTTAGCCAGCCGGTTCAGTTTGTCTTCGTACTTGTCCTGAGTCCAGTTCTTTTCACCCCCCGGTGTAAACTCCTCATCCTGAATTTGCGGGTCATCGTAGATGTCAAACAAATTCTCCAGGTTGTAGAAACCTACACTGACCCGGTTGCCTTGCGCACCCAGCTTGATTCCAGTTGCCATCAGGCAAATGGCCAGAATGAAGCTTGCTTTTGCTGTCATTTTAATTTCGTTACTTTGGCCAGCTTTTCTGCAAATAAAACACCTGATCACGGTTCAAAGCGCAAGGGATGCCGTTAAAGTATTTTTTTATATCCATTTTTCTGACGTTTTGCATCCATGCAAATCTTTCAGCCCAGTTGCTTCGAGGTCAGATCCTGGACAACCACCATCTGACCCCGGTGCACAATGCATCCATCAGGGAAGGGGCTTCTACCACATTGATGCAGGTCGATTCGGCAGGCTATTTTGAATTTGATGCAGGTACAATGCCACCGGTACTTCACCTGATCATTGGATCTCCAGCCCACAAAACTCTGGAAATGGATGTTTATAAGGAGGACTGGGGAACCGGGGTTCAGACCTTCTACCTGCTGGCATCAGGACTCCAGGAGGAAATGGTAAACGAATCCCTTCAACTCGACGACGATACAGATGGCGACCTGTCGGGTGACGTATACAGTTTGCTCGCATCGTCTGCAAACCCTCTGATGCGTGCCGTTGGGTTTGAGTTTAGTGCTTTCCGGACCAAACTCCGGGGCCTGAGCAACGCATTTGACCAGTTGGGGTTCAACGGGTTTCTGCTCAATGACCTCGAATATGGCAGAATTCCATTTTCGCATTTTTCGGGATTGTCGGTCATCACACGTACCTCGCGACAGTACCAGTCCTATCGCGACGATGATTCAGATTTTGGATCTGCCGGAGTAGCACAGTGGATCACCGCAGATCCGTCGCTGTACCGAAGCGAATGGTCGGTTAACGCCGCCCTGTCCAACAGAAATTACGTGCATCGCTTCGGATTGCATTATGCTTCTGGCATCCGGGAATCAGGCGCTGCCTGGACAGCTGGCATCAGCCGGCGCTGGTCCACCGAGTCCTACATTCCGGGATCCTTTTACGACGCATGGGGCGCGTACCTGGGTTACGCAAAACCTCTGGGCGCTGCACACCTGTTCAAAGCCATGTTCATCTATGCACCGGTGCTGCGCGGAAAATCCAGTCCTGCAACCCAGGAAGTATTCGAACTCTCCGGCGACTCCTACTACAATGCTTATTGGGGCTACCAGCTCGGAAAAAAGCGGAACAGCCGGGAGGTGCAGACGTCCGCACCCTTGGCTTCATTCAACCTGGACCTTCAACTCAACACCAACGCACGGCTCGAGCTGGGGGTGATGGGTACCTTCGCACATCGGGCAGATGGCCAGCTGGACTGGAATAACGCACCGGACCCAAGGCCTGATTACTACCAGAAACTCCCCTCTGCCATAGAGGATAGCGCTGTCGCTGAAAGGGTACGGCAACTCTGGACAACAGATCCAGCGGTATCCCAAATCGACTGGGCTAAACTATACCATGCCAACTACCTCAATGAACGGACAATTTTAGGGGTTGGAGGCGATTCGACGGTTTCACTCACCGGTACCCAGGCGGTTTATTTCATTACCCAACGCATTTCGGATTCCCGCGAATTCGAACACTTCGGCAAACTGAAGTGGCAGAAAAAAAGACACCGCCTTCAGATGCTCTATCGGCTGGAATGGTCGCATAGCGAAAACTACCTGCGCCTGGACGACCTGTTGGGTGCCGATTTCGCATTGGACGTGGAAGACTTCATCGACGACCCGTCAAAACAACACCCCGACATCAGCCACACCAACCGCGTCGTTCGGGAAGGAGACCGGTTGGGTTACCATTATCTCGTCCGCTCCGGCCGGTACAGCCTTTTTCCATCCTACCAATATCTGGGAAGGTACGTGGACGTTTCATTGGGCGGACAATGGCAATACAATGAATTTCAGAGGGAAGGCAAACTGCAAAACGCCATATTCCCTTCATCGCTAGGCAAATCTGACGTAGTGGGCAGTTCAGGAGTCGGTGCAAAAGTGCAGGCTACCTGGAAAATCAACGGAAGAAATTACCTGCAGGCCAACATTGCCCATCAGCACCTACCCAACCGGTTCGAACAAACGTTCGTTAACCCCGAATGGCGTGGGGATGTCTTAACCAGTGCGGCAAAGACCAAAATTCTCCTTGCAGACATCAGTTATTATTACAGGAGCCCTGGGTTGAAATGGCAACTTGCGGCCTTTGCGGCGGCCATCGACGACCAGATCGTTAGTAAAAATTTTTACCTCGACGACCAACTCGAGCAAGGCGTGAGCAGCGAACTGGCTGACGGTAGCCTGGTCAACGCATTTTATTCTGGTCTGGATGAACGCCATTATGGATTGGAGGGGAGCATTGAACTGAAACTCAATTCCCGCATGCGGCTGCAGGCTGCCGGCATCCTTGGGGATTATTTTTACAATGACCGCCCCACATTGTGGCTTTTCGACAAATTCAGCACCTCCACGACCCAACATACCATCTATCAGCGCAATTATTACGTACATGGTTCAGCACAGCAGGCCTTGAGCCTGGGTTTGCGCTTTGAATTGCCAGGTGGTGGTTTTGCAACCATTACTGGTAATTATCTGAACAGACATTTTATTGAACTCAACCCACTGAGAAGAATTCCCGAAGCAGTGCGCGATGTCGATCCAGGGTCTGAGTTGTTCAGTTCCATCATTGCACAGGAAGAGCTGCCTAATGCCTTTTATCTGAACCTGTTTGCCATTAAATATTTCAATTGGCTGGGCCGATCGTTCTCAGCTTCATTGAGCGTCAACAATCTCCTCGATCGCAGCGGACTTAAAACCGGAGGGTTTGAACAGTACCGCTTCGATTACGAAACCCGCAACCCCGGCACCTTTCCTTCAAAATATTACCATCTCCAGGGAATCAACTATTACCTGAGTCTAACCGCCCGATTCTGATATGAACCTGAATATGCCCAGTTCTTTCAAAACAATACTGCGGATGTGCGCATTGTACATCGGAGTTGCCGTTTCCTGTGTGGACAGAGACATTGATATTCCCCCTCAACCCGTGGATGAAATTCCCTTTTCTCCCAACGGCACCATTGCCGAATTGAAAACCCATTATGTAGCAGGCAAATTTGTCGCCATTGCCGACGAACTGTTGTTGCATGCCACCGTTGTTGCTGACGACCGCAGCGGCAATTTTTACAAAACCATCGTCATCCAGGATTCTACGGGGGGTATCGAACTCAAACTCAATCGTACAGGGCTCTATGCGCAATTTCCGGTGGGCATGAAAATTGGCATTAAGGCCAACGGACTCACCATCGGAGATTACAATGGCCTGATCCAATTGGGGCAGGGAACCTATCAGAGTGGTGGCACCACTTCGCTTGCCGGCATTGAAGACGTGCTCATCGAACAATACGTGTATGCGGGTCCCCGCGGCCAGCAGGTTTTGCCCCGGGTGCGAACCGTTAACTCGCTCACTGCCCAGGACCTCAGCACCCTGGTACAGCTCGATCAAATGGAATTCGTGCGCAGCGAGTTGGGCAAAAGTTATGCCGATGTAGCAGGACAGCGCTCATCCAATCTGCTGATTACTGACTGCAGCGACAACCAGATCATTTTGCGAACCAGCAATTACGCCGATTTTGCAGCAGAATTCGTTCCTGAGGGCAATGGACGCATTACCTGCATTTTGGGAAAGTACCGAACGGATGCCCAACTGTTCATACGCGACCTTTCCGATATCCGTTTCGAAGGCCCAAACTGCCAGTCTTCAGGCGGCAATTTGAAAGAAATGGCCATTCGCGATGTGCGCGCCCTTTACTCCGGCCTTAGCCTGCAGGCACCCGATTCGACTAAAATCACTGGAACCGTCATTTCGGATCGCACTGAATCCAACATCACCAGCAAAAACCTTGTACTCCAGGACGCATCCGCGGGGATTGTCATTCGCTTTTTGTCTTCCAATACTTTCGACCTCGGAGACCTCGTGGAGGTGGATATTTCTAGGCAGGAAATTTCTGAGTACCAGGGACTGTTGCAACTGAACAACCTGGACATCTCGCGGGCCAAAAAACTTGGCACAAACGCAATTCAGCCTCGCCAAATTGCGATCGCCGAGCTTCTCAATGATTTTGAAATGTTCGAATCGACTTTGCTGCAGGTGCAGGAAGCAAACATCAGCAAAGTGGGAGGAACCAGCTATTCCGGCACCTGCACCCTAACAGACGCCACGGGATCAATAGACCTCTTTACCCAGTCTTATGCATCTTTTGCCGGATTGAGTTTCCCGACCGGTAAGGTCAGTGTCGTTGGAATCGCAGGTCAGGGTGGCAATTTGCAAGCGAGACAGATGTCAATCCGCAAACCGGATGATGTGACTGGGGGAAGCCAGGGTGGGGCAGAGCTCATCGGCATACTCGACCTGAGGCATTCCTATCCAGGATCAACAACCCCGGTCAGTGGAAATAAAATTTTGCGCTGCACGGTGATCAGCGACCGCACCCAGGAAAATACAACAGGACGCAACGCGCACGTCCAGGACCAAACGGGAGGGATTGTGTTGCGATTTACCGCGAATCATACCTATTCGTTGGGCGATTCCATCGAAGTCGACATTTCCGGCCAGGAGTTTACCGAATTTCAGGGACTGCTCGAGATCAACAACCTTCCTTTTGATCGCGTGAAGGTTTTGGGTAAAGGAGGGGTAACTCCCAGGACAATGGACATCGCCGGCATCCTGGCAAATTTTGAAGACCTGGAATCTACCCTGGTTCAAATCGAACAGGTGAGCATCACCAAAGTGGGTGGGGAGATTTACTCCGGTACCTGTCTACTCGACGACGGTACGGGCCAGATGGATTTGTACACCCGGACTGCCGCGCTTTTTGCCAACGAAAAATTTCCCTCAGGTAAGTTGCGCCTGACCGGCATCGTGAATCAGGGCGGTACCGCCATGTCAAAACAGATCAGCATACGCAGTACGAGTGACGTACAACCCTGAGTGCAAGTGGCTAGATCCGGAAAGCCGGAATTTGTCTTCCGGGAGTTTATCTTAAAGACGGATCCGGAAGTCTTTCCGGTCACCACGGATTCAATATTGCTTGGAAGCTGGGCCCGGGTCAACGGAGTACTGAGTGCAGTTGACCTTGGATGCGGGAGTGGACTGCTTGGTCTGATGATCGCACAACGCTTGTCCGGCGACTTCGCGATTTATGGATTCGACATCGACTCCACAAGCGTCTCCCTGGCGCAACGCAATTTTGACGACTCACCATGGGCCCAGAAACTGCAGGGCATGCTGTGGGACCTCAGTCTCCCAGAAGTCCTCCGTGTTCCGCTGGAGCATAATAGCCAGGACCTCATCATCTGCAATCCCCCGTATTTCCGCCGAAACGTGCTGCCAGCAAATGCACACAGAAGGAGGACCCGACACCAGTTGACCTTTACATTCGATCATCTGGCGCAATGGACCCGCATTTTGCTTAATGATCGCGGCAGACTGGCGGTAGTTCTTCCACCCTCTGGTGAACCCCGACTTTCTAAGGCCATGAGTAGTTGCGGATTCGTACTGCAGCGCCGGTGTCCCGTGTCCCATGCATCGGGTATGACTGAGTTGTGCTGCCTTGTTGAATACGCCCGTCCTCCGGCAGTATGTGAATTTTCCCATTTGACCTTATTCGATGATGCGGGCAGCAAAACGTCGGAGTTTGACATGTTGACCCAGAAGTTCTATCCTTAAGATTTTCGGCTCATGCTGGCCCGAGTGGCCTTACGAGCCATTCAGTGTGCTGCCCAAACCTGCTCTTTGCTGATGTGCAAAAAGCGTCGCAGGAGCAGGGCCCCCATAAAACTGAGGCATACGATGAATCCCACCCATACGCCGGTAACCCCCCATCCTGCAGTGACGCCAATCAGATAACCGGCTGGGATTCCCAGGAACCAATAGCAAAGGGTTGTGTAAAGCGTCGGCATCCGTATGTCCTGCACACCCCTCAGAATGCCCATGCCAACAGCTTGCAGGCTGTCGCCGATCTGAAAAGCCGCGGCAAGGCAAAATAAAATGGCCGACTGCTGAATAACTGCAAGCTCTTCTGTGAAAATGCGGGGAATCCAGTTGCGGAAGGCGACAAAGCAAACGGCACACAGGAAGCCATAAGCCATTGCCAGTCGCAATGCAGCCAACCCTTCGGTGCGCACGAGGCCGGGGTTTGCCATTCCATAGGCTTCCCCCACCCGGATGGAACCGGCAGAAGACAGGCCAATGGAAACCATAAAAGCCATAGCGGCTACGGACAGAGAGATCTGGTGTGCGGCCTGCTGCACCGGACCAAACCATCCGACGACGATTCCAAGCAGGACAAATGCGCCAATTTCGCTGCAGTATTGCCAGGCCGAAGGCAGGGCCAAACGAGCAATCTTGAGTTGAGTAGCTTTTACTAACGAACGTTCGTTTAATCGGTATTTAGAAAAGGTGGCATTTCTGAAAACGTAAATGCCGATGGCAACGGCAACCAGCAGCCTTGCCAGCAGGGTAGCGATGCCAGCGCCCTCAAGCCCCAACGCGGGCAACCCAAGTTTGCCGTAAATGAAAAGGTAGTTGAGCCCAGCGTTCAGCGGGATGGATGCCAGCGACAAAAGCATGGGAACGCGCGTGTGATGAAGGCCGTCACAGAATTGCTTGATGCTCAAAAAGGCGGTCATGGGTAGGATCGACCAGAGCATCCAATTCAAGTAAGGGCGCCCCAGTCGGGCAACTTCGGGATCTTGACGAAGGTGGAAAATGACGTCTCCGCCAAGGTAAAACGGAATGACGAGCAACAAACTGATCGCCAGGTTGAGCACAAGGGCATTGTTGAGCAGGGTGCCACAGGCTTCGGGTTTCTGTGAGCCTCGCAGTTCAGCCACCAGGGGTGCAATGGCTACGGTAAAACCTATGCAAACGACGAAAGGCAAGCCAATGAGATTGTTGACCAGGGACGCGGCAGCCAGGTTGTAATAACTCAACTGGCTGACCATGGCCGAATCAATCAGGTTGATGGCCATTTGCGACAGGTTCCCGAGGATGATGGGAAATGCCAGGCGAAGCAGTGCTTTGTTTGTTGAGTTCAGGTTCGAGTGATGAGCCAGATGATAAGCAAAAAAAAAGGTTTGCCGCCCACTTCAAACCGGCAAACCCTCAAAAATAGGTAAGGTATTCGATGTCAGGGCTCAGTTTGCCCCGGAGCTTTCAGAAATGATTTTTTTAGCCAGATTGAGTATGGTTTCGTCTTCAATGTGGACAATGCCGCCATTAGGGCCCGGCTGTATGTGGTTTCCGGTATTCTCAAGATGGTGAGCGCCAAAATAATTCCGCACCGTCTGTTCGTCAACATTGAGTTCATCTGCAATGCGTTTAATGCTACCCGTGGGCAGGCTGTGCTTGATCTGTCTGAGCTCGTCTAAGGTGAGGTTCATAAGGTATGAGATTTTGGTGAGTAATTGCGCATTCGGTTTTCGCGATGAATGTAGTGCGACATTGGATGATCTTCAAATATTCTCAACAAAAAAATTGCAGAAAAGATTGCTGAATGGTTTCCAGCTTGAACTTTTTCCGGGGATTCTATAGAAGAAAGGCACATGGTGTAACCCTCGGCCCCCAACTCCGACCCGGGTCGGTCACATATAAGATTTTCAGAATCAAGGCAATGTAGTTGTGATAACTGAAAGGATGCGCTTGCCAAACCAAGGGTGGCGGGCCAGTAACGATGTGAAGGTCTGAAAAGGATCGACCTAAAGGAAATGCTCCACAGGATGATAGGGCAGGCCGAACGCATCGGCAACCCCTTGGTAAACGACCTTTCCGCGTATGACGTTTAACCCCAGTGCCAGCGGCTTGCTTTCCTGACAGGCTCTTTGCCAGCCTTTGTCGGCCAGTTGAATTGCAAAAGGCAATGTGGCGTTGGTGAGGGCCAGCGTCGAAGTGAAGGGCACAGCTCCAGGCATGTTGGCGACGCAATAATGAACGACCTCGTCGATGATGAAAATGGGGTCGTCGTGCGTGGTGGGCCTGCTGGTTTCCATACAGCCGCCCTGATCGATGGCGACGTCTACGAGCACCGTTCCCGGCTGCATGGTGGCAAGCATGTCGCGGGTGATCAGGCTGGGAGCCTTGGCGCCCGGGATGAGCACCGCACCGACGATGAGGTCGTGAGTCCGGATCAGATTGCGTATGGTCAGCTCGTTGGAATACATCGTACAGACGTTGGATGGGAGCACATCGGCCAAATAGCGCAACCGGGGCAGGTTAATGTCGAGTATGGTCACCTGTGCGCCCAAGCCAGCTGCCATTTTGGCTGCCTGGGTACCTACGATTCCTCCCCCAAGCACCAGCACTTTAGCAGGGGGGACACCCGGCACACCTCCGAGTAGGATGCCCTTGCCCTTTTGTGGCTTTTCTAAAAATTTAGCTCCCTCCTGAATGGCCATCCGGCCCGCTACTTCAGACATGGGCACCAGTAACGGCAAACTGCGGTCGGAAAGTTCTACGGTCTCATAGGCCAAACAGACCGCACCGCGATCGATCATCGCCCGCGTCAGAGGTTCGTAAGAGGCAAAGTGGAAATAGGTGAAGATCAACTGGTCGGGGCGGATCAGGCTGTACTCCGATTCAATGGGTTCTTTGACTTTGACAATCATCTCAGCCTGCCGGTAAACCGACTCCAGGTCGGGGAGAATGGAGGCTCCCGCCTCCCGGTACATCAGATCGGTAAAACCACTGCCATCACCTGCAGTGGACTGGATAAAAACGGAGTGGCCACGCTTACACAATTCCAGCGCGCCGGCTGGCGTGAGGGCAACGCGATTTTCGTTGCTCTTAATTTCCTTGGGTACACCAATGATCATGTCGGGATTGGTTGAAACGGGGCGAAATTACAACAGAAGCGCGTATGGACATCCCCAAAAAAAGATAGCCCGTATACGGTTATACGGGCAAATCTTCATTTAATAACCAAAACTCAAAACTCGATGAATATAGCCCAATAACCGTGCCAACTTTGCGGCGATCGGTTCGAAACCTTTGAAGTGAGCGTAAACGGAGGAAACGCTACAAGCGAAGGGCCATAAACAAAAATGCTCGTGACGTTTCACGAGCAAAAACGAATTTTACATTAAATAACCAAAACTTACACATTGCAAATGTAATATAAATGATGAAAAACTTACATATGTATATACCTTTTTTATAAGTATTTATAAAGATATTTTATATTTAATGTGTAAATAATTTATATTTAATATAATACACATTTAAATATTAATTATAACTTATAAAGCGGACACTGTTGCGCCAATTCATCTCATGCCCTCCGGCCCCGGAGGGAACTTCCTCATTGAGTTAAATGTGGTAAAACAGGTCCGGGGGCAGCTCCCGCTCGGGAGCAACGCAGGCTGCCAAAGTGCGGACGGCTTTTTCTCCTATTATGCCCAGATTGCGGGTATAGTAGTTGACGTAGAGAGCAATGTGCTTGCGAATGGCCTCGTCGTCCATTTCGGCGGCATGACTGCGAATGAAGTCCTCCAGGGCACTTCCTCCAACCTTAGCCAGGAGTATGCTCGAGGACAATGCCGCTGCAACGAGGGCTTTGGCAGACTCGGGTAGATTGCGCCGGATGGCGATCAGTCCAAGGGGTATCGGGGTGCCGCTCCTTTGGGTCCAGAGTGCTCCGAGGTCGGTTACAAGGTGAAGCCCTTTATCAGCATAGTTGAAGCGCGTTTCATGGATGAGAACGCCGACATCTGCCGCTCCGGAGAGCACCGCTTTTTCAACCTCTGAAAACACTACATCTACACGATCGTTAACTCCCGGAAAAGCAGAGTGAAAGAGGTAACTCGCCGTGGTGTCGGCTCCGGGCAGTGCCACGCGCCAGTTTCCCCGCCGGGCAATTTCCGGAGATCTTGCAACGAGCAGGGGACCGCAGTCATCTCCAAGTGCCGCGCCGCAGTGCATTACCTGGTAAACATCAGAAATGCGGGGAACCATGACGGCGCTAATTTTGATCAGGTCATGTTCGCCCTTCAATGCAAGGGAATTCAGCTCCTGGATGTCGCAAAAATCTACTGCAGACAGATTCGGAGCGGGCTCACCCGTCAGCCCGAGCAGCCACGGCCCAAAGACATAGGTGTCGTTGGGGCAGGGGGAAATTGCTACTTTTAAGCTTGATAACATCTTGTATGGACCTCGATCAGCTGACCATTTATGAAGACAACCACTTGCTCGTCGTAAACAAGCCCGTTGGGCTGCTTTCGCAGGGGGACCATACGGGAGATCCCAATTTGTTTGACCTGCTCAAGGCCCACCTCAAAAGTAAATACCAGAAACCGGGAAATGTTTACCTCGCCCTGATTCACCGGCTGGATCGACCGGTAGGGGGGCTCCTCATCTTTTCTAAGACTTCCAAGGCTGCAGAACGACTGCACAAAATGATGTTGCAGGGAGGCATAGCAAAAAAATACCTGGTCGTTTGCGAGGGGTATCCCGGTGCTGAGCAGGGGGAATGGCAACACTACATTGAAAAGGACGAAAAAAAGAATAAAAGCCGCGTATATGCGATGCCCAAAGAAGGAACCAAGCGTTGCGCATTGCGGTATCGCGTCCTGGCGAACGTCGATGGCAGGTCCTTGCTCGAAATTGCCTTGGAGACGGGCCGGTCACACCAGATCCGTGCCCAGTTGGCCTTTGAATCTTGTCCGATCTTCGCCGACTCAAAGTATGGAGCTGCGCGCACCGATGCCGGAAATTCCCTGGCACTGTTTGCTTATTCGCTTGATTTTGAGCACCCTGTAACGCATGAACCGGTTAGTCTCCGAACGTATCCGGCGCTCGGAAGCATTTGGAGACCTTTTGCCGGCTTTTTTCCTCGCAGGCCCTCCTGACCGGCAAAACAATGACAGTCAGGCATTTGCGATGAGTGTAACCGGGAATCGACGCCCGCTGGGAGAACTTTGACATCTGGCACTTCGCAATTCGCGTATTTTTGCACCGTAAGAGTTCACGACCAGCTCCCGTTGAATCCCCCAGGGCAGAAATGCAGCAAGGGCAGATGGTCGAGCGGTGCGATGGGCTCTTACATTTTCTGCCAAATTCCCTCCAATGAAATTCTTTATCGACACGGCCAAGATCGAACACATCCAGGAGGCTAAAGACCTCGGGATACTCGACGGTGTAACCACCAATCCCAGCTTAATGGCCAAGGAGGGAATTACCGGGCGACAAAATATTTACCGGCATTACCGGAAAATTTGCGACCTGGTTTCCGGAGATGTGAGCGCTGAAGTCATTTCGACCGATTACAAAGGAATGCTTAAAGAGGCCAGAGCGCTTGCTGAAATCGCCGAGAACATCGTAGTGAAGATCCCCATGATCCGGGATGGCGTTCGCGCAATCAGCACGCTCACCGGGATGGGCATCAAAACCAACTGCACCCTGGTTTTTAGCGCTGGACAGGCATTGCTGGCCGCCAAGGCTGGAGCCACTTATGTTTCTCCCTTCATTGGCCGGATTGACGATACCAGTTGGGATGGCATGCAACTGATCTCCGACATTTTCGACATTTATTCGCTACAGGCTTTCGAAACGGAAATTCTTGCTGCCTCCATCAGAAATGGCTTGCACATTGTCGAAGCAGCCAAAGTCGGCGCCGACGTGGTTACGTGTCCGCTGGATGCCATTCTAAGCCTGCTCAAACATCCTCTTACCGATTCCGGACTTCAGAAATTCCTGGAAGATCATCAAAAGGCACAGACCGACGTGCTGTCAAAGGGCTGACATCGACTGTTTTCTTTCTCCATGCCCAAGTTCGAAAGGCGCAATGCATGGCACCCCGGCCCGTTCCATTGCATATTTTTATTTATAACTTCAGGAGTTGAGCGCATCATCCAACTTCTGAACTTCGATGTATTCATGGATTTTCTCTGGCTCTTACCTGAACCTCCAGCCCTAAGTTTAGGATTTGCAAAATCGGCCTTATGGCCAGCCTGCGGAACAAATGACCGCAATCCATTTTCGTCTGCTCACTGGCACCTCAGCTCAATGCGGTCTGAGAAAACGCGAGGGCTTTGGTGCCCGGCCCGGTCGGTGAGGTAAGCGCTGAATCGCAGACTGTCCGTTGGGTATTGGGGCGGAGCGCTACAAGGGGGGATGTTGTCTGGAAATAGGCAGCAGGTTGTAAACACCAGTAAACGCAAACTGCCTTTCTGAGAGGATCCTCCGGATGGAGGAAGGTCCGGCAATTTGAATGCGTTGTGCAGATTTCCGGTGCGCTCATCCCACAAATAGACTTCTGCCGAGGGATCGCCGCTGCCAAAACCTAGGTCGCCATCTCCGTCTTCAAAGTCGAACAACAGCCATAGCGAATCCTGATTCAAGTCTCCCTGCTGAAGGATGGTTTTGCTGGCGCCTCTGTAAACCAATTGTGGGACGGCATCTCCCTTTCCCGATGGCTCACAGCTGAACAGGAGCCCGAGCAGTAAGGGGACCACGACGATAGCGAGGTTCTGCCGTACATTGCATCGTAAAGTGCGCATAAACGTGAATATAGCCGCATTTGGAGATAAATTATTGCATTCCAATGGTCAAAATTTCGACGAGCTCTCGCTCGAACTCTTCCGTTGGCAGGCTGAAGAGAATCCCGTTTACCGGGAATACCTTAGTTTGCTCGGCATCCGCCCGGAATCAGTTGAGGCCGTAACGGAAATACCCATGCTTCCCGTCGAAGTGTTCACCCGACGGGAAATCAAAACGGGGTCCTGGTCAGAAGAAAAAACGTTTTTGTCCAGCGGTACTACCGGCGCTTTTCCGGCGAGACACCTGATGCGCTCACTCAGATGGTACCATCAGGTCGCCCGGCTTTGCTTCGAAGAGCGCTTTGGAGGGATGCGCGGCTATGAACTCTACGCACTGCTCCCAGGCTACCTCGAGCGGCCAAACGCCTCACTGGTGGAAATGCTCAAGCATTTCGTTCAATATGTGGGCAGGGACCCGGATGCGTCGTTTTTTATCCGGGATTTTGACGGCTTGGCCAAGGCGCTGCAGCAAAAGAGTAAAGCGGGCTTACAAAAAATGCTCTTTGGCGTGCGGTTTGCCCTGCTCGACTTTGCAGAACAGTTTCCCGCCTGCTGCGAATCGCTGTGGATCGTCGAAACGGGGGGGATGAAAGGGCGAAAGCGGGAAATGGCTACCTTGGAATTTACCGCTTCCTTGAAACAGCACTTGGGAGGGGTTCGCATATTTTCAGAATATGGCATGACGGAAATGACCAGCCAGGCCTATGCAGACGAAGGATCGGGCTTTTCTCCCGGAGCCACCTTGCGTTTTATGGTGGAGGATCCGTTTGTTCCTGGAAAGCCTGCAGCAAGGGGCCAGCGGGGGCGCATTCAAATCATTGACCTCGCGAACCTGCATTCCTGTGCCTTCCTTCGAACGGGCGATATGGGCATAATCAGGGACGATGGAAAACTGGAGCTACTCGGTAGAGCCGACGACGCCGAACTCAGAGGCTGCGCCCTCATGTACGACGAATCGTGATGGGACTAAGGCATCATGAACCCCTCTGCGATCCAACTCGCGAGCAACTCCCGGTTGCGGGGCACTAAGATGCGTTGGCGATCTTCAGGGTTGTGGATGTTGGCCAGTTCAATGAAAATGGGCTCAGGCTTGGAGTTGCGCACGACATACAACGGCCTTGCGCTGACGGTGCCGTCGTACTCGCGAGATTTGCGGTAAACTTGATACTTTTCTTCAAATACGTTCTGAATATCCACGGCTTTGTTCTTGCTATCCGCACTCTCAGACTGATAGTAAAAAAATACATCCTGACGGTTGGTCTCACTCTGTGCATCGATGTGAATGGACACCATCCACTGTTTTGAAAATCCCTTTTTGCGGTAATTCTCGTACAAGGCATTGACCTTTGAAATGCCCTGACGCAAGCGTTTCTTCTGGCTGGAAGGGATTTTGTGACCTCCGAAAAGCTTCTCGTCCGTATCACAGTCCAGGTACTTCTCATCGCGAATTCCATCATTTTTGTCTTCGACGATGACATAAACCCGGGCTCCGGCTTCCATGAGCTTCCTGGCTAGGCGCAAGCTGACGTCATAAGCGTATTCGTCTTCGCAGATGGTGTATTGGCCATCGACGTTTTTAGCCATGGCACCCGGATCGGGCCCTCCATGGCCCGGAACGATGTAAAACACCTGGTTTTTTAGCGATTCATTCAATCGTTCAACTCGGGAGTACCCAGCACCAAATAGCGGAACATCCAAAAGGGTAGTCGAGATTTTTCGGGCGCTTCCGAAACTCATGCCGGCAGTAATGGATTCCGGCGCCTCAATGGCAATTTCTTCCGGGAGCAAGCGTCGTTCTGCAACGGGGTCTATCAGGGAAGTGCTGCCTCCGACCCCTGCGATCAAATATTGCTCCCTGCGGCGGTCGTCCGCAGCCAACGACCGTTGGCCCGGTCTCTTGCCTACACGCCGCGAGGGCAATTCAGCGTTCCGGCTGGATTCCGAACGCGCGTTTGAAACCAGGGCTGAAGAGGGCGTCTCCTCCTCCCAACCCTTTAGTACGCGTTCACTGCGCGGAACGTACACCTTGCCTTCCTTGCTGAGATCGGGCCTCAATCCCAGCGATTTGCGGAAATGAACGTTAAATCGCTCGATGCGCTTGGCCTTGTCGTAATCGGAAACTCCCGTGCTTGAGCGTATGCTTCTCCCATCGTAGGGATGCACATCCATGGGAAGCTGGTACTTTTTACCTGCAACCAGGCTCTGCCCCGACCTGAGCTTGTTGATGCGATAGAAAAGAGCGACGTTGTTGGGGTCTTCGAGCAAATGGTAGCGGCGCAACAGGCCGTAAGCGCCTTCGCCTTTGCCAGCGGCAGCGATATACGGCTTGGCTTTGGATTTAGGCCCGGACTTGGCTGCGACGAAACTGGCTGCTAGGCACAGCAACAGCGTAACCCCAATGCGAACGTTGACCATGTTGCGACGGTTTGTGGATTGCAAATATATTATGATTTTTTATAATCCGTAAGTTATTATTTTTAATAGGCATATATATTAAATATAATCATTATATAAACTCTTTATTTTCAGGCTAACTTTGCGGGAATGCAATTCATGCAGCTAGTCCGTAAGGAGATCCTGGCCGAGTGGCGCAATCCTTCACAATTGGGTGGCCTGTTCAGCTTTTTAGCGGGCGTTTGTTTCCTGTGCTATTTCTTTTCGGGCGATGTGCATCCGGCACAATGGAATTTGCTGTTCTGGATCGTTTACCTCTTTCTCTGTTTTTTCGCATCGGCCCGGATGTACGAAGAGGACAACATCCGGTATCGCATTTATACGAGCCAGCTCGTGCGTCCACTCATGTTGTTCTCGGCTAAATTGGGCTATTTGTGGGGTTTGCTGCTTCTGCTGAGTGGGGTTCTGCTCACTCTTTTAGGCGCCTTGTTGCCCGTGCCGGGGACCGGTGGACTGGCTTGGTTGGTGCTTCTTGCGCTGGTCAGCGCGGGATTTGCCTGTCTGGGATGTTTTACCTCCCTTCTTTCGAGCTACGGTCAGTCGAGGCAGATGCTGGTGATCGTGATCTCCCTGCCGCTGTGCTTCCCACTGTTGGGTTCTGCCTATGCTGCTTCGCTTGAATTGCTCACAGGTGGCGAAGCCTGGTTGACCAAACTCATCCCCGTATTGGCCATCGACCTGCTTGCCTTGGCCATGGCTACAATCCTCTTACCTTTGAGCTGGAAAGCTTGAACCATGTTCCTGAAAAAGTTGTGGTGGAAACTGCTGGGTGCTGCCTTGATCCTGATCGTGCTCAACCGGGGATTGCTCACCCCGCTGAAGCATGGGATCGTCGACCTGAGTCCGACGCGTTCCCAGGCAGGTGCGACCGCAATCTTCGAAGTGTTTGCCTACAACAGTCATTACGACCGGGATCCCGGGTCTGTGCGCGCTTACCTCAGGCCGCACCGTCCAGCCAGCCCCCACCGCGAGGGCGATTTGCTGCTTGCAGCCTCGACGGTAGACGTGCGGTCGGCAACCCATTTGCGTTTGAAGTTTGACCTGCCGGCATTCCTTCCGGATCCCCAAAAACTTGCAGCATTTACCCTGATCGTCGACTCACCCGGCGATGGGCCGGCGGTGCTTCCGGGCAAACTCATCATTGGTCAGGACAGCATCCAGGTAGAAGAAGGCATAAGGGCATGGACCTCCAGAGGGAGTCCTGAATTCAGTGAATGGCGCAAACATTGGTTTCCCTACCGCAACATTCTGGTTGAGACGATTCGAAATACATTTTTCCACGTTAGCTTGTGGTTTGCCATGTTCCTTTTATTGGCTCTGTCGGTATATTACAGCTTCCGATACCTGCGTCAGCCCCTCGTCGATTTTGACCTGAGGGCTTTCGCCCTGGTGCGAACCGCCATGCTTTTTGGTTTGCTGGGTTGTCTGACGGGCTCACTCTGGGCCCGGTACACCTGGGAGACCTGGTGGACGACGGACATCAAACTCAATATGGCGGCACTAACGCTGTTGATCTACCTTGCCTATTGGGTATTGCGGCTTTCGATTGAAGATCCCGACCGCAGGCGACGCATCAGTGCAGCTTACAATGCTTTTGCCCTGGCCACCGTGATCCCCCTCATTTTTGTCCTGCCGAGGTTAACCGATAGTTTGCATCCCGGAAGCGGAGGCAATCCTGCCATTGGTGCCGATGATATGGACAATGCACTCCGCATGATTTTTTATCCATCGGTCGTGGGCTTCATGTTGCTCGGATTGTGGATGGCAAGCTTGCTTTACCGGGTGGATCGCGTGGAGATCCGGCTCGATGAAGGGGAGAATATTTTCTAAAATGTTACGTTCTTTGGAAATTATGGGAGAATTTCGCGCCGGATTTTGATGGGGACCTTCCTTCTGACCGGCATAAGGGCAATGACCTGGCTGATTTCTGCAACTTCGCCACACGAACCTGCGGATTTCATGCGACAGACTGGCAAAATTTACGTCGTCTACGGGGTGCTTAGCCTGATTTTTATCGGAATTGTGACCTTCCTCATTCTCCTGGAGCGCAGAATCAGCAAACTAGAAAAAAAGTCAGATCATGAGCAAAGCTAACGCCGAATCCTTCCTGGGTAGCGTCAACCGGAATTTTGACAAAGCCGCTGCCTATACGGAACTTCCCAAGGGCATTCTCGAACAAATCAAGGTTTGCAATGCCGTATATGAAATGAAATTTCCCGTTCGCATCGGCGACGAAATACAGGTAATCCATGCTTTCCGGGCACAGCACAGCCACCACCGCCTCCCAACCAAAGGGGGCATACGGTACAACGAGCACGTCGACAAGCAAGAAGTCGAAGCGCTGGCAGCGCTCATGACCTACAAATGCGCAATCGTTGACGTTCCGTTTGGTGGTGCCAAAGGCGGCGTGAAAATCAACCCGAAGCTCTACAACGAATACCAACTGGAGCGCATCACCCGGAGATATACTACCGAATTGATCCGCAAAAATTTCATTGGCCCTGGCATAGACGTGCCTGCTCCGGATTACGGTACGGGGCCCAGGGAGATGGCTTGGATTTACGATACTTACCTCAGCTTCCGCGGAGGTGACATCGATGCCGCAGGGTGTGTAACCGGTAAGCCCATCAATCAAAACGGAATTCGCGGCAGAACAGAGGCTACCGGGCGCGGTGTCTATTATGGATTGCGCGAACTATGCGATACTGCCGAAGCCATGAAACGCGCAGGGCTGCCTCGGGGCATTGCTGGTAAGACCGTAGTGATCCAGGGCCTCGGCAACGTTGGTTCCTATACTGGCAGCATTATGCAGCAGGAGGGAAAGGCCCGCATCATCGCCGTCAGCGAATACGAAGGGGCAATTTACAGGGAGGAAGGTATTGATTTCGAAGAGCTGCTTCGTTACAAGGCTTCCAACAATGGGAGCATCATTGGCTTTCCGGGCACGACCACGCTTGCTTCGCGGGAAGCTGCTCTCGAGCTGGAATGCGATATCCTCGTCCCAGCCGCGCTCGAGAACCAGATTACCGAAGAAAATGCACCCAGGATCAAAGCAAAAATCATCGGTGAGGCCGCCAATGGTCCCGTGACTTCCGGTGCAGAGGAAATCCTGCTCAAGAAGGGATTGCTCATCGTACCCGATATGTACCTCAATGCCGGGGGCGTTACCGTTTCCTATTTCGAGTGGCTTAAAAACCTTTCCCATATGCGCTTCGGCCGCATGGAAAAGCGGTTTGACTCCAATACCTATTCCAACTTTGTAGGACTCATTGAGAAGCTTACGCACCAGAGCATCGGAGAGCGGGAACGCGAATTCCTGACCCGGGGTGCCGACGAGATTGATCTGGTTCGTTCGGGGCTGGAAGAAACCATGGTGACTTCTTTCCAGCAGATCTGGGAGACGTTCCTTCAAAATCCTAAAATTGACGGACTGCGGAGTGCAGCTTTTGTTACCGCGCTGGATAAAATTTCCAACGACTACGCCAACCTCGGCATCTTCCCATAAAGCATTCGGCGAAAAATATTTTTTTTATTTTTCGCTGTCACTCAAAATATAATTCTAATTTTACCGTTTTATAGTAAACGGTTCAAACTTTTATTCTATTATGGCAGACAAACTGGATAAAATAGACGTACGCATTCTCAACTTTCTCCAGGAAAACAGCAAGATTACAAACCTCGAGCTGAGCAGAAAGATCGGACTGTCCCCTGCACCTACTCTGGAACGTGTGAAAAAGCTGGAGCAGTTGCACATCATAGAAAGCTACCACGCCAAGATCAACCCGCACAAGGTGAACCTCACCATCAGCACCTTCGTGCTGATCAACTTGGCCTGGCACATCCCGGGAGCTATGGATAGCTTTGTCAGTAAGATCAAGGAAATTGACGAGATCACCAACTGTTATGTGATCACCGGAGACGCTGACATCCTGATGCGCGTTGTGTGCAAAGACATACAAGCTTACGAAGACCTCTTATTCCGCAAACTCTCGCAGATAAAAGAAGTCGAAAGGTTAAAAACCCTTATGACCCTGTCCGTCGTTAAATCCTCTGACAAGCTACCAATTCGTCTGGAGGATATGGACTGATTGATCGGTCTTTATTCCAAAGCTTCAGCCTGATGGGATTTTCAAGAGGCATGCTCTGGAAGATCACTGGAACGCTTCCGGTCGATTCCTATCTGTTAGGAACTTTGCACGTGCGCAGTGATGTGCTTGATGCCTGCTTGCCGGCATTGGAGGATCTGATCCTTCAGTGCGAGCGCTTTGCAGCTGAAATCGACGTCGATGCAAGCTTACAAACGGATGGAAACCTGCTCTTTCAAATGCCCGCCGGACAAAGTTGGACCGATGGAATCAGCGATCGCAAATTTCAAAAACTGAGGAACAGAGCCAAACGATCGTTCGGGGTGGACTTGACTGCTCATGTGCATACATACCCTTTGCTGCTGGCACATCAGTTGCTCGCAAAGAGCGCTGGACTCGATGAACAAGGTGGTCTAGACCTCAGGTTATGGAGGATTGCAAAAGGGCACGGCCACGAGTGCTTTGGCCTCGAAGGATTGTCGGAACACTTTAGCCCCATCGCACAAATCCCCATAACCAGACAGCTTGCATGGCTGAAAGAATTGCTGAGGGATCCTCCAGCAGCCAGAAAGCAGGTGCATCACCTCATTTCGAAATACGAGTCTGGAGACCTGGCCTATGTTTACCGATGGAGTAAACGCATGCTTGGACCGGATCGCAGGAACATGCTCTATGCGCGAAATGAAGTCATGTTTCAAAAAATGATTCAAACAATTGGGGGTGGGCCATGTTTTTATACCTGCGGCGCTGCCCACCTTTATGGTGCTTATGGCTTGCTTCGCAAATTGAAACACGCCGGGTACCGTCTGACAAATTATGAAATCTAATATGGAGATCAACAATTTGCGTCTGCTGCGTTTTGTTGTTATCGTGGCTTTGCACATCACCCTAAGCAAAACCGGAAACGCACAAGCGCCTGAATCTTTTACCCTGAGCGGCTACGTCAGGGAGTCCGGCAGCGCAGAGACCATGATTGGCGTCAACATCTTTCTGCGTGATAAACCCCAGGTAGGAACAGCCAGCAACCTCTACGGATTCTATTCCCTCACCTTGCCAAAGGGCAGGTATTCCATCGTGTTCTCCTATGTCGGCTATTCGCCGGTGGTAATGGATGTAATGCTGGAAAGGAATACGGTAAAAGACATATCTCTTTCTGCGGGCATTGAGATGCAGGAAGTGGTAGTTTCTGCGGAAAATGTCAGGAGGAATGTAGAGGAGGCCGAGATGGGAACCATTGACTTGCAGATGGAGACTGTGAAAAAATTGCCTGCACTTTTCGGAGAAGTCGATCTGCTCAAGTCGCTTCAGTTGTTACCGGGAATTTCCTCGGCTGCAGAAGGGACGGCCGGTATTTACGTGCGCGGAGGGGGGCCTGACCAGAACCTCGTATTGCTCGATGAAGCCATCGTCTACAATACGGGACATCTATTCGGGTTTTTCAGCGTGTTCAATTCTGATGCCATCAAAAACACTACGCTGATCAAGGGAAGTATGCCAGCACAGTATGGAGGCCGCATATCATCGGTGATCGACGTTCAAATGAAGGAGGGCAATGATCAGGATTATGTAATTGAGGGTGGTGTGGGCCTTATTTCCAGCAGGATTACTGCTCAGGGCCCCCTTTCAAGGGGTAAAAGCACTTTCATTCTCTCGGGCCGGCGCACCTACGCACTTGACCTTGCGAGGCCCTTTATCAATAAAACCAAATTCGAAGGAACCAACTACTACTTTTACGACCTCAATGCGAAGGTGAATTACCGATTCAGTCCACGAAACCGGCTTTTTCTCAGCGGATATTTCGGAAGAGATGTATTTCGGTTTCAGAATGTCGAACGGGACTTTTTACTGGAGCTTCCCTACGGCAATGCGACCGGCACCGTTCGTTGGAATCACCTGTGGAGCGATAAATTGTTTTCCAACGTATCCCTCATCACCAACAACTACGATTTCAGATTGTCTGGTGGCCAGGAAACGTTTCGTTTCAACGTAAATTCCGGAGTGCGCAACATCTCTTTCAAGACGGATGTTGACTACTATCCGAGCCCCAGGCATCAGTTGAAATTCGGAACGCGTTACACTTTTCACAAGCTGACACCCAATGTCGTCAACGCGACCAACGGGGAGATTGATTTTTCTACCGATTTCAAGCCTAAGTACGGTCACGAACTCGAACTCTATGCTGCAGATGAGTGGGCTTTACCTTCAGGGGTTAAACTCAATCTGGGTTTGCGCATGTCTGCTTTTGCTCATGTAGGACCTTACTATTCAACCATACAGTTCAAAAATTTTGAAGCGGGAGAATGGGTAAAGACCTATTTTCATCCGGAGCCGCGCATTTTAGCGACCTGGCCTGTCGATGGGCACTCTTCTGTGAAGGCTGGAATTGCGAGAACGACCCAGTACATCCACCTGGTGAGCAATTCAGGAAGCACCCTTCCGGCAGACGTATGGGTGCCAAGCACAGAACGCATACAACCCCAGTTGGGGACCCAGTATGCTGCAGGTTATTTCCGCAATTTTTTCGACAATGCACTTGAGACCTCTGTGGAAGTGTATTACCGGACGATGGACAACCAACTCGACTACCGCGAAAGCTACGTGGAAAACTTCAGCGCAGACATCGAAACGGAATTTGTTTCGGGTAAGGGCAGAGCCTACGGAATGGAATTGTTTCTTCGCAAAAACAATGGATCCTTTACAGGCTGGTTGGGCTATTCACTTACCCGGACGGAGCGCTGGTTTCCTGAAATTGAAAACGGTAGGGTGTATCCTGCTGTGTATGACCGACCACACGACCTCTCCTTGGTCATCAACTGGTCTTTCGCAAAAAACTGGGACCTTTCAGCGAGTTTTATTTACGCAACGGGCAAAGCCTACACGCCGGTGAAAAGTTTGTTTTTCATTGAAGGTAAAGCAACCGTGGAATACGCCCAACGCAACAGCGACCGGCTCAAGGACTATCATCGATTGGATCTTTCACTGGTTTACGAGAAAAAGACCAAGGTGAATAAGCCATTCCATTCGAGCTGGGCGTTCAGCATCTACAACGTCTATAACCGGAAGAATCCATTTTTCTCTTACTTTGACTTTTCATCCGACGTACTTTCGGGCTCGGTTTCGGCGAAGGCTTACGAGGTAACCATTTTTACCATCATCCCTTCCGTTACCTGGAATTTTTATTGGAACATCAGCAAAAAACAGTATGCAGAATAAGCTGATCAAGTTTTTGATGCTGGCAACTGCCGGTATATTTACATCCTGTGAGGAGGAAATTTCACCCGGTAGTCGATTTTACGAACGGCAGCTAGTCGTGGAGTGTTACCTGGAGGCTGGAAACGAAGCACTGCCTCCCTATTGCATCCTTACCAACTCCCTGGCATTCGACAGCCTTGATGACGGTGATCTCGTTTCGAGATTATACGTACGCGGGGCGGAAGTTATCTTGTCGGATGGAGTCAGCAATGTTGTCTTGCAAGAGTTTTGTCTGAACGACTTGCAGGAGCCTTTCCGCTCGGAACTTCTGGCTCAACTCGGTTATGATCCGGACAGTGTAAATGTGGATTTTTGCGCTTACATCGATTTTGCAAGAGAACTTGAACTGGCAGAAGGAAGGGCCTATACCCTTGAAGTTCGCAGTGGGCAACGCGTCTATTGGGCTGCAGCCATTATGCCCGGATCAAGTCCCATCGACAGCATATGGTTCGAAAAACCACCCGGACGCAACCAAAACGACAGTTTCGCGCAGCTATACTGCATTATCGAGGACAATCCCCTGGTTGCAGATTACTATCGTTACTTCACAGCAGGACAGGGCGAACCCCTGATCCCTAACCTGAATTCCGTCACAGACGATGTATTCTTCAATGGCAAGCGCTTCGAGTTTTCCCTGGCCAAGGCCCGCGAACCTGATGATGAGTTTGGCGATAACACGGGCCTGTACCGCAGGGGCGACACCATCCGCATTAAATGGTGCAACTTGCCAAAAGAGCACTATGCGTTCTGGAATGCACTGGAAGCGGGCAGGACCCGTCAGGGGCCCTTTTCAGCATACATACGGGTTCCGGGAAACGTAACGGGAGCCCTTGGCATTTTTGGCGTACAGCATTGTTCACATTACACCGTATACGTTCCAAAGTAATTACCCATGTCTGAATCGAAAATCATTAGCCTCCGCGTTGACCTCGACGACGCACAGGTTCCAGAAAAGTTTGCCTGGAGGGTCGAGGGGATTCAGGAAGAGTGGATTGAAGCAAAAGCTTTTATGCTTTCAGTTTACGAAGCTGCCTCCGGCGACGTCATGAAGATGGATCTGTGGGCTAAGGAGTTTTTTGTCGAGGATATGAACCGGCTGGTCTACTTCACCATGCAGTCGATTTGCGATGCTTACTTCCGCGCCACCAGCAATGCCGAGCTCTCCAATGAATTCCGCTCATTTGTCGAGCATTTTGGCCGGAGCACTGGCTTGGTAAAAGATCCTGAAGGGTAGGGGTTAACCATACAGCCAGCAGCGTGAAAAGTCCGGTTGCTCCGCTAAGTCGCGACCCGTTCGGGGTGGGTATAGATATTTGCTCTGTCTTCACGCAAAAAGCCAACCAGCGTCATGCCATACATCTCTGCGGTTTCGATGGCCATACTTGAGGCAGCTCCAATGGCCGCCATTACGGCGCATCCGATCATGCACGCTTTATGAACCAACTCAAAACTTGCCCTCCCGCTCACCAGAATTACGTGATTGGAGACAGGAACTAACAAACGTTCGTGAGCAATTCCGCAAAGTTTATCCATGGCATTATGTCTCCCAACATCCTCGGCCTGGAACAGTAGATTTCCTGCGGCGTCAAACAAAGCGCATCCGTGAATTCCACCCGTATGCCGGAACGCTTCCTGTACGGACTGCAACTTTCCCGGTAAGGAGTACAAGCTGTTCACAGGGATTAAAGGCAGGCCCGTCCGAGGAAGATAAATGCACTGGTCGAGCATCCGGTCAAGGGCGGTTCGTCCACAGACGCCACAACTGGAGCTGGTGATCAGGTTCCTTTCCACTCGCGAGACATCCGGAATGAGTCCTTTGCGCAGGTGTGCGACCACGGTTTGCTGGGTCCGTACTGTTGCGTTGCAGTCATACCGGAACTCGAGGTGGTCTATATCCCGTTTGGGGTCGGACAGGATGCCTTCGTTGAAAAGCAAGCCCCAAACGAGTGCCTCATCCTGGCCGGGGGTGCGCATGGTGATGGCAAGGGTTTTGCTCACCATCGCACCGTTTTGATGATAGCGCAGCACGATTTCCAAAGGTTCTTCCACGCAGACCCGATCCGCAACCAGACCGGGACCAGAGCCCGTGCGATGCACATTCACCCATTGGAAATGGGGCTCATCTGTCATTCGGCCGGGGAGCTTTCAGCATTTGAAATCCAGGCTTTCCGCCTCTGCCAGTTGGGAAATGGTTCATTTGATGTCTTTTTCGAGGCTGACCTGCAAAGAAGACCCCGTACCACAATCAAGCTCTGCCTTCAGTGCGTTTTGCCCGCTCCTGCACCAGGTTTCGCTGAGTTGATCGGGAACGTAGATCCTTAGGTGGTTACTCAGGAGATTCACCGAGAATTCCTCCTGGGCAGTCTGGATCAGTGAGAAGTGGAGTTGGCTGCGCGATGGACCTGGCAAAGAAAGGCATTCAGACAAGCATCCTTCCTTGTCGAATCGGGTGATTTCTCCGGCTTGTAACCGGATGCGGATGTTGTTTGGTGAAAAACATATTTTCATGACACAATGGCTAACGGTTGCATTCCCTTTTCGGGGGATGCCGGTAGAGGACAAAAATAAGTGCTTTTGAGCGATTGGGCTTGGGGGGAATCCCACAGGAGCGGGATTCGCAATCCCATCAGAACAGGCCGCTGATCTGACCCTTAGGATCAATGTCGATCTTTTCGGCAGCGGGCTCATCAGGCAGCCCTGGCATACGCATCATTTCGCCGGTAATCGGCACGATGAATCCGGCTCCGGCGGCGATTTCGATTTGCCGTACGGTTAAGGTGAAATTGCGCGGCCGGCCGATGAGGTCCGGGTTGTCGGAAAGCGATTTCTGGGTTTTTGCAATGCAGACCGGCAGGTGATTCAGTCCCAGGGTTTCGATTTTTTTGAGGTCGGCCTTTGCCTCTACTGAATATTCCACTTTGGCTGCACCATAGATTTTGGTTGCAACGGCAGCTATCTTTTCCACGGGAGACCAGCTGTTCTCATAGCAAGGTACAAAGGGTTTATTCCATGATTCCGCCATCCGGATCACCTTTTCACCGAGTTCAACGGCACCCTCTCCACCCCGGGCCCAAACCTCCGAAAATACGGCATCAACGCCCAGGGCCTTGCAACGGTCGACGACGGCATGCAATTCTTCGTCCGTATCAGAAGAAAACCGGTTTACCGCAACAACAGCTGGTAAGCCAAACGTCTTTGCGTTTTCCAGGTGTTTTTCCAGGTTTTCGCAGCCGCGATGAACGGCCCCCGGATCGGGTGTTGAAAGTTTCTTGAGCGACACCCCACCGTGGTACTTCAGAGCGCGTACCGTGGCAACGATCACTACGGCATTGGGGGAGAGGCCTGCTGTCCTGCATTTGATGTCGAGGAATTTTTCCGCTCCCAGATCAAATCCGAACCCCGCTTCGGTAACGACGTATTCCGAGCGGGACATTCCGAGTTTGGTCGCCACGATGGTGTTGGTCCCCTGCGCAATGTTGGCAAATGGTCCGCCGTGTACGATGGCGGGATTGCCTTCAATGGTCTGAACGAGGTTGGGCTTGATGGCATCCTTGAGCAAAGTCGCCATGGCACCTTCCGCTTTGAGTTCCCTGGCAAACACGGGGCGCTTGTCCCAGGTAAAGCCGACAAAGATGTTCCCCATGCGCTCCTTGAGGTCGACCAGGTCGCGGGAAAGGCATAAAATGGCCATGATCTCAGATGCGGCGGTGATGTCAAATCCGGATTCGCGCGGAATTCCATTTCCCGTTCCGCCGAGGCCAATTGTGAGCTTGCGAAGCGACCGGTCGTTCATGTCCATCACCCGCTTCCAGCCAATGGTCCGGGGATCCAGGCCCAAGCCATGCTTCCGGTTTTGCAGGTTGTTGTCGATGAGGGCGGCGAGTAGGTTATGCGCTTTCTCTACGGCAGAAAAGTCTCCGGTAAAATGCAGGTTGATGTCTTCCATGGGCAAAACCTGCGACCAGCCTCCGCCGGTGGCGCCGCCTTTAATGCCGAAAACCGGACCCAGGGAGGGTTCCCTCACGACCACCGTAGTGCGCTTCCCAAGTTTATTCAAGGCTTCCGCAAGACCGATGGAGGTGGTCGTTTTTCCTTCTCCCGCCGGGGTTGGAGAAATTGCCGAAACCAGCACGAGCTTGCATTTTGCAATCCTGGCTTCGTCGATGAGCGAGATCGGCAACTTGGCTTTGTGCGGTCCGTACAGGTATAACTGATCTTCACCCAGGTCGAGCTTTTGGGCTATTTTTGCGATCGGCTGTAGTTTGATCGTCTGAGCTATTTCTATATCCGAGGGAACTTTTTTCTGGCCCATATCTTTTTATAAAGTTTTGATTCATGCGTACCGCAAAAATGACACCAATTGCATTCCTGATTGCCGCTTGTTTAATGGGCTGCAAAGATAAACAGGGAACTGAGCCCTTATCGTCCGGGCACACTCCGATCCAGGATACCAGCGGGATGGTCCATTATCCACAGGAGCGCCACCTCCGCAACGTCCGCCAACTCACTTTTGGCGGCAATAATGCGGAAGCATACTGGAGCAACAACGGCAAATTCCTCGTTTTTCAATCCGATAATCCGGCGTGGGGTGTTGAGTGCGACCAAATCTTCTATTTTAATCCATTTGAAGACGACCTCAGAAGCGCGATGCCCACCCGACTTTCCCGCCGGGATGGCCGTACTACCTGTTCTTATTTCATGCCTGGCGACTCGATGGTTCTTTATGCCTCTACGCATTCCGATACCAGCGGGTGCCCTCCCGTCCCTGAACGAAGGGTGGGTGGCAAGTACGTTTGGCCGATCTATACGGCCTACGACATCTACGTAAGCGACCTGAGGGGCAACCTCCGCATGCAACTTACCAACACCGAGGGCTACGATGCCGAAGCTACCGTTTCTCCCAAAGGCGACCTCATCGTTTACACCGCCTTGCGCCAGGGCGACCTCAACCTCTGGACCATGGACATCCGGGGTAACCACAAAAAGCAGATCACCTTTCTTCCCGGCTACGACGGCGGAGCTTTCTTTTCGCCCAACGGAACCTCCCTCGTGTTCAGGGCATCGAGGCCGGCAAGCTCAGAACTTCGTGCAGAATACTATGCCCTCCTGGCAGACGGGCTGGTGGAGCCGGGAGCAATGGAGATTTTTACCTGCAACGTCGACGGATCCAACCTGAAGCAAGTTACGTCGCTCGGAAAGGCTAACTGGGCACCATTTTACCATCCCTCCGGACAAAAGATCATCTTTTCGTCCAATCACGCCAGTGAACGTGGTTACCAATTTAACTTATACCTTGTCAATTCCGATGGTACCGGTCTGGAACAGGTTAGCTTTGATCCGGTCTTCGATTCTTTTCCCATGTTTTCGCCCGATGGCAAATACCTCGTGTGGTCGTCAAACCGCAACAACGGGGGCACGCACGACACCAACCTGTTCATGGCCGAATGGGTGGATTGACCTTAACGGAAAAACGTCAAGCTCCTGAAGGAGCGATCAGTTGAGATGGGTTGAATCGAATAGCATCCCTTTTTTTGCGTCGTAGCTGGCGACTCCGGATTGAAGGTAGAGTTCCTTTTTGTAGGGATGCTTGCGGGCATCGACGATGTACACCTTACAGCCTATGGCTGCGCCGAGTTCTTCATTGCATTTTCTCCAACACAGCGCCAGTTCCTCGGTCGTTTCTTCGTAATTCTTTTTCCATTTATTGGTAAACATGACCTCGAGGTACATGATGCCATTGCGAAAGTTCACCAAGCGGCTGCATAGCCCGTGGTTTATGCGGTAGACGACGTCAGACTTCAGCAGGTGTTTGCGGTTGATTTCCCGGATGTCGATAGCCATGACCGGTTGAGCACATAAAGTATGCCAAATTTGAAAATCCCCGCTTCCGATTTACTGGGGCTTCCGGGCATTGGCGGGACCTGGGGTCTCATTCCCAGGCCAATGGCATGGTTTTAAGGCAAAATGACGATTTGCAGTGAAAGGGGTTTCCTGTTTTTATCGCATTGAGCAAAAAGGTGGAAAAAACCTGGGGCATTCAGTGCGGTTCGGGTGGCGTTGGAGAGTTCGTCGTTGCTGTGGCAACGGTATTGGCCAAGGGTAAGACCTGTTGAATTGAAAATTTTAACGTCGGCTGGAAAACAGCTCGGCGGCCAGTTGAAATGCGGAAAGCCCTGAGAAGGATTCGGAAAACTTTGGGTGAGAAGCCTTGTCGCATCTTCATTCTTTACGATGCCCATGCAGTCTGGAATGGCGGGGCAGAAGCAGCGCCGGGCGAGGGAGCAATCCAGAACGAAAGGATTGGCCTTATCTTCCTGATAACTGCCAATCAGATGGGAACGCGACCACTCCAGGGAATCGACCGGGTCTGCAAGATGCCACTGACAAAGGGTCTGGCGCATGGATTCAAAGAAATTCCGGTCGGCTTGCAATTCGTACATGGTGAAAAAATAGAACACCGCCCGGGCCACATTTCCCTTGTGGTCTTCGCGCGGTTCGAAATATCCCTGGATGGATTCACTGTAACCGTCGATGTTTTCAGAAGGTTTGCGGTTGATGCCGAACGACCGGTAGTACCAGGTTTCCGTTTTGGAATCGACGATTTCGGCAAAGGGAAAATTAGAACGCGCTTCGTTAACCGCCGCTCGGGTCGGAAAGAGGTGGTGCATGTCTGAACGGGCATTCCCCCAATCCGCTCCCTTGCTTTGCGGATAGCTATGCTCGCAATTGATGCCGTTGTCGTTCCCGTTTTTTGAAAGATAGCCGATCGGATCTGGCGAAAGGGGATCGAGGTAAAGGTGGTGCCCCGAATAAACGCATGCTACCGAGTCGTCCTGGTTGTAAATTTGCGTGTACATCTTTGTACGCGCAGTGCTGTAATCGAGTACGACCAATGGTTTGTAAGCATCCACCAGTTTCTGGATCAACGCATAAGAGGAATCGCCCGGGTAAATCACGACCTGCCGGAACTGAGCAGAAAGGGGCAATGAGCTAGCGATCAGGATGCAGAAGCATTGAAAAACGGCATTGCGCATGAACGAACCCATGTCGCAAAGATCGGAATCGCAAACGATATGAAATGGATTTAGTCGATTTGAGGAATTACTGCCTCTCAAAATCTTTGGCGGAAGAGGATTTTCCCTTTGGTCCCGAAACGCTGGTTTTTAAAGTAGGTGGCAGGATGTTTGCGTTGGCTTCACTCGACACTGATCATCTGACGGTCAACCTCAAATGTGATCCCGAACGCGCCGCCCAGCTTCGCGCGAGTTTCGTATCCATTCAACCGGGTTACCACATGAATAAAACCCACTGGAATACGGTGGATTTTGAAGGTGGGCTTGCTCCCGCAATGCTAAGGGAACTCATTGACCACTCCTATGACCTCGTGTGCGCTTCGCTGCCGAAAAAACTAAGGCCTGATGGCTTGTGAGAAAACGGATTTTCTGATTGTAGGAGGAGGGCTTGCCGGTCTGTCCCTCGCCGTCGAACTAGAAAGCCGCGCAGTGGAATTCAGGATCGTGGATGCTCCGGACTGGCCCGGCGCCTGCCAGGCCTGTGCGGGCGTAGTCAATCCCGTTACGGGAATGCGCCATGTGCTGAGCTGGAAAAGCGAGCAGTTGTTAGAAGCATTGCTAACGTTTTTTAAGCGATGGGAAGGGCGTACCGGCAAACAATACTTGCGATCGGTGCCATTGTTTACCTCCCTTCAGTCTGTGTTCGACGAAAACCAGTGGATGCTGCGTTCGGGCGATCCAGTTTACCAGGATTACATCGGACGTACGGTGCGTACCGGCCTGTTCGAAAATTGCTCCATGGAAGACCAGCGATTCGGCCAGGTACACCGCGCCTTCCGCCTCGACGTCAGCACCTGGCTCAAAGATGTTCGGGAATGGCTGAGGCTACAGAGCAGGTGGGTAGACGACAAATTCTCCGCTGATGAATTGATTTGTACGCCAAACACACTGCAGTGGAAAGATATGCGCATTGAAAAAGGCATCGCATTTGCCGAAGGCATCCGCGTTTTGGAAAACCCGTATTTTGGCTGGCTACCCATGAATCCATTGAAGGGAGATGCTCTGGTGATCAGTTGCCCCGGTCTTCATCTCCAGGCAATGATCAAATCCGGACATGCCCTGGTGCCACTCGGCGGCGAGCAATACTGGTGTGGATCCAGTTTTGTTTTGGGAGACCGCTCGCAGCACCCGGATCCCGAGTTCATGATGAAAATCGACGCATGGTTGAAAGAGCATTTGAAAAGTCCTTTCGAGATCCTTGAACAGAAAACCGGTGTGAGACCCGCGTCTCGCGACCGGCGGCCTGTCCTGGGGCCTCATCCAGGCGATTCGCGCTTACTCGTGTTCAATGGATTGGGGACCAAAGGCGTTTCTCTGGCGCCCTATTGCGCGCGCACCCTGGCCGATTTTTTGACGACGGGAACTCCCATTCCGCATTCGATGTCTGTGGGTCGCTTTGATCGCTGGATTGTGCCGCTGCCGCATCAAAATCAAGGAACCGGCAAGTTGTCCTGAACGGCAAATCGGGCGCTTTTTATTTTCATTCGTTGCGGAATTCTCCTGCTCAATTCCACCGCGCATCTGGAAATCTAAGCCCTTGAATTGGTCAATTGCCTTATTTTTGCGGCTTTAAAATCACAAAAGCTATGGAGCTTGGCATTCTGAAAGAGCGCAGGGAAGGAGAAAAAAGGGTAGCGGGGACCCCTCAGGTCGTCCGCCAATGCGTTTCCAAGGGCTATGGCGTTTGGGTTGAGAAAGGAGCCGGAGAAGGATCGGCATTCCGGGATCAGGATTATGAAGAAGCAGGCGCACATCTTGGCGCAGACGCCGGGGAAGTACTCAAAAATGCCGATCTGGTGATCAAAATAAACCCGCCCTCTGCGGAGGAGATCCGCCTGGGTAAGCTAGGCACCTGCTGGATGAGCCTGCTGTTCCATCTTACGAATCCCGAAACGGTTAAGGAGATTTCTGCTGCAGGGCAATCCGCCATTTCCATGGACGCCATTCCGCGCATTTCGCGGGCGCAGAGTATGGATGTGCTCAGCTCCCAAAGCAACCTCGCAGGGTACAAGGCCGTCCTGCTCGGTTCAGAATACATGACCCGGATCTTTCCGATGATGATGACGGCGGCGGGCACGGTCCCTCCGGCCCGAGTACTGATCTATGGGGTTGGCGTTGCCGGACTTCAGGCCATTGCTACAGCAAAGCGCCTGGGCGCGGTTGTCGAAGCAACCGACGTTCGACCGGAAACCAAGGAGCAGGCCGAGTCGCTTGGCGCCAAGTTCATCAGCGTGGAAGGGCAGGGCATCGTTACGGAAGGGGGTTATGCCCGTGAAGTGAGCGATGATTACCTGGCGAAACAGAAGGAGGCCGTAAACAAATCGCTGTTCAATGCCGACCTGGTCATCACCACCGCGCTGGTGATGGGAAAAAAAGCTCCGGTACTGATCACGCGCGAGCAGGTTGAAAAAATGAAATACGGAGCCGTCATCGTCGACATGGCAGCAGAACAAGGAGGCAACTGCGAATGCACCGAAGCGGGTAACGTCGCAGATTTTGGCGGTGTCAAAATCGTTGGTATTTCCAATCTCCCATCGACTCTGGCAACCAACGCAAGCGAACTCTACGCACGAAATGCATTCAATCTGCTGGTGCATCTTACCAGCAAGGAAGGGTTTAAATCCGACCGGGAGGAAGAAATTGCAAAAGCGACCTGGATCGTCGATCAGGGTAAAATAGTGAGATAACCATGGGAATCCTTGAATTTATTCATCAGCACATCGAAATGATCTACCTGATCATTTTGATGATTTTTGTCGGGATTGAACTGATCTCCCACGTGCCTTCGGTGTTGCATACCCCGCTGATGTCCGGGGCAAACGCCATTCACGGTGTCGTCATCATAGGCGCCATCATCGTCATGGGGCAGGCTGAAGGTGCACTTGCTCTCATACTGGGCTTCATCGCCGTGGTTTTGGGAACGCTCAACGTCGTTGGCGGTTTTGTCGTCACGGATCGCATGCTCGAAATGTTTAAGAAAAAGAAATGATGGACCACGTTCTGCAACTCGTTTATTTATTGGCCGCGGTGAGCTTCATGGTGGGACTGAAAATGTTGAGCAGACCCGACACGGCGAGGAGAGGAAATGCCATTGCTGCAATCGGTATGACCCTGGCCATCTTTGCAACCATCTTTCTTTTCAGGGGACAGGATGGAAGTCACCTGGGCAATCTCCCCTATATATTCATCGCGCTGGTCGTGGGTTCTGCCATCGGCTACCTCATGGCCAAGCGCGTACAGATGACTGCAATGCCGCAGATGGTCTCGTTTTTCAACGGCATGGGCGGCGCCTGTGCAGCCATGATCTCCCTGATTGAATACGGGCACCTCAGCCATGCCGCGGAATCGGGAGATACAGTGCTTTTTCAAACCAAAATCCCGATCATCCTCGCCGGACTCGTCATTGGGGCGGTTTCATTCTCCGGGAGCATGGTAGCCTATGGCAAACTTGAAGGGAAGCTGAAAGACCTGAGCGTACGTGGCCAACAATTTGTCAACATGTCCTTCCTTCTGGGCATACTCTTGCTGTCCGTGCTGTTTGCACTCGGCTCGTTGGAGGGCGTCTGGTTTTACCTCATACTCGGCCTTTCCCTGGTGTATGGACTGCTCTTTGTCTTTCCAATTGGAGGAGCCGATATGCCAGTCGTCATTTCATTGCTCAACTCATTTACGGGGGTGGCTGCTGCTTGCGGCGGATTTCTGTACGACAATTACGTCATGCTCATAGGTGGCATCCTGGTGGGCTCGGCTGGGACCATTCTGACGGTTGCTATGTGCAAAGCCATGAACCGGTCGCTGACCAATGTTCTTGTTGGAAATTTTGGTGGCGGTGGCGCTAATGTCACGGGAAGTGCTGGTGTTGAGGGGACTACAAAGGAGATCTCCTTGCCGGATGCTGCCGTTCTGATGAAGTATGCCAAAAAAGTGGTCATAGTGCCAGGGTACGGCTTGGCGGTTGCTCAGGCACAGCACGTTTGCCACGAGATTGAGACCTTGCTGGAAGACGAAGGCGTAGAGGTAAAATACGCCATCCACCCGGTGGCAGGCAGGATGCCCGGCCACATGAACGTATTGCTTGCAGAAAGCAATGTGAGTTACGATAAACTGGTCGAGATGGAAGACATCAACCCGGAGTTCAAAAGCACAGATGTCGTCTTGGTGGTCGGCGCCAACGACGTGGTCAACCCGGCTGCAAAGACCGATCCCTCCAGCCCAATATTTGGAATGCCCATCCTCGATGTGGAGGATTCCCGGAACATCATCGTCCTCAAGCGGTCGATGAAGGCAGGCTATGCCGGTATCGAAAACGCTCTGTTTTACGAGCCGCAGACTTTTATGCTTTTTGGAGATGCCAAGGACTCGCTGACCCGACTGGTAGCGGAGATCAAAAGCAATTGAGGCAATATATTTGCACCTCGGCAATATCCAGGAAAATTTAAAATTTTATTTATCTATTGTGCGCTGATATCCAGCGTTTTGAAAAAATTTTAACACTTTCCTGAAAAATATTTGGAAATTCAGACGGAGCCATTACTTTTGTACCGGAATGGTTCGAAGGAGCCAAGCCAATATTTAATTTAACCAAACTCAAGACCAAGCTCCCTGGACGAAGCACTTCCGGGCGTTGGTTTACACTTTTCATGGTCCACTGCTGAACGCAGTGCTTTGCATCCTTTCTGGTACTCGCTACTGGGATTGGGATTGAGTATGGTTATATTGATCAGACCATATTTAAAAACCCATAATCTCATGAAAGGATTTAACATGCTCATTGCATCGATTGCACTTTTCTTCGCACTGAACCTCAGTGCCCAGCAATCCGTTCTGCCTGCGCTGGTTCCAAATCAAATGGCCAAGCAGCGAGTCGAGAATGAATTGAACAACCTTAAGCAGGCCCACATTGTCAATCCATCTAAGGCCATTGAGTCCAAGTTGGATTTGTACATGAAAGCGCTTGAATTTCTAAACGAGGCGACGATCATTCCACCCACAACGGATTATGCTGTCACTTCAGCATTTTTGAATCACGAGGTGGATTTCAATCAGGCAAATGATTCCGAAGCATTCTACCGGTTTTACAACAAGCAGTGGAAACAGGAATTTATTGACCTGGTTAACCTGGTCAAAAGCTAAAAGCTTAACCGATTTTTTACACTTAATAGCCTAAACTCAATCTCATGAAAAAAGGATTTATCCAAAGTCTGTGGTTGCGAAGCATGGCAATTGCCTTTTGTGCAATTGGCGGCTTGGTGACTTCAGTCAATGCCCAGTTTTACACCCGTACGAACTGCAATGATACCTATGTGCAGGCCTTCGGACAGGCTGGGACCACCTACCTTGGGCAAGGGGATGAAGTGCTCTTTACCCTTAATCTCCCATTTACCTTCAGTTTCTATTGTCAGGATTACACCAATGTACGGGTAGGTACAAATGGTTTTATCGCATTTCCTTCGACTTCAACCAGGGGGTTGGGCAACACCACATTGCCGACGACACTGGCGGGGGCTTGTATTTACCCGTATTGGGATGACCTCGACATCAACTCAGGAACAACGGCCAACGCGGGTGTTTACTACCGCACAGACGGATCTGCGCCCAACCGCGTTTTTACCATCGAATGGTACAATGCCGGTCACTTTCCGGATGTTGCTAATCAGGTCATAACATTTCAGGTGAAACTCTATGAAACTTCCGGACTGATCAAGTTTCAATACTTAGACGTGTTTTT
The DNA here is from genome assembly GCA_020848995.1 of Saprospiraceae bacterium. GTDB lineage: Bacteria > Bacteroidota > Bacteroidia > Chitinophagales > Saprospiraceae > Vicinibacter. Next base: position 3,053 of record JADLHA010000009.1, on the reverse strand, counting down.
TGGGGGAACTCAAGCCACTCTGGATCAGGGTAGAAGCGCAACGTCAGGAATGGAAGGACCAGTTGCTACTCCCCGGGATTTTAACCTCATTGGGTTTAACACTGCCTATCTGAATAATGGTGCCTGTTACCTGTTCACTCCTCCCCCTCCAGCATGCCCCGGATTCTCGGTTCGCGACATCACGGTGGGGATGGCTACGGGTACCTGTGAGGCCATTGTGGACTTATACGATGCTGTTTCGCCCAGGGGGTGTCAGGTAGAATTTACTCCGCCGGGCCCCATCTTTCCTGGCGGCGTTACGTCTGTTACCGCAAAAAATGGGTGCTTCACCCTCTCTTTTAACGTAACCGTTGCCGATGTGGAGCCACCTGTGATCATTGGTTGTCCTAAAGCGGTCATCATCAACCTTGGTCCCGGCGAATGCGAGGGTTCCTGGGATGCACCGCCTCTAATGGCTATGGACAATTGCCCCGGACTGATCTTTACCGGTCCCGTTACTACTTCACCGGGCTGCCCGTTAGGAGCAAACAACTTCCTCACAGCCGGTGGACTTTACATCGGACTCATGTTCAATATCCAAAACACAAGTCCCCAGTTGATGGCGGTCAAGGGCTTGAGCTTTATGCCACACAACGGCGTGGGCAACTTGTACCGCATCTATACCACGACGGCTCCGGGTACCTGGCAACCCGTTGCCAATAACCCGGCTGCATGGACTCAGGTCGCAGACGATATGGTCAAAATCGGCCAATCCAATTTCCCGCCTACCAACCCCCGCCTGCTTACCCAATTTGACCTGACTACGCCTATTGTCCTCACTCCTGGAGAAAGCAGGGGTATGGCCATCTACGGTGCTGGCCCTGGAATTTCGCAATACTATGTAAACGGTGCCGCCCCCTGTACTACCACGCTGCAAGGCGATGCCAATCTTAAAATTGATGTTCGTCAAGGTCGGGTCCAGTATGGCACGGGGTATTTCCTCGTATCAGGTACGTTTAGCATCCGCATGTTCAATGGAAACGTAGATTACCAGTTTGCTTCGAACATGATTGAGGTCGTACAGACCTGCGGTCAGCCCTATGGCCCCGGAACCTACTTCCCCATAGGCTGTACGACGCTTTGTTATGAAGCAACAGACGCTCAGGGCAATAAAGCAACCTGCCAATTCGACGTTTGCGTAAATGAATACGCCAACACGGTAACCCAACTGGCTTGCCACGACGAAATTCAGATCAGCGTAGACGAAAACTGTCTCGCAACGATTGGTGCTGACGAAGTGCTCAGCGGAGGCGCGTATCGTTGCTTTGACGATTACATCGTTGAGGTCAGGGATTGGATCACCAATGCGCTCATTGACCGTTCCACGGCTGCCGGAACCCAGGTTGGCGGACAAGACATTGGCCGTGAACTGAAAATCACGGTTCGCGACCCCCTCACTGGAAATACCTGTTGGGGCCATGCCCGGGTCGAAGACAAACTCCCTCCTGAAATCACCTGTCCCCGCGATACATGCGTCCCCTGCTATTCGGGATTGTCTCCGGCATTCACCGGCAGCCCAACCGTTCTTGAAAATTGTAGCTCTTATTCGCTTACTTATAGGGACGATGTCACCTTAGGTACCTGTGCAGACGGTTACGACAGGGTCATCCGCAGGATTTTTAAAGCTACGGATGCATCCGGAAACAGCATCAGCTGCACCCAGACCATCACTGTAAGCCTCGGAACACTTTTTGATGTACAGGTTCCACTCAACTGGGACAATATCGAAAACCCAATGCTCTCCTGCGATGGGAAAATTGACCCCAACAAAGACGTTACCCCGCACTACCTGCCTTATCCATATTGCGTGGATGGTTACCTGCTCGACTCCGCACATTGGTTTGCTACGGGAGGATTCCTGCCCAGCCCAACCGGAGACCTTGCCGGTGAGCGCTTGCCAATGGTACTTGGTTGGAATTGTCTGGATGCTGGTCCCTATCAGGGCCACCCAAGTCCGTTCCCGGTCTACTATCCCGCACACCCGAGCTGGAGACCAAACAATCCGGTTTGTTGGGGTCCAGACGAAATCGTCATGTGGCATGGAACGGGTTACCCGGGGGGTGTGAATTGTCGCAATCTTGCAGTGAATTACACGGATATTGTAATCGACATCCAAAACCCGAATTGCGATGCTGGTCCCGTAGGTTGTTATAAGCTGCTCAGGAAATGGACCGTGATGGACTGGTGTACCAGTGAAATCGGTGGACACAACCAGGTGATTAAAGTGGCTGATGCTGAAGGACCGAAAGTCCTCTATCCGGATACGCTCGTAGTGAATATGGAGGTGTGGTCCTGTACCGGCCGCTGGGAAGTTTCCCCAGCTTGGCTGGTCGACAACTGCAGCAACGAGATCCACTACACCGTTGAGGTCGAAGCTGGTACGGTGCTAGGAAACGAACAAAGTGGCTATGTAGTCGTCAATATGCCTGTTGGCGTTCAAATTGGATACATCGTCGCCGAAGACTGCTGTGGCAACATCACCAAGAAGCGCATCGCCCTCGACGTTCAGGACAACGTACCCCCGGTAGCGGTTTGCGAACAGCGTACGGTCGTATCGATCAACGGCAATCAATCTTCTGGGGAGAACTTCGCCAAGATCTTTGCTGAGTCCTTCGATCAGGGATCCTTCGACAACTGTCAGCCGCACATCTTCTTCAAAGTGATCCGCATGGATCATTTGCGCGGAACCAACAATGGTAGCAACACCGCTCAGCCCGATGATGGTACCAATTGTGCCGGCATCAACGGCGACGACAACGCCATCCTCGACGGCAACCAGATCTATTTCGACGATCATGTGAAGTTCTGCTGTTCAGACGTGGGCAATACCGTAATGGTAGTATTCCGCGTATTTGATCGCGAACCTGGTGATGGTCCGATCGCTCCAACCCGCATGAACCCGGGTGGAAACCTGTTCAACCGCTTCAGCGACTGCATGGTCGAGGTGGAAGTACAGGACAAGAGCGTTCCGACGGTAGTTGCACCGCCAAACATCGTGGTGAGCTGCTGGTTCT
>JADLHA010000008.1 GCA_020848995.1 Saprospiraceae bacterium | reverse complement strand
TGTGGAGCGATAACTGACTGAGCTGCAACGAAGGATTGTGAAGCTAAATTCATTGAGCGCGTGAGCCTGTGCGGGCTGGCTGGCGCAGCAGGGAGTGGAGGGAGGCAGCCCCCAAGCAAAACAAGCCAAGGCGCAGCGAAGGAAGCTATGTGGAGCGATAACTGACTGAGCTGCAACGAAGGATTGTGAAGCTAAATTCATTGTGCGCGTGAGCCTGTGCGGGCTGGCTGGCGCACGAGGGAGTGGAGGGAGTCAGCCCCAAGCAAAACAAGCCGAGGCGCAGCAAAGAAAGCTATGTGGAATTATAACTGACTGAGCTGCAACGAAGGATTGTAAAGCTAAATTCATTGTGCGCGTGGGCCTAAGCGGGCTGGCTGGCGCAATTGGGGGTTTTTAGAAGTGCCCTAAAGCTTCATGACCGAGGGGTAGAAAGCTGAATGCTTAGAAGGAGGATCGAAGCAAACGAATGAACCAACCCTGGCATTCTTAGCCACCCTGATAAATCCCCTGGACTTCCATGTGTTGGGCTGTGAGACGCAGCGCGCGGGCAATGCCCTTGCGGTTTACTCAGGGTCTTAACCGTTCCGCGCCGTAGCCGATGACCCCATTCCATCCAATCCCGGAAGCAGGTCGGTGCCCGGCGCATGGTCCTCTTGGGAACTCATAGCCCCCCGCTTTTGGACCATTTTCCCTAAAACCGACATAAAACACTGAAAACTATAATCTTAATAAATAAAAAAAATATTTAATATTTATTTGCAAATTCAGAGAATAATTGGAACTTTGTTGCGACAAGGTCAACTACGAAATCAAAATAAGAAACTCTCGATGAAGAAGGTTAAAGTAACTTTTAATCCTGTCCAACTCGACTATTCCTGTGAGCTCATGCGGGCGCTTGCCCACCCTCTCCGGCTGAAGATCCTCGAATTTATTGACCGCAACGGCAGCGTAAACGTCAATAAGATCTATTCGAATCTAAAGATCGAGCAGAGCGTAACTTCCCAACATCTGAGCATTCTGCGCCTGACAGGCGTCATCACCACGGAAAAGGTCGGCAAATTCGTTTTCTGCAACATCAACTACCCCTGTCTTGAACGGGTAGAGCTTGCGGTAAATCGCTTCCTGGGCAAGGCCTGAAGCCGTTTTAACTACCGGCCTATCGGCCCGTCAGCTCTCGGATGCCGAGGGTTCACCGGATGCTGGCTTCGGTTTCTTGTAAAACAACAGGAAAGCGCAGATCCCGCAAAAGATCGATGCGTCGGCTACGTTAAACACAGGTCTGAAAAACTCAAAGGGCCCGCCACCCCAGATCGGGACCCATGCGGGCAAGTCGACGGTAAAGAGCGGAAAATAGAACATGTCGACAACCTTGCCCATCAGGAAAGGTGCATATCCGCCTCCGTCGGGAAAGAGTTCTGCGACGCCCCCGTGATAGGGAGAAGCCGAAAAGATCAGCCCGTAAAACATGGAATCCAGGATATTGCCGCTGGCACCGGCCAGGATCATGGAAAACGACATCACTGCTGTCAGGCGTTCGCCTGCGTCGATCATCCGGTAGAGCAAAAAAAACAGAAAGCTCACGGCAACAATGCGGAATAAGCTCAGCAGCAGTTTTCCGGTGGCTCCCCCGAAGCTCATTCCAAAGGCCATGCCCTCGTTTTCAACAAAATGGATCCGCGCCCATTCCAAACCAAACATGGGGAATTCCTCCCCCATTTCCATGTGCGTTTTAACCCAGATCTTACTGCTTTGGTCTATGACCAGCAGAGCGATCATCGTTCCCAGGGCAATGAGCCAGGCCGTGCGTTTTTTCATCCGGCACAAAATTAACCACGCTGTGCAGATTCAACCAGAAGCATCTCCATCTGTTGATATGGGATGACTCAATTGCGAAGCCTGGAACGCTTGTTGCCGCCACCAAATCCTCATTGGGTTGGCAATGGATTTCACGTTCACCACTTTTTTCCGGGGAACGGCGGCCCCTCCCAGGAGCGCATGAGCCCCTTTCTCCTGCTCGATTACAACTCCTTTGCCGATCTGCCACCAAGTGACCTACCCCGGGGCGTGGATGTGCATCCCCATCGCGGATTTGAGACCGTGACCATTGCCTACCGAGGCCGCATTGCCCACCACGACAGCGCAGGAAACAGCGGGGTCATTGGAGAAGGGGATGTACAGTGGATGACGGCAGGCTCTGGGGTGCTCCACAAAGAATACCACGAACTCGACTTCACCCGCAGGGGCGGGCCTTTTCATATGGTGCAACTTTGGATCAACCTGCCCGCTGCCCATAAAATGCATGCTCCCCGCTACCAGGAAATCCGATCGGAAAACATGGGGCGCCTCCCCCTAAACCGCGGTTTTGCAGAGGTCATTGCAGGCAGTTGTGCCGGAATCATTGGCCCGGCATCGACGTTTTCTCCCGTTCATCTGCTCAACCTGCGCATGGATGCGGATGACCGCTTTGAATGGGCCCTCCCGAGCAATTACCACGTAGCTTTGCTGGCCATAAGCGGAAAATCCGTTCTTCAAGGTGATCGCGAATTGTCTCAGGATCATTTTGCCCTCCTGGGCAAGGATGGGGAAGGCATACTGGTCGAAAGCCGCATGCCCAATACCACCATCCTCCTCATGGCCGGAGAGCCCATCGACGAACCCATAGCATCATACGGCCCTTTTGTCATGAACACCCAAAGCGAGATTCTCCAGGCTTTTGAGGATTTTCATTCGGGGAAATTCGGAACACTCCAAGGGGAATGAGCCCCGGAGAGTAGAACCACAAAATTTCCCTGATCACATTTCCATTCTCCATTCCCCATGAATTTAGCACTATTTTGTGCTGTAGATGAAGCGTCTGGTCTGTGCATTTTTGGCTTTGTTGTCTTTTAGTGGCTCTGATGCCCAGGAGGCTGCCTTTCATTACCTCGTTCCTGCTCTGGGCAAGGCGTCCTGTTGCTGCGGCCAGTTTACCGAGCTCTTCTTTCCCAACCTGGACTTCGAAGCCCCTCCCTCGCCAGCCCCCGGAACGTTTTTTACCTACAGCGCAGGGACTGGTTTTGGGGGATGGACCGTCACCCAGGCTACGATTGATCACTGCGACGCCCTCGTGGGCAACCTCGGTCTGGGAAATCCCAACGGGCCGAGTTACTTCATAGACCTGCACGGATCGCCGGGGCTTGGTGGAATTTCCTACCCACTTTACGGACTGACTCCCGGCAACCAATACCGGATTGAATTCTGGACAGCCCAAAACGGCGGCGGCTTTTCATCAGAAGGCACGCTCAAAGTCGGTGGCGGCGCCTGGCTCAACGCCAAGTGGACGGTATCCGTTTCCGGTTCGGTCTCCTGGAGGAAGGAGAGTTACGAATTTGTGGCGCTCGCTGCAAGTACCACCATGGAATTCAGCAGCACGGGACCCATGGTCTTTGCCGGGACCCTGGTCGACGACATCAAGATCTTCGAATGCCCCGGCGACCTCGAAAAACCTGAAATCATCACTCCTCCCGAACACCTCGAGGTCGAATGCGAAAACCAGGTCCCGATACCTCAAAGCCTGCAAGTCAGCGACAATTGCGACCCCGCTCCGACGATTGCCTTTAAAGAAACCAAAGTGATCCTCGGCCCCTGTCACCAGAGAATAACACGAGAGTGGACCGTCGAAGACGACTGCAACAACTCGAGCACTGCAGTGCAATACATCGACATCATCGACCAGACGCCCCCTGATTTTACGCGGCTGCCGGAGAATAAGACGGTTGCCTGTTCGCAGGACGTCGCCCGGGCATTCAATGACTGGATCAAAAACCGGGGAAACGCACAGGCGAGAGATGATTGCGGACCCGTCAGTTGGCGAACGAGTTACGAGCGTCCACCTTATAAATACTGCGATACGCTGATCGTCGAATTCATTGCCATCAGCCCGTGTGGGTTGGAAAGTCTGGAATACGCCTATTTCACGGTCATCGACACAACCGGCCCTGGGTTCAAAAGGCCTGCACAGGATCGCAACCACATCTGTATAACCGCCCCGCGCGACTCGCTGCGTTTGTGGCTCGACTCGATGGCCTTTGCCCTTCCCGGTAAGGATTGCGACACCGCCATCCTCTCTCACAACT
>JADLHA010000007.1 GCA_020848995.1 Saprospiraceae bacterium | reverse complement strand
TTCGTTGCAGCTCAGTCAGTTATCGCTCCACATAGCTTCCTTCGCTGCGCCTCGGCTTGTTTTGCTAAATTCATTCTGGCATCAACAGGGAATGGAGGGAGGCAGCCCTTTTCATTCTGGCATCAACAGGGAGTGAAGGGAGGCAGCCCTATTCATTCTGGCATCAACAGGGAGTGGAGGGAGGCAGCCCTTTTCATTCTGGCATCAACAGGGAGTGGAGGGAGGCAGCCCTTTTCATTCTGGCATCAACAGGGAGTAGAGGGAGGCAGCCCTTTTCATTCTGGCATCAACAGGGAGGTTTTAGAAGTACCCTTATGTCTGAACCCTTTGCTAAAAACAGTAAGCATTTGCCTGAACGAGGCGACCCGCGATGGCATCCCGCAATTGCTTGGGGTTGATGGGTTCATAGCGGGTGAATCGCTTGATCCCCAGAAGCAGAATGCGGAGTTCGTCGCCGGAGGAGAATGAACACAATGCATCCTGGGCATGAACGATCATCCTCTGTTGTGCGCTCCAGAAAAAAACTTTCATCAGGTTTTCGACATTGGCCTTTTGGACATCATCCTGGAGCTCGCCAATTTTTTTTATGCGCATTAACACAGATTCCGCCAGAAAGAGGTCAATTGTCATATCCGAGAGGTTGATCAGGATCTCCTGCTGCTCGCGCAAATCGTGTTTTCCATCGAGTTGATATTTAACTGCGGCACCCGCAACGAGGAGGACCAGCTTGCGGAACTCAGATACCGTGCGGGATTCCAACGGGTATGGCCCTTCAGGGAATGCGTTTGCCGGCAAGCCCGTCAGTTCTTTTTGGACTTCCCATGCCGGACCTGTGAGGTCAAGTTCTCCTCCGAGGGCCTTCTTGAGCAACATATTGAAAATGAGCAGGCGGTTGATCTCATTGGTGCCTTCGTAAATCCGGTTGATGCGTGCATCGCGATAAGCCCTTGCTAGGGGATACTCTTCGCTGAATCCATTGCCTCCGTGTACCTGAACGGCCTCGTCGACGACGTAATCGATGAGTTCTGATCCAGCTACTTTGAGGATCGCGCACTCAACTGCATACTCGCGGGCAGCTTCCAACATGGCGGTTGCTTCGTCCCTACCTTCTGCGAGCAAAGCTCTTTGGCGGTCTTCGAGGAGGTCTGCTATGCGATAGGCTGCAGACTCCGTAGCAAAAATCCGGACGGCAGACTCGGCGAGTTTGTAGCGGATGGCGCCGTAGTTGGAAATCGGCTTTCCGAATTGTACGCGCTGGTTGGCGTAAGCCACGGCCTGTGAAAGTACTTTTTTGGCACCGCCCATAGTCAGCACACCCAGTTTGTAACGGCCGATATTCAACACGTTGAAGGCGATCTGGTGTCCAAACCCCACTTTTCCCAGCACATGTTCAACCGGAACGCGGACATTGTCGAAAAACACCTGGCGCGTCGAGGAGCCTTGAATGCCGAGTTTGTGTTCTTCTTCACCCAGACTGATGCCCTCTGCATTTCCGTTGACCAAAAATCCTGTAAACTGGTTACCGTCGACCTGGGCAAATACGATGAACAGGTCTGCAAAGCCAGCGTTGGTAATCCAAATTTTTTGTCCGTTCAGCAGGTAATGCGTTCCATCCGCACTGAGCACTGCCAGAGATTTCGCAGCCAGCGCATCTGAACCTGAACCGGGTTCCGTCAGGCAATAGGAAGCCTTGATGCTACCGTTGCACATTCCGGGCAGGTAAGCCTGGCGTAAGGCCTCGGTACCGAAATAGAAGATGGGAAGCATGCCGATGCCCGTATGGGCAGCAAAAGAGGTATTGAAAGAAGCATCGCCTTTTCCCAACTCTTCCAGCACCCGGCAAATGCTGTATTGGTCGGCAGGGGATCCGCCGTATCGTTCCGGAATGTGGAGTCCAAGCATTCCCAGTTGTGCGGCCTTTTCTAAAAGGGCAACCTGATTCTCCAGTTTGTACCCTCCGGGGACCACTTCCCCCTCCACAAAATCGCGAACGGCCTCCCCCATCATGCGCTGTTCGTCGCTGAGGTCCTCTGGTATGAAATTGGTCTTGTAATCGCTGTCGCGCAGGAGAAATTCTCCCCCCTTCAAAATATTTGATTCCATAGAAAAGTAGAATTGACAAAAGGTCAAATGGATAACGACCGCACAAGGTCAAATAGTTCTACTTTGGGCTGTTGCCTTGGAAATTTCAACCATTTAAATGCCTAAAGCCGGATTCCGGCTCAGGATTCAAACTTACAGGCGTTCATGCGAATTCGCGTGAGCGCCGCAACTGGTAGATGGACTGCACAAAACTTCCCTGAAGAAAAGCCTCTGTGTCAATCTGTGACTGCAGGATAGGCCCTGTGTACTTTCCGGTAAGTAACATCCTGGCGGCTTCGAGCATGGGGGCTGCAGTCGCCGTTTGGATGGCTTTTAGCCGGTGGCTTCCCACGTAGCTCGGTTCGATTTTCAGGCTGCGCTCCTTGATGCGCAACACCCCTTTTGCATCCCTTCCCCGAACGGAGACGTAGAGAATGATCATGTCTTCTTCGGCGTGGGGCACGCTTACTGCCATGCAATCCATCAGCGCCTTGACCTGGTCTTCGGTTCCCTGTATGCCTCCAAGCTGGGCACGCACCCAATCAAAGTGTCCGGGGTAGCGGATGGTCTTGTAATCGAGGGAGCGCACCTTTCCAGTGAAGAAATCCGGCAGGTCGGCAGCGCCACCGCTGGTAAAATCATCCTCGTAGCGGATGCCGTCGATGATCAGGGTTCCCGTCTCGGAAAGAGAGGGGCATGTGGTTTTGAGCCCGTTCCGGATGATGACCGCGTCCTTGAGGTATTCGGTCGCCACGCCAATGGGGCTCCAGGTAAATCCGTAAAAATGGGGGGCAGTCGTCGTCCGCGGCAGGGCGCCAACTTTCATGGAGATGTGCTCAACATGCTGGTCTCCGAACTCTGCGGCAAACTCCTTGAACAGGTGGTGGGCCAACACGTCGATGTAACCAGGGGCCAGGCCAGATTGCAGGATGAATCCCGTAGAAGCATCCCTGGCGATTTCCATGACCTGCTGTGACTCCGAAACGCACTCGGTGAGGTTTACGTAATGGAGTTGGTATTTTTTGGCAAACTCCGCCATTCGCGGGGCTTCGGATCCCGGTAAACAGTCGAGCAGGATGTCGGCAGAGCGAAGGACGTAGTCCAGGTGTTCGGTAACTTCGGAGGGATGGAGCTGAAAGGTTTCAATTTGCACCAGGCTCGAGGCCCCCTTCCGGATCCAGTCGGCCGCCTCGTCGGAAATGGAGCGGTGGAGGTCACCGATGAAGATCTCGCAATCGAAATCGGCCTGTTCGGCCATGATGAGCCCAGCAGCCCGGCCAATGCCTCCGGCTCCGGCAATGATGACTTTGTGTTTGACGTAATCCATACCCCAGTTGTTGCTGCGCAAAAATAAATTGCCGGCAGCCAGGACGATGCGGGACCGGGGGATTTAACATATCAATAAGATTGATAATGAATTGATATATATATTAAAATAATAACATATATAAAAAATACAATTTATATTATATATTTTAATAATATTTAATTATCACATTATCTAAATAAAACAAATTAAATTTTTTTATAATATGTTAAATGGAATTACTTTAGCGCCATCATTCATATACAATCCACCAAAGACTATGGCGCGGTCCAAACGGAGCAAAAGGAGTACCGGGGAGCTTTTCCGGGAAAGCCTTCAAGACGAACGATTGACAAAAATTGCAGCGGTGCTTTGCTTCATGACCACCCTGTTTCTCACCATTTCATCGGTCTCTTATTTCTTTAGCTGGAAAGCGGACCAGGACCGTTTGCTCGGCCATTCCTGGCACATCCTGTTCAAACCCAATGTGCCGGTCGACAATTGGATGGGGAAGCTCGGCGCGCTGGCATCGCACGGCTTGTTTTACTACGGTTTTGGGCTAGCCGCTTTCTGTCTCATACCGGTTCTCGTCTATCTTGGATATTGTCTGCTCCATCGCCGTGGCTGGTTGTCGCTGTTGCGTTTTTCCACCCACGCGGTGGTCATCATGTCTATGGTTGCCACCATATTACACTATGCCTTTCACCGGTTTGATTTTCCCTTTGGGGGTGCCTTCGGGGCACATTACGTTGCCTGGATGGAGGGGTTCATGGGCCCCATTGGTGCCGGCTTGCTGCTGCTTTTTGGCGTGTTGGCCTTGATGGTTTGGTACTACAATCCAACCCTGCAGGCTTTGCAGAGCAGTGCCGTCGGGCACACGGCGGCCTCTTCGCTTTGGAACGTCGATTGGTTGCGCTTTACGCGCCCCGGCGAGCGGGATGGACGCGATTCCAATCCGAGTTCTGAATCCTTTCTGAGGACGACCGCGTCGCCGACCCCTCAGCAGCCACCCCTCATGGTCGACTGGAGCGATTACCCTCCCCCGGACGATGCCCTGGCTGCGTTGGCTCCGGAACAGGCATCTCCAGGTCAATCCTGCACCCTTGAAATTGAAACCGCGGAAGACGCCGAGCCCATGCTTTGCGGGCACCCTCAGCCAACTCTATTTAAAGACCTTCCAGCAGTGGGATCAGCCGGTACAGATGAGGATGATCGCACCGAAGAGGTCGATTTGGAGCCGTTTGACCCACGCGCCAGCCTATCCAGGTACAAGGCCCCCACCCTGGATTTGCTCAATGACTATGCTGACCTCAAATTTGAAATCGACCGGGAGGAGCTGGAGACCAACAAAAACCTCATCATCGCCACCCTCCTGCACTACAAAATCGAAATTCAAAAGATCAAAGCGACCATTGGCCCAACGGTTACCCTTTACGAAATTGTGCCTGCTCCAGGCGTTCGCATATCCAGGATCAAAAGTCTGGAAGACGACATTGCCTTAAGCCTCTCGGCGCAGGGCATCCGCATCATTGCTCCCATTCCTGGAAGGGGAACGATCGGCATAGAAGTTGCCAACAAAAACCGCCAGACGGTGCCGTTGAAAGAATTGCTGCGCACGGAAAAGTTCAACGACCCCAAGGTCGAACTTCCCATTGCGCTCGGCAAAAACATTTCCAATGAAGTGATTGTCGCCGACCTGACGAAGATGCCCCACCTCTTGATCGCTGGCGCTACCGGTCAGGGCAAGTCCGTTGGCATCAACGCCATCCTGCTGTCTTTACTCTACCGCAAGCATCCATCTGAAGTCAAGCTCGTGCTCATCGACCCCAAGAAAGTCGAGCTTCCCATTTACTCTGAAATTGCCAAGCACTTTCTTGCGCAGCTGCCCAATTCCGATGAAGCCATCATCACCGACACTTCGCGCGTCATTTACACCCTCAACTCATTGTGCATTGAAATGGACCAGCGTTACGAGTTGCTCAAGGGTGCCCGGGTGCGCAACATCGGTGAATACAACGACAAATTCAACCGTCGCAAGCTCAACCCCGAGAAAGGCCACCGTTTTTTGCCTTACATCGTGCTGGTGATCGACGAATTTGCAGATCTGATCATGACCGCAGGAAAGGAAGTGGAGCTGCCCCTCGGCAGGCTTGCACAACTGGCAAGGGCGGTAGGCATTCACCTGATCATCGCCACGCAGCGCCCTTCGGTAAAGATCATCACCGGTCTGATCAAGGCCAATTTCCCCGGAAGGATAGCTTTCAAGGTCTCCTCCAACATCGACTCACGGACCATACTCGACTGTGGGGGTGCCGAGCGGCTCATTGGCCGGGGCGACATGCTCTACAACGTCGGCTCCGATTTGATCCGCCTTCAATGTGCCTATGTCGATACCATCGAAGTCGAGCGCGTCATGAAACACATTGCCACGCAACCGGGCTATGGATCACCCTACCTTCTGCCGGAATTCAAGGGAGATGAGGGCGGCGACGGACAATCCGGTTTTGACCTCGGAGATGTTGATGACATGCTTCCTGAAGCTGCGCGACTGGTCGTACAGTCGCAGCACGGAAGTACGAGCATGATCCAGCGTCGCATGAAGCTCGGGTACAATCGAGCTGGCAGGATCATGGATCAGCTCGAACAACTCGGTGTGGTTGGCGCCGCCGAAGGCAGCAAACCCCGCGAAGTGCTGCTCTTCACAGAAATGGAACTGGAAGAACTGCTCTCCCGTCTGGGCATCTCCACGCCAAAAAACTAGACCTTCCCCCAATCGCTGATACCTGGCATTTGCCACTGAGAATGATAGTAGCCTTGCCCCCGCTGACCACGGGGGCATTTTTATTCAGGGTGGTAAGCTTTTATATACGCGATTCAGAAAACCCCATAGCATTGCCTGCGCGGGTTGATCCGCAAGCCCCGATCCGGTCTGGATATGAGTGCGGCGATCTTCCGCGAAGAACCATGAATCAGCACTTCAGGAATCAGGGCCTCGGCAACACTGCGAAGTGGATCGGGCGACTGCGGTTTCCCATCGTCGTTCCTGAAACACACCGGAGCTCTGCCGAATAGATTCCACCATGCCACCCCTCTGTAGAAAATTCCAAGCGATTCAAGCCCGGGATGCTTGCGCGTTGTGAAATGGCGACGACCTGACCTGCAAGTTGCCTCACCACCAACACGACTTCGCTGCCACTGCGTGCCTCCCATTCCAGGAATACCCTGCTTCTTGCCGGGTTGGGATATGCGCGCAGTACACCCTCTCTTCCGGAAACGGTCTCAATCGCGGTGATCACCCTGTTGTTTGCAGAAATAATCCACTTTTCGGGATCAAACATCAAACTGTCCACCTTAAAATCCAGTCTGAATGAAAACTGTTGTCCGGAATAATCGTGTTGTAAGACCAGCACTGTGTCTCTATTGTCGCCCTTCAATTTTACCGGAATGGGAAGTTCATAAAACGCCACAGATGGATGGTTCTGATCCTGGAATACCAACAAGCTGATTTCATTGTTTGCATTTTGGGACCATTCAATGTTGTAGGAAGGAAAGCCTTCTCCAACATACCAGTCGTCAAAATACCATTGGAGTGACCGACCGGCAGCCCATTCCATGTGTCTTTGAAATTGTGACGTCAGCGCAAACCCGTAAGCAATGTGCGCGTCGTTCAGGTAATTCCGGATTCCCGCAAAAAAGGCGCTGTCCCCTATGACCCATCGAAGCGTATGCAGGATCATTGCCCCTTTGGAATAAGACAATCTTCCATTGAAGATGCGATTGATGTCTGTGGTGTCTGTACATCGAACCGAGCCATCCGGAACACTGGTAATCGCGTCGATGCGTCCTTGCAAAAATGGCTTCCATCTGTCGGGCAGCAGGTGTTCGTAACACAGTCCTGACAAATAGGTTGCAAAGCCCTCATTCAGCCAGATATCTTCCCACGATCCGCAAGTTACCGCATCGCCAAACCACTGATGGGCCAGTTCGTGGGCGAGCAATTCAAAGTTAAATCCCCCAACGAATGTAAAGGTCTGGTGTTCCATCCCTCCACCCCATCCCATCTGGACGTGGCCGTATTTCTCTTTGTTGAAGGGGTAAAGTCCAAAAAGACTCTGGTACAGTTGCATCTGGCTATTGACCTTGGCAATTTTGGGTCTGGCCGATTCCAGGTCTTCTGGCCAAATGTAGTTCAGCATGTCAACCGTATCGGGACCAAAAGCTACGCGCTCTGAGTATTCTGCAAAATTGGTCACGGCAAGGCAAACCAGGTAAGTGGCTATCGGATAGCGCTCCTTCCAGTGAAATACCTTTGTCGAAGCGCTCCCGGTTTCCGAAACGAGTATGCCGTTGCTGGCCGCACGGTAGCCGGCAGGCGTTGAGATCAGCACGTCCATGGAGTCAATCTTATCCATCAAACTCTGCTTGCACGGCCACCAGTCCCTTGCCCCATAAGGCTCAGAAAGCGTCCAGATGATGGGAACTGAGTCGTGTTCTGCCTGGACGAAAGATCCGAATCCGGAATTGGCAGGAACGCCCTGGTAAAACACGGTTACCGAATCCATGCGGCCGCCGGGAAGCCTTGCCGGAAACTGCACGGTCAGGATATCGCCCTGATGCATATGGGAAAGCCGGACAGAGCCCCTTTTTACGCTGTCTACCATCAGTTCCGACTTCAGGTCAAACTCGACAAAGTCAATGGACGTAAAGGGAATAAAGTGCGTTGTAACACTTCCTTCGATGTATTTTACTGCAGGGTCAATGGTCCACTGACACCTGTGGTAAACAAAATTGCCGTTGTGGGCGGCCAATCGTTGCGGGGGCGCCAACCACTGCGCATGCTGTTGCTTTTCGCATTCTGCAATGCACTCGGTTGCTTCTTGGGAAAAGCCCACAAATGCCCAAAATAAAATAAACGATGTAAAAAAAAGTGTTCTCTGCATAAGATTGAATTTTCGGTGATCCGAACGAGCCCTGCGACGCCCTTCCATACCCATAAAAGGTCTCATGGCATCTGAATGGCTGAATCCATCGCGCTTGTTGAATCCTGGTGTTTTACTGATTCCTCTTTCAAAACAGAAAATTGCCTGCAACCAATTCTTCATAAAAAACCTTCAGTCCAAGCCGTCTGACATTTTGTCGATCCTGCTCTTTTTGTCGCAAGTGCTTATGCTGCTTCGTTCCACTTTCAGAGGCTGGCACCTTTCATTGCAGAGTTGGTCTGATCAACTTTTCTTAGGACCGTATTTAAATTCATCTGGGTTTAGCGCTGAACAGAAAATGCGCTTCGCATTGACCGACCCTTCGCGGCATCGAAATTCACCCAGTACAGGCCACATTCCAATTCGGGCAGTGCCAGCCACGATTCGCCCCCGGATGCGAAGGATTGCCATACGATTTTTCCGGAAGCATTGATTACCCGCAACATCCCTGAAATGCCGCCAGGCAAATGCAAGATAGCGGTTCCACTTGCCGGATTGGGCGATACGAACATTTGTTCACGTCGGTGCGCATCCGCAGGTCTTAGATTGACCGGAATGGGCAAACCCAGTGTGTGAAAATCGGTATTCGTATTTACCCCCGGGTTGAAATCAAAAAATATTTGGGCATCATTGAGCAGTTGCGTTCCCTCCTTGACTTGTGCGGCCGGACGGATGCGGTATTGAATAAAGCCGTGAGATCCAGGTTCATTCACGGACGAATCGGGCAGTTGGATTCCAGGGAAGCTGAAAATCAACGTTCCCGAAGCTTCAAGGTTCATGGTGCAGGGATGGGATGCAGACCCAAGTACCAGTGAAGACAGGTCAAAAAGATCCGTGCGAATGGGATTTTCGATTCGCACACTGAAGGCCGTATCCGTACCGGTGTTTTGGAAGCGAATGAGGTATTCGAGTTCCTGATCCGTTGCTATGTACTTTCTCTCCGTGATCCCAATGGGATAGCCCGTGATGTCATTGGGATCAAAACTGCCCCGGTTATTGAGGCAGAGTATGGATTCGAAGGGGTCAGCCTCGTCAAGCCTGCTGATGCGGACCGGGAACGATCCCGGTGGGAGCTGTAGGCCACAGGCTACGACCTCTGTTTGCAGGGGCCCGGCGTTCGGATAGGTAGGATCCTGAGCAGCAACGAACAGCAGGTGTGACCGTGCCAACGTGGTCGACTCCCAGCGTTCTCCGGCGTCCAGCTGAAACGTACCCGAAGCAATGGTGGCGATGGATTTAGCCGATTCCTTGCGGTCGACAACGTACCAGTTTAGCGGTGCAGCCATAGCGGCATTTCCGTCGTTGTGCAGCTTGAACAGCAAGCGATCCCCGTCACAGACTGCACTCTGAACGATGTGTGCAAATGAAGGCGCTTTACACAGGCTATCGGGGTAAATGTGCGCACGGACACAATGAGCCTGACCCGGAATGGCATCGCACCGGACCATAACCTCGATCGAAAAATCGGCACCTGTATTGATATCCACATTGCCCAGGTCAAAACGGAGCGTATTCCCCGAACGGCTGGTGAGGGGTCCTGTGGTCGATTTGAAATCGAGGTAGGGATCGAGCTCTATTTCTATCCATGCATCATTCGCAGTCTGCGTGCCGGCGTTTTGATAGCTGACAAATAAATAGGAGGAGAAACACCTTCTCAAAAAGGCCGCCTGAACATCGACCTGCAAGTAGGGACATGTCGTTTGTGTCTGGATGCCCAGTGTTTTCTCGACTGAAAAATCATAAGAAGCCGCGTCAACCGTTTCAATACAGCTCAACCAGTAGCTCGTCTGCGACTGCACGCGCAGCGCATAATTCCCGTTGTTCAGTGGCAGATAATACCGCCCAAGGCGGTCTGACAAAGCGAACAGTCGTTCGTTTCCGTTGTCAGCTTCAACCAGAGCACCCGCAACCGGGATTTCTCCTGAGGAGAACTGGCAATCCTTGTCATCATCTTTATAGACCACTCCCTGCAGTATTTTTCCACCTGCGACTGGCAGGATTGAACGGTACAGGCCTCTAAAATCTGTGCACATATAAAGTTGCCCACCCGGGGCCAGGAAGATTCCCCTGATGTTTTCCAGTACGTCGCCATATCTTTTAAAAGCATTCCCTCCGGGAGGGACCGTTTGTATCCGGTCGGCAATGACATCGGTCGCAAAGAGTTGTCCGGTCAGGCTGGATGCAATTCTTGCTGCCGGGTTCAACGGAAGCCCCTGGTCACCAGCTACCTGCCGGCCATTCCAGCTCATGCCACGATCGTCGCTGCGGTAGAGGATGCTTTCTCCGCCCAAATCAAAGGCAATAAAGAAGGCCCGGCTATACCCATTTGTAGCCAGATTTGAGCACAAAGAAATTTTGTCCGTAAAGACATGAATGCGATCCCACAGATTTCCATCGTCGACCGACCTCAGAATGGCAGACTCGGATATGGCGATCATTTCGCCCGAGGGGAACGAATAAACCTGCCGAATCCCTGCCATTCCCAGATCTTGCCATTGGGTACCGGCATTTTCCGACCGGTAGAATCCCGCCTCGTCCCATGCAAACAGGGTTGACGTGAGCGGGTGTACGTGCAATGAAAAGCTGCGTTTTGTATTGAACAAGGCAGCCGGAATGTGTACGGGGTTCGTTCCAGGTTTGTCTATGCGATACAATCCGGTTGCATCCAGAAAATAGGCCGTGTTGCCACTTCCGTCAATAGCTACCCGCTCGCGCGGCACATCGTCGACAACATTTCCCAGGAGCACTGCGAGCAAATTCCATTTCTTTCCTTTGTCAGAGGAGTAGAACAATCCGTCGCTGGTACGCGCCATTATTTCCCGGTCATTGAGGAAATCCAGTTCGCGCACCCAAGCATCCTGCAGGCCAAAGGCGCTAAAGGCCCAATCGACCCCATTGTCGTCAGAACGATAGAGACTTCCATTCTGTCGAATGCCGAACATCGTTCCGGAACGACTTGAAAAAAAATATTGAAAGTGTGCCAGGTCTATTCCTTGATCAGAGAAATCATTCCAGGTTTTTCCATAATCATCCGAATAATAAGCAGTCTTGTCTTCGACAGCAAACAGCCGTCCGTTTTTAGAGAGGGCCATTTGCACAGGTCCATTCGTCGACTTACGCACGGTTGTTTTTAGCACAAGTTTTCCAAGGGAATCCAGATGCAGGATAAAATCATCACCCGAAAAAAAGAAACCTGCTGTTGCACTCTCCGCAAAATCGACAAAAGGTATCAGGGCGTAGTCTCTGTAAAATCTTGACCAGGTTTGACCGGCATCCACGGATAGAAATATTTCTTCCAGAGTAGTTGCAAAGACCCACCCCGGCCGTTGGGAAGGATGGAATGCTTCAAAAATTCCACCAGCAAAATTAGTCAGCGTCCAATCCTGTCCGTTGTTGGTACTGCGGTAGATGAAAACATCACCAAAGCATAACAGGGTACCATCCGACAAAGAAGTGACTTTTTCAACTGATGGCAAGGGAGGCAGGTTGATTTTGCCCCAGGACAGCCCATTATCAGACGATTTGAAAATTTCGTTATAAAAAAGAAGGAATAAACTGCCGTCTGCACCTACGGAAAAAATGCCCGAAGTAGCATTGGTCGGCAGGCTCGCAAGTTGCCAATTTGTTCCTCCGTCGAGTGACCGGTAGAACACTCTTGATGTGCCGGAATATTGAAACAAAATTCCATTGCGGCCTTCGTACATTTTAGCACCGCCTCCATAGGGTCCGCTAAGATGCTCGTACAGCTGACCTTGGACTGAAACGGACATCAAGGCCAAGAGCGTCAGAGCGCATATACGGTTCGCGAAATTTCTCATATCGGGTAAGTTAAAGGGTGACTGGTCAAAGTTACGGGATTTGCCGGTAACGACTTACCTGCCGCTTCAATTTTAACATTCAACCGCCAAGAAGGAGTATTATGCTCATGATTTTACCTGGAATGGGCTTTGATGAGGAGTGCACTTTGTTCAGGGTTTCTACTGATATGAAGCATACCAAGTCTCCGGGGAATCCCTGATTTTTTGACAAATTGCTCAAAATGGTTTGGCGGTGATCCAATCCAGGACTTACATTTAGCAGTTGAATTTTTCGCGTATGATCAAAAGATGTTCTGTCAGAGCCGGTTTAATGATTTTCGGATCTTTGACTTTTACCTGGACGACTGCTCAGGTGCAGATCCTTGGAGGTGCGAGCCATCCCGAGATCGAAGTGTACTCAAGCGAGAACTGGCAACCCTTTAACCGGAAGGACAGTTGCCCGGCAGACGTCGCGTTTAACGGCGATGGTTTGATCGGTCCGCAATGTGAAGCGAGCCGCTTCCTTTACCAGGCTACGCTTGGTTCCCCCTATGAGGAAATCAGGAGTTTGGCTGGTGCAGATTTCGGAACATGGATTGACCGTCAGATGGCCCTTCCCTACCGGACGATGCTGGAGGAAACTCGCGAGGTCCTTAAGGAAGTCATCGAATGGCACTACCTCACGGGAGGCGATTCCATCGATGCGCCGATGTATGCCAACTGGCTGCAGATACAATACGCGTGGTGGAATCAGCACATGCTATACAACGACCGGTTAAGGCAACGCGTTGCTTTTGCGCTCAGCGAGATTTTTGTGGTATCGATCGAATCGGATTTGCAGGGATACGGGGAAGGGATAGCGAGTTATTACGACATCTTCAAGCGCAATGCCTTTGGCAATTACCGGGAACTGCTGCGGGACGTGGCCTTGCATCCGGCCATGGGATACTACCTGAGTCATCTCAACAATCCCAAAACCGATACGGTAGAAAACACCCACCCCGATGAAAATTTTGCACGGGAGATCATGCAGCTCTTCAGCATTGGCCTGTACGAACTCAACCCCGATGGGAGCCACAAACTGGACTCGGCGGGGCGGTCCATCGCCAGTTACAACCAACGGGACATTAAGGAACTGGCCAAAGTTTTTACGGGACTGGGCATATCGAAAGTCGTGCCCAATATGTATCTCGACACTGCCATTTTCGGCATGGGAATTTACTTTGCCGACATGACGGCCCCAATGCGCATGTACGAGCGCTGGCACGAACCGGGGCCCAAGTACCTGGTAAATGGAACGGAAATTCCTCCCGGATCCAGTGGCATGGAGGACATTGAACTTGCGCTCGATGCCCTATTCCACCACCCCAACACCGGTCCATTTATCTGCAAGCAGCTCATCCAGCGGATGATCAAATCCAACCCCACTCCGGAATACGTGGGCAGGGTCGCTGCCGTATTTGCCGACGATGGACTCGGAGTTCGCGGCAATCTTGGCGCTGTTATCCGGGCCATCTTACTCGACCCGGAGGCACGGACCTGTGAAGCTCTTCAGGATTCAAGGAATGGACAATTGCGCGAGCCCCTGTTGCGGTATACCCATTTTTGCCGTGCCATCGACGTCGAACAGTATTACGGCCGTTTCTGGAATACGGGATACGACTTTTGGTTATCCACGGGTCAGCTTCCCCTGGCTTCACCCTCTGTCTTCAACTTTTTCTCTCCCTTTTTTCGTCCGCGAGGTCCGCTCGATCAGCTCGGGCTGGTAGGTCCGGAATTCCAGATCCACAATGCACGGACCAGCATCGGATACCTCAATCTGGTCGACAGTTGGGCCATAAACAACTATGTCATGGCGAGTTGGGAACCGGATGATCCTTATGCCATTATGAATCTTTCCGAATTGGAAGCACTTGCTCAGGATGCAGAAGTCCTGATCAACCAACTCGACATCCTGCTGACGCATGGCCAACTCAGTGACCGCACGCGAAGCATCATCCGGAAGGCCATCGAAAAGTTCATCAATGGAAATTACCGAAGGGAACGCGTTCGAATGGCCATCTACCTGGTCATGATTTCTCCGGATTACGCCATTTTCAAATAAGGCAAGGACATGAAAAAGACCACTCGCAGACAATTTTTAGGCCAGGCAAGTTGTGCCGCACTTGGCAGCACTTCCCTGGTAAATGCACTCCTGCATCTGAAGGGGATCAACGCACTTGCTTCGGGCAATCTCTCCTACGACCCATCATACCGGGCGTTGGTTTGCCTGATGCTCTCCGGGGGGAACGATTCCTTCAACATGCTCGTCCCCATGAGCAACAAAGAATACAGCGACTATCAGAAATCCCGCGGCAACCTGGCCATCCCAAAAACCGAGTTGTTGCAAATCTCCAATAACAATACTCCTGGCAGGACTTTTGGCCTGCACCCTTCAATGCCCCGCTGCCAGAGTCTTTTCCAGAATGACAAACTAACGTTTGTTAGTAACGTAGGCACATTGCTGGAACCCACTGAAAAGGATCCCTTTTATACCGGAACGGCCAATCTTCCCCTGGGATTGTTGTCGCACTCCGACCAGAGCCAGCAATGGCAGTCGTCGCTTGCAGACCGGAGATCGACCATTGGCTGGGGTGGTCGCCTTGCAGACCTCGTGCACGACACCAACAGCGTTGGTGAAATCTCAATGAACATTTCGCTTGCCGGAACAAATGTGTTTCAGACTGGCAACGAGACCGTGGAGTTTGTCATTGATCCCGAGCGTGGAAGTCTGGGTATCGAAGGGTATGGTGCAAACGGGATGTACGACTATTTCAACCGCGCGCGTGGAATTGCGCTGGACTCCCTGATCGATCACCACTACTCCGATGCATTCCAACAAACGTACATCGACGTCATCCGCAAATCGCGCGATGGTCACCGGCTTTTTTCCAGTGCACTGGAGCAGGCTCCCCCCTTGCAAACGGCATTTTCTGACAACTACATCTCGAAATCCTTTGAGATGGTGGCTCGCATCATTTCGGCACACGAAACCCTCGGATTTCGCCGGCAGATCTTTTTTATCGACTTTCAGGGATGGGACCATCACGACGAAGTCCTCCAAAGCCAAACGGAAATGCTGGGAGTCGCCGACGATGCACTATGGGAATTTTACCAGGCGATGACAGAACTCGGCCTGACAGACCAGGTGACCACCTTTACCATGTCGGAGTTCGGGCGTTCCCTCACCTCCAACGGCAACGGTTCCGACCATGCCTGGGGCGGTAATGCACTGGTCATGGGGGGTGCGGTAATCGGCAAAAGGATCTTCGGTCAGTATCCGCTGCTGGCGCCGAATGGTGCGCTCAATGTATACGACGGCGTCATCATTCCAACGACTTCGGCAGACCAATACTTTGCTGAATTTGCCTTGTGGATGGGCGCTGCAAAAAGCGACCTGTCCTACTTATTCCCCAACCTCGAACGGTTTTACGACCCCCAGTCTTCAAATGCACCAATCGGTTTTCTAAAAATGTAAGCCATGTCCATACGACCACTGATAACCCTCTGCTTTAGCTTCATTACCCTGGTACTTTCTGCCCAGTGCTTCCCGGAGAGGCACTCAACCAATTGGACAGATGCCTGGATCTCGTGTTCTCCAAAGCCCAATCCCAACCCTGCAAGGGATTCCAGTCACTGGATCCTTTTTGATCTGAACAAGCATTATCGCATTCACCAGATCAAATGCTGGAACCTGAATGACCCGGACCGTTTGGACTGGGGGATGCGGGAAATTAGCATTGATTACTCTGAGGATTCCGTTGCCTGGCGTTCGGCAGGATCGATCGCACTCGAACGTGCACCCGGGCATAACCGCTACGAAGGTGCTGCCTGGGAGGACGTCCCCATTTCCTCTGCCCGTTACATCCTGCTTACCTCGCTGAGTACCCATGGAGGCGAGTGTGGTGGCCTTTCCGAAATTCGCTTTGCGGCTGAAAAACTTCAAGACCCGGTTGATGTCGTGGAACCGCAACGGGCAAAGGCGTTTTCAGTCAAGGTATCCCCCAACCCATTCACGGATGTCGCAAGCATCGTTTTGGAAGCTGCAGGAACGGGATCGATTGAATTTCAGGTCAGTGATCTGCTAGGGCAGGTCATCGAACGAGGAAGCCTTTACTCAGAAAATGGATTCTTCAGCCTGAGACTGCCGGCGCGTCACTGGAAACCGGGCGCATACCTGTTCATTGCCTCTGATGGCAAACAACTGGTACATCGGCGTATGATCAAAGCAAACGACCGTTGAGCTCAGCCCCTGGGGCAATGGGTATATCCTTCGTGCCTATTTAAGGAAAGACACCTTCTCCATTCGGGAAGGCGTCGAAGGTGTTCATATGGCAACCGACTCTTCGACTTTGACGGGGTGGATCCAGCCATGGCGATCCTGGATCCTTCCGGATCGGATTCCGTTAATCTCGGCTTTCAGAGACCTGGAGAGTTCCCAGTTTTGTTGGTCAAGGATCAGGTCTTCTCCTTTGTAACCAATGCGGTCGACGTGGGCAACCACAGCTGCCGTACCGGCTCCGAATGCTTCAACCAGGTCACCCTTCCTATAGGCGGCATGAATCTCTTCCATCGTAAGAGGTCTTTCCTCCACGGTGTATCCCCTTTCGCGCATCAGGGTAATGAGGCTGTCGCGGGTGATGCCCTTTAGGATGGTGCCACTCAGGTTGGGGGTTACGACGCGGTCTTTCAAAACGAAGAATATGTTCATGGTGCCAACCTCCTGGATGTATTTGAATTCGTGAGCATCCATCCAGATCACCTGGTCGTAACCTCTTTCCTTGGCGAGTTTTGTTGGATACAGAGAAGCACCGTAGTTACCGGCGGCCTTAGCCTCGCCAACACCACCGTCCACCGCGCGTACGTATTTCTCTTCTACCAGCAAGGACACGGGTTTTGCGTAATATGGTCCCGAAGGGAGGTTCATGATCATCATTTTGAAGGTGTCGGAGGAGCGGACGCCTACAAACTCATCGGTTGCCATCATAACGGGGCGGATGTATAGGGCTGATTCCTCGTTTCTTGGTATCCATTCCCGGTCGAGCCACACGAGGCGACTCAACGCATCAACGAACAGGTCTGTGGGAAATGCCGGCATGCACATGCGCTGAGCGGAGGCATTGAACCTCCGGGCATGGTCTTCTGGCCTGAACAACATTGGAATCCCTTCGGAGGAGACCGATGCCTTCATGCCTTCAAATATGGCCTGCCCGTAGTGCCAGGCCATCGTCGCAGGATGAAAAAGCAAGCGTTCCAATGGCCGGATTGAAAAATTTTTCCATTGTTTTCCATCAAAATCAGCAACAAACATATGGTCAGCGAAGACCTTACCAAATGGTATATTGTTAAAATCCACTTCCGCAAGCCTGGAGTGCTTGGTTCTATCAATGCTGATTTTATAGTCCATCCCTGGTGGTTTTTACAAAGTTATTAAATTAGTCCGGGCCTGGTTAATTTTAGCACCCTATTTATCATTAACCGAGGCCAGGACAGAATTGTTGTGAAGCGCTATTTCAGTACCAGGGTAAGCTACGAGATTCCGGAAGCCGAGGAATTTGTGCATTACGCAGTTGAAGGAATTGATCATTACTTCCTACTGCCGGAAGAAGAGTTAGCACCGAATCGCCAACTATTGGAGAAGATTCTGCAATCTGTTCACCAGCAGGAAGGCTTAACCGCTCAGGTCGTTGGACTTAACAGCGGAAATCGCGTTCGCTTTTGTGCCAGCCCAAGTGGAAACCCTCAAAAACTGTTGTTCCTCGGGCTGCCCTTTTCGGTGTTTTCCTTTCAGGGGGATTTGAATCTTTACGAGGTTTACCGGCTGGAGAATCTGTCCTTTGCATTTGTTGAAGCACTTTCGCATCAGGCGAGGACGGGGTATAAAGCCAAGCTTTGGGGAACCCTGCAAGTGCTGTACGGGATCAAGCCTGCCCCTTAGCGCCTCCTGAGGGCATCCTGAATGCTAATTCACACTGTGCATGAAGCAAACTCTTTATTTTGCATCGGGCAACCCCGCCAAAGCAGCTGAAATCCGTGCGGTTTTACCTGAACCCTTCGAGCTGGTTACCCTCGCTGAACTCGGTTATTTTGAAGAGATCGAAGAAACGGGGACTACCCTCGAGGAGAATGCATTCATCAAGGCAAACTTTCTATATAAGCGCACCGGAGGACTTTGCATCGCGGACGATAGCGGATTGGAAGTGGCGGCGCTCGGGGGGAGGCCGGGTGTCCTTTCGGCGCGTTTTGCAGGAACGCCAACGGACGATACCTCCAACATGGTTTTTCTGCTCAAACAAATGGAAGGGCTGCCGCGAGAAGCCCGGTTTCGGACAGTCATTGCCTGCGTATTGCCTGACTCAACGCGACATTTTTTCGAGGGGGTGATCGCCGGCCAACTTGCTGAATGCATCCGCGGCCACTTTGGATTTGGGTACGACCCGCTGTTCATCCCGGAGGGATTTGACCAAACCTTTGGCGAACTGGATCCGGCTGTCAAGCGTTCAAAGAGCCACCGCACCATGGCCATTCGGGCAATGCTTCAGTTCCTGACCCGTCAACAATAGAAATCGAAAATCACGGCAGCGGCAAGGGCAATACTGGCCATTCCGTTGGTGGTAAAAAATGCCATATTGACTTTGCTGAGGTCTCCGCGGCCAATCACAATGTGCTGAAATGCCAGCAGCAAAATAAACAGGACGCTTCCAATGTAAATGCCATCGTTGAGGCCGTAGTTTCTGTGGAGCAGCCAGGCTGCCCAAAGGATTGCAAGTGCACATACAGTGTGCAAAATTGCCGATATCCACAAGGCCCCTTTCAGGCCGAACCGGGCAGGAATCGATTGCAGTTGGTGGGACTTGTCAAAATCGATGTCCTGAAGGGCGTAGATGATGTCGAAGCCTGCAACCCAGGAGACGACAGCGATGGCATAGAGCACGGGGAGCCACTCCAACGAACCATGGACGGCGAGAAACGCTCCAACCGGCGCCAATGAGAGGCCCAGACCAAGAAAAAGATGGCATAACCAGGAGAAGCGCTTTGTATAACTATACCCAAGGATGATGGCCAGTGCGACCGGTGCCAGCAAAAAGCATACGAAATTGATCAGGTAAGCCGAAACCCAAAACGCCAGTGCATTGATTGCCGTAAAGATGAGTGCGTTCCTGGCTGAAATTCTACCAGAGGGAATTTCACGTCCTGTCGTCCTGGGATTTATAAAGTCGATCTTCCGGTCTGCCCAACGGTTAAAAGCCATCGCTGCATTTCGTGCGGTGACCATGCACAGGATCACGAGGATCAACAGACGCAGGTCGAGTGGATATCCAGCACCCGAATGCAGGCCAATGGTAAACCCAATGGCCGCAAAAGGCAAGGCAAATACCGTATGGCTGAATTTGACGAGAGAGAGGTATGCGTTCATGCCTGCCATGGCAGCAAAGAAACAAAAAACCCGCACGGGAGTTGCGTGCGGGTTTTGCTTTGGATAAAAGTTTTCCGTTAGTTAGCAGGAGCAGATGCCGGTTTGGCGTTCGGGTCCTTCTTTACAACACCTGTAATGGTGAGGTAGGTTTGGGGTGGATTGGTATTTGCAGTTACGGTAACTTTTTTGGTCTGCTTTTGGCCATCGTCACTTCCCTTGCCCTTAGAATCAAACTCAACTTTGATCTCACCGCTCGCACCGGGAGCAATCGGCTCGCGCGGCCAATCCGGAACGGTGCATCCGCAGCTGCCCTTAGCATCAGCAATGATAAGAGGCTCAGAGCCGGTGTTTTTGAATTTGTAGGAATATTTTACGTGTTCGCCTTCTTTGATCTCACCCCAGTCAAAGACCATTTCCTCAAATTCAATGGTCGTTGTAGGCCCGGTTGGCGCAGCTGCTGCATCTGCAGCTGGAACCGCCGAGGCTCCAGGATCGGTGATGCTGGCATCAGTGGTGGATTCAGCAGCGTCTGCCTTGTCTGACTTACAAGCGCTCAGGGCAAGGCCGCAGGCAAGCACTGCAAACGAAAACAACTTCAGTTTTTTCATGATGAATAGATGATTTTAGTTTTTGTCAACAAATGGAAGTGTAAAGTTAGAGCTCCTAACCTGGAAGGCCGTTTATTGTATTTCAAACGTAATGTTAACAATTATTAAAAGTTGCCCTTTTGCCCTAACCAAGAAATAAATTCTGAAAGACTATTACAATTCAAACATAAATTTTTCACTAATCCTCCCTTTCGGGCAGCGGTCACGCCATACGCGATGTCGCCAATACCGCTGAGGTTGTGTGCATCGGGGTTGATCGAGATGAGCACATTTTTTTGCATCGCCTCCGGGATCCAGTGCCAGTCGATGTCGAGCCGCATGGGGTTTGCGTTGAGTTCAATGCAAACCCCGCAGGCGGAGCAGGCCTCTATGATCCTGGAAATCTGGAGGGGATATCCCCGTCTCGAAAGGAGGAGTCTTCCCGTCATATGGCCCAGAATGCGCGTACGTGGATGATTGATGGCGCGCAGCAGGCGTTCAGTTGCCTGTTGTTCATCCATGTTCATCTGGCTGTGGACGGAGGCAATGACGAGGTCGAAGCCATCCAGCACATCGTCAGGGTAGTCAAGCGATCCGTCGGGAAGGATGTCGGATTCGATCGACTTAAAAATTCTGAAAGGCGCCAGAGCAACGTTGAGCCGGTCGATTTCACGCCATTGCTGCTCAACGCGTTCAATGCTCAGTCCGTTGGCATAAAATGCAGACCGCGAATGATCTGAAACGACCAGGTAAGTATATCCCAGCCGCATGCATTCCTGCGCAAGCTGTTCTATACTGCAAACCCCATCGCTGTAAACGCTATGGGTGTGGATCACTCCATGGATGGAGCCTGCGTCAACCAGCTTTGTCGCATCAAATTGACCGTACTGGCTAAGGTCCCGGCATTCAGGAGGTATCCAGTTCAAGCCATTCGCTTCGAACAGAGCCTTTTCGTCGGAAAACTCAAGTTTTGCGAGAGGCTGCAGATAATTATGCACAAAAACTTCGCTTCCCGAGGTTCGTCGGGCGAGTTCGTAACCAAACAACATTTGATCGCAAACATAAACTCGAACGGGGAAGCGCCCCCTCCAAACGTATTGATCTCCATGCTCTAAGCACAGGTCCCCGGGCATAACCCATTCCGGCGATGCGATGAGCAGTTCGATCGACTTCAGCGTCAATTCGGCACGTCGAAGTTCCCCACAGCATTCAATGCTGACCCCCGGGTTGGATGTTCTCAACGCTCTAATCAAAGTTTCAGCTTCTGAACGCAGGGTACTGTACAGGAATTTTCCAGTATGCTCCATCGCAAACGCCAGGCCCTGACGGATGGTTTCCTGGAGCTTTTGCCCAAATCCCTTTGAAGCGGCGAGGCGGTTTTCCTCGCAGGCATAAGCCAACTCCCCGGGAGTCTCGATGCCCATTTCGCACCAGATGGTGCGCACCTTAGCGGGACCAAGACCTTTTACCCTGAGCAATTCGCGAACGCCGGGCGGCGTCATGCTCCGGAACTTTTCGAGCAAGGCCAGCGAGCCGGTGTCTCCTATTTCGCGGATCTTGGTTGCGATGGCCGTTCCGATCCCCTGGAGCGAAAGAAGCTCCTCGACCGAGCATTCCAATGCGGGCGCATCCATTTTCCGGATCAGTTGGCTTGCACTTGCATAGGACCTGTGCTTAAATGGATTTTCGCCATGCAGTTCCATGAGCTGGGCAAGCTCATGAAACATGGAAGCGATTTCCCGGTTAGTAACTGAGTTCAAAACGTTTGAAAATGCCGTCAATAGCGCTCCTCCATCCTGCGCATGCGAAGGTTCCGGTTTTTACTGTGCCGGTAGATGCCATACAAAACAACCAGTCCGATAGGCAACAGAAAATTGAGGTACTTAAGTGCGGTTCTCTTGGAATCGCTCAACTCTTCGATGGGACGGGTTTCAACCGATTTAGTCCTGAGATCGATCAGTCCGGTATCGTCGCTCAGAAAATCGATCCCGTTTACCAGTAAACTGATGTTGTCTTCATTTTGCCGGCGCTGATCCTGACCGTTCACAGCAAAATCGCCATCGGATATGACCACCAGGCTGCCACCTCCAGCTTGCTTCGCGCTCAGCAATGCAGCGAGGGGTACATTTTTTTCGGTGAAATCGGCGTCGGTCCAATTGCGTTGAACATCGAACTGAAGGGGAACTGCCTCCCGCGATGCGCGCTCCGAACTCGTGAGCAATGGGGTATAGTCCCATTCCGGGTGATTGGCAAATTGCATCGGACTGGCAAATTCGAGCAAAACCTGTTCCAGTCCCTTAGTAACGGGGTGAGCTGGAAATTTTTGCAACAGCGGCAGGTAAGGAAACTGTACCGGGGTGGAAAATGAAAAGAAACCCTGCTGCTGCGTCACATTTACCTGGCCACAGCGGACGTCGCGAACCAGCGCATCTTCTACGTTGAGCCCTTTGGTCGCGAGCCAGTTCTTTATGCTGCTGTTTGTGGCGTTTGCCACGCCATATTGCATGTTTGCGTCGACCTGATTGTAAGCCAGCAGGAAATGACCACCCTGACCAAGATAGCGATCGATTTGGTCAAACACATGTGGAGGAATGCTGTCTGTTGGCCGGATCATCACCAGGGTTTTGAATTTGCTGAGGTCGGTGGTGTCAGCAAGAGCATAAACCGGCGACACCTGGTATAATATGCTCAATTCCTGGTAGGCCTGTGCAAGTTCCTGCAGTGAGGCCGCACCATAGCTCTGGATAAAGCCAACGGCTGGTTTGTTTTTGCCAACCAGTTTCTTAATTCCCGTCGTAAATGCGTATTCCATGGCTATGCCCGGCTGGATCACCGGGATGACCTCCTTTGCCTCACCCGCTTTGATGACTGCACCGAGGTACGCCTTTTGTTGTCTGGCCTGGTCCTTCTCACGGACGTTGATCATGACCGGCCGTATGCCTTCTTTGTTGGCCTCTTCTTCTGAGGTGCCTCCGGAATTTGGATCGACGAACCGGTAAGTCAGTTTGCCTTTTGAAAGGTTGGCATACTCGTTGAGCAATTTGTCGAGTTCTTCCTGCGACTTGGCGATGTCGATGGGAAGGTTTGAAGAAAAGTAAGCCGTCACCTCAACCGGATCTTCGAGCTCGCGAAGGGTCTGCTTTGTTGCCGGCGAGAGTGTGAACGCCTTGTTTTCCGTCAGGTCAAGGCGCAAAAACAGGTATCGCCCCAGGTAGTTAATGCCGACAAAGGCGATGAGTACGAAAGCGATCTGGTTGATTCTCGATTTCAGCATTGCACAGTTTATTTTGCCCGTTTGGCGAGAAATCCTTCAGCGAGGTAGAGGCCAGCAACAGACAGGCTGATAAAAAACAAAAGATCTTTGGAATCGATTACGCCCCGAGACAGAGAATCGAAATGCCGGCTTGCGCTCAGCGAACTGAGCAGACCGGCAATCACGCCCCGCGAGCCATAAGCCATCATGTCGAATAGAAAATGAAAAAAGACCCCCATGAGCAGTGCCAACAGAAATGCAATGATCTGGTTGTTGGTCAGACTGCTGGCCAACAAGCCAATTGAAATGTAGGCTGCACTGAGCAGTAGCAATCCGAGGTAACCACTCAGGGTAGCGCCATGATCCATGTTGCCAAGCTGGCTCACGGTCACGTAATAGCTTGCAGTGAATGCCAGGGTTATGGCGATCAAAGACAGACAGGCAAGAAATTTGCCCATGATCACCTGGCGGGGAGTTATGGCTTTGGTCAGCAGCAGTTCTATGGTTCCCGACTTATTTTCTTCGGCGATCATTTTCATTGTTATCGCTGGAATGAAAAAGAAAAGGGTCCATTGGGAAACTCCAAAGAACACCGCGAGGTCAGCCTCTTTGCGTAGGAAAATATCAGACCCGGAAATCCAGGTAAAGAAACCGCTGAATCCCAGAAATGCAATGATGAGGATGTAGGCCGTGAGTGAATCAAATAATCCGCTCAACTCCTTCCTGGCTATGATCAGAACCGCAGCGCGCATGTGTAAAGATTTGAAGTGATCAATTCAAGGTGAGGTCTCTAAAAATATCTTCCAGCTTTGTTTCTCCGGGTATCATCTCCAGCAGTACGAGGCCGTTGTCAACACATGCCTGAAAAACAGCGCGGTTTGAGCTCATGCCGGGTTTGCTTTGCAGTTCGATGGATCCGTTGGGACCGTTTAGCCATCGCGCCCCTTCAACGGTGGGCAAGGAGGAGAGGATGGCGATCACGTCCTTGTCGGGGTCGCAATCGATGCGGAGTTGCAGCCACTGTCTGCCTTCGGATTGTGCTCTGAGCTCGGCAACGCTGCCATCGGCAACGATGCGGCCCTTGTTGATGATGAGGATGCGATCGCAGGTTGCCTCGACTTCCGGAAGGATATGGGTGCTCAGGATCACCGTTTTTTCCTTTCCAAGTTTGCGGATGAGTTCGCGGATCTCTACGATCTGGTTTGGGTCGAGGCCGGTGGTGGGTTCGTCCAGGATCAGTATGTCGGGATTATGGATGATGGCTTGCGCAAGGCCCACCCGTTGGCGGTAACCTTTAGACAGCTCGCCGATTTTCTTGTGTTTTTCGACGTCCAGACCACAAAGCCTCACCATTTCGCGGATTCGGTCGGGGATTCCGGAAGTGGCAACGCCTTGGAGGGCTGCCATAAATCCGAGGTAATCGATCACCGGCATGTCCTCGTACAGAGGGTTGTGTTCAGGCAGGTAGCCGATGCTTCGGCGAATGCTGGTGTCGGCGCCAGAGGTTTTGCCATACCATATCCGGCCATCGTCGGGCGGCAGGTATTGGGTGAGCATCTTCATGGTCGTCGTTTTTCCGGCTCCGTTGGGGCCAAGAAATCCAACGATCTCGCCCGACCGGATTTCAAAAGAAATGCGGTCGACGGCCAACTGGGCGCCGTAGCGCTTGGTCAGGTTTTCAATGCGAACGTCCATGCGCGGAATTTGGGACAAAAATAAGCCGGGCGATGATTTTCAGATAGGCAAGACCTGACAATGCCCCGGAGTTAACCGGTACCGGTTGAAACTCAGGCCTTTTGACCCAGGTGTCCAACTCTTTTTAAGGTGGCCCGGCTGCCCGGCCCAAACGGACCTTTGCTTGTCCGGGCTGGGAATCTTTGCATCTTTGTGAGCCATGCCAAACGCAACCGGTAAGATCGCCTACGTAGTGTCTCACGGTTTTGCCGCCCGCATGTTGCTGCAAACGGGTCTTTTGGGTAAGCTACGGGCGCTTGGCAGGGAAGTCTGTATCATACCACCCGACGACAGCGATCCCGTGCTCCGGGAATATTGCAACCTGCATGGCATTGGCTTGCATCCCTTCTCGTCCGGCAAATGGATCTGGAAGACAAATTACGGCCTCTACCGCAGCTATTTCCTGGAAGACCTGCGTTCCAATGCGGCGCTTTACGAAAAACATTACTACGAAGTTCATTTGCGGCAAGGCAAGTTGATTTTCCGGATCATTCCCCGGATTCTGATGATGATCCAGGCCGTCTTTACGCGGGTGCCTGCTTTCCAAAAGGCCTTTGGAGCAGCGGAGCAGCTGTTGCTCAGAGACCGTCGGGCTTTACGGCTGCTGAAGGAGCTCAGGGCTGGTCTCATCGTGTCAACCTACCCGGTCAATGCTCGCGAAGGCATTTTGCTGCACAATGCACGCATTGGGAAAATTCCTACCGCCATCCATTTGCTCAGCTGGGACAACATCACATGCAAAGGACGATTCTACTCGCTGGCAGATCGCTACATCGCCTGGGGGCCTGTGATGGTCGATGAATTCATCTCGCATTACGGCATCCCGGAGAAGTGCGTCGAGGCATGCGGCGTCCCACACTTTGACCTGCACCACCAGATGCAAAACGATCCGGAACGCATTGAGCTGATCCGGAAAACAGGGATGGATCCTTCCAAGCCCTATCTGGTTTTCGGCATGAGCAGTCCTCGATTTGCACCCAGGGAAATTGACATCGTCGAGCACCTTGCCTCAGGAATCCAATCGGGCCTATGGGGTCCAGACATACAAATGTTAGTCCGGCCACACCCACAGAATGTTATGGGCTGGATGGCGGATCCCGGATGGTTACAAAGGCTTAAAAAGCTGGAGTCCCCCCGGATACGCATCTTTTACCCGCTGCTGGCCAAGAGTCATCTTCCCTGGAGTATGGAACACGAAGACATGCGCCTGTTATCGGCTGCGCTGAGTGGTTGTCTGGTGTGTAT
Source organism: Saprospiraceae bacterium (assembly GCA_020848995.1). Lineage (GTDB taxonomy): Bacteria > Bacteroidota > Bacteroidia > Chitinophagales > Saprospiraceae > Vicinibacter. The sequence goes on along the minus strand of JADLHA010000007.1, from coordinate 35,220 downwards.
CAATTCGTGCTCTACCCTCTCCATCGATGCCCTGATGTCGGGCAAAGGCAACATAGCCCCCATGTTCGACGGGCAGGAAGCACTCCCCTACTGGCAATCGGCGAGGCGTCTGCTCGATTACACGCACATCCGCAAATTTGTAGCGAGCGGCGGCACCGAAGTTGCCGTCAGTTACGAAGACCTTCAAAACAAGGTCAACAGTTATTTAGAAGAACCGGAAACGCACTACACCGCAGCCTGCGCCGCAAGGCAAAGTGCCTGTGGACCTGCTTCCGGAGAAGCAACGGACCGCGTTGCGGTGACCATCGACAAGTGGCTTGCGGAATTTGAAGAGCCGTCTTTAGGTAGGAATGCCATCAGGTCTGAGGCGTGAACTGCCTCAACCAGGACTGTATGGCCAAGAGTGCGAAGATGGGGTAAGCCACATCGCGCTGCCCGGTAGCATTTTTATTTACGAGATCCCAGACTGCCTTGGAGTCGAAGATCCCCTGCCGTTTCAGATGAATAGGATCGAATTCCCGCAACATGCTCTGTTGAAGCCCACCTTTTACCCATTGCCGTACCGGCCCCCCGAATCCGGTTTTACTCCGGTAGATCACGTCTTTGGAAAGGTAGCGTTCAGCTACTTTGCGCAAAAGGTATTTTGTCGTGAGCCCTTTCATTTTCATTGCATCCGGGATTCGGCAGCTGAACCCGACGAGGTCAGGATCGAGATAGGGCACGCGGATCTCAACGCCGTGCTTCATCCCCATTTTGTCCGTATAATTCAGGTTGTGGTCGGGCAGGAAAAATCGCAATTCCAGGTACAACTGACGTGACAAAGGCGAGAGCGAAGGAGGGAGTTCCGACAGCGCCTGTTTGAATCCCTCGTGAACGTCCTGAGATTTCCATTCCGGATCATCCGTTGCAGCAAACAGACGACGCGTCTCTTCCCCACTGAGCCAATCGTAATATCCAACGATGCGATGATCCAACGATTGGAAATCGATTCCGGATGAGTACCGAGACCATCTTCTGAATGTGGGGCTGCCTTCCGGCAGGACCTTCATCAGCGTACCCAGGAGTCGCCTTGCTGGTCGTGGAATGCGAGCAATCAGCTGGTCAAAGGCCATGGCCTGGTGGCGCCGGTAGCCGCTGAATAAATCATCTCCACCCGTGCCACTCAGCAGCACGGGAATCCCACCCCTTCTGGATTGTTCAGCGATTGCCGACACCAGCAAAGGAGCCAGGTCGGCTTGCGGCTCGTCGAGTGACCACACCATGTCGTCGAGGTCCTCCATCATAGAAGGCTGAACAGACACCGGTACGAGATCAATATCCAATCGCTTAGCCACCCTTTGTGCGAATGGAAGATCATCTGCGAAGCCCTCATTCTGTCCGAACGCGTTGGCGACCGTATACCCCCGAATGGACAATCCGGGCCGATGCCTCCGAACCATTGCCGCGAGCAGGCTGGAATCAAGGCCTCCCGAAACAAACAAACCCACTGGAACATCTGACAGCAACTGGCGTCCCACCGAGGCATACAAACGTTCGTCCAATTCTTCTACCCATGACTCCAAAGATCTGCGCCTATCATCTGCAATCGCAAAGGGCAATTGATAATACTTTTCCGAAATACTAACGAACGGATGTTCGCACTTAATTTCCATCCAGGTTCCGGGAGACAGCTTACGTACCGAGCGAACGGGTGTTCGTTCACCGGGTGACCAAAGGCATTGGATGTAAGCGCTCAGGGCGCCAGGATCGGGACTTGTATCCAGGCCGGGAAGGCCCATCAGTGCTTTGAGCTCTGAGGCAAAGGCAATCCCCCCGGCAAGTCGTGCCCAATACAAAGGTTTTATTCCAAAGTGGTCTCTTGCCAGAACGAGTTTTCGTTCCAGGCGGTCGTATACGGCGAGCGCAAAAATGCCGTTGAATCTGGCGAATGCGGAAGTACCCCAATGGATGACTGCCTGCAAAACCGTTTCTGTGTCGCTCGTAGATCGGTAAACCAGGGTATCCGGAAGGCAGGTGCGAATGTCGCGATGGTTGTAAATTTCGCCATTGAATATGAGCACGTAGCGGCCATCGGCAGAACACATGGGCTGGTGCGCGTTGACGCTCAGGTCTTGTATGGCAAGACGGAAATGCTGCAGGTGAATGCGCCCGTCCCGGTAAGTTCCTTCGTCGTCGGGTCCTCGATGCCGTATGAGCGTCCCGTCCAGCCGGTCGAGTACCATTGGATCCTCGCTTACTATCCCAGCAATTCCACACATATCAATGGTTCAATTTGCCTGAAGTGATGCACTGAGAAGCGGGGTCCTTTAAGGAAAGTAACTGGCGCAGGAGGTCCTCATATACCAATTCCTGATCGAAAGGTGCAGCGCTTTGCCATGCGCTGAGACTCATCTGTTGATAACGTTCCGGATCCATCCGGAGGATTTCATGCAGCCAAACTGAGGGATCGCGGCTTTCGATCAACATTCCATTGTCATTGTGGTGTATGATCTCACCCAGGCTCCCCCATCGCGATGCAACGACCGGGATTCCCTGCAACAAGGCTTCTAACACGATCCCGGGATAACCTTCCCCCGGATGGGCCGTCGGGAAAAGTAAAACGTCGTAATTGCAGAGGACGTCGCGCACGGTTTCTGGCGTGAGCATCCCTTTGTAAAACACTTCCTGGCGAAGCCCCTCGTACCTTTTTTCAAGTATGGGCCCGTAGAGGTCGAGCTGGTATTCGGAAGGCAGCATCGATCGCAATTCCAGCACGAGGTCAATGCCCTTTGCCTGTATGATCTGCCCAATGTAAACCAGGCGCTTACTGTAGATGCTTCTCGGCGCAGTTCCTTGATGGCGGGGCCTGCATGTTGGCAGGAAGCTCACCTTATGCGCCAATGGAGAGAAATAGTTCACGAGCTCCCTGGTTTGAAGCAGCAATAGGTCGGTACGGCAGGCAAATCGCTCGAGGAAATACCGCTTCCAGTCCGGCAATTTGCGGTGATATTCATTCAGGTTGCCGCCAAAGATCCGGAATGCGATGCGCTTCCCGGTGAGCCTAGCGAGCAAGTAAACAAATGGCCCCAGGAACATGGCCCCTCCCGGACTAAAGTGAGCAACGATGATGTCTATTCTGGGTAGGTTCATCACAACATGCGCAAGCGTAGCAACGAAATTGAGAACATCCAACCGCACTTTTCTAAAATGGTTGGTAGCCACAATTGAACAAGGAAATTTTGAAGTCCTCATAAAATTGCAGAAGCGGTCAAAACTTATGGCAGTTCCACCTATGTCGCGCAGTCTTTGACGGAAGACGGGGCCGATGAGCAAAAAGCTTATTTCCCTTCCCGCGGAGTGAGCAGGCATCATTGCATCTCGTTGATTTCCCTAATTTTCCTGCAGGGGTTACCTGCGGCAACGCAGTTTGCGGGAATATTGGAAGTGACGACGGATCCGGCGCCAATGATGGTATTGTCTCCGATGGTAACGCCCTTCAACAAAATGGCTTTATCGCCAATCCATACGTTACTACCTATCTGAATGGGCGCGGTTGTATATCCTTCAAAGACCAGTTTACCTGCGCGAAGCTCGCTTTTGTGGTCGTGATCGTACATCGACACACCCGAAGCAATGAGGACATTGTCTCCCAATTCGATTCGATCATGGCAAACCATTCGAACGGAGTCGTTGATAAAGCAATGGGAGCCAATTTTTAAGGAGCCCAGAACGTGCACGTAAGCCATTCTGCCAAAAGAACTGCGGTATCCTATTTCCAAGGTTCCAGCCAGCCTGAACACCGAACCGGCTCCAAGCGCATTCCAACCACCAGACCGGAGTTTTTGGCCTGTGAATCGTTTTATAAACTGAAAGCGGAACATATCAATCACCAATTTCCAGCGCATACTACCTGTTTTAAAGCGCTTGCTCTTCCATAAACCAATCGACAAACTTTTGCAATCCAATCTCGAGTTCAGTGGCGGGAGAATAGCCAATGGCGCGTTCAAGTTTTTGGATGTCTGCACAAGTTACCAGCATTTCCCCACGGGAATCGCTGACCATGTTCATTTTGGCCTTCTTTCCCAGACATTCTTCAAGAATGTGTATAAATTGCATCAAGTCAACCGGCCGGTTGTTGCCAAGATTGTAAATTTCATACGGTGGAGTGCAACTGGGGGGAGTGACCAGCAACATCGCAATCGCCCTGGTTATGTCATCGACGAAAGTAAAATCGCGTTTCATCCGGCCGTTATTATGTACGTCGATGGGGAGATCCTGCAAAATGGCCTGTGCAAATTTGTAATAGGCCATGTCAGGCCTTCCATATGTACCGTAAACTGTAAAAAAGCGCAGTCCTGTTGTCGGTATTCTGTAAAGACTTGCATTGGCATACGCCAGCAATTCATTGGCTCCTTTGGTAGCAGCATACAGGTTGAGCGGCTGCATAATGGAATCGCCTTCGTTAAAGGGAACGCTCTGATTTGCGCCATATACGCTGCTGCTGCTGGCAAAAATGAAATGCCTGACTGTCCATCGGTTGGCCCACTCCATTACGTTGTAAAAACCCCTTAGGTTTGAATCGATGTAAGTACGCGGCGCATCAAAACTATAGCGCACGCCTGCCTGTGCTGCCAGGTGGATGACGGCATCTGCTTTCAATCCTCCAAGAGCCGTTTCCATAGCCGATTCATCTGCAATGTCAACCCTGCAGAAGTGCAGTCTGGTGGATCGTTGTGAACTCGCCCAGGTTGACCCGGAAAAACTGTCAAAGCCAAGTTGCTGAAGGCGTTTGATTTTGAGCGAAGGATCGTAATACGCATTGAGGTTGTCGATCATAAAAACCTCCAACCCGGAATTTTCGATCAGCTGTCCCGCAAGGTGGTACCCAATGAAGCCAGCCCCTCCGGTCAACAATACGGACTCCATCAATTCAATTGACTTACTATCAAACAATTGGGGCGACAAAAAACCGGTTGCATACCTGCTAAACGCATGATAATTATATATAATGTGTAAAAATATGTATTTTTGCGCACAAATGGAGATAACCACCACCGGAAGTCCTTACAGAATTCCCTGCTTGTTGCACCTTCCGGAAAAAATCCTTTGGCGCCGCCCTGCTTTTGTGCTTTCCAAAGATGGGATTATTGCGCACCCCGCTGTGCGGGGAATGTAGCTAAACTCAATTCAATACACCCGGCATCATGTGCGGAATTTGCGGATTTACCGGTAACCACGAAGCTCCAATGCGTGCCATGCTGGATCAATTGCATCACCGCGGACCCGATCACGAAGGTCGATCCTTTGGGAAATACTCGATTGGCATGCGACGGCTTTCCATCATCGATATTGAGCAGGGTAACCAGCCCATATGGAATGAGGATAAATGCATAGCGGTCGTTCTCAACGGCGAGATTTACAACTACCGCAAGCTGCGCGATCAGTTACAAATGAGGGGGCATACCTTTCGCACGGAATCGGATACCGAAGTTCTTGTCCACCTGTATGAAGATCTAGGATGTGATTTTGTTGGTCAGCTCGAAGGGATGTTTGCTTTTTGTCTGCTCGACACACGGAATGACACGCTTCTGCTCGCCCGCGACCGTTTCGGGGAAAAGCCGCTGTATTATTGGCATCTCGACAGCCAGTTTGCGTTTGCCAGTGAATTGCGCGCATTGTTGGAATTCCCGGGCATTTCCCGGATCCTGGACCTGAACGGGTTGCAACAGCTGCTCACCTTCGGATATACCCTTCATCCGGATACCCTCTATCAGGGTATCAAAGAACTCTCTCCTGGCCAGTGGGCCATTTTTGACGGAAGGAATTTATCGATTCACGATTATTTCCAGGTGGATTACCCAGTGGTTCCCGGGCAGTGGACGGATGCCGAAGCATTAAAACAGACCAGCAATGCCCTGCAAGCCTCCGTAGAACAGCAAATGGTGAGCGATGTGCCCATAGGAAGCTACCTCTCCGGAGGGATTGATTCCGGGTTGATTTCAGCCATTATGCAATCGCTGTCATCAACGCCCATCGACACCTTCACTGTCCGCTTTGAAGAGGCAGGTTTTGATGAAAGCCCTCAGGCCCGACAGGTCGCCCGTCATATCGGAAGCCGGCACCATGAAATCGCGGTACCCAATCAGCAATACGACGCAGAAATATTTCATGACATCCTTTTACATACCGGCCAGCCCTTTGTTGATTCCTCCGCTATTCCAAGTTATTTGCTTGCACGCGAAGTGAGCAAGCATGTTAAAGTCGCTTTGTCGGGAGACGGCGGCGACGAACTTTTTGGTGGATACCGCGATTTTCGATGGGGAATTCTGGTCGACAAATTGCGAACCTGTTCCCCGGTTTTCAGGAAGTTCGCGCTGAATTTGCTACACGGCATCCCTGACCACGTTCAATTCATGGCAGATCCCCTGCGCGGCATTCGCAAGAGCCTGGAGTATGCAATGATCTCGCCCGCAGAATTTTGTTACAGACTTTATGAGCTGTTCGACCAGGAAGAGCGCTCTCAACTCATTCGTCTTACGGATGAACGATTTCTGGTTCATAGCACACCCATGAAATTTCATCAATGGTCGAAACTTCGTCAGCTCATGTGGTTCAGAACCCGATACGTCATGCCGGGAGACATGCTGGTCAAGGTGGATCGCATGAGTATGCGACATTCGTTAGAAATCAGAGCACCCTTTCTCGACAGGTCATTGTTTATGATGTCGGCCTCATTTCCTGATCGCATGCTTCTACGGGGAAATCAAACCAAATGGATCTTGCGACAGCTTGCCAAAAGATGGCTGCCTTCGGATATATCGCGGTTGCCAAAAAGAGGCTTCAGCCTCCCGCTCCACAAATACCTGAATGAGGAGTTTTTCTCACAAGCGTTACACCTGTTGGAGGAAGACCATCCACTCTTCGAACTTTTTGATCGCAGAAAAGCATTCGCGTTGGTAAAACAACGCATTGCGCAACAGCATTCAACGACTGGCCTGAGCATATACAAAAGCAGCCATCAGCTTTGGGTGATCATCCAACTATTTGCCTGGTCCAAACTGATGCGTGTCGATCTCCCTGCTGGTCTGGACAGGCATGCGCCTTGAACGCCATGATGCTTGTGCGAGGAGGCTGCAGGCGAGCACGACGAACCATACCGCATGTGACTGAAATGTTGTCGCGAACAGGGAAAATGCAAGAACGCAGCAGAAGAGGATCAAACCCACGCGAGCAGCCGGTGTCATGGGCCTTGACAGCAGGTTCCGCAGGATCCACAAACAGAATGCTAAATAAAACAGGAAGGCGAACGGACCATATTCGTACAATACCGCAAGGTAATCGTTGTGCAGCACCAAGCCCTGCTGGGATGCTACGACGGGATTTTGCGTAGTTTGAACGTAGCGGTTGTAATTTATCGGGTTTTTGAATTGTTCAATTCCAAGTCCCATGCAGCCTGAATCGACAAAAGCCACCCAACCTTGTTTCCACAATGTCGTTCTTGCCTCCTCGCGATTGGACAGCATTTCAATGCGATTGAGGACGGGGATTACCGCCCAGTATTGCCTTCCACTTTCCGTCCGGCTTATCAACAGAATCATGAGCCCTGCAATCCCAAACCCCTTAAATAATTTTTTCAAACTTCCGGCCGTAGCAAGCAGTAAAACCACTGCAAGTACCAGTATGACCAGGCCTCCCCTTGATCCAGAAACAAAAATACCGGCAAATGAAATTCCGATGGCTGCGACTTTAAGAACGCTCTGGATCAAGTCTATCTCCTTATCAGACCTGGTGAGTTCCAATAAGAAAAAAGACAAGGATACTACCAATGTAAATGCAGCATAATTGGGATTATCCATAAAACCACTCTGCCTGCCAATGTCTTGCGACAAAAAGAGCCAGATCATATACCCCCCATTGATGGCGCTGGCCGTGCAAAAGACATTGAGCATTTTATGAATTTGCTTTTTATAATCCGCAACATTTTTGATCAGGAAATAAACCCAAAAAATGACGAACAGTTGATAGGTTGTTAGTAAGAATGCACTGGAATCAAGCCGGTTTTCAAACCAGGCAACGGCGGTTGGTATACAGCCTGCAAGGAACATTCCAACAAGCCGCAGGTCATTCTTGCTTACCTGAATGGAATTCAGAGGCCGGCTGATGAGCACCAAAAAACCACATGCCAGGGCCAACAGACGATGAGGCCGGTAAGGTGTATCAATGCCCCAAACCACTTCCAGTACATTTTCGAAAGGAAGGAGGAAGACATACAGCATAAACAGTTTCATGATCACGCGATCGGGCCAAGCGGGGCCCATACTGGTTTGACGAGTGATAATCTGCGATGATCGTTGCATCATGCTATGCAGAGTGCGTTTTTAATCTGATCACCAAGCCATCTGATGTCAGACCAGCGCAACACAAAATATTGCACCGGATTTAGATGATAATGCTTCATGGCGTATAACCAACAAACCATGCCCATGGCAAAATATCCCACCGAAGAGGCGATGGCCGCACCCATAATGCCTTTCCAGGGAATTAAGATCAAATAGAGCAAGGCCGACATCATGCTGCCTGCGATGGTGATCTGGCTCGTCCATTGCACGTTACCACCTGCAGAATAAAGCTTGGTCAACACTTTTGTTGAAATGAGCAGTACGGTACCCGGCATCAGCCAGAGAAAGGGCCATACCGCGGGTTGGAATTCCGGACCCAGCACAAAAGGGATGAGTACCCAGACCACTGCAGCAGCCCATAGGATCGATACTACAGTGCATCCTGAGAACAACAGACGATGTACGCGGCCAAGCAATTGCAATTGCTGGCCTCCGGATGGAGTGGATGCAATTTTATTGTACAGCACAGGACCCACTGCATCCGGAATATACCATATGAGTTCAGAGAGTTTGACCGCTGCGCTGTACACCCCGAGAGAAGAAATGGGCGAAACGGATCCGAGGATAAGCTGGTCGAGTCGGAGGTTTGCACGAAGTGCCATATCCCCAAACCAGGATTTGGCGCCGTATTGGAAAGCTTCCCTGACAAAACCGGCATTCCAGGTGGGCATCCACTGCATTCCTTTGACAAACCAGGCGTTGGCAGCGAGCATGGCGATGGAATGGATGAGCAAGGCGTATAAAATGTAATTGCGTTCTTCACTGCCGGTCAGGTAATAGCAGATGAACAGACTGATTGGAGCGGAAAGGCTTCCAAAAAGATCAATGGCATTCAACTTTCTGAATTCGGAAAGTCCTGTCCACATGCGCCCGGCAAAATAACTGATGGTCTGAGAAAAGGAACAGATGGCCAGAACGATCCACTCCGATACAGTCATTTGTAAAAAAAGCGCCTTGGGAAATTCGAAAAGCCAGGCGACCAGAAGAAAGATCGCGTTTGCCGCGCCTATGGCCGATGCAAGAAGGATCTGGGATTGTACCGCCTGCTCCATTTTGTAGCGCCGGCTGGCCAGCAGGTAAATGAACCCTGCGCCAAGGCCCATGGAAGTAAGCGGGATCAGGAAACCGATGCTCACCGTTAAAAAAGCATAATAACCATAGTGTCCGGCCCCCAACAGGCGCGGGATAAAAATGGAAACACCAAAAGCGATGATGGCTACCGTTAGCTTGGTGAGAACGTTGCGTGCGGCGTGTCGGAAATGCGTCAAGGCGGGTCATTTACCGGACCTGCTTCCCGGCAATCAACAAAAAGCCGACTGACGAAAAACCATTGGTACGGAAAGAAAAATCGCGGAATTTCCGGTTGCGGATCCGTTCTGCCAGACGATAGGCAGAAAGCACCAGTTTGCGTTCGTAAGCGCAGTCGCGAACGACTTTTGGGAAGGGGTTGTAATGCATGCATTCACTCCAAGCAAAACCGGCGTCTTGGCATAAGTTTTCATAATATCTGCCGGTTGCATAAGCCCTCGTGATGTGATGTTCACCGGAACTTCCTCTCCCCCACAAGCGTTTTACAAAGGATAGCGGATTAAAGACAGCTCGCAAAACAAATGCAAGCGCGGGAGTCCTTTGCGGAAAAATGGGCATAAAGATGACCCCACCCGGTTTCAATAACCGGTACGTTTCTTTTAACACTTCTGAAGGGTCGTCGAAATGCTCGAGCAATCCGATATTGTAAATGCAGTCGAAATGGCCTGTTGGAAGCCCCGTCGCCCGAACGTCAGCCAGAAAAAAGGGTGGAAAGCGAAGTCCCATCCGGGAAAAATTTGATTCTGCAAGATTCCGTGCTTCCTCAGAAAGATCTACCAGGGTAATGTTGTGTTGGCCACTGTCTGCGAGGTACATGCTTGTCGTGGCGCGACCGCAACCGAGCTCAAGAAATGATTTGCAGCCTTGCCTGTGAGCAAATGAAATCAGGTCCTGGGCATAAGCCCGCTGCCAGAATTGGTAAAGGGTCTTGGGCATGCTGCGGGTAAACAGACATGAATCCACTTTGCATTCCCTGTGCATTTGATGCCAAATTTCGCCCCATTGTGAGGCACATCCAGGCGCCGGGCCACCGGCGACTTCCAAACTGACCTTGACTGACATTCCAGGACAAATATAAAGATTTAATACATATACTATTTTGTAATATGTTCTATCTTGCGTTTTGTTCAAGGGCGTCAAGGCGGAATGCAACAAGACAATCTCCTCTCATTTGCCGCACAACTCGTGCGAAAGGACGGAAAGGTCTTCGATCCCGTTCGCAGGAAGTGGCTGGTCGAAACCCCCGAAGAGACGGTGCGTCAATGTCTGCTCGTTTGGTTGGTTCGTCTTGGGATACCCGGCCGTAGCATCGCGGTGGAGCGCAAGATTTCCATTTTTGGACGGATGCGGCGATTTGATGTAGTCATTTATTCCCGAGACCTCCGGCCCTGGATGCTCTTTGAGTGCAAAGCCCCTGGTACCCCTTTGCAACAAGAGGTGGTGGAGCAGGCCGGTGCTTACAATCTGGCCCTCCAATGCCCATACCTCGGTATCAGCAATGGAAGTCTGCTCCTGCTGGCAGAAATTGATTTCCAGACCAGACAAAGTCATTTTATACCTGTTTTTCCGGCCTACCCTTCCAGACCAGATCCATTGGACTAAAAACGGGGATCCCGTCCATAGGCTAAAATCCGGAATCTTCAATTGCATTGCATTGAGGAATATTTACGATTCATTAAGAATCCAAAGCAGCTATTGCCGTTACTTTTACATTTTCAATGATCAAAAACCGCTGTGACCGCCCTCTTCCGTCATAAAATGGGGTGGTATACGGCAAGATTTCCACTCCACAGTACAATGCACAAACTATGATTGCAAAAAGACTCAGGTTTTTTGTTGTTGTAACTGGCTTGGCGATGGCCATAATCGCCTGCAAATCCAGTCCGGAACCCGGTGATCCCAGGCAGCAACTGGCATCCTTGCGGGAGCAGGCGAAGCAGCTCAACCAGCAGATCCGGCAACTGGAATTGCAGATTGCATCCAGCGACAGTACAGGTTCTACCAAAAAAGCTCGTTTGGTTCAGGTCGATACCCTGAAAAAACAAAATTTTGCCTACTTCATCGATGTACAGGGCCTTGTTGAGTCCGACCTGAATCTGTTGGTATCGCCACAAATGCCTGGGGTTGTAGCCGCTATATACGTGAGAGAGGGGGACCGGGTTACCCAGGGGAAAGTGCTGGCCAGTCTCGACGCTTCAGCTCTGCGCAAAGGGCTGGAAGAGGTAAAGACGGGACTTGCTCTGGCGACAACCGTTTTCGAGAAGCAGCAAAAGCTTTGGGATCAGCAAATCGGTTCGGAGTTGCAGTACCTGCAGGCGAAAAACGGAAAAGAGCAGCTCGAGCAAAAATTGAAAACCCTGGAGGCACAGTTGGCGATGACCACCATTCGCGCTCCGGTTAGCGGGGTTGTGGATCAGGTATTGTTAAAACTGGGCGAGATGGCCAATCCGGGTATGCAGGGTATCCGCGTGGTGAACAACCAGAAAATGAAGATCAAGGCTAACATCAGCGATCGCTACATCGCAGAAGTCAAACAGGGCGATAAAGTCCTCGTTGAAATTCCGGAACGAGGCTTGGAGCTCTCTTCGCGAATAAATTATTGTTCGAATTACATTTCTCCCAGAACGAGAACTTTTTCAATCGAGGTTGGGATTCCCTCCAACGGCGTAACGTTCCACAACAACCAGGCCGTTCGCCTCAAAGTAAATTCCCGTAATGTTCCAGGCGCTTTGGTCGTATCGTCAAACCTGATCCAAACGTCCATTAGCGGTGAACAATACGTTCTTGTGGCCGAAGAATCCAATGGCTTTTGGTTTGCCCGCCGGAGGACAGTCGTTGCCGGAATTGCCTACCAGGGGCAAACAGAAATCTCAGAAGGGCTTTTGCCTGGCGACAAGGTCATCGTAAGTGGATACAGCGAATTGGTCGATGGTCAGATGATTACGCTTTGATCCCAAATATAAATACCCATGGAAACGCACAATAGAAAAAGGCTCGCATTTACCGAATGGTGTATACGCAATTCAACCAGCGTTTACGTAATTATCCTGCTCATTTCGATTGCGGGGCTCATTTCCTACCAGCGAATTCCCAAAGAGCTATTCCCTGACATCGTCATACCGACCATTTCGGTCTCTACCATATACCCAGGTGCTTCTCCCCAGGACATAGAGAATCTGATTGCCAAGCCCATCGAAAAGCAGCTCAAATCGATCAACGGGATCAAGCGCATCAAAAGCAATTCCGTTGCAGATTTCTCGCTGATCATTGCGGAATTCAATACCGACATGGATCCCAAAATGTGTAAACAGCGCGTTTCTGACGCAGTGGACAAGGCAAAAAGCGATTTACCGACGGACTTAAAAGACGACCCACAGGTTCAGGAGTTTGATTTCAGCGAGATCCCCATACTCAACATCAACATAGCAGGCGAATTTCCGCTCGACAAGCTTAAGCTTTATGCGGAACAGTTAAAGGACCGGATTGAAAGCAACAAAGAAATCACCCGGGTTGACATCATCGGCGCCGTCGAGCGGGAGATTCAGATCGAAGTAGATCTTTACCGCATGAATGCGCTCGGCATTACCCTTGGAGACATCGAGGGAGCAATGGCAAGGCAGAACCTGAACATTTCAGCCGGGGAGCTCCGCATTGACGAGCTTCGCAGGAATGTGCGCGTAACCGGAGAATTCAACCGGCCGGAAGAGATAGGTGAAGTCATTATCCGGTCGTTCCAGGGCCATACCGTATTTCTCAAAGACATTGCGCGCGTAATCGACGGGTTTAAGGAAAAGCAGGATTTCGCGAGACTCGACAACAAACCTGTCATTACGCTCAATGTCATTAAGCGCAGTGGTGAAAATCTCATTTCAGCGACGGATAAAATTTACGAAATCCTCGATGAATACAAAGCCAACCGTTTCCCTCCGGGTCTCGTAGTCGAAGTAACCGGTGACACGTCAGAGAACACGCGCGTTCAGCTACACGACCTGGTCAATACGGTCATTCTTGGCTTTATTTTCGTTGTCGTCGTGCTGATGTTTTTCATGGGATTTACCAATGCCTTTTTTGTTGGCATCGCGGCACCGCTTTCCTGCGCGATCGCCTTTCTGCTCATGCCCACTCTCGACATGACCCTCAATGTGATCGTATTGTTTTCACTGCTCCTGGCCCTTGGCATCATTGTCGATGATGCCATTGTCGTAATAGAAAACACACACCGCATCTTTCACAAGCATCGAGAGATGAACATTGTACAAGCGGCAAAGACTGCTGCGGCGGAGGTTTTCCAACCCGTTTTTTCAGGAACCCTCACGACCCTGATGCCATTTTTTCCGTTGCTGTTCTGGCCAGGAATCATTGGAAAGTTCATGTACCATCTTCCGGTAACCCTCATCATCACCCTTGGCGCTTCTCTCCTTGTGGCCTTTGCCATGAATCCCGTCTTTGCTGTTTCTTTTATGAAGTACGACGATGCGCCAGGACATAAGTCATCGCTAAATCATTACCGCAAAGCCTTTATCGTTCTGATCAGCATTGCGCTGATCGGTTATTTTGGAATGGGGCGCGGGCTGGGAAATCTCGCAGTTTTCTGCATCCTGCTCATATTGCTATACCATTTCGCTCTGCAAAAAGCCATTTTTATTTTTCAAGCGAGATGGTGGCCTTGGGTACTCAATTCCTATAAGTCGCTGCTGAGTCGGCTCATTGCCGGCTACAGACCCTTTTTGGTGACTTTATCGGTTTTTGCATTGCTGTTTTTGAGTTTTATCTACTATACGTCTACAAATCCGCAGGTTGAGACCTTTCCGGAATCCGAACCTAACTTCGCTTTTGTATATTGCAAAATGCCCATAGGCACTGATGCCAGGGTTACCGATTCGGTTACCAACATCATCGAGCAACGCGTTTACAAAGTCATTGGAAGAGACAATCCCATTGTATCTTCCGTGATCTCTAATGTAGGGCTGGGTGCAGGAGACCAGGATAATCCCGATCGCGTTGCCACACCCCATAAAAGCAAAGTCAGTGTCGCTTTCGTTCGGTTTGCGGATCGAAACGGGCGATCGACCACTGAGGTTTTAGATGCACTGAGGAGAGAATTCCAAAACGGAGTACCCGGGGCGGAAATCGCCGTTGAAAAAGAACGAAACGGACCTCCTGTTGGTAAACCCATCAGCATTGAGATCAGCGGGGACGATTTTGACGTACTGGACGGCATCGCAAAAAGCATCGTGCGCGGGGTTGAGGAAAATGGGATAGAGGGCATCGACGGCTTAAAATCTGATCTCCAGATCAGCAAACCGGAGATCATCATTGACATCGACGAAGAAAAGGCTCAGCGCGAAGGGATCACCCTTGCACAAATCGGTGCTGAACTCAGAACTGCCCTGTTTGGAAAAGAAGTTTCGAAATTCCGAGATAAAAACGACGAATATCCCATCCAACTGCGCATCCGGGAAGCCGACCGCAACCAGCTTGAAGAACTTCTCAACCTCGAAATTGCCTTCATGGATTTGTCATCCGGGCAGTTCAAGCAAATACCGATTTCATCCGTGGCTACCATCCGTTACGGCAATTCACTATCGAGCATCAACCGCAAAAATCAAAAGCGCGTAGTGACGCTTGGTTCCGACGTGCTCAGTGGCTTCAATCCCGGAGCCATTATCCAGGACATTCGCGAAATGACGTCACAGATGGACATCCCCGAGGGATACGAAATTTCATTTGCCGGTGAGCAGGAAGAGCTCCAGGAGACCATTGATTTTCTGGGCCTTGCCTTTGGCGCTGCACTCGCTTTGATGTTTCTGATTCTGGTCACCCAATTCAACTCAGTCGGGAAGCCCTTCATCATATTCAGCACGGTGCTGTTTTGTCTGATTGGGATCAACTTTGGATTTGGTTTCTTCAACATTACGCTCAGTGCTGTCATGACCGGCGTGGGCATCTTTTCGCTGGCTGGCATCGTCGTTCGAAACGGCATCATCCTCATTGAGTTTATCGATGAGTTGAGACAGAGGGGTGAACCCCTGGAAGAAGCGGTCGTCAACGGAGGGGCTACGAGGATCACACCGGTGGTACTGACTGCCCTGGCGACCATACTTGGCCTCATACCCCTGGCCATTGGCGTGAACATTGATTTTGCAACGCTGTTCAGCGACCTGGATCCCAAATTTTTCCTTGGCGGCGATAACGTTGCCTTCTGGGGTCCCCTGGCATGGACCATCATCTTTGGTCTGATCACTTCGACGTTCCTAACCCTGCTGGTCGTTCCATCGATGTACATTATGTCTTACCGGCTGCGGGAGAGAATCAGAACCTGGCTGCGTTGATCCAATCCCGACCAAAGGCTCTGCACCCAAGCCAATCGTCGCATTTCCGGCAACGGCTTCTTCTGATTTTGTTTGCTTGCTTTCTGGCCATTGGCATCTGGTTTCTTCAACACCGAAGCGCTTCAAAGGCTCATCCGGGTGCAGCCGATCGAAGTGAGGTCCCGTCAGGCATACCGGGATCCGGTAAGCGACTAGCCGACGACCATGTTGCCTCTTATGTATTGGAAGTTCTAAACGCGATTGACCAGACAGAACAGGCTCCTACCGGGTATGTTGGGGGGAGGACCTTTTTCAACCGCGAGCAAAGACTTCCCCTCGCTGGACCCGATGGGAAGACAATTGAATACCGCGAATGGGACGTCAAGCCAAGGGTTCCGGGTAAGCCTCGAGGCGCGGAAAGACTGGTCACCGGATCGGATCGCTCCGCATGGTACACAAAAGATCATTATCAAAGTTTTCACCGTCTGCGATGAGTCAACCATTCTTTCACCTTCTCAGGCCGGGACAGATCCCAGATGCATCGCCATCCGGAGCTGCTTTTCTGGCGAACATCGACGGCAGTTGTTGCAAAACAATGGCAGATTTGTACTCCAGCTTAGCGTTAAAGCTGAGCTTCCCCGAATATTTTGGCAACAATCTCGATGCACTATACGACGTACTGCTGGACTTATCCTGGATTGAACAGGACCGCGTGATCATTTTCATCGATCACTTTGAGAAATTGCTATCCGAAAGCCCGGAAACCTTGCCAGAATTTCTTTGCGTGCTACGGGATGCATGTGTGTCGAGGGAAGAGCCCTCCCAATGGCCAGCGAAACATTTAGAAATTTGCATTCGCCCCTTGGACAGCGCATCGTGCACATTAAATGCGCTGGACATTCCCTATGATCTTCTGCCCGAATCCGGTTCAGCCCCTGCGGGGAACAATGGGCTTTGACGCCTTCATGACCATTTGAACTGTGTTTTTAAATCGCTCCTCCAGCAGAACGATCTTCCCCTCCACCAGACCGGGGAGCATTGACTCCTGAACATGGCGCACCGTCAGCAATTCCAGCTCTGGATCAATGACCAGTTTGAACATAGGATTCAGTTCAGCCGCAAACTGTTGGATGCGGATGGGTTCATTCGTCACACAAACGGTAAAAGAGATTGCCGAATTCCTCATCATGTTTACCTGAATCCTGTATTTGTCAAGTAAGCCAAACAGATAAGCAAGATGGTACTCTGCAATAAAGGACAAATCGGCTGAAGAAAAATGTAACAATGCCTGTTTACCTTCCAGCACAACGATCGGAGGATATTCAAGGTCAAGGTCGCCAGCTATGACCGTACCTTCCTCCTCGGGGTTTAGGAATGACCTCACGTAAAGCGGTATGCCCTTCAATTTAATTGGCTGGATTGTTTTGGGATGAATGACCTTACAACCGTAATAGGTCATTTCGATGGCTTCGCGGTAGCTTAGCCGGTCGAGTTTCGTAACATTTTCGAAAAAATCCGGATCGGCCGTCATGACACCGGGTACATCCTTCCAGATATACATGCCGCTTGCATCCAGTGCGTTGGCGAGTATAGCGGCTGTATAATCTGAGCCTTCACGGCCAAGCGTCGTGGTATTGTTCTCTTTGGTAGAACCAATAAAGCCCTGCACCACTGCGACTTTACCCGCCTGTAAGGAAGCGGCAAGCTTATCGCTGATTCTGCGGTTGGTTTCATCCCAGTTTACCCTTGCCTGACGGTAGCTCTCATCGGTGATGATCAGATCGCGCGCATCGACCCACACGGCATCCAGGTGCTCATGGATCATCCAGGCGGCGAGGATCCGGCTCGAAACGAGTTCGCCGACACTCACCACCTGATCGTAGATGTAATCGTCTTGCATTTCCCGCTGTTCCTCAACAATCCATTCGGCTTCCACAAAATGCTCCTGAAGATGCAGGTCCAACTCCGCCGGAAGTTGTCCGAAGAGCTCTTTTACTATGGAGTAATGATGCTGGCGAATGGCGTCGAGCAACGCAAGGGAATCTGCAGCGGAATGCTTTTTTGCAGCCACCACGTCTTCCAGTTTGTTTGTGGTCTTTCCCGTTGCGGAAACCACAATGGCAAGTGGTTTCTCATCGCGAAATCGCTGAATGATTGAAGTTACATTCCGAAACCCCGCAGCATCTCTAACGGATGCTCCGCCAAATTTGAAGATCCTCATCGCTCTTAAATGCTTACCATATTCGGTGTAAAATTACCACAATGCAGCTTTTACTTCATAAATCACGGGCGGACGGTCAGCTCACCCATCTCAATAGATGGATAAGCTGGATGTTCATTTGCATTCATTGCCTGAAATTGACGGAATTCAAGGGCACTTCTAAAAACTCCATTTTGATGCCAGAATGAAAAGGGCTGCCTCTCTTCACTCCCTGTTGATGCCAGAATGAATTTAGCAAAACAAGCCGAGGCGCAGCGAAGGAAGCTATGTGGACCGATAACTGACTGAGCTGCAACGAAGTATTGTGAGGCTAAATTCATTGAGCGCTTGAGCCTGTGCGGGCTGGCTGGCGCAAGAGGGGGTTTTTAGAAGTGCCCTCAAGGTTTGCGGAACAGCTCTTCGTAACGGCTCTTCAGCTCGGCAGAGGATGGCAATTCCTCACCGGTTGGAGCATCTGGAAGCTGAAGCGTGGTATCTGTACTGACCAATTCCCTCTTCTCCTCACCCAACAAACTGGAAATGCCCTCTTTTTCCCATTTTTCGAGCATTTTCAGACCCTCCTCCTCAAACACCCCATTTTGGAGGTCGACCGAAGCCATAAAGTTTTCAGAGACCTCCATAAACTGCTCCATCTCTCCCACTTTCCCGCTGATGTCGTTTGCGAGGACTTCCAGCGATTCTTCAAAAATTGCCCGTTTGTCTTTATCGCCTGAAATAACGCTCATAGCAGATTTCATGGCCGAGTGGCTGGCGCGTATTGCCGCCCGCTCCTGTTCTTTGATGCTGACCTGACTGTTGATGTCTTCCGCGAGAATTTCCGAATGTTCGTACATCCGAACCAATATTCTGTAAAGCACCTGCATCTTGGCGTATAAGTCTTCCAGTCTGTAGTTAGACTCCTTAAGCCGGCCCGCCTGCCGCGATTTTAACACGAGGACCTTTTGCTGGTTGCCTTGTCTTGCCCTTTCTGCTTCCCCGAGGCTATCGTCAATCTGCCGAGTGTTCTGGTGGATCTGTTCGCGCAATACGTGCATCTGGCTTCTCAACCGGGTGATCTGGCGATTCATTTTTCCCAGATTATCCTTTAAGTCGGCGACGTAGTTTTTTAAAATATCGATGGGGTCAATTTTGATAAACAGGGAGGTAATCCACCGCATTGCGGATTTATAAGCATAGAAGATGAGCGCTCGCATTTTGGGGTCAAGAGCGATGTAGAGGATGACACCAAGTACTGCCAGCATTGCGGCAAAAGACAAGGTGCTCGCCATCATCTTTACCAGGAACGGAATGCCTTTTGACAGAAGAAATGCGCCTCCTCCGATGAGTCCACCCAGTACCAGGGCTCCAGTAACGCCTTCCGGTCTCTTCCAGAAGCTCTTTGCAATTTTGCTCATATGCCAGGCAATGTTAAGGAAATCATCAGCTTAAATAGCGCTCCATGTTTTGAATGTCTGCCTGTATTTGGCCGGAAAGCTGCTGGTAGACGTGGGAAAATCCGCGCTTGTTGACCTCAACCTTTGCTTTGGCTGAATCCAACTCGCCTTCAGACCCGGAAAGCTGAAGCTTTGCTTCGTCGAGCTCCTTTTGCAGGGTTTCAATGGCCTTTTCCTTTTCCTGGATACTCCTGCGCAACTGCTCTGCCAGGCGTTCATTTTTGGTAGTCTCAGCTTCCAGGAACTGCTGTGCGGTTTGTTCGAACTTTTGAAATTCCAGTTCGAGGATTCCCACATATCGCCTGGCTGCGTCGATGAGTTTTGGGGCAGTAACATTGAGTGCCTGTGCTGCAGCAAATGCCGTCCGGTAACACCCCGCCTCGTCCAGATTGCCCAAAGCCTGAACAGAGCGAAGGGCCTTCCGGTATTCCAGGTAATCGAATCCCGGCTCGTTTTGCTGTTCCAGGGCATCCGAAAGCATTTGCAGAAACATTGACTGTGAATCTTCGGATAAAGCTGCCTGCCGCTCTGCTTCTGACAATTCCCTGGACGAAGGGGCAGGAACTGCCCTACCAGCTTCCCTTTTCTTTCCATTTCCCTTGTTGCCCTCAGGAACGATGAAAACGGCCTTTAATTTATCCAGAAAGGACATCAGACTGCATTAATCACCCAAAAATAGGCAGCCCGCTGCAATTCTGGTAATGGCAGCGGGCTTTAGCCCAAGGAGGGCATCCATGGAAACCGGCTTATTTGCTGGCCTTTACGGGATCAACGCTTCAACAACGTGACCAATTCAGTCAGGTTCTCATCCCAATGCCCGTCAATAAAATCCTGATAGGCTTCCTCATCCGATTTAAAGCCCCGGTAGTTACATTGTGAGGCAAGAGCAGAAAAGGTCGTCAGCCCTACCCTGCCGCTGGCGAGCAATTCATGCAAGTCCCGGTAAAGGGATTGCCGATCGCGGAGCGCTTCGTCAGGACTGCCCCCGTTGCCAATGATTTCGTCAACTTTAAGGGAAATGCTCTGCAATTCGGCGCCAACCAAGCGCTCTGCGGCAATCACATCAACCAATTCCGGAACATTCCCTTGTTGGCCGGCCACAGGAAGTACAAAAGCCAACAAAATCAAAAGTCCTCCAAAATAACTTTTCATAATCTTCATTTTACAATGTTCTGATTCAACAGATGCGTTTTTAAATTACTCGACGATTGCCATCCTACGGGTTGCCGTAAATCCGGCTGCATCGAGTTGGTAATACATGACGCCGGCAGCACCGATTTCATCACGGTTAAGCTTAATTGTGTTCATCCCCTTGCCCCCCTGGAGTTCAAAGACCCTAAGCACTTTTCCGCCCAAGTTGTAGACACTCAGGGTAACCGGACTAGCTTCGGGAAGCCGGTAGGAAATCACTGTTTCTTCTGTAAACGGATTGGGAGTATTCTGGTACAGTTCGAACATCGCGTTTTCGACTCCTCCCTCGCGATTGCGCACATTCAGCAAAACGTCCAAAACTTGCAAATCCGCACGGTATGCCTCCGCGGTGGTCACTTCGGAACCGATGCTAAATACCCGCGAAGGATTTGCGTCGGCCAATGCCCTGAAGTACAGTGCAAAAAGTTCCTCATCGCCGGTAGCACTCATAGGAACACTGCTGTTCCAACTCGTTGACAAGTAGCCCTGCTCCAGATGACTTGTTCCAAAATTTGCATCCTCCAATACAAGCAGACCAGGAGCGAACCCTTCGTATTGCAACATTCCCGGATCGAAATGCAAGGTGAACTGATAACCAGTAATTCCTTTAAAATCAGCCGCCCGGACAGCAATGCGGTGAACTTCACCGGCCCTCAATACGTCTCCTCCCATTTCCAGATGGAGAGCCCCACCATTGCGGCTGCTACTTCCTGCCAGGTTATTCCCTCTTGCATTGTTCGTCACATCACCCACCTTAACAGCAATAAAATTCTGAATGACGTCAACCGCATCGGTTACCGGTACTACCGCTTGGTCTGGAGCGTTCCAGGGTTTCAAGGGGTCGGGGAACACATAATTCTGCGGAACGAACGTCCAACTGGGTGAATTGGTAAATTTCGGGTTAATGCCAAGGATCAATTTGCGGATTTCAGAAATGTCCGACGTACTGATCGATTTGCTCAGATTGACATCAGCGGCAATCCGTTTGTATGGATTGTCGAGTTCTTCTATTCCCAAAATGTGGCGCTGGATCTTAACGATATCTGCTGTGCTAACACCATTGAGAGGATCATCATCTCTTCCTGGCTTGACAACGTATTCCTGGGATGCACCGTACGGGAGGTCTCCGAACAGATACTTTCCGGTTCCGGTTGTCTTCATTTGTTTCATCATGATGTGGCGGTCGAGTAGCTGGACATCGGCGTTTGCGGCTCCATCGTTGTTCAGGGTCATGAGCTCCCCGGTGATTCGGGCTGCTGTACCTACGTTGGGGCAAACGTCCTGAGGATCCTGAACAACCAGTGTGGTTTCACAACAGTCTTTATTGCCCTCTTCGTCCTCCACGCAAATGACCACTGGAATGATCAACTCGTCATTGACTTTGTTGTTTACAAAATCTTCGCAGCAAATCGTCAAACTGTCGCTGTCGTAATCGCCGAAGTAGATACGGAGATCTTCCTTCTCTGTACAGTTGTCAAAACTGCCGGCGTCGAGGTCTTTTGCCCAGACCGTAACACATTGGCTTGAAGGCATGACCGTGGTGATGGCCCCAATGTGGCAGTAGGGCGTAGGTGCCTTGCAATCCTTAATCTCGAACAACTGGCAGTTGATGCCAACGTTTCCGCAACCGTCTTCAACATGCCAGCAGATCTTGTGGACCCCCACCGGATAGGTTCCGCTTGCGTCAAACGGATTGCCGGGGAAGTCAGCCAGCGGATTGTCGTTGAATTTGGCAGCGCGGCCAGCTGCGAACTCCTTCTGCGTCAGGGGGCCTACGATGAAGTCAAATCCGGGATACTTGCCCTGATCATCGTTGAATGCATCGATTTTGTATTCGTAGAACAGCCAATCCAGCGGGCTGCAATCGTCAGTAGCCGTAGCACTCATTGTAATATGACCATAGCACACGCCGTTTGTCTTGGTTGCTGGTTCGCAGTCACCGATGTTGATGCTGACCACTGGTTTAATCTTGTCGGTGACCTTGATAATTTGCAAGTATTCCCAGCGGCCTCTGTTTAGATCGAGGTTCGGATCGTACTGGCACCAGTCGATGACGGTCCAGTGGCGAAGCACCTTAAAGCATGCATCCGGCTCGATGGTAAATACCTCGTCTACGTACTCTATGCTGATCAATGCGCACAAGTCATCCGAGTTATTTTCAACGATTGGGCGGCCAAGAGCCGGATTGTCTGGGCTGAGGTCAGCGCCGCATCCGGTGATCGTTGTCGCCTGACCCGTGCAGTTGCCTGGCCAGGTGATGTCGTCTTCACCATTGCAAGCATTTTCGCGGTCTATATAGAAAGGATCGCAGTCTACCACCCAGATGGTCTGAGTTTGTGTTACGCTGATGTTGTTGGGACCACGTGCTACGACGGTACGCGTCAGCTGTCCCTGTCCGCATTCGCGGTTGTCGTTGACGGAAATACTGAAATTGGTACCACATGCTCCCAATACGGTGCCGTCGAAGCCCCAGGTTAGTTCGTATTTGCGATCGGCATGGGAAGTATCAAAGAGTTCCTGGTAGAACGCGCAGGCGCGATTCCACGCAGGTGGGTTGGATGGTGGTGCTCCGGGAACGAAACCGGGATATCCCGTGATGTCGTTGCGCAAACAGTAATTGTGGCAAACCAGATCTCTCGTTACCACCTTCTTTCTGGCAGTCAGGTCGTTTACAACCCTTCCGAAAGTCGGGTCGTTAGGATCCGTCAGTTTGTCAACATCGAACCAGAACCAACAACTTACCACGATGTTTGGCGGAGCCACAACGGTTGGAACGCTTTTATCCTGAACTTCCACCTCAATCATGCAATCGCTGAACCGGTTAAACAGGTTGCCACCCGGATTCATGCGGTTAGGGAAAATGGGGCCATCTCCGGGCTCCACATCAAAAACCCGCAAGACGACCAGAATGGTGTTGCCAACGTCGCTGCAGCAGAATTTGACGTGATCGTCAAAATAGATCTGGTTGCCTTCAAGTATCGCATTATCGTCGCCGTTGACGCCGGCACAATTGGCGCCGTCATCAGCTTGGGCAGCGTTGCTGCCATTGTTTGTTCCGCGAAGGTGCTCCATGCGGATCACTTTAAAGAATACATGGGGCGAGCAGTTATCGAAACTGCCCTGATCAAAATCACGGGCAAAGATTTTCCCAAAATTCTCATTCGGGCTTTGGTTGCCTGTCAAACTTACGATTGTTCGTTGGTCACAAACCGCATTCGGCGGAGTATTGTCGGCAACATTGACTGCAACGCGCCTTTTCGTCACGTTTCCGCAACAATCCTCAGCAACAATAATGACTTCGTTCACACCCCTTTCCAGGTTAGACACGATGAAGCCATCCAGTTCATTACCGGTGACAACGCCCGTAATGCAAATTACGCTATAGTGCAATTCGTTGCTGCAATTGTCCACCAACCAGGGTTTGGGTACCTCCCAGATTCCCAAGCAGCGCCAGGGATCCATAGCAGCTGTTACCGTATCCGGGTACAGGATTTCCGGCCCTTTGCGGTCGATGACTTTGATCACCTGGTTGTGGCCGCCCACTTCACCGGTGCACCAGTCCATCACGGTCCATTGGCGCAATAACTTGTAGCAACCAATTTCTCCCGCATCGCATTCGGGTTTTGCAATGCTGGCAATGACGTCCTGGAAGGTGATCCCCAGATTTGAACAACCGCTACCCGAGGGATATCCTGTGCCCTGCCACTGGATGATTTCATCCGGTCCCCAGCAAACGGGATTATTGGGTCTCCAGCTGGGGTGCGCAGGCCAGTAAATTGGCCACGGGCTTGGGTGCCCGATATAAAGTCCCGTGTCCAGACAATTCCAGCCCAGCGTTCTCGGAAGCCGTTCTCCAGCCAGGTCTCCATTCGGACTTGGCAGGAAGCCGCCTGTGGCAAACCAATGCGCAGAATCCAACAGGTAGCCATCGACGCAATATGGATATGGCAGGAAGTGTGGTGTGTAATCCTTCGTCGGATTGATTTTTTCGTCGCAGGCAAGCGCCGGAGCTTCAATATCGTCGTAATCCAGGGGTACGCCGATGGAATTGAGGGTGGCCAGACTCACCGTGATCACCTGTATGCAGGTGTTTACATTTCCAGATGCATCTTCCGTTACCCAGGTGCGTGTGATGCGTTCTTCAAAACCAGCGCCACATCCACCCTGTTCGACTTGATCTGAGTAGCTTAACGAATATCCGCCGCAGTTCTCGGTTACCCTGGGAGTTCCCATAAAGATCGGCGAGGTACCACTGGTGCCACAAACGATACACGTATCCGATGGACAGACCATCTGTGGTGCCAGTTTGTCTTCTACGGTTGCCATCGACCAGCAACTATTGCCCGTTACCGTATCGATCACCGTTACTTTCAATCGCCTTCCAATGTCCTGAGAGCTTACCTGGGATCCACGCAAGCTCGCATTTCGATCGATAACTGCACCCGTTATCCAATCCTGGACGATGATGCGGTAATCTTCAAAGCATCGATACGGACCGCCTGACAGCACTTCATCGGCGCCAATGGTAGCCGAACAGTTTTCGTCGAGACTGACCTGTATGAGATCGTGACATGCCAGCTCGGCATTCGGATTTGGATAATCCACCAGGGTAATGCAGAATTCGCATGTCGACTTATTGCCAGAAAAGTCCGTAGCCTCAAAGGACAAACAGGTTGTCCCTCTCGGGAAATAATCGCCGTTTTTGTACCCCGAGTTGTCTGTTTGAGTGACCGTGGGAGGAGCTCCAACAATGATTTGCTTGGAATAATTGATTCTTCCATTCCAGATCCTGCTTGCAAACGTGGTGCCCGTGAAGGCGGGTGTAGCTTTTCCAACTCCGGCAAAAAGGCTCAGGTCACCGTTGTTGTACGTTGCGGTCCCGTTGGTATAACGCAGGGCAATCGATCCCGCGGTGTAGTTAACCAAATGGAAATAGATCCCGTAAGTCTCGCCTGGATTCAAACTCAGACCGCCAATATTGAATAAAGTTGGTTGATTGATCCCTGCACAGGCAGCGTTTGCAACACCAAGGGAAGTCCAGGCAGCAGGATTCGTTTCTTTGCCGATATACGTATTCGGAGTATAGTACACTTCGACAATGACGTTGGTACCAACCGTTGCGGAGATGTTCCCAGCCATAGAGTTGATGGTAATCCTACCCCCTGAAATGTTGGTCAGGTTGAACATGTTCCCGGCAAACTGGTTGTTTGAGGTAAAGGTCGTCTGAATACTTCCCGTTGCCGTTGAGACGCTAATTTCACAATTGTCTGTGGCCTCGGGTTCGTCAAAAACAATGGCCCTGGTGCACTCACCCGGATCGAGGTTGACGGTCCAGTCTTTCGGGCACCAAAGGCTCGGCCGGATTGTATCCAGTACAATGACTGTTGCATTACAGGAAGAACTCTTCCCGCACGAATCCCTTGCGGTAAGGGTTACTGTATTTGTACCAATATTTCCACAGTCATAGGCCTCTTTGCTTAGGCTGAGGGTATAGGCAGTACTACCATTGTCGATATCGGGAATGGTCAATGCTGCCTGTCCATTGGCATCGAGGTAAAGTGTGGCGTCCTTGCACCGCGCAACAGGTTGAGGCAATACAGAAATCCTGAAAGTGATGGGCGTTCCTGTACAACTCGTGCCTCCATTGGTAAACACCGGAGTGACGGTGAATGTACTCGTAATGCGCGTGGTTCCCGGGTTCGTCGTCGTAAAGGGAGGTACGGAGTTCGTTCCGCTGGTCGCGGCCAATCCAATTGACTCAGGGGTACGGGTCCAATTGTAAACCGTTCCTGGTGCACTGCCCGAAAAGTTGATTGCGGTCGTCAAATCGCCATGGCAGTATTGAACATCAGCAACCGGATTGACCGTCGGTGTAGGATTCACTACGATGACAAAGGTCATGGGCGTACCGGTACAGGTGATGCCGCCATTTGTGTAGTAAGGCGTTACGGTAAAGGTCGAACTCAAAGGTGTATTGCCGCTGTTTGTGGCAGTAAAACTGGGCACACTTCCGGAGCCGCTGGTTGCTGCCAGTCCGATGGCCGCCGGTGTCCGGGTCCATTGATAAATGGCTCCCGCGGGCGTTCCGGTAAACACAATGGCTGCGGATAACTGGCCGACACAGAGATAGCGGTTGGCTACCTGATTGACTACCGGTACCGGATTGACGACCACAGACTTCGACACGGCCTGGGTGCAACCCGGATGTTCTTCAGTTGGGGTATCGTCAGCCGCGTCAAAACTGAACACGACCAGATGAGTACCGGGCCCTAAAATTGCCGGATTGAAAACGGTAGTGGAATTGCCATTAACGGTAAAAGTTCCAACACCTGAAGCCGGACCCGAGCCGTCTCCGAGTTGAGCATTGCCAACCAACGGCACCGCCGGATCATTGGCACAATACGTATTGGTAAGTCCGACGATTGCAGGATTGGGATAGTAGCAAGTGTGGGCAAGTGATGGGGTCAGACTGCCATTTCCGAAGGTGGCGCTGTATCCCAGGGCATCCACATGAACGCCCGTTAGCGTGTAATTGCTCACCCCGCCTCCAAGGGCAGTTTCCGTAAACAGGGTACCGTTGGGAATTGGTATGGGTGCTGCGGGGGGAGCCGGACTGTTCGATTGGTACAAACCGCTGCTGCTGACCACTTGCCAGGATTGTCCGCTGGGTGCGTTGATCAGTATGGTTTCATTGAATTGGCCGTTGGTCAGTGTGGTGGCGTTGTTCTTACAGGCACATGGGTCATCGATTTCAGGAGTGCACTTCAGTACCACGATGTTGTTGGATGCGGAGGGTCTGCAATTGGTGCTGGGCGGAGTTGGAGTGAGAATTGCATAGAGGTAATAGCTGTCCTCGGATGGGATAGCTGTTGTCAGCACTGCCGTAGTTCCTCCGTTGGTGAGCCCGGCATTGGGAACGATGCCCAGGGTGGTGCCTCCGCTATAAGGATCCATCAGAGGGGAGGCTGAATATTTAAACAATATGCCATATTGCGAACCCATGCCGGCAAGGCCCGTGGCTGTAAGCGTAAAGTCCGTCGTCTTACAGACGACTCCTGTACTGACGAGCAGACTTCCCATGCTGGGGCAACCGCCGCAATTGCCGGGTCCCGTGAGCGAGATGACCTTAGTGGCTGTGCAATAATTTGCAAGAGAGGTCACGGTCACGAAATACGAACCTACTGACAGACCGGTTTGGTCCTCCTGTCCGTTGACAAGCCCCGATCCATCCGGAGTGCTCCAGTTGTAATGGAAAGGCGCCTGGCCGCTGACCGTAAGGTTAATGGAGCCGTCGAGTGAAAAACAAGTTGAGGGTTCAACATGGGTCTCCGCAATGCTTACCCCGGGTAAAACAGTGATGGTAATGGAAGCATCATCCGTACACCCGTTAGCTGCCGTGACGGTTACCGTATAGGTCGTTGTGGAAGTCGGGCTAACGTCAATAGATGCATCAGTTGCACCTGTACTCCATAGATAACTCACTCCTCCAGAAGCGGTCAGTGTGGAAGTATTCCCGGAACATATCACGGTGGAAGAAGCCGAGATGCTGGCAACAGGTGCAGGCAATACGCCGACACTGGCAACGGCGATGCCCGTACAACCGTTCGGTCCGGTTACTGTGACCGTGTAGCTGGTCGATGTAAGTGGTGTAACTATGCGAACGGGATTGGTGGAACCATTGTCCCACAGGTAGGCTGTGCCGCCAGAAGCGGTAAGGGTCTGGCTAGCGCCCGCACAGATATTGCTCATTGCAGGAGCGATAGCAGCACTCGGAGCAAGCAATACTTTTAAGGTATCGTACATGACCACACGGCAACCTGGAGCGACCGTGACGGAGTCATAATAAATTGTCGTAATAAAGGGAGCTTTGGTGATGGCGGGCGTCGTTTCGCCGGTATTCCATTTATGGGAAGAGCCTCCAGCTACGGTCAGAGTTCCAGAAGAACCGGCACAGATAAACTTGTCATTTGGTGTACCAGACGTTTCCGTCACCGTGATGGTCAGGTCATCGCCATCGAACTCGTCGGCACCGATGTCCGGGTTAGATGGATTGCGGGGTTCTCCGTCGATGTCTTCAGCAATCCCTGGTATGACCATGCCTGCCTGGTTCAGACATTCATTTTCAGGCAGCTCCGGGAGGTGCAGGTCAGTTGTGTCCGCAAATTCTGGCTCTACGCTCACTGAGAGAAGGTCTTTACCCGTAAAGGCCCTCCAATCTGCCAGGGTGACCATGTCAGCAGCTGCTGAATTCCTGCCGAGCACACCCTGCGGTCCACTTGCATAGTAATCGTTGTTGTCGATGTTGATAAAAGCTGAAGCCGGTGCATCGGAGGCCATGGCATACGCTTTCGCCGTACCCGTGATATTGGAAATCCTGTTGATCAGGATGTTGTTCTTAACGTTCATCAAGGAGGCAGCGGCATGAAGGTAGAGTGCTGCGCTGACGTCCGATGATGAGGATCGCGACACCAGATCATCGAGCAAAACCGAGTTGTTATAGATATTGATTCCCGTCGAAGGAGACAGTATCCGGATACCCACAATGGCATCCGATGTGAAGGTGCTCCAACCGTCGCCACGCATCTTGCTCACGAAGTTGTTGCTGATGGTGACATTGGCATTTGCCGAGGTAGCCACGTCTATGCCCTTTCCACCGTAACCACTTGAACCCGTATAAAATAGATTATGGATGTTGTTCTTGGTAATTGAGGAATTGACTATCCCGGCTTCAATCCTGATCCCGGTAGGGTTCGTAACCGTTCCTACAATATTGAACACTTCGTTGCCGGAGATGAGGGCATGGTCAGCTTCGAACAGCTGCATACCGTATTTGCCAATTTGATCGGCCGTTACATTTGCCCCTATGCTGTTGTTGAGAACTTTCAGCGAATCGTTGCGACCCGTTGCCGTCGCCCTTGCATATATGCCATAATACGCCTTTTTAATGCTGTTGTTTTGAATGGTCAGGTAGTCGTTGTCGTCACCCGTTGCGCTGGTACTCACAGTCGTTCCTGCCACATGAATTCCAAAAATGGAAGAGACGGTTGTGGACCCTGCGATGATGTTGCAATTGCGGATTACGTCGTGGGTAGCGCCGAGGGCGGTACCGAGGCTCTGCACACAGACAACTGCGGTACTGGAACTTGTTGAGGTATTGGAAAGCGTCAGGCTCCTGTCTGTGCCTCCGAAATTCGAACCATCTATAATGACCCAGTCCGCTCCATTAAACCGGATGATGCAACTGGTCGAACTTCCGGAAATGGTGGCAACATTGCCGACGCTGGGCCGGATGGTGAGGGTATTGGCTGCGCTTTGACCTGGAACCTGGTTGATGGTGATCGGGAAGGTTTCCGAAGGATAGGCAGCATCCGTAAGCAGGAAGACGACGGGACCGGTGAGGCACTTGCTGTTGTAATCGGCTACAGCTGCTGTAAGCGTGGTGTAATCGCCCCCGACCCCTACAGTGAACGTTCCACTTATGGAACCCTTGACACTTGCCGTATAAGGCGCAGGGGGAGAAATGATGAGGGTGTTGACGTCGCTTGCCGTAGCACAGGCTGGTGCCGAAGAGATGTTGGGAGGGCCTGAAACATCCTGGGCAAGGATAAAATAATCAATGACATCGCCAACCACAATTCCGCCAACATCAGCCATTACCAGATTAAAGCGCCAGTAACCGTCGGTCGCACTCCCCGAAGTAAGGATACCCGCGCGTGAGACCCATGCACCGGAGTTTTTGCGGTAATAGATGCGCGGAACCAAAGACCCCATAACGGGAACTCCAGTTGCGTCGGTAATGTGAACGCCTATTAAGGCTGTGTCGGCAGTTCCGCATATGCCCTCCAGGGGTGTAACTGAAATTGAAGGGCCCGATTGATCGAGTACCAAAAAGAAACCGGCATCCGCTCCGATATCTACCGGAGTGAGCGATGCCCGCGCCTGGCCATCGAAATCAATTGTCTCCGAATAATCGTGTGAACCTGCGCTCTCAATGGGTGTGAGCAACATGGTGGTGACGATGTGCAGATCAACCGTTGAAGCCGTGCCATTGGGGGCAACAAAGCGGGGATCCCCACTCACCGAATTGCAATCCTGTCCGGTGGCCGTACGCCAGTCCGACAAGGTGAGCCGGTCGGCCAGGTCGTAATAGCCAACATTCCCACCGGTTCCGTTGGCAAAAAGATCGTTGAAATTGCTCAATAAGCCCGCGGGATTAACCCCGGTGCCTCCAAGCTTAATTGCGTAATGCTTTCCGGTTGACCCACTGTTCGAACGGGCATTGAAGAAAATATTATTTACATACTTTCTGTCGCCTGATGTGCGAGTACTGTTGATGGCATGGGTGTTGTTGGAAAGGGTTGCCACGCCGGTTCCCCCAACATAAACGGAGTTGTGCACAAACGTACTCACCGTACCACCGACTTCGTTGATCCCGTTTATGGCCAATCCACTGGTGATGGAATTTCCTGCAGCATCCACTCCAAGACGAATCATGTTGTTGACAAAGCGCGTCGAACCACCGTTGATGTACATTCCATTGATCGTGGCAGTCGACCCGGTCCCCGAAATGACCAGAGAATGGATGAAGTTCTTTTCAACCGTTAGCAGAGCCGTTGAGGAGCTAATGGTGATCCCGTTTACCCAGGCATTCGCCGCTGGGGAGGTATTCGACAACGAATGGATGGTGTTGCCGGAAACCACGGAACCCGAAGCTGCAGAGGAAATGTACATTCCCTGAACGGAAGAAGAGGTCGATGTGCCGGTCGACTGGTTGTTGGTCGTCAAGTTGCGAATGAGGTTGTTTTTGATTTGATGAATGGAAGACAACACATAAATTCCTATGACCGTATTGCCGTTTAAGGAAGCCGTTGTGGAATTGTTAATGGTTTTTAGCTCTGCACCAGAGTTGCCAAATGTGTTGCCTTCAATAATCAGATCATTTAAAGAGCTACTTCCTGCGCGAAGTCCGACTAAGCCACATGCAGCAGTGTTGGTGTTAGAATGGGTAATTGCTCCAATGGAGTTATTGTTGAACGTGGTCACAGCAGCAATAGAAGCACTGGAGTAAATGCCATAAACCTCCGAAGTCGAGGTACTTGAATTGGCAATTAAAATGGTTTTAGTGCCATCTAAGCTGCCGATGGTATTGTTATTGCAATCAGACCAGCCGCTAGAGATCTGAATGCCAACAAACGCTGAACTTGCCGTCGTGCTTCCCAGTGTTCCCGAAAGAGAAATATTCTGTATGGTATTATTCGATATAATGGTCTTTTGAGTCGAGCCGTGGGAAGACAGGTAGATGCCCACCATTCGAGACGAGGTAGTAGCACCTACCCATTGGTACATTCCGGTTCCGGCAGCGTTGGCATAACCGATGGTGTTGCCCGTGATCACACAGCCATCGACGTTGGCACTTCCGATTTGTATGGCCGCATGGATGGAACCGGTAGTCTGGGTCTTGGAAACGGTTTGGTAAAATTTGTTGTTGGTAATGGTCCATTCGGTACTTCCCGAAGTAATGTATATGCCGGCGCTCTGTGCTGCGGTGCCGAAGTAGTCGAAGATCTCGCAGTTGGTTACCGTGTTTTTGCTATTGTATTGGCCAGCGGTGGTCGTAGTACCGTTGCTGTAAACGCCTTTCGTGGGATAGTTCGTCCCGACCGGGCCGATCTTACAATTGGAGATCAGGTTGTTGTCCTGCCCCGTCGTCACAGAAGACGCTCCAAACCAGAAATTGCCCCCATTGGTTCCCACGGCCATGGTTCCGGCGCCGTTTACGTTTAGGTTGGTAAACGTGTTGAATGTGGCATCTCCCTGAAGATGGATCGTACTGGTCCCCGAAGTTGAAGAAACGGTAGTGTTCTGGATGGTCAGGCTGTTCCCTCCGGTGTTCAGTCCGTCGAAGGTGACGTAATCTGCCCCATTGAGCTGCACCAGGCCGGTTCCTGCTGTTGCTGCACCGGAAATGGTGCGCGCTGCACCCCCCGATGGCTGGATAAGAATTGAACTGTAACTGGCAGAGCCCGTCCCACTGGCCTGGAGGATTGCCCCAGCAGCCGGCTCAGTCGTATTGCCCGTGACCAGTATGGCAATTGTCCCTGTGTGCGTTCCCGCATTGATGGCGTCGAAGGCAGCGGAAAGGGTTGCATAAGAGCCCATTGGCGCTCCACCTGAGGAGCTTACGTCGATTTGGGCACTTGCCGAATGGGTGGTGAGTAAAAATAAAACGGAAATTACAGCAATGCGTAAAACAGGACAAATGCCTGCGGCAGAGGACTGCTGGCGTCTTTTCATGAGATTTGAGTTAGGTTCGTCTATGTGCCCTTCCAGCTTCGTATGGAAAGACTCGGCAAACTTACCACACTTATTCAATATTTACTTTCACGGACACACATTTTCTTTCAAAACAGCTCCCCTTATAAACCTTTGGCAGTCAATATTTTCGTTCTGATCTGATCTTGCGGCTCTAAGAGTTGGACAATTTCTGTAAATTAGCGCTATTATGCAGGCAACCCAGCTCATTGGACAGCTCGACCGGAACAGGAATGTGTTCTCCACTTTACTGGATTTGCATCATGAAGTACCTCCTGACTGGAAGCCGGAGGACCATAAGTGGTGCTTATTGGAAATAGTTTGCCACCTGGTCGATGAAGAGCGGGAGGACTTCCGCTACCGCGTGGATCAGGCTCTGCACCGGTCTTCCGAAGAGTTGGCACCCATTGACCCCAAAGGCTGGGTCACCTCGAGGGACTATAGGTCGCAAGATTACGGGCACAAATGCCAGGAGTTTCTCAACGAACGCAGCAAGTCGGTTCACTGGCTACGAGGTCTCAGCGACCCCGACTGGGATTCATTTCTCGTCCACCCAGTGATCGGAAGGCTCTCCGCCTTTTTCCTACTGACCAACTGGCTTGCACACGATTACCTCCACCTCCGGCAAATCATACGCCTCAAATACGATTTTCTGGCTCGGTCGACTACCATGCCCTTGCATTACGCAGGGGATTGGCCTTGATTTTGAAGGAAATACAAAATGACCTTCCGCTAAGTTGCAGCCATTTAGCCGTTTGGCCGGTGAGGAAAATTCCATTAATTTCGCCCCGAAATTCAGCGTTCCTTTCGGGAGATTGCGCCATTGCCCTTTCCCCCAGGGCAACATTTTCTCTTGCATGCCTGTGCATTTCCCAGGGACGGCATTCGGGGTGTAGCGCAGCCTGGTAGCGCACACGTCTGGGGGGCGTGTGGTCGCTGGTTCAAATCCAGTCACCCCGACACTAGTAATCAAGGAGTTATGGAATATATTTCCATTGCTCCTTTTTTATTTGCACATAATTTGCACATATATTCCTAGGATGCTTAATGAACCATCAGACTCGTCAAAGAATTTTTAGAAATGAGTTATTTTTTTAAGAAAAAACCAAAAACTCGAGGTGCAATAATTTTAATTCATTGGTTCGAATAACAATAATTTCTAATTTGGTTGAAATGTATATTTTGCAAGATTAAAGCTTCTTTACTTAAATTCGATTGCATTGTTAATTGAATCCTCAACTAGCTTTCCAAACTCATTTTCCGATATCATTATCTCCTTAAATTCCTTTTCTGCATATTTTTTGATATAAAAAAAACTTACAATCCAAGGCAATAAGAAAAAAAATAATGAAACTGAAACATTGTAGCATAAGAAAGTATAGCTCGCGCTTAAATGGGCATCATTAAAAATTGGGTCCAGTGAACTTAAACCATTATGGAATTGGTTTAACTCGGCCATTTTGTTGTACCCAACTTCTTTTGACTCCAATAAAATTAATTCGGTTAATATAATTATACAAGCTAATAGACAGTACCCGAATCTTTTTCTCTTATATAAATAGAAAAATAAGGGGGACAAAATTAGAAATGAATAAATTTCTATCTTGAGACTTACTGATAAATCTGGAAAATCAGTTAAATATAGAAATATAATATATGGAATAATGCAAGCTACAGATTGAATAATAAATAGCTTAATTGCGCTTAATCTATTAGAGTAATATTCGTTTCTACAATCATTAGTCAGAATAAAAATAAAATATATAATAATAAACAAATTGAATGAAAAAATTAATACTGAAATGTGATTATTACTATAATTTTTATTGTACTCGTGAGCCAATGAAGAAATTATTAAATCTTGACTTCAAGTAGCTAATGCAAGAATCAGGTACGTAAAATTACCTAATTTTTGCCATGAAAACATATAAAAGGATCACTATTCAAGAGAGAGAACGGATATCGCACCTATTTGCCTTAGGAAATACATTACAGTGTATTGCATCGGATGTAGGGCGATCAGCGTCTACGATTGGGAGAGAGATTAGGCGTAACCTATCAAAAGGTGAATACCTCGCCCTTTCGGCCCACCAAAAGGCCGAAAGAAGGCAGAGGTATTCACACGCTCCTAAGCAAAAAATTGACCAAAATCAGAAATTGAAGTTGGCGATATACACTAAATTGAGGCTCAGATGGTCTCCCCAACAGATTTCAGTTTGGTTAAAAACGGTGTATGGGATGAGTATAAGCCACGAAACGATCTATAAGTATATTTATGTCCAAGC
>JADLHA010000006.1 GCA_020848995.1 Saprospiraceae bacterium | reverse complement strand
TCCACAGGATTAAGGATCATCCAATCAATCGAATCGCTGAACTGCTACCACAGAATTGGAACAAGTCAACTGTTCATACAAAAGTGGGCGAGGTCTTGGCATAAATGCAGTTGGTAGGACGGATACATTAAAACGACACTTGTGCAAACAGAAAAGACCGACACATTGACCAAAAAATTGGCTCTAAAATGGCGACAAGACCTCTTGGAGTTGAAAGAAAAAATTAAGCTGAAACAACTTAATACGGACAAGGCATTGACAATTGCTCAACAACTAAAAGGCGAATACAAGCAAAAATTGGTTAAACCAAATTTTGACATTCAAAATGCACACATTCAACTTTGCGAGACACTCGGACAAGCAAATGAAATACTTGGAGAGTATCGAATAGACAGCGTTCCATTAACAACGACAACTTTCAATATTCTCATTTCACTTTCATCAGACCTAACAACAGCAACTTCATATTTTAATAAACTTCTTTACCTTAGACTTAAGCCCAACACTTATACATTAAACTCTTTTATAGCTTACTGCTCGACAGTTCAAGCCGGACGGAAAATCATTAAATCAATGGGCAAATATGAAGTTAAGCCAAATACTCAAACATATAACGCACTATTAAGTTTGACGACCAATGACGACCAAAGGAATGAAATAATTACGGCAATGGAAGACCAAAATATTGAAGTTAATCTAGTTACATTTAATACGTTAATTTCACGTTCGACATCCTTCAAAACTGCAATAAACTATTACCGAGAATTAAAACAGAGAAATATTAATCCGACAATAAATACATTTATCACAATTTTAAAAAAAGCTACTTCAAAGGCTGAAATCAACGAAACAGAACAACTATTAAGAAATGAAAATATTCGGACTAACAACAGCTGGGATAGACTGCACGACAGCAAGATTCACGGCTGATAACACAGGTTTTGCGTCAGGCGGGGTAATGGCGCTGAATAGCTACAGGCTATGCAAATTTGGAGCATTGTGCTTCTATTCAAATTCTGTGATGGTTGACAGTTTTGTGCTCCGAAACGCCCCCTGGCGCAAAGCCCGAAAAAGATGTGGCAACTTCGGCACCACACTGGTTCGCCGGATTGC
This sequence comes from Saprospiraceae bacterium, assembly GCA_020848995.1. GTDB lineage: Bacteria > Bacteroidota > Bacteroidia > Chitinophagales > Saprospiraceae > Vicinibacter. The sequence goes on along the minus strand of JADLHA010000006.1, from coordinate 106,168 downwards.
ATGCGCAGATGTGGGCGTGAGCGGATCACCCCGGCGGCTTGGGGAGATTTCTCCGGGGCACGTAGAATCGCTAATCCGTCTCCGAAACCTCGAAAATCCGGCGGTACGACGCTATGTAGCACCTATATCAATTGTAATTAAATGGAAGAACATATACTTGTTAGAGTAATTGATAAAGTGGAAGATTGGATTCCAGTAAAAGCAATTTGTAAGTATGATGAAGTTTATGAAATCCTTGAGGACGAGAATTATTTAAATAGTGATGACAGCGTTTTATTCGAATTTTATCCCGGAGACATCATTGTGGCGAACTGTGACATATTTCCGACTGCAGACTACTATCAAGCAATTAAATTGCTAAAGCCATCCGAAAGGGAAAACAGGAAATATCTGGAATTTAAATTTTTAGCGACGTCAAGGAGATTACAAATCAGTTTGGAAACGTTAAATCACTATTCGGAGGAAATTGAGAAAATAAAACAAGAAATGAGTCAGGGGAAATTCTTTTATAGTGGGATTATTGAGCTGATAAAATACCTAGATAAAGCATTGGAACGTGGCGGCTGATTGCATGGTCTATGCTGAATCGCTCCGCGCAGAATAGAATATTTCACTTTTAGCTGCTTCGATAGGGTTGGACCGGGTGTATGCATAACCGAGGAGCTACCATTCGGCGCCACATCGGTTCGCCGGATTGCATGCGCAGATCGCATCATGGACGCATCCCCTCTGTGTGGTGGGTAGTTTTATGCTGAACAACCATGAGGTGGTGAAGCGGTTTGGTTTTGTCAGAGAATCCAGGTACTTCCTGAATTCGGCAACAGCTTCGTCGTCGGCCAATGAAAGAATTCCAAACTGCACAAATGGACGGGCGGCGGCACACATCTTATAGAACGGGGCGTTAGTTCCCGGGAGTCTCAGGAAGAAATTTTCCATAGAGCCATTAAACCAGTGGGAAGGGATTGGGTCAAACAGCCGTACTAACATTCTTCACCTAAAAATTCTAAAATTATGAAACGCAGTTTTCTGTGGGCTATGTTTTTAAGCCCGGTATTGTTTATGATTGCTTCCTGTGCCAAGGACGAGGACGGCACAGCAAACGATTTCGTTACCTCATCGGAGGACATTACCACCCAGCAGGACATTCTGGATGCCAACGAGACCGAAATTGGCGACCAGCTCGAAGCCGGACTGCTCGACCTGACAACGCGCTCGTTCCCGGTCCGCACTTGGTTGAATCCTAAAGGTACTTATCCCAACACTCTGACCATTGACTACGGTCCGGATGGCGTAACCGGTCCACACGGACATGTGCGCAAGGGCAAGCTCATCATCGATGTGACAGCCCCCTGGTACGAGGCCGGTTCGGTGCGTACCGTGACCCATGAAAATTTTTACATCGACGATGTTCTGGTCGAAGGCACGGTAACGGTAGTTAACCAGGGTCCCAATCCTTCCTCCCAAATGGCATGGGAACGCGTGGTGAGTGATCGCAAACTTACTTTCCCCTCAGGAAAGACCATCACCTGGGATGCCAACCAGACCATTACCCAATTAGAAGGGGGACAGACACCCCAACTGCGCAGCGACGACGTGTGGTCGATCTCCGGAACGTCTGATGGCGTCAATCGCGCCGGCAAGGATTTCTCCGTAGCAACCACAGAAGCCCTGGTGTTTCGCTTCAACTGTCCCTGGATCGTTAGCGGGGCTTTTTCACTGACGGTCGATGGCGAGACCATTTCAATTGATTACGGCGACGGTCTTTGCAACAATGCAGCAATACTCACCTTGTCCGATGGCAGCACAAAGGAGATCCGCATCCGCCGCTGGTGGTAAGATTTTTTAAGGATTTCGTTTTGAATTGAGCCGGCTCCTGACGGGGGCCGGTTTTCTCATTTGCATGAGTTGGATTGCCCCAGCCGGGATAGGGCCTGCACCGTGTAGGTTAGGGCGCTTTCGGAACTCCTTTCTGCTGCAGCCTTTTTAACAAGCGCACCACGGCCTGTTCCACTTCGGCAAATGCTGCCATTTCCTTGCCAACGTAAATAAACATCAGCAGGCAGGGCTCCTCTTCATGAAGGTAGTTCCGCCAATGCAGGCGAAACGCCTCGCGGATACGGCGTTTGATCAGATTGCGATCGGTGGCGCGTTTAAAGGTCTTTTTGGGTACCGATACGGCAAAATGCAGTCCTTTTTCAGTGCTCTCAGGACCAAAACTGTATTTGAGCAGGAGTGGGTGGGAAAAATGTGCGTCGCGCTGAGCGAACAGGAATTCAATCTGTTTTCGGGATTTCAGCCGCAGCTGCGACGGGAAAGCCAGTCCGGGACCCGGAAGGGGTCGCATGGCTTACTTCAATCCGCGCTCGTCGGAGACCGTCAGCCTGAGCCTTCCCCGGCCACGGCGACGCGCGAGCACCTTGCGTCCGTTTTTCGACGCCATCCGGCTGCGGAAACCATGTTTGTTGACCCGCTTTCTTCTCGAAGGTTGAAATGTCCTTTTCATACGAATCTGATTGTCAGCAGCTTTTTAAAAGGGAGGCAAAGATAAGTGTTTTTATTGAATCCTGCAAGCCATTAACTGTTCATGGATATCAAAAATTCATCGTTGGTGGCCGTGCCGGACATGTGCTTTTTAACAAATTCAACGGCCTCCTCCGGCTTCATGTCGGCCAGGTGGTTGCGCAGGACGAACATTTTCTGAATGGTGGTATCGTCCAACAGGAGGTCTTCGCGGCGCGTGCTCGACTTGGTGAGGTCGATCGACGGATACAGGCGCTTGTTGGCGAGGGTGCGGTCGAGCTGGAGTTCCATATTGCCCGTTCCCTTAAATTCTTCGAAGATGACGCCATCCATTTTTGAACCGGTGTCGATGAGGGCCGTGGCGATGATGGTAAGAGAGCCCCCGTTTTCAATTTTCCGCGCAGCGCCAAAGAACTTTTTGGGCTTTTGCAGGGCGTTGGCCTCAACCCCTCCCGACAGCACTTTGCCAGAAGAAGGCGCAACGGTGTTGTAGGCTCTTGCGAGACGGGTGATGGAATCGAGCAGGATGACCACGTCGTGACCACATTCGACCATTCTTTTGGCTTTTTCCAGCACGATGTTGGCTACCCGCACGTGGTTGTCTGCCGGCTCGTCGAAGGTCGATGAGATGACTTCAGCTTTTACGCTACGCTTCATGTCGGTCACCTCCTCCGGGCGCTCGTCTACCAGTAGCACGATCATGTAACACTCCGGATGGTTGGTGGAAATGGCGTTGGCGAGGTCTTTGAGCAAAAAGGTCTTTCCCGTTTTGGGTTGGGCCACGATCAGGGCGCGCTGACCCTTGCCGATCGGCGTGAAGAGGTCGATCATGCGGTTGCCGTAATCGCGTCCCAGGGGGTGGGTGGTGAGCTTAAATTTTTCGTTGGGGAACAGCGGAGTGAGGTAGTCAAAGGGCACGCGGTCGCGGATCCACTGCGGCTCCAGGCCGTTGATGCGGGAAACCTTCAACAGGGCAAAGTACTTTTCCCCTTCTTTGGGTGGCCGGATGGCGCCGACGACGGTATCGCCCGTTTTGAGGCCGAAGAGTTTGATCTGCGACGGCGAAACGTAAATGTCGTCGGGGGAAGACAGGTAATTGTAATCCGAGCTCCGCAGAAAGCCAAAACCCTCAGGCATCATTTCGAGTACGCCCATGCCCTCGACCATGCCCTCGAGTTCGACGATGAAGGCGGGTTCTTCGCGGCGCGGCGCCGGGGTTTCCACATTCTCCTGGAAGCCGGATGCCTCTGCGTTGGCCGGCTGTTCGCGTTCCTGGACGGGACGCTCCCTGCGCGGTTGCATTTCGTGGCGCTGGTCGTGCCTTCTGTCCTGCCGATGATCTGTCCGCGAGTCTGATCGCGAGTCTGATCGCGAGTCTGATCGCTGCGCGGGGTTGCGGTGGGGCATTCTTCTCGGACGTTGGTCTTCGCGGGCTGTTTCTTCTGTAGGGGCTTCCGGCTCCTGTGCTTTTGGTGAAGGCTCCTCAGGAACTTCCTCTTTGTTAACCGGAGCCTCGTTGCGGGGAGGCCGCCCGCGCTGTCCCTGCCTGCGGACGGGCTGTTCCTCCTGACCAACGCGCCGTCTGCGGCCGCGGACGTTGTGCTCGTCGACGAGCAGGTCGTACACCGGCTGCTCCACGGCATCGCCGTTTCCCGAATCCCCGTCGGCACCGCTCTTTTTCAGGGCCTGCTGGTCGAGTATCTTGTAAATGAGGTCTTGCTTGGAGAGCTTTTTCGAATTGGGTACGCCCAACTGTTCGGCGAGGTCGCGCAACTCAGGGACCAACATGTCGTTGAGCTGCAGAATATCGTATTTCATAATCTAAGCCTGAAAGGCGGAAGTTTAAGGATTTAAAAAAGGTAAGGGCTTGACTAACAATCGATTTTCAGAGGACCTGGTCGTCCGTAGGCCACAGCAGTCCGTTCAAAGGGATATGGACAAGCAGGAAATACTCTGGAGATGCGAAAGAATGAAAACCATTATCGGTTTTACGGCTGCAAAGGTACGACGCCAAGGTCGATTTTGGTATATTTCAAAAAAAATTTCGCCACATTGTGCTAACATTGCCCGCTGGAAATGGCCGGTCTATGGTTGAATTGAGGATACTGCGGAGTGACCCTGATGGCGTTGTAAACGCCTATCGCAAGCGCAATCTGCCGGACGCCCAACTGGCGCTCGTGGGGGAGCTCATCGCGCTCGACGACCGCCGCAAGTCCCTGCAGCACGGGCTCGACAACGACCAGGCACGGGCAAACCAGCTGGCTCGACAGATCGGGGATTACATGAAATCAGGGAAAGCGGAAGAGGCGGCTGGATTGCGCGCTGAAGTGGCCCAGATCAAAGAGGCCACCCGCTTGGCGGGGGAAGCCCTCGAAGCTGTCCGCCTGAGCATCGAAGAAAAACTGATCAGCCTGCCCAACCTGCCCCACCCTTCGGTACCTACGGGAAGTACAGCCGAAGACAACGAGGTGTTCAAAATGGGGGCCATGGTCGCCCCGCAACTCGAAGAGGGGGCACTCCCTCATTGGGAACTTGCCCGCAAATACCGCTTGTTCGACATGGAGGCGGGTGCTCGGCTGTCCGGATCGGGATTCGTGTTGTACCGCGGCCAGGGAGCCAGGCTGCAGCGCGCCCTGATCCAGTTTTTTCTGGACGAGGCCGTGCGGGCCGGATATGAAGAGATCCATGCCCCTTTGCTTGTCAATGCAGAAACGGCCCGCGCCACAGGTCAGCTTCCGGACAAAGAGGGCCAGATGTATTACGTCGAGCGCGATGAGTTGTACCTCATCCCCACTGCCGAGGTGCCGGTGACCAACATTTACCGGGATGCCCTGCTCCGGGAGGACGAGCTGCCCATAAAACTGTGTGGGTATACCCCTTGCTTCCGGCGCGAAGCGGGCTCCTACGGTGCACACGTAAAGGGCCTGAACCGGGTGCACCAATTCGACAAAGTCGAGATCGTCCGGCTCGAACACCCGGACTACTCACAAGACGCCCTGACCCAGATGCTGGAACACGTGGAGGGCCTCCTTCAAAAGCTCGAACTTCCCTACCGCATTTTGCGACTCTGTGGTGGCGACCTGGGCTTTGCCTCGGCGCTGACTTTCGATTTTGAGGTGTACAGTGCTGCTCAGGCGCGCTGGCTGGAGGTGAGTTCGGTTTCCAACTTTGAGACGTTCCAGTCCAACCGGATGAAACTGCGGTTTAAAAATGCACGCGGCGAATCGGTTCTGGCGCATACGCTCAACGGAAGTGCGTTGGCGCTGGCGCGCATTGTGGCTGCCCTGCTGGAAAACAACCAGCGTCCGGATGGCATTGCCATTCCCGCCGCCCTTCGCAGCTATACGGGCTTTGACTTCATCCGTTAGGAAATATTTAATGAAAAGCTGAAATCTTACGGCGCTCTGCACTGTTATTTATAGGCTAATCAAAAAATTATGGTATTCAATTCAGACTACATGCTCTTTTACCTGCTCACCATTGCGCTTTCGGTGGTGGGTATGATCGTCAGCGGCAGGCTGCAAAGTAAATTCCGCGCATATTCCAAGGTCGGGCTGCGCGCAAACAAATCCGGACGCGAAATTGCAGAAGATATGTTGCAATACTACGGCCTGCACAACGTCAGGGTACTGGAATCGAACGGTTTTCTTTCCGACCACTACAACCCGGTAAACCGCACCGTAAACCTGAGTCCCGAGGTCTATCACGGACGGAGTGTGGCGGCTACGGCGGTCGCAGCCCACGAGTGCGGACATGCCGTTCAGCACGATACCGCTTATGCCATGCTTCAACTGCGCTCCCGGATCGTTCCGGTGGTGAAGGTCGCCAGCATGGCGCAGCAGTACCTGTTGCTTGCAGCATTCATGTTGGCCAATACCTTTCCAGCGCTCATGCTGGTCACCATCGTTGCCTTTGCCATTACCACCGTTTTTAGCCTGGTCACCCTGCCCGTCGAGTTTGACGCCAGCAAACGCGCCCTGGCCTGGATAGACCGCAGAGGGGTTGTGACCCAACAGGAATACGCCGGAGCCAAGGATGCCCTGACCTGGGCGGGGATGACCTATGTGGCAGCAGCCCTGTCATCGCTGGTGATGCTGATTTACTTAATTTTGCGTTACGCCGGCATGAGCCGCAGCAATTGATTCCATCCTGTTTAAAACTGTTCCGAATATGTCCGCTGAAATAGAATCCATATTTTCAAAAGCCCACGAGGAGTTGGACCGCGCCCTGGAGCACCTGCGCAAGGAACTGACCAAAGTCCGCACCGGAAAGGCCTCTACCGCCATCCTCGACGGGATCATGGTCAACTACTATGGATCTCCGGTACCGGTAAGCCAGGTGGCGAACATCAGCGTTTCGGATACCCGCACCATCAGCATCCAGCCCTGGGAAAAGAAAATGATCCAGGAAATCGAACACGCCATCTTTGCTGCCAACCTGGGCCTGACCCCTCAGAATGACGGTGAGCTGATCCGCATCTCCATTCCCCCGCTTACCGAAGAGCGCCGCAAGGAATTTGTAAAACAGGTCAAACATTACGGTGAAGAGGCGCGCGTCAGCATTCGCACCAGCCGCCACAAAGTGCTCGACGCCATCAAACGCGAACAGAAGAACGGCTTGTCAGAAGACCTGGCCCGCCGCAAAGAACAAGACATCCAGAACCTGATCACCGACTATACGGCCAGAATCGACAAAACTGTCGAAGCCAAAGAAAAGGAGATCATGACCGTATAAACGTTCGTTCGTTTATCCGTCGCGAACGTGTCAGCCGCACTTACACGAGATCGATTTTTTCCACCGGTGTTCACCAGCCCATTCTGAGGCGGGTAGTCCACACAAACCCAAGCCTGCTTTCCCCTTGAGCCTGGCTTTCCAAAGACCGGCGCATCCGTTCATCGCCATCCCCAGGTGATGGCGTTTTGACCAATGTCGGCGACGGTTTACTCGGTCTGTAAACCACTGGCTAAATAGATTGGAAAAATGTGCCGGTCTGCGGCTATCTTGGTGTTTGTCTCACCCATGTCTGCAAGCAGCATCCGATCTCTGGTCCCGGCCCTATTGGCGATGAACGCCTTAGTGCTAAGCGCTCAATGGAGGGCCCCCAGATTATATAACCTTGGCCCGGAGCAAGGCATGAGCTCGTGGACGTTTGACATCACCCAGGATTCTACCGGCTACATGTACTTTGGAACCGACCAGGGTCTGGTGCGCTATGATGGCAATCAATTCGAATTGTTTGCACACCAGCCCGGTGACTCCCTGTCCATTGGGGCAGGCGATGTAAGATGCCTTCGCGCATCCTCCAGTGGAAAGATCTGGCTGGGATTTCGCCTCGGTGGCTTCAACTCCTTTGATCCCAGGTCGCTTCAATTTAAACAATACCACTATCCCCTGCTGGTATCGAATGGTTACGAGACCGTTCATTCGATCTGCGAAGACGATCGGTATCTGTGGTTAGGGGGTGACCATTACTGGTTGCACCGCTTTGACCGCACTACCGAACAATTTGAATCCTTTGGTCCGGATTGGCTGCGCAACAACAGGGCGAATGCGCTGTGCAGCATCACCGACATCTTGCAGGATCGATTTGACCCAAATCGCCTGTGGCTGACGCTGGTGTACAGAGAAGCCGGGTACCCGATACCCTTTGACAGCAGACTGGTTTCGTTTGACAAGCAAAGCACAAAATTTGTTGAATTCCCCTGCTATGGCAAAGCCCTTTACCAGGATGCCCATGGAGGCATCTGGATGGGTTCCATCGGGATCAATCGCTTTGAACCGGAGTCCGGCAAGTGCAGTCACACCGATTGCGCAATCGAATTGAATGGCCGCATGATCAACCCCGTCGTCAGAGACATCGAGGATGTCGGGAACGGGTACCTGTTCTCCACTGCATATACCATAGGGAAGTTTAACCCCATGGACTCGTCCGTCGAGTCCATTCATGCAGGCGAAGACATCGGCATCGTTGAGGAGGTATTTTCGGATGCAGGCAGCAACATCTGGTTCGGGCGCACAAACGGGGTCAGCGTATTGAGTGCAAAGAAGGAACAGATCGACCATTACTCCATTGCCAAATACGGATTTTCAGGACGCATTTATCCCGGAAGGTTGGCCTACGACCCCGCGCGCGACCTGATTTACCTCAGCGACCATGGGCAAAACGGTACGGGAAAAAAGTTGATCGCAATATCGCTTACTTCAGATTCATCTGCCCTCGTATTGGAACATCAGTTGCCCCTGAACGGATTGGTCATTGACGCAATGGGAAGGTTGCTGATCAGCAGTGGCGGGATGTTGTTTGCCCTGGATCCTGAGACCGGGAAGAAAGTCGATTTGGGAATGTGCAGGGATTCAGGAGCAGGCGTTCCGAATTTCTGGAATCTGTCTGTAAGTCCAGAGGGATGGATCGGTGGGGTGAGCAGGGACCGTTTCGTGTGGTTTCGGCCGGGAGGTCCCTGCCACAGCATTCAAAACCCGCAAATGGCCATGGCGGGAAATGGGCTGCAGGCCCCTATTTTTCAAGGTCTGTTTTTCACTGGCCACAACGAAGCGATCATTTTTACAAACCGGATCTATGCAGTCGATTTGGAAACCGGCAGGATCAGTCCAATGTCATTTGAAAGGGGCGTCCAACCTTTTCCGGACATTGACGTGAATTCCGTCATTCAGGATGCCCGTGGCCATTACTGGGTGGGCAACCTTGCGATGACGGGAGAGTTTATACGCAGGGGTGACAGCCTGATCCTGGTCAAACAATACACCACCCGTGATGGACTGGGTTGCGCCTGGGTTCACGAACTCTATCCGGACCGGCAAGGGCGGGTATGGGCATTCGCGCAGAATGGCTTGAACGCGATCGACCCGCAAACCGGGGAGATCAGGCAATTTGGTGTTCGCGAAGGCTTGGTGGATCCCTACATCGACCCGCGTCAGGTACTCACTTTACAAGATGGCCGCATCGCCACCGTCAATGGCTCGGGCATCATTGTGTTTCACCCCGATTCCCTTTGGAATGCATACGCACGGGAGCAAATCCCGATCGTGCTCAAGGCCATTCGCATTGCAGGACAAAACGTTTCTTACGCCGGCGACGTCAATTTTATCAGCAGTTTGAATCTCGATCCGGGTCAGGATTACCTCGACGTACAATTTCAGGCGCTTGCCTATCCAAATGATTACAATTTAAAATACTGGTACCGGGTTCAGGGGCTTTCCGGTCAATGGATCGCTTTGGGTGAAAACAAGATAGTAACGCTGGCGTCGCTAAAGCCCGGAGACTACAATTTGCAGATCAAAGCCGGAAATCCATCAACGCCATCTCCCGTCCGTTCCCTCGACATTCACGTAAACAAACCGCTAACCGCAAAAACCTGGTTCATCCTGCTGTGGGCCTCTGCGTTTGTCGGATTGATGGTGGCGCTTTACAACTGGCGGATCAAATACATCCGGAGGCGCGAAACCGAAAAGGCCCATTACGATAAGCAGATCACGGAGCTGGAGTTAAAGGCTCTCCGCTCCCAAATGAATCCGCATTTTATGTTCAACAGCCTCAATTCAATTAAAAATTACATACTGCATGCGGAGCCCAAGATTGCGGCGGAGTATCTGTCTAATTTTTCTCACCTGATCCGGATGATACTCCAAAATTCAAAGGAGAAAACGATTTCTCTGGCAGAGGAAGTGGAGACCCTGCTTCTTTACATCGAGCTGGAGCAAATTCGGTTTGAGAACAAGTTTGAATTCAGTTTGGAAACAGACGACCGCGTTGACCTGGATCAGGTGTACATTCCTCCCATGTTGCTTCAGCCCTTCGTCGAGAACGCCATCTGGCATGGGCTCCTGCACAAAAAAGGCATCGGTCACCTCCGTCTGAAATTTGCGTTAATGGGGGATCAGGTAGCATGCACCATCGATGATGACGGAGTCGGAAGGGCAAAGGCCGCAGAGCTCAAAAGCCTTTCGGCGGTCAAGTATAAAAGCATGGGTATGGGCATTACGCTCGACCGCGTAGAGCTCCTGAACAAGATGGATTCCTATGGAATCCACATCGCTATCGACGACAAAACCGATTCAGCCGGACATGCTGCAGGTACCTGCGTCACCGTTAAAATACCGGTATCCAATTCCTGAACCTCTGACACCGCATATGAACACATCGCTATCAGCCCTCATCATCGACGACGAACGGAGCAGCATTGAATCCCTTCGTTTTGAGATCGGTGAGTACTGTCCGGAACTCAGGATTGTGGCGGCCTGCCAGGACCCATTCGAAGGGTTAAAGCAGATTGGCGAATTGCAGCCGGATGTGCTCTTTCTCGACATTGAAATGCCCGGCATGAATGGTTTCGAACTGCTCAAACAATTGCCCCAATTGTCGGCACAGGTCATATTTATTACGGCATACGATCAGTTCGCACTCAACGCATTTGAGTTTAACGCCGTTGACTATTTGCTCAAACCCGTGCGAAAATCGAAATTGATCGCTGCTGTCCGCAAAGTGATCGAAAGACGCCAGCTCAAAGAAAATACATTTAACCTGGACGCGCTGCTCCAAAACATACGGGTCCAATACCAGGGCGGCCTGCAAACCATAGCGCTGCCGATACCAGAGGGATTTAAGATGGTGCACATCGACGACATTGCTTACCTCCAGGCAGAAAGCAACTACACGCGCGTGCACCTTGCTGATAAAAAGATGTATTTGGTCAGCAAAACCCTGAAGGAAATGGAAACCATGTTCCATTTTGACCAGTACTTCAGGGCGCATAAAAGTTACCTGGTCAACCTCAACCACGTGGATCGCTACATCCGCGGACAGGGTGGCTGCCTGGTGATGAAAAGCAACGTTCAAATACCGGTTGCCCGCACACAAAAAAATGAATTGCTGACTAAGATGAAATGGTAAGGAGCTTACCTTGAAGGAGGGGAGTATGCTTGCCCTCTCGGAAAAGTGTTCTCTGCAATTTCGCACGCTTTGAGGCTTAGCAAACCCCATATTTTACCAGCCTGCCTGTACGACTTCACGCACACAATGAATTTGGCACCACAATGCTTTGCTGAAGCCGAGTGCGTTGTAGATCTTTAGATTCTTCTTTTGACCCTCGTCTTTTTTCTTAAATGCATTCTGCCATCAAATGGGACAATTCAGGCGATCCTTCTATTTTACAAATCTGATCACCGCGTAACCCTCTTCTGTTCTCAACTCGAGCATGTAGCATCCGGAAGGGTATTGATTCAAAGAATGGCTCCAGAAGTCGACAAGAATGCTTTGGTGTAGCAGGCACCTTCCACTCATGCCGTATAGGGCAACTTCCTTTTTTTGAAAGGGGCGATTCCACCGGACCTCTATTTGTGAAGCAAAGGGGTCAAAAGTATAATCAATGTCGCCGTTGTCCAGCAGGCGGTTTGTTGCCGACGGCAACTTGAAGGTGTTGTTGGCGCCGATAAGAGAAAAGCGGGGGAAAGCGGGATGGCTGGCAATAAACAGGTAAGTTCCAAGTGAATCCATGTCCAGGGATTGAATGTTAAATTCAGGTCCTGTAGCTCCCTGGAGGAGGGCGCCATCCAGGTACCATTTGTAAGTCACCGATGGGTCCTGCATCGGCGATTGCATTTTGTGGCTGCTGCCAAGGGGAGCCATGATGGCGGTATCCTGACCCACCGTGAGTTGAGGGAAGGAGATGAATTTATTGGCTGGCAAACCGGCGTTCGGCACCAGGTCATCGAAGTCCAGTTTGTTGTTGGAAACGATCAGGTAGATGAGCTTGGTCTGGGAGGCCCAACCCGAGAAATCTCCCAGCTTGGTCAGGAGGTTGTCACTGGCGTACAACCTGACCACGTTGGCCGCATTGAAATGAACCGGATCCAGTTTTCCAGAAAACCGGTTGTTGTTCAGGTAACAATAGGCGAGGTTGGGGTGGTGGCCTAGGATTGTGTCCAGGTCACCGGTAAGTTGGTTTTCTTCCAGCAGCAAAGACTTCAGGTTCACCAGTTTGTCCAATTTGGGCAGCGGACCGGAAAACTGGTTTTTAGATAGCGTGATCTCTTCTAAAAGAGTTAGGTCCCCGATGCCTCTTGGAATGGGTCCGCTGAATTGATTCTCGGATAATCCCAATGATTTCAGTTTCGGCAAATCCAGAACGAGATGTGGAAAATTTCCGGAAAATTGATTTTTGCCCATTTGGATCGCGGACAAGTCCTTGCAATTCGCAAGCGATTCCGGGATTTTGCCCACCAAGCGGTTATCTCCAAGGTAGAGTTGGATGAGCTTGGTGCACTGTCCAAGAGCAGCGGGAAGATCACCCTGCACTCCGGAGCGCCGGAGGTTGAGCACGGATAAATTGCTCAGTTGCCCGATGGACGGCGGTATCGGTCCCTCCAGATCAGACATCCCCAGAGAAAATTCAGCCATGCCGGTTAAAAATCCAATTTCGCTGGGTATGGTGCCGGAAAGTCCGTTATCCCAAAGATTGACCAGATAGACCCGGGTCCCCTGTACCGTTACGCCATACCATTTCGACACAGGTCCCTGGAGCCAGTTGGTATGGTTTTTCCAGTTTGGACCATTGGTGGCCTGGTAAAGCGCAACCAGAGCCAGGGAGTCCTGCTGTAGTACCTGAGCGGATGGTCTGGTAGAAGAAAGGGGAAACAGTAACAAGAAAATGAACAGCTTTTTCATCGCAAGGAGTTGATGGTGGTTTGAATGAAAAAACCGGCAAACCACTGTATGGATACGTCGTCTGCCGGATGAGTTCCGGAAATGCGGAAATTTATTACAGCAATCGGATGTGGGATGATCTGGTTTTTAATGTTTAAAGAACCGCAGGGTCTCCACGGAATTTCCTGAAAACCACTGTACGATATAAATACCTGGTTCCAGACCGTTCATGGGCAAGCTAATCTGATGCATTTCACCTGAAGGTTCTGCACTGGCCACCACATTTCCTGCCAGATTGACGAGCCGTACCGATTCAACCCTCTGATCAGTTGAGAACAGGAGCTGGAGTTCGTCATCCTGCACAATCAGTTCGAACTCCTGGCCTGAAGAAGTGCGAGGATCCAAATTTCCTTTGGAAATGTAGGAAGTGATCACTTTTTCGCAACGCCGGCTGCATCCAAACCGGTCCCATAAATCGAGGATGACCGTTGCCTGCCCAGGAACCGGACCGGGAGTCAGAACGGCTTTTGACGGATCCAGTTTATCTGAGCGAACGGTCCAATCGCCTCCGATCACCTGCCAGCTCGAATTAAAGGGCTTGAATCCTTTTGGTGTATTTTGGCTTTTTAGCAACAGGGAAGAACCAATGGGTACGCGACTGGGGCCCAGGATGTGGCAGGAGATGTCGCCCACGAGGTCAAATGTGTGGGAGGCGGTACCGGAATTGCCACAGCGGTCGGTAACGGTATAGCTTCGCACCACTTTCGGTACGACATGGCAAATCCCGATGAACTCATCGCCCCATGAGAAGGTCCTCTCAATGAGACCCCATGTACAGGCCTCTATCCGCGGTCGAGGAACATTCTCCATTTCGTAATTGCGAAGGGATATTGAGCGGAATTCAGGAGGATAGACCGCAATGGTCGTCGTCAAACCTATGTATAATTTGGAAGTGCAGGTCTGCTCCCCATTGCTGACCTGCACCGTAAGGTTTTGACATACGTACTGGATGTCGGCGGGCACCGGGTTGGGAACGAGATTGCCTTCAAAGTCGTATATCGAAACAGTGCAGCCTTCTCCCGTTGTAATGTGAATAAAGTCCTCCAAACGCTCAAGCGTTTCACAATCCGGGATCGTCAGGGTGACATCTTCACAAACGACGCCACATTGAGCGTTCATGGTTTGGGTCGCCAGCAGAATTAAACAGCACGCGATGATGATCATTTTCAGTTTCATATTGATGGTTTTATTGATTGCCCAATTGCGTTTGTCTGGTAAAAGTGGGGAGCAAACGAAGCCGGAGCAAGACCTATTTCGCGGCAGGTGGCAATAATGAGTGAATGGTTTAATTTGATGTGTAAACGGCATTCGAACCCTTTGAAATTGAAAAGGCTTCGGGCTGAGCGACATCAGGGTTGCGGGTCATGGCACAGAGGACAACACGGGGTTAAGGGTTGCGGGGGTACCGCAGTTGAAGGGTATTGCATAGTAGATTCAGTGTTTACCCTCAGTTGTCCGGACAGAAAGGGCTGGCGCCCAGGCGCCAGCCTGGGACGTTGAGCGCTTGGGATATTTAGAATGTTCCTTCGGGGGTTCTGAGCATCAATTCACTTATTTTTGCCGCGCAACCCAGCATTGCAAACATTATGGAGCTTACCGGCAAAAATATACTGGTCATTGGTGGTGGAGGATTCATCGGAAGTTTTGTCGTGGAGGAGCTGCTTAGGCATCCCGTGGCGCGGGTCGTCGTGTACGACAATTTTACCCGGGGCAAAAGGGAGTACCTCGATCATGCGCTTCGCGACCCGCGCTGCAGCATCTTTGCGGATGGCGGCGACATTCGCGATACCGACATACTCGATGCCGCAGTCCGCGGAATGGATGGGGTGATCTGTCTTGCAGCCATGTGGCTGCTGCATTGCAAGGACTATCCCCGCACCGCCTTTGAAGTCAACATAGCAGGGACCTTCAACGTGTTGGAAGCATGCGTCCGGCACCGCGTGGAAAAGCTCGTCTGGTCTTCTTCGGCTTCGGTTTACGGCGATGCCGTAGAGATCCCCATGACCGAAGACCATCCCTACAACAACCGCAATTTTTACGGGGCGACCAAAATTGCCGGTGAGGCAATGTGTACGGCCTTCAACGACCGCTATGGCCTTTCCGTCATCGGCTTGCGGTACATGAACGTTTACGGACCCCACCAGGATCAGACAGCAGCTTATACAGGAGTGATCCCCATCATGCTCAACAAGATTGACGCCAACGAAGCTCCCGTGATCAACGGCGACGGCTCACAGGCCTACGACTTTATTTACGTGGAAGATGTGGCTCGCGCCAACATTTGCGCCCTTGTGAGCGAGCGCCCTTTTGGTTTTTACAATGTCGGCACCGAAGTGCAGACGACCATCCGGGAGTTGTGCCAGTTGATCCTGCAGTTGCGCCATTCTTCCCTCGAGGTGCATTACCGGCCCTATTCAGCCGATGACGCCCGTGCCCTGGTGCAACACCGCATTGGTTCTCGCAAAAAGGCAGAGGAGGAACTGGGATTCCATTACCACTACTCTTTGGAAGAAGGGCTGAAGCGGCTGATCGCCTGGCGGGAGAGCTGCAAAAAGTCCTGATTCGCGCCTACCTTTGCCGGACAGAAACACCGCTTTGACAACGAGGAAATACATCCAAATTTCTCAGCCATCGATGGGGCAGGAAGAATGGGAAGCCTGCCGGGAACCCATCTTTTCCGGCTGGATGACCCAGGGACCGCAAGTGGCTGCATTTGAGCGAAGGTTTGCCGAATTGCACCAGGTCAGGCATTCACTGGCCGTATCTAACTGCACAACGGCCCTTCACCTGGCGCTGGTGGCCTTAGGAGTGGGTCCCGGCGACGAAGTACTCGTACCGGCGTTTACCTGGGTTGCAACGGCCAATGCAGTGCTCTATTGTGGGGCAAAGCCTGTGTTCGTCGACATCGACCCGGTGAGTTACAACATCGACCCGGGTCAGGTGGCCGGCAAGATCAACGGCCGCACACGCGCCATCATCCCCGTTCACCTGTTCGGACTGTGCGCTGATATGGATGCCCTCCGCAGTGTGGCTGGTGGGTTGCGGATCGTGGAGGATGCCGCCTGCGCTTCAGGTGCCCGGTACCAATCCGTTCCCGCCGGCGGACTTGGCGACATTGGCTGTTTTTCATTCCACCCGCGGAAGTCCGTTACAACCGGTGAAGGCGGCATGCTGACTACCAACGACGACCAGTTGGCAGAAACCCTTAACCAGTTGCGCAACCACGGAGCCTCCCTCTCCGAAGAGCAGCGCCACAAAGGCCCGAAGCCCTATATCCTCCCGGAATTTGACCTGCTCGGTTACAACTACCGCATGACGGATTTACAGGGAGCGGTGGGCAGGGTTCAGATCGAAAAGCTCGATGCCTTCATCGACGATCGGAACCAGTGGGCGCAATTTTACCACGACGCTTTCTCCGGCATCGAATGGTTGCGCACTCCATCGACACCTGCCGGCTCTCGCCACGGCTGGCAATCTTATGTGGTATTCGTCGACGAGGCGCGCTCGCCCATGAGCCGCAACGCGATCATGGAGTACTTACAGGACAAAGGCATTGCTACGCGACCGGGCACCCATGCCGTTCACATGCTCCGTTACTACCGGCGCACCTTTGGACTTCAGCCGGAAGACTTTCCCAACGCCTGTCTCGCCGACCGGCAGTCTATGTCCATTCCACTGCACAACCGCATGGAAGCAGAGGATTTTCATTACGTCGCCGAGTGCATACGGGCGATTGCCTGACACGGAGCTATGTGCGGGTTAACGGGCATTTTTCACCTCGACGGAAGAAGCATTCATCAAGATGTACTGGAACGCATGACCGATGCGCTGGCACATCGCGGCCCCGACGGGCGGGGAATCTTCATCCTCCAACCGGTGGGATTGGGACACCGCAGGCTTTCCATTCTCGACGTGAGCAGCCGCGGTGCACAACCCATGCATTCGGGAGATGGCCGGTGGACCGTCGTTTTCAATGGGTGCATCTACAATTTCCGCGAATTGCGCAAACAACTCGAAGCGCAGGGAAGCGAATTTAAATCTGGTACCGATACAGAAGTCATTGTTGAGGGATTGCGCCATTTTGGACCGGAATACTTTTTGCAATTCGACGGCATGTTTGCCATCGCAGCCTGGGACGACCTCGAAAAAGCGCTGTACATTTCCCGGGATCGGTTTGGCGTTAAGCCCCTATACTATTATTTTGACGGCAGGCTCTTTCTCTTTGGTTCGGAGATCAAAGCCATTCTTGCACATCCCGACTACCGGATGCAACTCAACGCCGAAGCGCTCAACGAGTACTTTACTTTTCAAAACCTGTTTCGCTATCACACCCTGTTTGCAGGAGTCCACCTGCTGCCAGCCGCAAACACCCTGCGCATCGACGCGCATACGTCGGAGTTGCGGCATCGCGCCTGGTGGGATTACAATTTTGCCGAAGCCGATGAACATATGGACTTCGAAGAGGCCCGCAGGGAAACGGAACGCCTGTTGAGGCAGGCTGTACAGCGGCAGATGGTATCCGACGTACCCGTAGGCAGTTACCTGTCGGGAGGAATGGATTCCGGTGCGATCACGGCACTTGCAAGCCGCGAGGTTCCGCGGTTGACGACCTTCACCTGTGGTTTCGACATGAGCACGGTCACGGGAGTGGAGGCCAACTACGACGAGCGAAGGGATGCGGAGCTCATGGCCAACCATTTCAAGACCGAACATTACGAACAGGTCATCAACGCAGGCGACCTGTCGTGGTCGCTTCCGCGGGTGGTCTGGCATCTCGAAGACCTACGCGTCGGCATGAGCTACCCAAATTATTACATCAGCCGGCTGGCATCGAAATTCGTCAAGGTTTGCCTCCAGGGCACCGGAGGCGACGAGTTGTACGGTGGATATCCCTGGCGGTATTACCGCGTTTTTCAATCGCTCGATCGCCAGGATTACTTCGACCAGTATTACGGTTTCTGGCAGCGCCTCGTTCCTGAAGAACGCAAGAGCACGTTATTCAATCCGTCTCTCCTGCCCGCAATGGACCTTGCGGGCCCAAGGCAGGTCTTTGAACGCGTATTTTTGTTCAACGACCGCCTTCGCTACGATACGCCGGAGCAACACATCCAAAATAGCTTGTATTTTGAGATCAAAACGTTCCTTGCAGGCCTGCTGATCGTCGGTGACAAACTTTCCATGGCCAACGGACTCGAAGAGCGGTTTCCGTTTTTGGACAACGCGCTGGTGGATTTTGCACAGAAGATCCCGGTGCGGCACAAGCTGGCAGAACTGGAGAAGATGAAAAAGATGGACGAGGACGTGTTTGGCAATAAAAAGGAGCTGTACAAGGAGTTTCGTGACGGAAAGAATGTGTTGCGGCGTGCGCTGGAAGATTTCATTCCACAGGAGATCATCAACCGGCCAAAACAAGGTTTCAGTGCACCGGATGAAAGCTGGTACAGGGGAGAAAACGCGCAGTACATTGTCGCGTTGCTGCTCGATAAAAAATCTGCTTCGGCAGAATTCATCAACCGAGATTTTGTAAAGACCATCGTCGACGAACACGTTCACCGCAGGATCAACCACCGCCTGCTGATCTGGAGTCTGATGAATTTTGAATGGTGGTGCCGCTTGTTTTTACTGGGAGAAAAAATCTGAGTGGTGTTTTGGAATTGGATACAATACTGGGTGCGAAGACGTCGAGAGCGGATGCGAAAGAAATTCAACCGCACGCTGCCGGTCAACGAGCTGCTGGGTGACCGCTGGGAAAAGGCCCGCAGCCTGGCCTTTGGCGAAGGGTCAAGCATTTACGACAGCGCCTTGGTTTTTGGCGACGTGCGCGTAGGACGCAATACCTGGGTCGGACCCTATGTCATCCTCGATGGCAGTGGAGGCCTGGAGATCGGCGACAACTGTTCGATTTCCGCTTCGGTTCACATTTATTCCCACGACACTGTGGCATGGGCTGTGAGCGGAGGTGCAGAACCTTACGTTTACTCGGCGGTACGCATTGGAAACAATTGTTACATCGGCCCCCACGTCGTGATCGCCCGCGGAGTGGAGCTTGGCGACGGGTGCACCGTCGGCGCAAACAGTTTTGTCAATCGCTCGTTCGGACCCAACACCAAAATTGCGGGAAATCCCGCCCGTGAATTATGATGACGACCAACGACCCGGCTACGCGTTTTGAGCGCCCCGTTATCCTGGAGGGCAACCGCATCCGTTTTTTAAAGGATCAATCAACTGTGGCGGTCAACCAGCTTCAGACACGCGACGCCTTCTCCGACAAATGGAACGCAACACAGGGGCTTGATCAGGAAGAAAAGCTGTTTGAAACGCAGCGGGCCTGGTTTCTCCGGCTTTACGGATTTGAAACGGAGGAAAATCTGCGCAACTACCTGAAAGCGGCAAAGACCATCGTCGATACGGGTTGCGGACTGGGCTATAAAGCGGCCTGGCTGGCTGAACTGGCTCCCCACGCATGCGTTATTGGTATCGACCTGTCAGATTCCGTCCACCTGGCTGCAAGCCGCTATACAGATGCCCCAAACCTTTTTTTTCTGCAGGCCGACATCGCCGACACCGGATTGCGCTCCGGCAGCTGCGACGTGGTGGTCTGCGACCAGGTGATCATGCATACGGAAGACCCCGAACGAACGTTCGTTCACCTCGCTGGAATTACGGCTCCTGAGGGCGAGTTCCTGTGCTACTTTTACAGGAAAAAGGCCTTGCCACGAGAGCTCATTGATGATCATTTCAGGTCGCGCACACACGAAGTTGATGCTGAAACAATGTGGGCATTTTCTGCTCAACTGACCGAACTCGGAAAGCGGCTGTCTGAACTTAACGTGAGTTTTGACTCCCCTGATATTCCCATGCTGGGCATACAAGGGGGTACGTACGACATTCAGCGGTTCATTTACTGGAATTTTCTGAAATGCTTTTGGCGACCCGATTGGGGCTTCGAGTTGTCGAAGATCACCAACTTCGACTGGTATGCACCGAGCAACGCCAGCCGGTTCAGCCGTGAGGAAGTCTTCGGTATCGTTTCGCGCACAAAGATGGAGGCGAATTTCTTTCACGAAGAGGAGGCTTGCTATTCTGGACGCTTCCGGCACGCAATATCCAAATAAACGAAAGTCCCGTCATGACATTACAACAGTTTTTTGAGTGGGTGCAGCTACACCCGATGTCTGTCTTGTATTACTTCCTGGCCATATTGCTGGCCACCCTTGTGCTCAACGCACTCTCTGAGGGCCAGGGACACAACGCCCCGTGGCGATGGTTGTATTCGGTGATCATTTACGCAGTGTGCATACCCGGCATTTTTTCCATCATGCTCAACATTTACTTTTTCTTATTTGAAAAACGCGGTCTGATGCAGGCGGAACTCTTGCTACAGTTCCTGCCCCTTGTGGCCATGCTGGCCGCAATATATTTCATCCGCAAAAATGTGTCGCTGGATGCCATCCCGGGATTCGACAGGATCTATTCCCTGGCAGCCATCATTGCAACCGTACTCATGCTGATGTGGGTAGTCGACCGGACCCACCTGTATGCCATAAGCTTTATTCCCTTTTACTATGTAATTATCCTGCTCATTGGGTCCGTGCTTTTTATCCGTTTCATGTTGAAGAAATGGATGTAGGACGCCCCCAGCGGCGGATGTTTTGCGACCAGGTAGTCTGTTTTACTAACCAACGTTTGTAAGCATCAATTCAGACAGCACCCGTAAGCCGCTCAGGTTATCGAAGTATGGTCAGCGGTTTGCGCAAGCGGATGCCTTCGCCCTTCAATTCTATGGTGTACCAGCCCGAAGACACGCCGGCGAGCTCAATTTCGAGGGGATAGGACGTGCTCCCAGCCAGGAGCGTTTTAATCAGGATTTCCCGGCCCGCCGCATCCTGAAGGGAAAGTTGCAAATCGCAATCTTGAGGCAGGCTGGGTTGAAGGTAGATGCGGCCGGAGGCAGGATTGGGATAGATGGAAAGGCCCTGGTTGTCTGCTCCCGCTTTCAGGTAGAGGCTGACTGCATTGCTCGTCACAATCCGTTGATTGTGGTCCATACCCCGAATCCGGAACTGGTGGAGTCCTTCTTCATCGGAGGGAAGGATGAGCCTTGAAAATTCACAATCTGCTTTCTCCTCGACCGGTTGGAGGGTCAACACATCCTCGACATCATAGGTTTCCCGGGATGGGCTTTTGCGTTCTATGCGATAATGTATGGGACAGGTTGTGGTGGTGCTTTGCCAGCGTAGGGCAGGAAGCGCTTGTTCTGGATGCTCTACCGTGAGTAGAATCCCGCCGGAAAGTTCTGTGCTCAGTTCGAGGTCCTCCTGATATAGTGCGACCAGATTGGGGTCGACCGCAATCCCGAAGGAAGGGTTGAACACGGCCCCGCTTAAGTCCGTTATGGCGTCACAGGATAATCCGGCAACCGTTCGGGAAGTCCAGGGGCCGTTCTCCTGTGTGAGGTCTGAGTCATGCGTTGGATCATTTCCATTCAAGGCCGGACTCAATAAGAATCCGTTGAGTTTTGGAATGCGGATGTAATAGCTCCCGGGCTCTGCACAGAATTGGTAATAGCCGTCGTGCTGGAACCGCACATTGTTGGAATAGGTTTTGGTTTTTGCATAAAGAGCATTGCCAGGTTTGCGATAAAGATAGACGTTGAGTCCATTGATGCCGGTTTCATCGATTTGTTGGATTCCGTCTTTGCTGTTGTCCAGCCAGACGTAGCCGCTGATGGGCACACATTTATAAAGGCCCTGGTCTAAACTCAGGTCTTCCTCCCCACCCGACAATTCGGTGGTGGGGGTGGCGTTGGTCCCATGATCGGAACCACCGTCGCTGTCGATTGCGTCGTCGCCAGCGTTGGCCCTCGAAAGGCTGTATCCTTCGGGAGGGGTGAATTTTACAAAGTAGCGTCCCGGAAATAAGTTGACGAACAGGTAGCGGCCATCTGCGTCGGTCAGTTGAGACTGAACGGGTAGGCGGGTATCCGCGTTGCAAAGGTCGACGCGCACTTGAGCAATGCCCTCCTCGCCAGGGTCCTGCAATCCGTTGCCGTTGCGATCGTGCCAGACGAGATCGCCCAGGCTGGCCGTTAGTCCTGCACCGGCCACGTCGTGGTCGTCTTCATCTTCCGAGGCAAAGAGGCCTCCGCCGTGCAGCTCATTGTCGCGGGGATCGTCTGGAATGACGCTGCGTTCGTGGCTGGCATCAGAGCCGGGATAGCTGTCTGCATCGAAAGAGCTGATGTCGCTGCCTGTGGTGTCAAAGACCTGCTGGATCTCCGCCCAGTTGTAATATTCGGACAGAGGCCTGCCGGGGAGAACGAGCAATTGAATTTCAACAGAGTCTTCTTCCGCTTCTGTCAGCGTTTTCTGCAGGGTGTATTCCGCACGGTTTCCCTGTGCGACCCATCCGGGGTTGTGCTGGGGCAACCATCCGTATCCCGTGTTGAAGTAATCAGATATGCGAATTTCCGATACGGGGACATTGCCCTGGTTGTAAACGGCGATGCGGAATATGGCGGTGTCGCCACGCATGGCCGCAAGGTATTTGCGCAAGGCAAGGTCGTGAACCAGGGGCACGGCGGGATCGTGGTCGTCTTCGTCGGCAACGCCGTCTCCATCGGTATCCTTGCCGTCGTCGCTTCTATGGTTGTCGGTGACGGAAAATGGAATTCCTCCTGGATCGTTTTCCGGATCCTCGTCGAACAGCCCGTCGAAATCCACCGCATAGAATATGCCATCGGTATCTGTAGCCCACGTTATCTCGGCGACGTTTACCAGAGATTGAAGTCCGCCTGCATCCGATTGAAGCTTGAGTAAATATTGGATGTTCACACTATCTCCTGGAAGTAAAACACGGTCGTGGGTGAAGGTAGCCCTGCGGGATACCGGATCATACAACCAGGCAGGGTTGTCCACCCAGTGCAGTCCTTCCGGCAAATGGTCTGTTACCATTGCACGGGTTACGGGTACCAGGCCCTGGTTAACCACCGTAATCGAAAACGGCAATTCGTCTCCATAGCGCACGGGGAGCTGTGCATGGCAATATTTCGACAGCGCAAGGTCGAGAATGGATGGTGCAGCAGGATCGTGGTCGTCCTCATTGCCTTGCCGGTCACTGGAAAATACATCGTCATCGCCACGGTCTCCGGGCTTAACCAAACGTTCGTTCGTATCATCGGATGCATCGCGGCTGTCGAAATCCGTTCCGCTACGCGATGATCCCTGAGCGTTTTCAGAGGCGGTGATTTCTGCGTAGTTGACGTAATCCATGCGATCCGCTGCCGGAGTGAGGTGCAAAACAATGCGCACCAGCGCACTGTCACCGGGATGGAGGCGTCTTATGAGTTCGTACTCCAGGAATGGTCCGTTTTGAATCCACCCGGGATTTTTCAGGGGATCAAAGGCGTAAGCTTTTCCGGGATGGTCGCGCAACCAGATGCGTCCTGCCGTATCGGTGCCCTGGTTGTAAACCCATATGCCAAATTCGATATCCTGGTTTGCGTAATGCGGCTTAGGGGTCAGCACAACTTTCTTAAGTGCGAGATCCCATACAAAGGCAGTTGCCGGATCTTTGTCGTCCTCGTCGGTGATTCCGTCGCCGTTGGAATCCTTGCCGTCGTCGTCGATGCGGTCGTCGGTTGGCGTGCCAATCTCACCGCCGGAATCGTTGTTAATGATCATGTCGTGAACGCTGTCGAAATCGTCCTGCAGAATGTTCAGGATGTGGTGCAGCGTAACGATGAAGGCCGTTTTGACTTCGGCCATGTTGACGTAATCCTGAGGGTTGTTTGCAGGGAGGAGCTCCAGAGTGATCACCCGGGCAAGGGAATCGCCCGGAAAGATGATCTCGGGAATAAAGTGGGTGACCATCTGATTGCCGATGTCGGTCCAGGATGGGTTGTCTGCTGCGTGAAATGCAAAGCCCTTGGGAATGTAGTCCACCAGGGTGATGTTCTGCGAGGGAATGTTGCCCTGATTGTAAACCCAGATCTGGAAATCGACTTTCTGGTGAAATCCTGTGGCAAGGGTACTTGCATTTTTCTTTCTCAGGGCAAGGTCAAAAATGATGGTCGTCGCAACATCGTGATCGTCTTCATCGTCTGCAGGGTTGACCTTTCGGTGACCGGTAAGCGAATTGTCGTTGGGATCGTCAGGTAAGACCGGATTATCGTTTGTCCGGTCGTCGTCGGGGGCGGAATCAATGTCAACGGGTTCAAGCGTACTAAAGGTTTCAAACGCGGCAATTTCGGCAGCATTTATGACCGCATTGACATTGTTGAAACCGGCAAACACCCGCACGATGAGGTCGATGAGTGCACTGTCTCCTGGAGCCAGTTGTGGGATAATGGTCTGTAGGGTGGAATCGTCGATCCGGGTCCATGGAGAATTCAGCAGCGGATCGACGGTGTAGGTTCTGGGGAGATAGTCCAACACGCGTATGTTGAAGGCCGGGAGGCTGCCTTGGTTGTAAACCGCAATGCGGAAGGCAACGAAATCGCCGTTGCGCGCCGTCGTGGAAGTGATTTCGACTTTGCGCAAGGCGAGGTCGTAAAAGCCATAATCGGTGCAAACCGTATCGCGTTGATCTGCGATCCCGTCGTCATTGACATCCAGCGCCGTTTCGTTGAAGAGACCATTGCCTGCAGCAGGCAAATGGTTCTCGGCGGCATTGCAGCCCTGATACCGGTTATCACCCCCACTGGCTGCCGTGTAATCCAGATTTGCGTTGATGAAGACGAGGAAACTGTCCGTTCCGAATCCTGCCAGACTGCGTTGGGAGGCGAGCGACCAGCCTGAAATCCCCGGTGTAAGATCCAGGGGTAGATGTGGGCCGTTGTTGATTGAATAGGTTGCTTCTCGAATGACCGCATCGTCTTCGAACAGGGGAAAGTCCTTGAGGGTGTACGTACCGGTGGCCCCTCCGAGGTTAAAAGCACGCACGAGGTAAACGAGGTCCATACTCCCATCGGTGCGATGCGATTGCGATAACAGCATCTTCTCATGTTGCACCTGGGGTAGGTCGTCGCAAGTGGTATCGCGCTTTTCGGGACGAAAGTCGCCGGTGAGATCGATCCCGGCATAATTGAACAATCCTTCGCCAATGCGTGGCACCAGCGGATTGCCCGTTCCACAATTTCGGTACACATTGTCTCCGGTCGATCCGGTCGAAAGATCCATTTCCAGCGTGAGCACAATTCGGAAGCTATCGATTGATCCGGGAAGTATGGATTGATTGTTTGCCAGTACCCAGCCATTTAAGGGAATGAGGGAAGGCAGCAATCCCCCGGCCACCGTGTTAGAAGCTAAGCTAGCCTGAAGGATGACCAGGTCGTCGTCGAATGACGGACGGTCTATTAGGTTGTATGTTCCGCTGGCACCTCCCCGGTTGGATACCACAACCAGGTATTCAAGCTGGTAGTTGCGAACGCTCGTTTGCTGTATGTGCTGAAGCGTTTTTTTAATTACCAGAAAGGGAATGTCGGTGCAGGAAGTATCGGCCAGATCGAATAAATTGTCGCCATCTACGTCAAGCAATGCCCGATTGAACAAGCCCTGACCGCTTGTTGGCAAGGATTCGTTGCAGGCTGAGTAGTTTTGATCTCCTGGCGATCCCGGATCCAGTCTCATTCGCACATTGACGGTGAGGTAAACGATGTGCATGGCGCCGGGGCCTATGAGCTGGTTTGAAACGAGTGACCATGGCCCGGTTCCCAGCAATGCACTGCCTCCCTTTCCGGGAATATTGGTTGTATAAAATGCTGCCTGGATGATGATGTCGTCATCAAAACCGGGTGCGTCGGTCAGGCTGTAACTCCCGGTTTCGCTTCCCTGGTTTTCGACTTCAATGCGGTAGACGATGGTGTGTGACGCATCGGATTGAATGGTGTTGGAAAAAAGTTCTTTGCGAACATTGATTTGGGGTCTGGGACAGGAGGAAGGAACGGTAAATGCAGAATCAAGACATTCCGGCTGGTCGCTGTCGCGGATTTCCAACTTGTATATGCTGGTTCCATCGGCGAGAAAATCGATATCAGGTGCCATTCCCACGACGATGTGGGAACCGTAAGGTGCTGTTCCCAGTAGCTTCCCTTTGTGCAATACATCATAAGTGCTGGATGGCCCGGCATCTGGGTTGGATGCGCTCACCAGAATGGCAAACCAGTCGTCGGAAGGGTCGTTTACGGTATTGTTGTTGTTGCATTCCGTTTGAATAAAGGTGTTGACCTGCAAAGCGCAGCATGGTATCACCGAAACCTGGTTTCGGCAATGTTGCACTACCGTATCTCCATTGGCATCTACCGCTTCAAAAAAATAGGCTTCGTAGCCATCGGCGAGTCCGGCGAAATCTTTGTCGATGAGCAGGATCTGGGAATTTCCCACCGTGGTTTGTGTGGTGCTGTCTCGCCAGGTGTAGTGCTGCATCCCTGCCGGCGCTAGAAGTTGCACAAGCCCTTCCCGGTTGTCACACAGCAAGCGCTCCGGGGGGCAACAGGGAATGGGTTGGTCATAAGCTCCGGTTGAGTCCAGCACACATTGTGCATCAAAGAGAAATTGTGCCTGAATGCCTATATTGGCAAGCCCTTCGGCCTTGAGGTTGCGGAAAATCACGTCAACGCTCCCGTTTGACTGGCCACTGATGCGTTGGATTTCTCCAGTGGACAGGCTTATCACCAAATCTCCAACAGGACCGTTTTGAACATTGAGTTGGAAGTGCAGCTCATAGCCTCCCGTCAGCGGGTTGCAGGGCGAAACTTTGAGATCCACTATGGAAATCTTGCATGGAAGCTGAGGGATAAATCCAAAATCAAATGAATGGTCATTCTGTCCGTTGATGCCGGTATGCACCGCAGCAACCGCTGAGTTTAGCGGGCCCGCATGTCCGTCGCTATCCGTTTGGTCGTTGGCCGGTGCGCCTGCATCGGGAAGGGTATTGGAATGGAAGGCAAGTGCAGCCTGGTTTGTGGCAATGCGCAACCTATAGTCTGATTCCGGTTTTAGCGATTCTATTCCGTAGATCATGGACAATGGGAACAGGGGACTAGCCGGTGGTTCTCCGCTGGAGAACAGGTAATTGCCGTTTACATTGGTTACCGCAGTGGCAATGACCGTATCGCGGTAGAGCAATTCGACGACGACGTTAGGTAACGGCGGTTCGGTGGGATCCTGCATGCCGTTTGCGTTGCGGTCCGCCCACACGTAATTTCCAATTTCTATGGGCGGTGGTTGGCTGTAAACGGCAAGGTCGCCCAGGGCATTTCCCTTGCCGATCAGGAGCCCAAAATCTTTCGGAATGATCACGTACCGTCGGGCCCAATCGCCACTTTGGTTGTTGAGGTGAATGATGCCGCTGGTAAACTGGTCGAAGGGATCTACGCAGGTGGTAGCTACGGTTCGATAGCCCGGGCAAAGTGCAACGGCACCATTTACGCTTTCGCGCTCTACGGGGAGTCCGGCCAGCGAAACGGCGTGATCTCCAAAGTAATATTCTCCACCACCGGGACCAAAGCCCGTGTTCTTTCCAGCGGTTTCCGACCGGCCGTCATTCGCATTGTTCTCCAACGCGAACGTTGAAGTCGCCGGATCGTAACGTGCGCGGAGTATGTCTCCAAAACTGATGATGGTATGGATGCCGTGGCCGTCGAGGTCGTGTTGGTTGATCCCGCCCTGCATGGAGTAACGGTCCATGATCCCAAGGACCATCACGTCGTCTCCGTCGAAGTCAATATCGGAAAGAACGGGTTGTGGATATTGGCAGAACACATTTCCCCCATCGGGGCAATCCCCGTTCCAGGTATCGATCCAGGGGTTGAAATTGAATTTGTTGGTGAATGCAGGGTAATCGAGGGGAAAGCTAAGTACTTCTTCGAATGTGGCAGTCGAAGGATGGAAAGCGTAGACGTAGGCAGAAAGGTCGGATGAGCTTCCCCCGCTGTGCGATGCATCGCAAACCACTCCCAGGTAGACCACTCCGCGGTGGACCTTGACGGCCCAGGGCCGGTAGGTGCCGAGGGTGCAGCCAGGATCGGGGATGGGAAATGAATCTACGTCTTCAGGCCCGGGCACTTTGCCGGGTACATCAATGAATAGGGAATACAGCTTGCGCGTATGCAGGCTTACGATGTAAAGCGTCTTGTCATCGTCGGAAATGTCCATCCCGCCATAAGAGATCTTGCCGATCTGGCTGTAGGCCAATGAATCGGTTGAAATGGGAGGAATGGCGACCGGGAGCATGCGTTGAGCATTGTCCGGAAAACCTCCGGAGGGAACTCCGATGGTGTTGAGGTCGATCCAGGGGATCGCAGAGTTGCCAGCCAGGTCGAGTTGGTAGAGCCCCCCATACGACAGGGGACCGATGCCGGCGTGTCGCTTGAGCGCTGCCGAAGTGTATATTTTGCCAGTGCTGCGCTGAACGGCCACACCCCAGCAACTGCCGATCTGTCTTCCCGTGCCAAGTGAACTGAGGTCAGCCGCTGAGCCTCCGTGTTGCGACTGGACGATGCCGGGAAAATCTTTTCCACCAGCGGAATAGGGAAATTTAACAAAGGCATCAAATTCTTTAAATGCAGATGCCGCGTCGAGCGGATTTCCCATGACGTAGCAAGGAGTCAGTAAGGATGCATCTGCACAATGGTCCGAAGGATAATTGATGCCGTAAAAGAGGAATGCCGTATCCGTCATAACAAATTGCACGGCACCGCCGGAGCCGTCGGCCGAAACATGCACAGGAGAGGAAAAGTCATAGGGAAGCGCGTGAACGAATTCAACTCGGTAAGGCGACGGATCGACGGGATTGGCTTCAAAATGTCCCAAATCGTCGGTAATGCTCAGTAAGGTATTTCCCAATGCGCCGGTGACGATGACCTGGACATCGGCCACTCCTGGTTCAAAATAGGCGGCAGTGGAATCCCGCAACCCGTTCGCATTGTAATCTCTGAAAACAAGACCTGAAATTTGCCCATGGAGAAGCGGGTTGCCCAAGGTCATAAGAAAGGCAATGCCTGCCAGAAAGGATGTGCGGTGTAGCATATGTTCAATTAACCCCAAGCTGACCGGGCAAGAACTATGCCATTAAATGTTAAATTATGTGCATGTGTTTACAGGATTCTTTAAATGAAGGGAATGCAATTTTTTAAAGCTGCAATCGCTTGTATACAGCGGGCTTTGAAGACCCGACTGCGGGATGTTTGAAAAGTTGATGTTAAAAGAATAAAGATGTTTTCATCTGCAATCAGGGTAAGTTCCCGGAAAAATTTGCAGACATGCAAACAAAATAAATTGGGGTGGAAATTGACGAAAGTGAAAATTCAAGCAAGCAACCGCTTCAGATATTGCCCATAGCTGCTTTTTTCGAGTTTGCTGGCGAGGATTTCCAGTTGTTCTTTGCCAATGAAGCCCAAGAGGTAAGCGATTTCTTCGGGGCAACCGATCTTGAGGCCCTGTCGCTGTTCGATGAGCTGTATGAAGAGCGAAGCCTGCATCAGCGACTCATGTGTTCCAGTATCGAGCCATGCAATGCCACGTCCCATGATGCCCACACTGAGTTGATTGCGGCGAAGGTATTCACGGTTTACATCCGTGATTTCGTATTCGCCGCGCGCTGATGGCTGCAGATTTTCTGCAATGGTGATGACCGTGTTGTCGTAAAAGTATATGCCCGGAACCGCATAACTCGATTTCGGCTGCTTCGGTTTTTCTTCAATGCTGACGACTTTGTGGTGGGCATCAAATTCCACAACGCCATACCGCTCCGGGTCGGCAACCGGATAGGCGAAGATGACGGCACCGTCCGGATTTATCTTGCTGCGCAGCAATTCCGGAAATTTGCTGCCGTAAAACAGGTTATCGCCAAGGATGAGGCAAACTGAATCCCCGCCGATGAATGATTTTCCAAGAACGAATGCCTGTGCAAGTCCGTTGGGCTCGTATTGCGGTACGTAGGAAAGCGAAATGCCGAGTTGTGACCCATCGCCGAGCAGGGAGCGGAATTTGGGAAGGTCTTCGGGAGTCGAGATGATCAGGATCTCGCGTATGCCTGCCAGCATCAGCGTTGAAAGGGGATAGTAGATCATGGGTTTGTCGTACACCGGCATGAGCTGTTTGCTCATGACCAGCGTAAGGGGGTAAAGCCGCGTTCCATGTCCTCCTGCAAGTATGATGCCTTTCATGTGAATTTATTT
Source organism: Saprospiraceae bacterium (assembly GCA_020848995.1). GTDB lineage: Bacteria > Bacteroidota > Bacteroidia > Chitinophagales > Saprospiraceae > Vicinibacter. The sequence goes on along the minus strand of JADLHA010000006.1, from coordinate 75,749 downwards.
ATTAACGAACGTTCGTAAGTATTGAAGCAGTCGCTCTGGTTTTCGCAGCTCCCTGTTTACCGGTCGCTTCTGAGAAGTGACAGGGCATGCAGTTCGCCAATGGTTTTATCGCGAAAATCGGCCAGCCGGTCAATGTCATTTGTAGAAATGGTGCCCTGTTTATCAAGCGCTGCCAGGATTTCTTCGCATCCGCGGATGGCATCGGAGTATCCCAGCATGAAAAAACTCGTTTTCAGTTCGTGCAATGTGTTGAAAAGCCCCTTTGCATCATTAGCAGAGAGCCGGGTGCGAAGGATTTCAATCTTGCGCCCGGTATCCTCAACCCATTCACTTAGCAATTCTGAAATCATTGCCGGGTCGTTGATGCAGATATCAGAGAGGTAGCGCGTGTCAATTGAGATTGCCATAGGCTGTGTAAAGGTGGTCCCCGCGCGGGTAAAAGATGAATTGCGCTCCGAGTTCGGAGAGGACAAACAGGCAAAAATGGTCATCGTGCTGCCTGTACAATTCGCGAAATGCATCAATTTTGTCGGGCTCAATGAGATTTTTCAGCGAAAACTCTTCGAGGCTGGAGGCATGTACGGACCAGTTCCCCGAACCTGCACCCGCCTCAATCAGCCGGACACCCATTGCCAGCTCCTGCTGGTGCAGGATGAAGATGGGATAATTGGTCACTTCCTGGTCGAGCATGATGTCCAATGCTCCATTGAGCGCTTTGCGATAACGCTTCAGGTCTTCTTCCAGTTGCAGATATTTTCCGATGGCGTCGCTCATCTGCACAAAGATAACAAGGCTACACTTTCAACGTGGTTGGTATGCGGGAACATATCGACCGGACGAACGCTCTGCACCTGGTAACGGGGGGCAAGCCATTCGATGTCGCGGGCTTGGGTGGAGGGATTGCAACTCACATAGACGATTTTTTGCGGAGCGACTTCCAACAGTTCCGTGCAGACTTTTTGATGCAGCCCCAGGCGTGGGGGATCCACTACGACGATGTCGGGTACGCCATTGTTTTTGACCCAACCCGGCAGGTTGAGTTGCTCTGCCTGGGCGACGTGGTATTGGCAGTTCGACAATGCGTTCGCCGCTGCGTTCCTGCGCGCATCGTCGATGGCTTCCGGAACGGTTTCCACACCGGTTATGCGCGCAGCATTGCGGGCGAGATAAATGCCGATGCTACCTACCCCGCAGTATAAGTCAAGCACATGCTCCTTACCCGTAAGCGAGCAATAGCTTTCAACCAGTTTAAACAAATTCGCAGCCTGGCGGCTGTTGGTTTGGAAAAATGATGAGGGTCCAATTAAAAAATCAGCGTGGTGCAGGGATTCAGTAAGGTAAGCATCTCCGGAGATCTTTTGAAAACGGAGCCCGTAAAGGCTGTCGTTTTGCCTGGGATTGTACACGGTATACATGCTGCAGATCGATGGAAAGGCTTCCCTCATGGCCTCGACCATCGGAGCGATTTTTTCAGGATCTTCCTTGCCAATCGTCAAGATGCACATGAAGTCACCGCGAAGGTTGCTGCGGAGCATCAAACTGCGCAACAAGCCTTCGTGCCGGCGGATGTCGTAAAAGTCCAGTGAATGCGTTTGCGCGTAGTTCCGGACAAAATTGCGAATGGCGTTGCTGTCACCCCCCTGGTGATGGCAGTGGCTGATGTCGATCACTTTGTTGAAATTGCCCGGGCGATGAAAACCAAGGGCGCCCCCGGCTCCCTCCTCTGCTGCAGACCCCGGGACTTCATACCAGCGACTGGTCGAAAAGCTGAATTCGAGTTTGTTGCGGTAGTATTGCGTTTCGTCCGCCGGAAGGATGGGCTCCAGTGGAGGGCTTTCAATCTTTGCAATCCGCTGTAACGCATCGAGCACCCAGCGCTCTTTTTGTCGGAGTTGCTCGCCGTAAGAAATGTGTTGCCAACTGCAGCCGCCACAGTGACCAAAATGAGCGCAGTGCGGCTCGGTGCGGTGCGCAGAAGGCTCAACCAGCTGCTCAATCCGCCCATACCAACTTCCTTTGCGTTTGTGCGAGAGCAGCACGTCGGCAACGTCGCCGGGGGCTCCCCTTTCGACAAAGACGACCATGCCCTCGGGGGTTCTCCCAACAGACATGCCGTTGTGTGCGATACCGGTGATGTTTGCGCGTACGGTCTTTTGGGGTTTATTCTTTCTCATGGCGGTCGAGCAAGGTAAAACAGATCCGGCGGTTGGCGCTTCTTCCCACGGGATCATCGTTGGGAGCAACAGGCCTGGATTCTCCATATCCCCGGGCTTCCAGCCGCTCTGGACGAACACCCTTGTTCACCAGGTAACGCACAACGGCCTGAGCCCGTTTTTCAGAAAGGGTCTGGTTGTCTGCTTCACTGCCCACATCGTCTGTATGGCCTTCGATGCGAACGCGCGCTGAAGGATGTTCGGTTAAAAACCGGAGGAGCGCGTCGAGTTCAAATGTGCTCTCCCCGCGGAGGCTGTCGGAACCGGAAGCAAAGAAAATATTGTGAAGCACAAAGGCCTCGGACGCACTTTCGCGTTCAGGGGTGAGCAATGCAAGCACTTCAAAAAGGATTGCTGTATCGGGTATTTCAGATCCCCTGAATTTTTCCGTAAACAGGGCGTAGCCTTTTTGGTAAACGTGCAGTGCACAATCGGCATGTTTGGGAAATGCAAGCTTCGCAACACCCTCCGCATCGGTCTCTCCGGCAAAAAGCAGTTGCCCGGCATTCAGGTCGAATAAGCGCACTTCTGCTGCAAGGACTTTGCGCGTGAAGCGGTCGAGGACCTTCACCTGCAGATAGCACGAAGGGTCAATGCGCAGGCCTTCAGGCAATTCCAGGGCAAACAAGTCGAGATTGGGATGAACGGAGGAGGCTTGCCCGGCAAGGTACTTGCGGTCGCTGGCCATCCAGGCGGTGAGGCCGTCCGGGAAAACAGTCCAGGACGATTCATCACCAATGGTGTTGACCGGCATGGACAGGTTTTCCGGTACCCCCCAATCGCCACTGGCGTCCAGGCGGGTGATAAACAAATCTTTTCCTCCCATGCCCGGATGTCCGTCTGAGGCAAAATGCAAGGCGGCCCCGTTTGCATGGGCAAAAGGGCAGACTTCGTTGCCAGAGGTATTGATGCGATCCCCCAGGTTTTTAGGATTGCCCCAGGTCCCGTTGGGCTGAAGGCGCGTCATCCAAAGGTCTGAGCCCCCGCGGCCCCCTTTGCGGTTACTGGCAAAGTAAAGCGCATTTCCATTTTCGGCAAAACAAGGGTGCGATTCATAAGCTGGCGTATTGACGGGGCTGCCCATATTTACAGGAACAGACCATTCGCCCTCCCGAAATATGCTCCGGTAAAGGTCGCAGCCCCCTAAGCCATTTTGGCGATCACAGGATGTGAATACGAGGGTTTTACCATCTGGAGAAATCGCCGGCGCCCCTTCGTTTTGCGGAGTGTTGATCCCGCTGAGCGGAACGGGCACAGTCCAGCCAGTCGCGGTGCGTTCTGAAAAATACAGGTCTTCGTCTCCACGAGGCGACCTCCTGGTAAAATAAACGGCCTTTCCGTCGGGGCGTACGCAAGGGAGGTATTCCGATCGATCCGTATTGAGAGCCGTCAGTTCGTGCAATTGGACGTCGTGCTGTCCGGCAGCCGCCTTTTCTGCGAATTGTAGCTTGGCAAGCAACGCCTCTGCTTTTTGCCGCAGTTCGCCGCTGTCACGACTGTATGTTAAAAACCGTTCGACGTTGGATCTGCCCAAGGCAAACTTTCCCAATCGATATTGCGCAAGCCCGAGCGTATAGTGAATTTTGACGGGGGAATGATCGGGAAGCTGCAACCGCAGCAGGAACTGGGTTTCGGCACAGGCGTAGTCTTCCAGATCGAAACAAACGGAACCGAGTTGTAGCCGAGCATCGGCGTAATCGGGATGATCCTTGAGAATTTTTTCGAACGTGGCGCGCGCGCGTTCCGGCTGTCCACTCCGGTATAAGCTCATTCCGCTCCGGTATTTTTTGACCACGCGCGCGGGAAGGTGTTCCTGAGCACAAGCGTTACCGTACAAAACTAAGACGATGGAAAGGGCCAGAACGATGTTGGGCATTCCGTTTTTGTAGAAAACGACTGGATGCGCCGTTGGCGTGTATGGATCAGGCCTGATTGGCCAGTAGCTCGGAAGCGCGAACCGATCCCATCTCTGCAGCTTTTTTCAGATCGAGGATGTAGTCTGCATTGCCCGCGGCCATGCGCGCCATGCCCCGGTGAACGAAAATTTCTGCAGCCTGGTTGCCGTCGTCTTCAGCCCGGAAATCGAGGCTTTTGTCAAATGCTTCCAGCGCTGCGTCGAGGCGGCCTAGCGCAAAGAGGGCTTTGCCGTAATTGAACCAGGTCATCGTGAGGTGCCGAAGGTTGGGGTCAGCTTCTGGGAATTTGCGAGCGGTAAAGAGCTTAAATTCAAAAGCGGCTTCTTCAAACTGATTGAGTTCCAAATGGCAAACGCCTTTCGAACGGCGCGAAGCCCAATGCAGGGGTTGCAATGCTATGGACTGGCGAACGGCCTGGTCAAAGGACGCGCAGGCAGCTTCAAACTGTCCTTTTACCATCAGGGTCTTGGCCAGACCAAAATGAGCAGACGCATTCATGGCGTCAATGGCCGTCGACTTGCGAAAGTCGTAAATGGCGTCGTCGTAATTCTTCAGGTGGTAATTGACGTAACCCCGCTTCTCGTATGCCTGGGAGTGGCGATCGCATTTTTCAATGGCCTCAGTCAGCAACTGAATGGCCTCCAACTCCCGGCCATGCTGCTCTGCCATTTTGCGGCCCTCGTGGTACAACATGACCGAGGACTTTTCTCCTTTGGGTTCTATGTGAACGTGTTGCAACACCTGGCCACTGTCTGCCATCCAGGCATTGAGGCTTCCGGCCAGAGAAAACTGGGCACAATACTCCAGCAGACTAATGGTGTTCTTCCACATTTTTTCACCGCTGGTCCCGATGAATCTGGGAATGGTCAGGGTCTTGTCTTCGAGATTGAAAAGCTGCTCGCTGGTTTTGAACAGCACTTCTTTTTTGTAAAGGACCTCTGCCTTCTGCTCAAAAAACTGCAGGGCCTTTTGGAACGACCGCTCGTTTCCAAATTCGAGCTTACCCTGAAAAATGACTTTGTACGAATTGCCTGCAAGCATGGGGCACGAGATTAGCGCTTAGAAAATGTGAACATGCGAAAATGAATGCGTATAATTAACTGGACTGCGACCGGATGCCGGGCAGAAATCCGCGAGGCAGTTTTGGGATATCGCGGAGATTCAACCAGTGCCAGGCATTATGTCCTGCATCGAAAGCCAACCACAAAGATGCGAAGATCGTTCCACAAATCAGATATAAACGCCTCTTAATCAAAGAATTAAAAAATATCTATGCGTATCATGTTGATTAATTGTTGTTTATATATTATTTAATTGTTGCTTTGATTCATATTAACAAGGGGATGGGGGCAGCCTTTCGGAGCCAGACGGAATGTGGGTAAAGCCGGTTTCGGTTGTATGTCTACCTGAATGTGGGGTCATTCTTTACTCCCGGGTTGGATCCAGACTGGGCTTCCTTCCGAGCAATTGCGACAAATTTCCGTGGAGCTGCGATCGCGAAGTACCCGGCGTCGGAATTGCCCGTAGCGCTTACCCCGCCAAATCGACTCAAAGTCCGCTTGCGACACTTCTCCCATGCGGTGTTGCGCGTCTTTGTCGAAGCAGCAGGGTAGGACTTTGCCGTCCCAGCTCACGACCGGTGAATGCCACAGTCGCCAGCAGTGATCGGGGAGATGGTTTTTAAGGGTATATCCGCCGCTCGTGGTGCGCGCATAGCGGGAATAGAGGGCCTCTTCAGGGATGAGTTCGCCAGCCGAGGCCGGGTTGTACACCTGGGCTGTTTTAAAGCGGATCTCGTCGAAACCAATGTGCCGGCTGAGCTGTTTGGCCGCCCCGATCTGGTGGCTGTTGTGCCTGAATACCACCATCTGGAAAACCAGGTAGGGCGTTTTACTCCTGAGCAGTTTTTTGATTCTTACGAGTTCCCTGGCACCTTCCAGCACTTTGTCCAGGCTCCCGCCCACGCGATACTGCCGATAGCTCTCCTGGTCGACGCCGTCGATGGAGATTACCAGAAGGTCCAGACCGGAATGAACGATCTCCGCACAGTGCGATTCGGTAAGAAAGTGGCCGTTTGTAGAACTCATGGTGAAAAGTCCTGCTTCGTGTGCGATTCGCACAGCCTCCGGAAATCCGGGATGGAGCATGGGCTCGCCTTGAAAATAGAGCTGTAGGGTCCAGATCCTACCTGAAATGGGCTGTAACCAGCTTTCAAATGACTGCAGGTCGAGCATCCCGGTGGGACGTGAGAAAGAACGCAAGCCGGAAGGGCATTGGGGACAGCGAAGGTTACAGGAGGTGGTGGGTTCGACCGATATGCCGATGGGCAAACCCCACTGAATGGGGCGGCGTAACAGACGCGACAGCCGGTAACTGCCGTACACGAGAAAGGCATTCCACAAGCGCTCGGGCGTGGCCTTCTTAATCATCCGGTAGATCAGTTTGCTGGTCATTTCATTCAGCCTGCGATCGTTGCCGATTCCGCATCGCCTGAATGTAAACATAGGCAATCGAATGAATCCTTTTCAACTGCAGACCCAACGGAAGATGATCATGCCTTGCTTACCCGGATCCGGCCTGCGGCTCATGCAAAGTGTGGACAGCCTTTCAGAACAAACCGCGGTGAATGTTGGAGAAAATCCTTCAGCGCAAACGGAAAGGCAAAGCTTACTCCTGAAATGGTTGCGTTTTGTTGAACTAATTCCCTGGAAAGGGTTTAAATCCCAGCACATTGGGGATGTGCGGTTCCAATAACCCACTGTCCATGGGAAAAGGGTTAACAACCACCGTGCGGCTGAGCACCTGAGCTGTATTTTTACCCCCGAATCCGCACCATTCGGATTGAAAGCATGGAAAAATTCCTCATTGCCGGACTGGGAAATATGGAGAAGGCCTATTTCGGGACCCGGCACAACGTGGGTTTTGACGTGGCCGACGCCATCGCGGCAAAACTCGGAGCTGATTTCATCACGGAAAATTACGCGCACACCTCCCGTGCGGCATACCGCGGAAGAAAACTGCTGATCATCAAGCCCGTGACGTACATGAACCTGAGTGGCAAGGCGGTCGCCTACTGGCTGCAGAAGGAACAGATCCCACCAGAGCGTTTGTTGGTCATCCTCGACGACCTCAACCTCCCGTTTGGAACCATACGCCTTCGCAGCGGCGGCTCCGACGGAGGCCACAATGGTTTGCGAAGCATACAGGAAAGTCTTCAAATGACGAAATACCCGCGTTTGCGCATCGGGCTGGGGAGCGCCTTTGCAAAGGGCAAGCAGGTTGACTTTGTCCTGGGACCCTGGTCGGAAGAGGAAAAGAGGATCCTTCCCGGTTTGTTGACCTGGTCGGCAGAGGCTGCCCTTGCGTGGTGTTTTAACGGCCTCCAGCATGCCATGAACGCTTACAACAAAACATGCTTCCCTGGACTTCCCGAAAGCTGAGCAGCTCATAGGCATTGCTATGGATCCCATTTTGATGCACCAGACCACGGGTGAACGCGCCGGACCGGCGACCCTGCCATTTCAAAGGACAATCCCAAATCACTCCCTTTTGATGTCTGAGTGAAAAGGACAATCCCACATCATTCCCTTTTGATGCCTGATTGAAAAGGACAATCCCACATCACTCCTTTTTGATGCCTGAGTGAATAGGGCTACCCCACATCACTCCCTTCTGATGCCCGAGTGAAAGGACAAGGCCGCTTCACTCCCTTCTGATGCCCGAGTGAAAGGACAAGGCCACTTCACTCCCTTTTGAGCGTTTGCCGGCAAACTGGGCAATACACAATCATTCGCACGGCCCTGGCGGGTATGCGGAAGGCCCTTCTTCTCATGTTGTCGTGAACGCTTACACCCCCGATTCCAGGCGCTTGGAGCAAGCAGGTCATGATCCATGATCTATGCCGGCCAGCCGGTATTCCTCACCGGCCCTATGATTTCATTCCGTAAATGGTTTCTCCCGCAAAGCACCTAGCCGGAAAAAACGGAAGCAGCTGTCCCGGAGGCAACTGCTTCCAAACCAACCGAAAAAAGTCCGGAGCCAATCCTTTTTCATGTTACCTAACGGGTGTTCTCCATTGAACGAACTTGCTCATTAATTAACTAACGTTAGTTCATCATTGAAAAACTCCGCAGAAGAGCATCCTCATCGGAATTTGCACTTTTTGCGGGTTCGGCGTTCCCGGGCTCCCGGAGCGAAACGGAACATTGAAGGTCTTAGCTATTCACCGCATCACCGGGGTCCGTCGGCGCGACCACCATTGTGGACAGGCCTTTGAACAGATTCATGAAAGGATCCGGCACCAAAATCTGCGTCTTCTGCATCCACCGGGAGCGCTGGCTCCGATGATGCCCGTCGCGATATGTCCAGTCGCAGGCCGTGGCATGTGAACGTCCTGCGCCGCGCCTCATGGTTCAAATGCTTTTACAGCAGGCGTAGTATCCATCGCCGCACTTCACGCTGCATTTGAATGAGATTCCGTTGCCGACGATTGTGCCCCCGTGTTCGATGTTGCATTCTGTGGAGCCCTTTCCCCCCGCATCGCAATTGCCCGAGTTGGGGTTGGTATTCTCGTAACAATTGCAGCGTATGTCGGCGACATCGGGATTGGCCAGAGGCTTTCCGGAACCGTAAAAGGATGGGTAATAGCCTTCTCCGCTGGCTGTACTCAGCCCATAACCGGTAAAAGAAGCTCCGGACAGCGCATCAACGGAAAAGCGGATCCCTCCTCCATCGCCGAGACGTACGTCGATGCCGTCGGCCGTTTCAAGAATGGAGAGCACCTCGATGTTCCGGCTAAAAGCCTGCCGGGAATCCGTGTACAAAACGTAAATGTCATCTTCGGGCGTGCCATGCTCTTTCAGCAAAGCAATGTATCCATTGCCTCCCAATAGTTTGTAGGAGGTCGCCTGAATTTCTGCGGCCTGCAACCCGGGGGTTGCCGGTGCCAGGTCGTCATTGCAGGACAGCAGGGCCATGCCCGTTGCCGCCAGCGAAATCATCATTGAGTGTTTCATAAGCATGTGTTTAAGGGTGTGTGCAATCGTCCTTGGTCACGCAGTGGGACTGCTGCGCCTGCCGTTCTATGCATAGCTTCTGCAGAATGGCAGCAAATTAGGGAGGTCCTTCTCGATAAAGGCCTTCCCGGAGCAAGATTCTCAGTTGACATTTATTGTAGGCTGTACCTTGCTGATTGAACAGGACCCCTGGATGCCCTCCAGCCCGTTTTCCAGTTCCGATGCAATAGTCTTTCAGACTTCCGGGGCTTGTGAAGGCCGGGATGAAAAAAAGATGGAAAGCTATTACCTTTGCAGACCCAAAAAATGGGGATGCCTTGGGGCATTTTTCAAAATATTATATTGATAATCAATAATTTAAATTGCTGATATGGGAATGATCTCGAGTATCCGGAAACGCCTGTGGATCGTCACCGTGCTCATGGCCCTGGCCTTGCTGGGCTTCATTGTAATGGACATGACCTCCGGTGGTTCATCCAGCCTCATCGGCAATCCGGACACGGTGGGCAGCGTCGCCGGGGAGGAGTTGAGCTGGCGCGAGTTCCAGCAAACGGAGCGGGTGCTCTACAACAATGCCGACGTCGACTATTTTGGCCGCAAGGACTACCTGTGGAACCAATTCATCGAAAAGGTCATTCTCGACAAAGAGGCCGTGCACAACGGTACCGGGGTGGGCGAAGCCGAACTGCAGGAACTTCAGTTTGGCTACAACCTGTCGCCAGTCATCCAGCGCAATTTCCGCGACCCCAATACGGGCCAGGTCAACCGCGAGCAACTCAACTTTTTCAAGCAGGGTCTCGAAGACGAAAGCCTCGACCCACAGTACCGGGATTTCTGGCTGGTTCAGCAAAAGCAGGTCATCCAGGACCGGATGAATGCCAAATTGAGCAACCTCGTTTCGCGCTCGCTCTACATGCCCAATTTCATGATCGAGCGCAACCAATACGAGAGCAACCTGAGGCTCGACTTTGCTTATGGCCTGGTTTCCTATAACGTCATCAACGAAGAGGATGTAAAGATTGAGGAAAGTGATTACGAAGCCATGCGCAAAGAGAAGGAAGCTTCCATTCAGACCAAAGAAGAGACCCGTACGGTAAAATTGGCAGTGCTCGACATCATTCCTTCCGCAGAAGATTCCGCCATCTTGCGCGATGCCGTAGCCTCAAAAATTGAGACCTTCAAGACAACTACCGACGATTCGAGTTATGTGGTCAGTAACCTGGGTACCTGGGACGATGCTTATAAGCCGGCCCAGGAGCTGACGCCGATGCTTCAGGAAATTGCCTTCCTGGCACCGGTCGGCGATGTATTGGGGCCCTATGTCGACGAGGGAGAGTACCGCATCACCAAAATACTCGACCGCAAGGCGCTGCCCGACTCCGTTCGCGCCAGCCACATTCTGGTCCGCGTTCAAACCCGCGACCAATACCTCGCCGCTGTTTCGCTGCTGGACAGCCTGCGCAACCTCGTAGAGACGGGGAAGGGCCGTTTCGATTCCCTGGCCATGAAGTTTAGCCAGGATCCGGGTTCTGCAATCAAAGGGGGAGACCTCGGCTTTACGACACCCGGAAAAATGGTCAAGCCCTTCAACGACGCCATTTTCTTTCAGATGAAAAAGGGTGACCTCAAAATGGTACTCACCCAATTTGGCGTTCACCTCATCCAGCTCAACGATGCGGCCTACAACACCAACACCATGGGTGTTCACCTCGCAACGATTGGAGAAACCATCGTACCCGGTGATGAAGTGACCAATGGTTTATTCGATTTTGCGCAAACCATCATCCAGGAAAACAGGACCCTCGACGCGCTCGAACAGGCCCTCGTGAAAGATGGCCGCTATTCGCTGGAAGTTGTAGGCAATCTCTTTGAAAATACCTACCAGGTCAACAAATTCGGTGCGTTTGCCAACAATACCGTTCGCGAAATCGTCCGCTGGGCCTATTTAAAAAATACCCAAGTCGGCGACGTGAGCCCGGAGGTTTACGACCTCCAGGAGGAAACCAAGAAATTTACCAACAAATACGTCATCGCCGGACTTTCTGAAATCGTACCCAAGGGCATCGCATCCATCGAGCCGTTCCGCAGCCAGCTCAAGAGCGAAATTTTGAAGCGCAAGCGTTTTGAAATGATCAAGGAGCGGATCGGAGAGGTCAAAGAGCTGGGTCTGGTCCTGGGAGAATATACCGTAGGGTCTATTGATACCTCTTTTGACACCTCTCCTTACGCCGGGTACATCAACAACCTGGGGGAAGAGATCCGGGTCGTGTCGAGCCTGGTAAAGCTGGAGGAAGGGCAAACTTCCCAGCCGATTATGGGGGAAAAAGGCGTATTGGTTTGCAAACTGCTCCGCAAGCAGATCCCCGGACCTCCTTCCAACCTGGATGCGTTCAGGGCCTTCTTCGTTCACCCGGCAAAGAACGTCGCCATGAACTACCTGATGCCTTCTCTGAAAGAGCAATACCGGGTTAAGGATTACCGCAGCAAGTTCTTTTAAGAACGCCTCTATTTTTGGGCAAATTCCCGTTTTGCCAGTTGCCCCTTCCGATGGCAATGTTTGGCGATGGATTGCGTTATGTTGAAATGGCGGCAGGAAGATGTACAAGGGGAATCCTGGCTATGGCATGTTGCTGGAGCGCGTTATCCTGCACGAAGACACAAACCGTTGAGACCCGTTACGAAAGCGGAGAGCGCCACGAGGTGTACGAAGTACGGGTCACCGACACCGGCGAAGTGCGCCACGGCGCGTATGAGCGGTTTGATCCCTCCGGGGTTCTGCTGGAACGATCTACCTACGACCTTGGAAGAATTCACGGCCTGCGCCAGTTGTTTGAGAATGGGGTGCTAAAAAGCGAAGAGGCCCGGGTTTACGACCGTTACCATGGACCCTACACCGCGTACTTTCCGGATGGAACGCGCGAGCTGGAGGCCAATTATGCCGAAGACGAAATGACGGGAGAGGTGCGCGTGTTCTACCCGTCCGGAAAACTTAAGGAAAAGGTTTCTTTTGAACACAACGAGGAGTGGGGACCGTTTGAAGAGTACTATGAAAACGGCAAACCCAAAGCGACGGGCACTTACCGGCAAAGTGACGGTCCTGTGGAGCATGGTGAATTGAAATTGTTTGATTCTGCCGGACAACTCGTGCGAACGCTTCATTGCGACATGGGAAGGTGTACAACCATATGGAAAAGAGATACAGCCTCGCAATCGCCTTTTTAATGTGCGTGCTGACTGGCAATAGGCCGTCGGCGCAAACGGGAGGGCGTGAAGTTTACCCCTTTTTACAGGCCTCCCCGGGAGCCCGGGTGGCGGCACTGGGGGGTATGCCGGTTTCCTGGCGCACGGGCGACCCCGGAGCGGCTTTCCTCAACCCGGCATTGCTCACACCCGATATGAGCGGCTCCCTCCTTTTTAGCAGCACCTCTTACTTTGCAGATGTGCGGTTCGGACACTTTAGTTACGTCCATGCCATCGATTCCAACGGACTGACCCTGATGGCAGGGGTGCATTATGCGCGGTATGGGGACATTCCCCGCACGGATGTGTACGACGCTCAGAGCGGTCAGTTCAAGGCTTCGGATGCGGACTTCTACCTCTCCGCCTCCCGCGCTTTTCGGGAGCGCATCATCGTCGGGGCCGGCATCCATTACATCCACTCCACCCTGGACGCCTATCAATCTCAGGGTCTGGCGTTTTCCGCCGGCATCTCGTACGCAAATCCGGAACGCCAATTTGGGGTAAGTCTGGTGTTGCGCAACGCCGGATTTCAACTGTCGCCCTATCATCAGCTTCGAGAACCCCTTCCACTGGAAGTACAACTCGGCTTCTCCAAAAAGCTGAAACACCTGCCCCTCGTTTACCACATCGGATTCCGCCACATGGAAAGGTGGAACCTGCGTTACGACGATCCCAATCTCAGCGATGGAGAATTGCTTTTTGGCGAGGAAGAAGAACCCGGAGCTTTTGACAGGGCTTTGGGCAACCTGATGCGCCACCTCGTGCTTGGCATCGAACTCAACGTCGGCAAACGGGAAAACTTCTCCCTCCGATTGGGTTATAATCACCTTCGCAACCGCGACCTGTCTGTTGCTGATTACCGCAGCCTGAGCGGGCTGTCCGGAGGATTTGGCCTCCGCATTTACAAATTCCGCTTTGAATATGCCTACTCCGGATACCACATCGCCGGAGGCAGTAGCCAGATCAGCATACGCACCAACCTCCAGCAGTGGTTCGGACGCGATATGTAAAAGAGTTCCCGGAGGGTATGTCCCGGGTGATCCGTTACCGGAAATGGGTGCAATGGTTACCCTTTGTCAGCCAAAAAGAGACCCCATCGTGAAACGCGAAAACAACAAGAAGGGACTTATTCCTCCTCTTCTGCTTCCCTTCTCCTCTTTTCGTCGTGCCGGTCGTAAGCCCTGAGGATATCCTTTACGAGGCGATGCCGGACAACGTCCTCGTTGTCGAGGTAAATGGTATCAATGCCAAAGATGTTTTGTAACAGCCGGGTAGCCTGTCGCAGTCCCGATACCTGTTTATAGGGCAGGTCGATTTGGGAAAGGTCGCCGGTGATGATGCATTTGGCCGAAGGGCCAATGCGGGTTAGGAACATTTTCAATTGAAGCGGCGTACAGTTTTGAGCCTCATCGAGGATGATAAAAGCGTGGTCCAGGGTGCGACCCCGCATAAAGGCGAGCGGTGCAATCTCGATTACCCGGTTTTCCATCAATTGCTGGAGCCGTTCGGCGGGGATCATGTCGTCGAGTGCATCGTAGAGCGGCCTCAGGTAGGGATCAATTTTTTCTTTGAGGTCTCCCGGAAGGAAGCCGAGGTTTTCTCCTGCTTCAATGGCCGGACGGGTGAGGATGATCTTCTTGACTTCGCGGTTTTTGAGGGCGCGAACGGCAAGAGCTACGGCGGTGTAAGTCTTCCCGGTGCCTGCAGGGCCAATGGCAAAAACCACGTCGCTCACCGAACTGGCCTGTACCATGCGCTGCTGATTTTTGGTACGGGCATAGATGACCCTGCCATCCCGACCCTGCACGAGGATGGACTTGTGTTCGCCCGCAGCCGGCTGCTGCTGAAACGGATTATCCCCCTGCAGCAGATCTTCCACGGTCTGAACCGGCAGTTCCTTGCGTTCGCGGAGCCAGCGCACCATGGTCTCAACCTTTTCTTTAACCGCCTGGGTGTCTTTTTTCTTCCCGGAGATTTTGATCAGGGAACCCCGGGAGGTGATGGTCGCATCGGGGTAGGAACGGCGGATCATGTTCAACTTGCTGTTGTTCTCTCCGAACAGCTCGACGGGATCGAGGTTTTCTACGGTGAGAATGATTTCACTCTGTGACAAATACCTTGGGTTTAACCGGTTTTTAAAATAGGTGCAACAAACTTACGGAAAAATAATTCACTTTGGCCTCGCAAAATGGACGATGTGCCGCCTGCACCCCTAAATTTCATACAATCTTTACATAAGATGATAACGCGCATTGTAAATATGCAGTTCCGAAGCGACGAACTGGCCCGGTTTTTGGAGCTGTTCGCGGATGTCCGGCAGCGCATTGAGCGCTTCCCCGGCTGCCTCGCGCTGTCCCTGCACCAAAATGCTGCCCGCAAAGAACATCTCTTTACGATCAGCCAATGGGAAAGCCATGAAGCCCTGGAAGCTTACCGGAGTTCGGAACTCTTTAAAAACACCTGGGGGCAAACCCGGCAGTTGTTTTCTGAATCCCCTGCCGCCTGGAGCCTGGAAGAATTGACAGACCTGTCTGAGCGAGGGGATTAATGCCTCGCTGATGCGGATGCTCAAATCCCCAGGGAGTGGGAATGTGAAAAATTAATGGATTGATTTTTAGTTAAATACACTTGAGAACGAATGACTATTCGCGAATTGTTCAAAAAAACTGCATAAAAATTTTGAGGCTCCGGATAATTTAAGACTATATTTGTCTCAAATACAGGCAGGCCATAACCCCTACCTCTATTTAAGATAGTAACACCTTAAATCCTGAATTTTTCACCTTTTTAAATAACATTACACTTTCTCAATCTTAAAACGCAATTTAAATCCAAGAGGATGGAAACTAATGGTCAAAATGGGCAACAGAATGGTTCACTCCGGTCGCGGAGCATGAATTACATCATGAATACGAAGAATTGGCGGGGTCCGCTGATCTTCATATTCATCATTAGCTTGCTGGGAGTAGGCATGATCGGCTTCCAGACGTACGTGGACGCACCGCCGATGGCCGGGTTCAAAGACGAGCAGGGCAAGGTTCTGTTCGATTACGCTACCATCGTACGCGGACAGGAGGTCTTTCACGAAAAGGCGCTGATGGAGTATGGAAGCTACTTCGGAGATGGCGCTCAGCGGGGTCCGGATTTTACGGCCGAGGCCCTGAACATCATGGCTAAGCGCATGAACGAGTTTTATGCTGCCGAGGTCAAAGCCAAAACGGGTGTTGAACCCGACGAGTTTATGAAAAAGCAGCTCGCAGAGCGCGTGAAGAAGGAGTTGAAGCAAAACACCTACAACAAGAGCGAGAACCTGGTAGCCCTCAACGCCGCACAGGCGTATGCCTATCAGGGAGTGGTCAAGTACTACCAGGATTTCTACATCGATAATAACGATGGCGAAGGATTTCCGCCCAAAAATTTCCTGACAGACCGAAACCGCGTTTCCGACCTGGCATCTTTCTTTTTCTGGGGAGCCTGGGTCTGCGTTGTGGAGCGCCCCGGAAACGATTTCAGCTATACCCACAACTGGCCCTACGACCCCTATGCCGGTAACACGCCGACCTCTCCTGTCATCCTGTGGAGCGTACTCGGTATGCTGGCCTTTGTGCTGATGTGCGGTATCGTGCTCTATTTTATCGGACAATACAATCAGTTGCCGAACAAATTCTTCAAACCTCCAAAGAGAGACCTGTTCACGGTGGAGCGCGTAGCCAATTTCAAACCCACGCCTTCGCAGAAAGCTTCTTACAAGTTCTTTGCGGTTGCCATTCTTCTGTTTGCCGTTCAGGTGGTGGGAGGACTGGTTACCCTGAATGACTTCATCAACTGGCTGGGCTTCGTCGGCATCAACGTTGCAGACAGCCTGCCGGTCAACATTCCGAGAACCTGGCACATCATGCTGTCCCTGTACTGGATCTCCACCTGCTGGATCGCGTCTTCCATATTCATCTTGCCGATCCTTGCCAAAAAGGAAGTCCCCGGACAATTGCCCCTCATCAATACCCTCTTTGCCGGCCTCTTCATTCTGGTCGCCGGTTCGCTGGTGGGTATGACCCTCGGCCCACTCGGCATGATGGGCGAATGGTGGTACTGGTTCGGGCACCAGGGATGGGAATTTGTCGATTTTGGAAAAGCCTTCCAGGTCTTGCTCATGGGCATTTTTGCCCTGTGGATCGTCGTGGTTTACCGCGGACTGCGCCCGGCATTCGTAAAGGGAGAGCCCTGGACACTTCCCAAATGGATCATGTATTCCGTAGTCGGCATTCCGCTCCTCTTCCTTTCGGGATTTGTAGCTCAGCCGGACACCAATTTCGTCATAGCCGACTTCTGGCGATGGATGGTCATCCACATGTGGGTAGAAGCATTCTTTGAAGTATTCATCACGGTGATCGTTTCCTACCTCATGGTGCTCATGGGACTGGTCAGCCGCAACGCTGCGATCCGCGTAGTGTACTTCGCAACCATTCTTTTCCTCGGAACGGGCTTGCTCGGCATATCGCACAACTTCTATTGGAATGCCAAGCCCGTAGCCACCATGGCATTGGGCAGCGTGTTCTCCACCCTGCAGTTTGTTCCGCTGATCCTCCTCACCGTCGAGGCATGGCGCTTTAAAAACATGCCCCGCCTGGCCGTTGGCGACGTGGCCCACGACCAGATCAAGGGATTTGGATTTCCCGAGGTGTTCAAGTTCCTCATTGCAGTGAACTTCTGGAACTTCTTCGGAGCAGGTGTACTCGGGATCATCATCAACCTCCCAATCATGAACTATTTCGAACACGGTACCTACCTCACCGTCAACCACGCCCACGCTGCGCTGATGGGGGTTTATGGAAACGTGTCCATTGCTGCGCTGCTGTTCGCCAGCCGCCTCATCGTGAAACCGGCGGCCTGGAACGAAAAAGTGTTGAATATTTCTTTCTGGTCCATCAACGTCGGTCTGATTCTCATGGTCATTCTCGACCTGTTCCCGGCTGGTTCCATCCAGTTTAAGGCAGTGGTCGAGCAAGGACTGTGGTATGGACGTTCCTCCGAGTTTATGGATTATGGCATCTTCAAGTCGCTGACCTGGATGCGCGGTATCGGTGCCATGGTCTTCTTCTTCGGCGGTGTCATCCCGATCACCTGGTTCATCGTCAGCCGCTGGAACTCCTTGAAAACCAAAACGGCAAACATCCTCGAGATGGACGAAACCATTTCCTTGGAAATTCAGGGCAAGATCAAGGAAGAGCCCATCGACGAGGCCGAATACGCCAAGTAAGAAAACCAGCGCACTCATCCCAGCCATTCAACCGGGTTGAGCGCTAAACGCAAAAGTGCCTTCCTGGCAGCCGGGACAACCGGAAATGCGGGAAGGCACTTTTTTTAATGGTGGTGAGGCGAGTTGCACGCTTAGGGAGAACCCCAGACCACCGGCATGATTCCCGATTGCTATGCGTGACGACCAAAACTATTTTTCCACAGGGGAGAGCATGGCAGGCGAATGCGCCACGATAATGCAAGTTTCTGATTTTGATGCGATTAATACCAGATGACGGCCGGCTTGCCCATGGGTCGATGGGGCTTTTTAAACACCGGGGAAGGGTCGTAAGGGACCGCAGATGGGCTCGAAGGGAATCAAATTATAAAAAATCATTATATTTGGGATTCGAAAATCTCAATCGTCTCCGTCATGCGCACCTTATCCAGAGCAACCATCTATTGTCTTCGGGCGCTGATCTACGTGGCCTCCAAGAATGAGAAGGACAAATATGTCAGCATTGGACAAATCTCGGAAGAGCTGCACATTTCATTTCACTTCCTGACCAAAACCTTCCAGACGCTGACCCAGCAGGGCCTGCTGACGTCGCATCGCGGACCACAGGGCGGAATCATGCTCAACAAACCGGTGGAAGAGATTTTCCTGATAGACATCGTCCTCATGCTCGAAGGCCAGAACTTTTTTGATAAATGCCTGCTGGGGCTTCCGGGCTGTGGAGAAGCCGAGCCCTGTCCCGTACACAATTTCTGGAAAGACGTCAAAGGGGCCCTGAAAAAGGAGTTTGAAGAGACTTCGCTTGCCGATTTGGCAGCCGGAATTGCCAATAAGACCATGCGCATTTAATATTAAAAATTTTTTTGATATGATTTTGAGCTTAAATGGTCCTTTATCTTAATTTTGCCCACAGTGAGTCATGATGAATACAAAGCCCACCTTGCACTATTTGAGAGGAAGTCCGCGGGGAACCCCCCTCCCGGCCCACGACTTCCTTTAAGTGGACGGACCGGCCACCACAACCCAAACCGATGCTCCTGAGAAGGAAGCAAGACGAAAGCTTCGAAATTTAATACTTAAACACTCAAAACCAGCGCGATGAATAAGTTCGTTATCAAGCGGAACGGCGAATATCACCCCTTCCACGCCTACAAAATAGAAGATGCCATCCTAAAAGCCTTCAAGGGGCAACAAGCGCCGGCTGACGAACAGTTGATCGAGTTGGTTTTTAAAAAGCTGGAAGCCAAGGACGTTTGGGCTGTCGAAGAGATCCAGGACATCATTGAAAAGGAGCTCTTTGCCAAGGGCTACTTCGATGTCATGCGCGCCTTTATGCTCCACCGCCACACGCGCAAACTGCAGCGGGAGCACCTCGCCGGTCTGAACGACGACACCACGTACATCGATTGCTCGCAGACGATCGAGGAGTATGCTTTTCAGAAGGATTGGCGCATCAACGCCAACGCAAATACCTCTTATTCGAGTGCGGGTCTGATCAACAACGTCGCCGGGAAAGTCATCGCCAATTACTGGCTCGACAAGGTATATTCCAAAGAAGAGGGCTATGCTCACCGCAGCGGAGACTACCACATCCACGATCTCGACTGCCTCACCGGATATTGTGCAGGCTGGAGCCTGCGCGTCCTGTTGAGCGATGGTTTCAACGGTGTCCGGGGAAGGGTGGAAAGCCGCCCGCCTTCGCATTTCAGGGAAGCCCTCGGCCAGATGGCCAATTTCCTGGGCATCCTGCAGAGCGAATGGGCAGGGGCACAGGCATTCAGCTCATTCGACACCTACCTGGCACCTTACGTATTCAAAGACCAGCTCAGTTTTGATGAGGTCCTCAAGGCGGTGCGCAGTTTTGTGTACAACCTGAACGTTCCCGCCCGCTGGGGCCAATCGCCATTCACCAACATTACCCTCGACTGGGTGGTCCCCAACGATTTGCGTGACCAGATTCCGACGCGCAACTCCATACACCTGTTTACGAACATTCATAATGACCACCTGCTCCAACTCGCAAAGGATCGCGGGGTTAACTCGCTGACGGATTTGACCTACCGCCATTTTCAACCCGAAATGGATCTCATCAACAGGGCCTATTATACGGTGATGACGGAAGGCGACGCCAACGGCCAGCCCTTTACCTTCCCTATCCCAACGGTAAACATCACCGAGGATTTTGACTGGCACGGACCCAATACAGACTTGTTGTTTGAAAATACGGCCAAGATCGGATCATCGTATTTCCAGAATTTTATTGGCAGCCAATACGTTTACGACGAAAGCGGCGTCAGGCAGGAAAATCCCAATGCCTACAAGCCGAATGCCATCCGCAGCATGTGCTGCCGGCTTCAGCTGGATTTGCGCGAATTGTTGAAGCGCGGCAACGGATTGTTCGGCAGCGCCGAGATGACGGGCAGCATCGGGGTGGTGACCATCAACATGGCGCGTCTCGGATACCTGTATAAAAACGACAAAGAAAAACTGTATGAAAACCTCGACCGTCTGCTCGATCTTGCTAAATCCAGCCTGGAGAAGAAAAGGCAATTTATCATAACGATGCTCGAGCGTGGATTGTACCCCTACACCAAGCGCTATCTTCCCGACTTCAAAAATCACTTTTCGACCATCGGGGTAAACGGCATCAACGAGATGATCCGCAATTTTACCGACGACCGGTGCAACATCATCGATCCGGAAGGGAGTGAGTTCGCGCTGAACATCATCGAGCACATCCGTCGCAGGATCTTCCAATTCCAGAAGGAAACCAACAACCTGTATAACCTTGAGGCCACACCGGCAGAGGGTACGACCTACCGCTTTGCCAAGGAAGACAAGAAGCGTTATCCGGACATCATCCAGGCAGGATATGGAGACAACATTTACTACACCAACAGTTCACAGATACCGGTAAACCACACCGATGACCCGTTTGAAGCCCTGTACCTGCAAGATGAATTGCAATGCAAGTATACCGGAGGAACCGTATTGCACCTGTATATGCGCGAGAAAGTCAGTTCGCCGGAGGCCTGCCGCGCCTTGGTTCGCAAAGTGATCAGCAATTTCCGCTTGCCCTACATTACCGTGACCCCCGTCTTCAGCATTTGCCGCATACACGGATACCTTGCCGGAGAGCACGAATATTGCCCGCATTGCGACGAGGCCCTATTGAATAAACTTTCCCAGGATTCAAAAATTAAATAGCTATGGAAAATACAAAACAACAGCAACTGCTCGAGATTCATGAGGAGCTGCGCACCAAGTGCCTGGTGTTTACACGCGTAATGGGTTACCATCGCCCGGTTGAAAGTTTCAACATCGGAAAGAAGGGCGAGCATTGTGAGCGCCTTCATTTTGTGGAGCAGAAGTGTGAGTAATCCGGTTTACCATATTACTCCGTTTACCCTTCTGGATTATCCGGACAAGACAGCCTGCATCGTATGGTTTGCCGGGTGCAACATGCGATGCAGGTATTGTTATAACGTCGACATTGTCCGGGGCAAGGGCAAAATGTCATTTGAGGAGGTGCTGGCTTTCCTCGACAAACGCCGCAACCTGCTCGATGCCGTAGTACTCAGTGGCGGCGAATGCATGATGCATGCGCACATCGATGATTTCATCCGGGAGATCCGTCAGCGCAACATGCTTGTGAAAATTGATACCAACGGTTCAAACCCCAAGGCGCTGGCCCGCCTGATCGGTGAGGGGCTGGTCGACTACGTAGCTCTTGACTTTAAGGCCCTGGAGGACCGCTTTTACACCATTACCCAGTCCGACCTCTTCCATCCTTTCGAGAAGAGCCTGGAACTCCTCATTGCCTCGCCATCCGTGCGTTTTGAGGTGAGAACGACCTATCATTCATCACTCATGGATGAAGCCTACATCAAGCGGATGGCTGCTTACCTGAAAGAAAAGGGATACCAGGGAACTTATTACCTGCAGCAGTTTTTCAATGACACAGAGACCCTGGACAAACTGGACAACGATTACTGCCGGCTGAAGCCGCAACAATTCGAAGAAGCTGCAGTGCAGATGGCCATCCGCAACTGAACCTGTACACACAGGATCCTCAGCATCGTACGGACCAATTCAGGGCGCTCATCCGTTGAATTTTATAAAACACGGATCTCCAATTCGGCGCCAGCAAATAAGGTATTGACTGAAAACGGATCAGTAACGCGTTTTAAGGCAGATCGGTCCCAGCTCGAGCAAACTGTCATTCGAAGTAAACAGTGCGCGGCCACCCTGGCGAACGATGTTCCATGCAATCCGGCTTGCGACGTCGTCAACCGATCCTGGGGTATTCGCAACGGCTAAAACTTCTAACGAACGTTCGTTAATAATTCTGGCAGCTTGCCTGTAATCCTCTTTCAGGATAAGGAGGTCTCCTCTTCCATCCAGGGCGGCCTGGAAAATTTCGGTAAGGTCGGTCAATACCTTACCCTGTGCTACGGCCTGCTTAATTTCATCAATGGCTTTCTGACGCCGCTCATGTTGCAGCGTGCGAACAAGTTGCCAGGTCTGAGCGACGATTTCATGAGGTTGGGTTTGGTTGTAATTGATTTTCACATGACCGAGATAAATACCCGGTTGGTCAGCCATCTGGAGCAGAGCGGAGTACATTTCATCAGTTGCCACCACCGCGCAACTCAACCCGGTCTCCCGGTGCACCTGCACGACGGCTTTGTCGACCTTGTTGATGAATTCGTTGACCATGGCGTCGATCTGCTTAGGGTCGCTCCGCTTATCGCCGAAGGTGAGGTAATGCCGGTTTTCGGAAAAGGGAAAATCGCCATTGCGTACCTCCTGACGGATGTGATCGTTGGTAGCGTTGTAAAGTGAAACGCCACCCTGGGAAAGTACCAGCACGAGATAATCTTCCGTGCGGTTTAATGCCTGCAGAAGATGCCTCACGGCAAACTGATCCGAAATTTCGACTGCGTCAGAACTCACGGGCCATACGCTGCGATAGATTTCCAGCACATCGTTGGATGCAAAAATGTGCAGACTGTCGAGCAGGTAGTTGACATCTACGAGTTTTGCAACGCCATCGAGCTTTTCGAGAAGGGAGCTGACAGATCTTTTATCCGAAGATTCGAGCAATCGGTTTTTAGCTTCGCTAATGAGATTTTTGAGTTGTATGGAATCCTGCAGATTTTGCGGGTGTGTGCGGTGGGTATTCAAGAAAAGGCTAACACACGGACCTCCATGATCTGAAGATAATTTTTGGATCAATGAAATCAATTGCATGGTGAAAAAAAGTTGAGATAATTAAGGTGAATTGGAACTCTTACTTACAATCAACAACAGATTTGGATCATTGGTTCCCTTTAACCTCAACGCGGTACAAAGCGTTATAAATGGGAAGGGAAATTCCATTGCGGATGAGGAAAAAGAGGATGACGCAAAAGAGCGTACTGAACAGAATGACGGAAAAACAGATGGACTGAATGATGGCTCCGTCGGCATGGCCCTCCTGAAGCGGAAGGGTCGCGATGACGGCAGCACCCAGACCCTTTGGGATCATGGTAGCCATGACGGCGCGATCGAGTACGGGGACCCTGGATGAGATCACCCATCTGACGGTAAAGGCGCGCAGGACGAAGAGGATAAAGGTGATCAGGGCGCCCCAGAGCAACCAGTCCATGCGATCCATCCGTATGCTTACGCCAATGAAGACGAAAAAGAAGGTTCGCAGCAAAAAGACGATTTGAGAGAAGAAATCCTTTTCTTCTGCAGGAAGGACGATGCGTTGGTTTGGGATGATGGTGCTGAGCAGTTTGGGTTCGAGGAATTCCAGGTTTCCAATGGCAATTCCAAAGGAAAGAGCGGTGAGGGGACCACTGAAATGCAGATATTCCGCGAAGCCGTACAAAAGAAAGAGAAAGGCTGGCGTCGAAAATTTAGTAGACTTTAGTGTAGGGATTTTGTTGATGATGTAAGACCACACAAATGCTCCTCCCACGCCTATGAGAAGGGCGAGTACCAGGGCCGAAATGAATTGGGAGATGACCGTTTTGGCGTCGATGGTTCCCGTCAGCATCAGCCCCATAATGCTCAGCGGAATGGCCAGTGTAAACACATCCGATTCGGCTGACTCCACAATCAGGGTGGTGGAAGTTTTTGGCCGGATGGATATTTTTCGAACCAGTCCAACAACGACCGCAGAAGACGTACCTCCAAGAGCAGTCCCAACAAACAGGCAACTCAGCCAATGCAGCTTGAAAATCAAAATGCAAAGTATAGAAGTTGCAAGGGAAGTGATGACAAACCCAATCGTCGTGATGGCTGCGGAATCCCGAAAAGAAGATTTCAATTCGGAGATGCGCAACTCGGTGCCGCTTTCAAACAGGATAAAGATCAGGACGAGGTTGCTGAACAGTGATCCAAAAGTGCCAAAATTGTCAGGATTGACGACGCGAAATATCGGCCCCATTAGGATCCCAATGAGCATCAGACCCAACACATCGGGTACGCCCTTGCGCTCAAAGAGTCCGCTGAGGTAATGGCCAAAGAAGATGAACAGGCCGATGGCGATGAGGATAACTGGAGTTTCCATAGTTTACATTCTGCTACCCCCGCTCCAGGGAAGTGGGCGGACAACAGTGCCGGCAAAAATAGAGCCTCTCGCGGTCAAATCTCTGCAAACGTTGTAAGGCTGAATATTATTTTCTTGTGCCGGAGTGCTCATGAAGTGGTTGTTTGGGGCGTTGGGCAAGGAGGAATCATGCCCTTCTCTGGAATTGCAGGGATGCGCGTATCCGGATTTACCGTCCGGTTCTTGAATTTGAGGATGTAATGGTTTGAGTAAGGAGGTGCCGTTTATCTTTGCGATATGTCATGGGATAGGTACCAGCCAACCGGGAAGGAGGCGACGCGCAATGGTTTTGGGGCCGGCCTGCTGCAGGCGGCTACAACGGACGAGCGGGTTGTAGCACTTTGTGCCGACCTGACCGGGTCGCTCAAAATGGATGCCTTTGCCAGGCAATATCCGGAGCGGTTTTTTCAGGTGGGCATTGCAGAAGCCAACATGATGGGTATGGCCGCAGGGATGGCCACCCATGGGAAAATCCCGTTTACCGGAACCTTTGCCAATTTCAGTACGGGAAGGGTTTACGACCAGATCCGCCAATCGATTGCCTATTCCGGCAAAAACGTGAAAATTTGTGCCTCACATGCCGGGCTTACCCTGGGGGAAGACGGTGCTACGCACCAGATCCTCGAAGACATTGGCCTCATGAAGATGTTGCCCGGCATGACGGTGGTCGTCCCCGGAGATGCTGCGCAAACGAGGCAGGCGGTGCAAGCCATTGCCAGGCATGAGGGTCCGGTTTACTTGCGTTTCGGGCGACCGGACTGGCCGGTATTCCTTTCGGAGCTTCCATTTGAACTTGGAAAGGCACAAGTGCTGAAACAAGGGCGGGATATAAGCCTTGCCGCCACGGGTCACATGGTTTGGATCGCCTTGGAGGCTGCCCGGATCCTGGAAAAGGAGGGCATCGATTGTGAATGCATCAACTTCCACACAATCAAACCGCTCGACGAAGAGGCGCTGCTCAGCTCTGCCATGAAAACGAGAAGGATCGTGAGTTGCGAGGAGCATCAGCGCAATGGCGGACTTGGCGATTCGATTGCCCAGGTATTGGTTCAGAAATACCCTTGCCAGCAGGCTTACGTAGCGGTAAAGGACCGCTTTGGCGAATCGGGAAAACCCCTCGAATTGCTTGAGGCATACGAGTTGGATGTTCACTCTGTCGTTCGGGCGGTACACTCTCTGCTCTGAACGGCTTTTCGTGAACCCTTTTGCTGTTATTTACAGGAACTTCTGATCAATCCATGCGTTATCTCTAAAGGAGTTATTTGCTGGCATCTCGGTTCGGCAAAATGCTTCTGTTCACCTAAATTTTGGCGATGATGAAATTGAAGTCTGCACTTTGCCGTTTGGCCATCATTTTTCTGATGTACCTCCCGTCGATGTCTGCACAACAGGGCCGGTTGCTGTTTGTCGCGGAACTCAACGGAGCAAATCATGTGCCTGTGGTACGGACGGATGCAAGCGGCCTCGTGACTTTTACTGTATCGGACGATTTCCAGATGCTCGAGATCCATGGCGTGTTCGCGAACATCACGGGAAACCTGACCGGATGTGGCATTCACGCGGGCGACCGCATGGTCAACGGTCCCGTATTTCTCAACCTCAACGATTACGTAAAGGGCAATCGCATCGTTGCCCGCATTCCCACCCCGGCCCTGTTCGTCGAACTGGCCACCAGCGGAAACCTCTACCTCAACGTCCGGAGCAGTTTTCACATTAATGGAGAAATGAGGGGGCAACTCGACTGGCGTGCTGAATACGTCATGCCTGCTTTGCTGGCGGGTGAAAATGTAAATCCTCCGGTTGACAGCACGGGTATCGCCCTGGGTGCGTTCCGGTTTTCGCCAAACCTCACCCGGATGGAATTCAGCGTCGTGCCTGTGGCACTCTCCAGTCCGATTAAAGAACTCACGTTGCACCGTGGCGCTGCCAATAGCAATGGTCCGGTGTTGGCCGTTCTCGGCACAGGACCCGAAATGGAAGGAGAGGTGGTCGATCAGCTAACGGTCATCGAGGTTTTGTTTGCCGCGTTCGATACCGGGGTGTACGCGCAAATTTCGACCGAGGCCCATCCCGACGGCGAGATTCGCGGTCAACTCATTCTGCCACCTCTATTCAACGGGCATGGCGCGGCCGAGGGTGGCGAGGTGATTCCCCCGGTGGTGACCAATGCCCGAGGGTATGGTTATGCCGTCCTCGGCTATCCTCAAAACGACAGCCTCTACTACGTCCTGATCAGCGATGTGCAGTCGCCCGTTTCGGCGAGCATCCATACGGGTGTTCGTGGCATGACAGGCCCTCCTGTGGGCTTGCTGAATGAGACGTCATACCCGGGAATCTACTCTGGGGCGCTGTTGCTGACTCCCGATGACAGAACGGCCTTTCTGAACGACGGACTGTATTTCAATGTGGCTACGGCTGCGAATCCGGCAGGTGAGATCCGCGCGCAGATCACCTGCAACCTCATGCACCCTTTTGCTTTTGACCTTTGCGGGGACCAGGAGGTACCTAAAAGGACCGTTCCTGCTTATGGTGCCGCTTACATTTGCGTCAACAAGGCGGGAACCGAGATGGAGTACGCTTTGCACACGCTGGACCTCAACGGCGATGCCCTTACCACCTTTCTAAATGCCGGAGCGTTTGGAAGTCCCGGCAGCAAGCGCGAGGCCCTCGAGTTGCCCAATCCATATTCCACTGGGGTAGTGGACATCGATGCCTCTTTGGCAAACGACTTGCGCAACGACAATGCATTCATCAACGTACATACCGCAGCCAACCCATCCGGTGAGATCCGTGGTCAAGTTAGACAGTCGTTATCCTGTGCCATCAATACTGCAACGGGCGAAGCATCCCTCAAATCGCAGTTTTGGGTGTCTGTTTCTGACGGCGATTGCCTGCAATTGAAATGGGATGTGGAACAGGCCTTGAAAGGCCGTCTCGAGGTGAGCGACCTTCACGGGAGGATTTGGTTGTCCGAGCCGGTTGACCTGATGCCTGGTTCCGGTACGCTCATCAAACCGGTCGCAGATCTTGCTCCCGGACTCTTCGTCGTTAAGATCATGGATTCAGAGGGAGGGGAACTCACCAGGAAATTTATTAAATCCTAAAGGACTTTCAGGAGAGTCCCAATTCTGCACGCAAGTATTTACCCGTGTGAGATTCTGCCATTTCGGCTACGCGTTCGGGAGAACCGTAGGCGACCACGCGGCCACCGTTTTTTCCACCCTCCGGACCCAGGTCGAGGATGACGTCAGCAACTTTGACCACGTCGAGGTTGTGTTCGATCACCATGACGGTGTTTCCGCGGTCGACCAGCTTTTGAAGGACATCGATGAGCTGTCGGATGTCCTCAAAATGCAATCCGGTTGTCGGTTCGTCGAGGATGTACAGCGTTTGTCCCGTATCTTTTTTCGAAAGTTCTTCGGCGAGTTTTACGCGCTGGGCTTCACCTCCTGAGAGCGTCGTGGCCTGCTGGCCCAGGGTGATGTATCCAAGGCCAACATCCATCAGAGTTTTGAGTTTGCGGTAGATCTTCGGAACGTTTTCGAAAAAGGACGTTGCGTCTTCCACGGTCATGTCGAGCACATCGCCGATGGATTTTCCCTTATAAAGGATTTCGAGGGTTTCGCGGTTGTAGCGTTTGCCGTTGCACGTTTCGCAGTGCACGTGTACATCGGGAAGAAAATTCATCTCGATGACTTTGAGACCGGCGCCTTCGCAGGTTTCACACCTGCCTCCTTTTACATTAAAGGAAAAGCGCCCTGGTTTGTAGGCCCGGATCTTTGCATCCGGCAACTCCGCGAAAAGGTTGCGGATTTCGGTAAACAAACCGGTGTAGGTTGCCGGATTGGAGCGGGGCGTGCGGCCGATGGGTTCCTGGTCGATTTCGATGACTTTGTCGAGGTACTCGAGCCCTTCCATTGAATCGTAAGGAAGGGCGCGCTGCAGGCTGTTGTAAAAGTGTTCGCGCAGAACGGGATACAGCGTTTCGTTGATGAGGCTTGATTTGCCACTGCCCGAAACCCCGGTGATGCACATAAAGGTGCCGAGTGGAAATTTGATGCTCAGGTTCTGGAGGTTGTTTCCGCGGGCACCGAGCAGCACGAGGTAATGACCGTTGCCGGTGCGCCTCCGTTTGGGAATGTCGATGTTGCGTTTACCAGAGAGGTATTCGGCGGTGAGCGACGAACTGAGTACGAAGTCATCCGGTTTGCCCTCTCCTACGATATGGCCGCCGTGTACGCCGGCACCGGGGCCCAGGTCGATGATGTAATCCGACGCCAGCATGATCTCCTTGTCGTGCTCGACGACAATAACCGTGTTGCCGATGCCTGACAGCTCGCGCAGCGACCGGATGAGCCGGTGATTGTCTCTTGGATGGAGGCCGATGGAGGGCTCGTCGAGGATGTACGTAATGCCGGTGAGTTGCGAACCGATCTGGGTGGCCAGCCGGGTGCGTTGAGATTCACCACCCGACAAACTAACGGCCGTTCGGTTCAGGCTCAGGTAATCCAGGCCGACGTACTGCAGAAAGCCCACGCGCGCACGGATCTCTTTCAGGATGTCGCGTCCAATGGCGCGCTGTTTATCGCTCAGTTGCAATTCAATGTCCTGGAGCCATTCAGCGAGATCCTGAATGTCCATGCTTGCCAGTTCGGAGATGTTCTTGCCTGCAATTTTAAAGAACAGACTTTCCCTGCGCAGGCGGGATCCCCCACAGGAGGGACAGTTGGCAATGATCATAAAGTCTTCCGCGAAGCGGCGAACTTTCTCGGAACCGGTGTCGCGATACCACCGCTTGAGCATGTTGACAAGTCCTTCCTGAGCAATGTGGTGGCTGTCTTCAAACCAGCCATTTGGATTTGGATTGGGATAGCTGTCGTCGCCTCCCTGCAGTATGGTGTCCAGGGCCCGACGCGGAATTTTGGATACGGGCGCTGACAAACTGAACTTATGGCGTTCGGCAATCTGTCGCAATTGCCGGAAGAGGTAATTCTCGCGCTGTTCTCCAAGAGGAACGATCCCCCCGTTGGCAATGGATTTGGAGTCGTCGGGAATGACCTGATGAAGGTCAACTTCGTATATGGATCCGATGCCCTTGCAGTCGGGGCAGGCGCCGTAAGGCGAGTTGAAGGAAAAGGTGTTCGGAGATGGCTCGTCGTATGACATGCCCGTTTCGGGGTCCATCAGCCGCTTGCTAAAGGGGTACAATTTGTTTTCCCCGGTAAGCAGGATGAACACGACGTCCTGGCCCATTTTCAGGGCTGTTTGCAGGCTGTACTGCAATCGATCTTCGCGTCCGGGAGCAACCTGCAGGCGGTCGATGAGCACTTCGATGTCGTGTATTTTGAAGCGGTCGACCTGAAGGCCCGGTTTGAGGTCGGTGATTACCCCGTCGATGCGCACTTTGCTAAACCCCTGCTTCCTGATCTGGTCGAATAGTTCGCGGTAATGTCCTTTGCGCGAGCGAACCACAGGTGCCAGCATCGTGACCTGCTGTCCATCAAATTGCCTCCGGATCCAGTCCAGCATCTGGTCTTCCGTATAGCGCAACATCTTTTTTCCGGTGACGTGGGAGTAGGCGTCGGCGGCGCGTGCAAACAGCAGCCGGAACAGATCGTACACTTCGGTGATGGTGCCTACGGTAGAACGGGGGTTCCAACCCGTAGTTTTCTGTTCGATGCTGATGACCGGGCTCAAGCCGTCGATGCGTTCCACCTGAGGCCGCTCGATGTTGCCGATGAACTGCCGCGCATAATGCGAGAACGTCTCCATATAGCGGCGCTGGCCTTCGGCGTAGAGGGTGTCAAACGCGAGCGATGATTTGCCGCTGCCGGAAATGCCGGTGATTACCACGAGCTCGTCCCTGGGGATCCGGCAGGAAATGTGCTTGAGGTTGTGTTCAGCAGCCCCCGTAATGGTGATCCAGTCCAGATCGGGTGTCAGGTCGATGCGGTCCATGGCAGGGCGCAAATTTACCCCTTGACCGGCAAAGAGAGGGCCTGGTGTTTCGGCGATCTGTGCAATTTTCTGTGGGTTTCGACCTGGGATGGTGGCAGTCTCTGGGTTCAGGCAATGGGCTTTTCTTCATGGACCAGCATGCATTCCATCAAGTCAAACAGACGGGGTGTGTGCCGCTTCATGGATGCGAGCACGGAGGAGAGGCTGGTTTCTAGTGTCGGGGCGCTGGGAATGGAGACGTTGGCAACGAGGGAGATGGCCATTAACCGCATCCCGCATTGGCGGGCCACGATGGCTTCGGGGACGGTCGACATGCCGATGAGGTCAGCTCCGAGCATCCGGATCATTCTACATTCGGCAGGAGTTTCAAGACTTGGGCCCTGCAATCCAAAGTAGATGCCCTCGCGGTAAGGGATGGACAGTTTGTTGCAGCACACTTCGGCGTACCGGCGCAGCCCCTCGTCGTAAACGCAGGACATGTCGGGGAACCGCTCTCCCAGCCTTGGATCTGAAAGGCCCCGCAGCGGATTTTCGGGGTGAAAGTTGACGTGGTCCTTCAGTAGGGCAATGCACCCTTCCTGGAAATCCGGGTTTACGGAGCCGCTTGCATTGGCAATCCAAAGTTCCCCGATGCCCATTGCGCCGAGGACGCGCACCGGGAAGGTAACTTCCTGCAGGGAATATCCTTCGTAATAATGCAGACGGCCCGAAAGGATGATCACCGCAACGCCGGCCCATTCGGCGAGGATCAGTTTGCCCGGATGAGAATCAACGGTAGTAGGCACAAAGTGCGGAATGTCCCGATAGTCGATTTCCAACTTTGGAACGAAGCGTTGCATGCAGTCTGCCATCCCGGTCCCCATGATCATGGCGCGGCCAGGTACGGTTCCAAGTAAAGTGCTGAGGTGGTCAGCGGTTTGGGCAACGCGATCGAAGAGGTTCCGCATATCAAAATAAGTGTGTGCAGCTTAATCAACGGTGAGGCGGCTGTGGTCGAGCACCTGGTCCATGGCTTCTTCCTGCCATTCGAGCGGCTCGTACTGCTGGTCCCGCAGTTGGGGTTCAAACCCTGCATCGCGGATGGCTTTTTGGATGCCACTTGCGGTAAACCGGAAGGAAGCTCCGGCAGCGGAGACGACGTTTTCCTCGATCATGATGCTGCCGAAGTCGTTGGCGCCTGCGTAGAGGCAAACCTGGGCAGTTTGCTTGCCCACGGTCAGCCAGGATGCCTGTATGTTGCGAATGTTGGGGAGCATGATGCGCGAAATAGATATCGTGCGGATGTATTCGTCGGCAGTACAGGCATTGGCGGCCCTGCCCAGTCTTTGCAACATGGTGCCCTCGTCCTGAAAAGGCCAGGGAATGAATGCGAGAAAGCCTTTGGCCCCCTGCGGTTTTGCTGCCTGCACACTGCGGATGGCAACGAGGTGTTCCATGCGTTCTTGGAGGGTCTCAACATGGCCAAACATCATCGTGGCTGAGGTCGTGATGTCCAACTGGTGGGCAACCCGCATGATGTCAAGCCATTCGCCGGCACTGCATTTGCCCTTGCTCACCAGGCGTCGCACCCGGTCGGACAGGATCTCCGCTCCGGCGCCGGGCAGGCTATCCAGACCGGCGGATTTCAACCGGCTGAGTACCTCGCGGTGGCTGGCCTTTTCGAGCTTGCAGATGTGAGCGACTTCCGGTGGCCCAAGGGCATGCAACTTGAGTTGGGGGAACATGGCTTTGAGGTCGCTAAAGAGCCTGCAATAGTATTCCAGGCCGAGGTCAGGGTGATGGCCTCCCTGTAAGAGCAATTGCCGCCCTCCGAAACGGAAGGTCTCCTCAATTTTCTGCCGGTAGGTCTCCAGGGTGGTCACGTAGCTCTCCGGATGGCCTGGAGGGCGGTAGAAGTTGCAGAACTTGCAGTTGGCGATGCAGACGTTGGTCGTATTGGTATTGCGGTCGATGATCCATCCCACGGAATTGCCCGGAACCGATTCCCGTCTGAGCCGGTGGGCCACGTTCATCAATTCGGCGGTCGGAACCCTGGTAAATAGCCACAGCCCCTCGTCGGCCGTCAGGAATGACCGATTGAGCGCCTTGCCCAGCAACACGTCTTTGTCCATCGTTTGCTCCAATGCTTCTGCCATGAAACACAAACACCCCGGCGGTAGCAATGTTTTGCGACACCGGACGAGGCGGCTTGGTGAATCCCCGGAAAAGTATTAACTTTGTGCGGCTTTTGACAGGAGGGGACGGAAAAGTTCCCTCTTTTTGTTTCAATACATGGAATCATGTATCGCGAAGAAGTTCAGGAACTCCTTGCCGAAAAGTTCCGGGAGGAAAGTTTCCGGGATTGTTTTCTGGTTGCTTTAGAGCACCACGGAAAGACGATCCGCATTTTTGTCGACAGCGACAGCGGCATGACGTTTGAAAAATGTCAGCGACTAAGTCGGTATCTGGAGCGCATTTTCGATGAAAAGGCCTGGTTTGGAATCGATTACATATTAGAGGTTTCATCCCCTGGTCTCAGCCGGCCCCTGGTTTATCCCAGGCAGTACATCCGGAACATCGGGCGACAGCTCCAGGTCAGGTTGGCAGACGGCTCGGTGAGCCAGGGAACCATACTCGATGCCGACGAATCAGTCGTCACGTTGGGTCGGGAGGAGGTCCGGACAGAAGGGAAGAAAAAGATCAGGGAAAACATAGAAACGCAATTGCCCTACAGTGCAATTGCCGAAGCTAAAATCGTCGTAAAAATCTAGTGCAATGAAGCTCGTCGAAACATTTGCCGAATTCAAAGCGGGTAAGAACATTGATCGCCCGACCATGATCCGGGTGCTGGAAGATGTTTTCCGCTCCATGATCCGCAAAAAGTACGGTTCTGATGAGAACTTCAACGTCATCGTCAATGCCCAGAAGGGTGACCTGGAGATCTGGAGGATCCGCAAAATCGTCCCCGACGGTGAGGTTACGGACGATCTCAAGGAAATTGCCATCTCCGAAGCACTGGCCATCGACGGAGACTACGAAGTCGGACTCGAATGTTTTGAGCAGCTCGAGCTGGAGGATTTTGGACGCAGGGCCATCATGGCTGCCCGTCAGACTCTCGTATCGCGGGTGTCGGAACTGGAAAAGGACGATGTGTACAAACGCTACGCGGGCCGCGAAGGCGATTTGGTAATCGGAGAAGTCAACCAGGTCCTCAAAAAGGAATTCCTGATCATCGACGATGCTACCAACAACGAATTGATCCTGCCCCGCCCGGAGACCATCCGCGGAGACCATTTTCGCAAGGGGGATATCGTGCGTTCGGTAATCCGCAAAGTGGAATTGAAGAACAACCAGCCGGTGATCATGCTGTCGCGTACCGACCCCAAATTTTTACAGCGGCTGATGGAGCAGGAAGTTCCGGAAATCGAAGACGGCCTGATCGCAATAAAAAACATCGTGCGCCTTCCCGGTGAGCGCGCCAAAGTGGCGGTGGAATCCTATGACGACCGCGTCGATCCGGTGGGAGCCTGCGTCGGCATGAAGGGAAGCCGCATACACGGTATTGTCCGCGAGCTGCGCAACGAAAACATTGACATTGTCAATTTTACCAATAACCAGAACCTCTACATTCAAAGGGCGCTGACACCGGCTAAGATCAGCAAGATCGAGATCGATGAGGCTGCCAAACGGGTGAGCGTTTACCTCAAGGCGGACCAGCTTTCCCTGGCCATCGGCAAGGGAGGTGCAAACATCAAACTGGCTTCGCGCCTCACCGGATATGAAATCGACGTTTACCGCGACCAGGACGAGGGAGAGATCGACGACGTAGACCTGGACGAATTCTCAGACGAGATCGAAGAATGGATCATCGATGCCTTTAAACAGATCGGATGCGACACAGCCCGAAGCGTGCTGAACCTGAGCGTGGAGGAACTGGTGCGCCGAACGGATCTCGAAGAAGAAACGGTGATCGACGTGCTGCGCATTTTGGAAGAAGAGATGAAGGATTGACATAAGAACCGGGTACAAAAATTATTAGCAAACGCGAGCAAGATTTGAAGAAATTGTTGATCAAAGTGGCGAGTGAGTTCAATGTCGGTTTACAAACCATTGCTGACATTTTAAGGGGCAATGGATTTGAAGTTGAGGTTAAGCCCACGGCGTTTATAACCGCGGAGATGTACGATTGCCTGGTTGCTGAATTCTCTCCGGTGAGCAATTCAACCCTTTCACAGGATGTCCAGCTCGATCGTTTGTCGCAAAGGTTGGGCACATCCATCGTTGCTTCGTTGAAGCATGCAGGATGCACCACGGCCAGACAGGTATTGGAAATGAGTGCAGAGGAGTTGGTGGTGAAAACAGAATTGGAGGAAAGGATGGTACTCGACGTGCTTCGCATCCTGGAAGAGGAAATGAAGGTTTAACACAATTAGTCGGCGACAAGGAGCAGCGCAGCGCAAACAGGAACGGATGAAATTATTGATCAAAGTAGCATCGGAGTTTAATGTCGGTCTTCAAACCGTGGTAGATGCTTTGAAAGCTAAGGGCTATGAGGTGGATCCTAAGCCTACAGCAAAGATCACGGACGAGATGCTTGCGGTATTGTTGAAGGAATTTCAGCGCGATATTCAGGAGAAGGAGCAAGCTGATCAGTTGCAAAAGCCAGTGCCCGGTGTTGCACCAAAGGAAAAGGAGAAAGAGAAGGAAAAACCCAAAGTAGCGGTCAACCTGTTTGGCGATGCTCCTGCTGTGGTCGAGCCGCCGGCAAAGAAGGAACCCGAATTGGTTACCGCTTCTGCACCTCAGGAGAAATTGCCCGGTCTCAAGGTGATCGACAAGATCCCACTGGAAGGGAAAGAATCCGGAAAGGGGAAGAAGAAGACAAAAAAAGCTGCGGGCGAAGAAATCGAAAAACCCGTTGTGGAGCAGACTGTGGAAGAAGTTTCCACAAAAGTAGCGGAGCCGGAATTGACCCGGATCGAGGCGCCGAAATTATCGGGGATCAAGCAGGTGGGGAAGATGGACCTCGAGACCCTGAAGCGGAGAGAGGAGTCGGGCCGCAAACCCAAACCCGCCGCCAAGGCTGGTGCACCTGGAGCGACGGATCCTTCCAAACCGGTTAGTGCGACCGACGATGCGGCAAAGAAGCGCAAGCGCAAACGCAAGAAAGTCAACACCACGGAGTTTCAACAGGAGGACCGCGGTGCGCGGGCAGGAAGGCGAACCGACGATGCGCCCAAGGAGATCACCAGCAAGGAGATCGACGATCAGATCAAACAAACGATGGCGCGGCTTCAGGGCACCAAAAGCAAGCAACGTCAGAAAGTGCGTCGCGACAAGCGCGAAGAGCGCAGGGAGCGCGAAGGAGAACGCGAACGCAACGAAAGCCAGGAAGCCATACAGCTCACCGAATTCGTTACCGTTTCCGAGTTGGCCAATCTGATGGAAGTGCCGGTCACCGACATCATCATGACCTGTATGAATATGGGCATCATCGTATCGATCAACCAAAGGCTCGAATCAGAGGTCATCGAGATCCTTGCAGAGGAATTCGACAAAAAAGTTGAATTCATCAGCGACGAAGAAGAATTTTCAGATGAGGAGGAGGAAGTAGAAGACGATCCCGCTGAACTCGTAGAGCGCGCACCCATCGTAACGGTCATGGGTCACGTTGACCACGGTAAAACTTCGCTCTTAGACTATATTCGAAAAGCCAACGTAGCTTCCGGTGAAGCAGGAGGGATTACACAGCACATTGGAGCCTACGAAGTTTTCGTGGGTAGCGATCACCGGCCGATCACTTTTTTGGATACTCCGGGTCACGAAGCGTTTACGGCCATGCGGGCACGAGGAGCCAAAGTGACGGATATTGCCGTGATCATCGTCGCAGCCGACGATCACGTCATGCCCCAGACCCGGGAGGCCATTTCACATGCCCAGGCGGCAGGAGTGCCGATGGTGTTTGCCATAAACAAAGTGGACAAACCGGGTGCAGATCCGGAGCGCATCAAAAACGAACTTTCCCAGATGAACCTGCTCGTCGAAGAGTGGGGAGGAAAATTCCAGTCGCAGGACATCTCGGCAAAATCTGGCCTTGGCATTGATTCCCTGCTGGAGAAGATCCTGCTGGAAGCCGATGTGCTCGGCCTTAAGGCAAACCCCAAGCGACCGGCTACCGGTACCGTCATCGAAGCCTCGCTCGACAAAGGGCGTGGTTACCTGACCAAACTTCTTGTACAAAACGGGACCCTAAAGAACGGCGACATCCTGTTGGCCGGAGAACATGCTGGAAAGGTCAAGGCGATGTTCAACGAACGCGCACAAAAAATTACAAAGGCGCCTCCCTCAACACCGGTACTGGTTCTTGGCTTGCACGGAGCCCCTACAGCCGGTGAGAAATTCAAGGTGATGGAAGACGAGAGCGAAGCGCGCCTGATCGCAGGTCGCCGGGCCCAGATCAACCGCGAGCAGGCAAGCCGGGCATCCAAACGGATCTCGCTCGACGAGATCGGACGCCGTCTTGCACTCGGCAACTTTAAAGAGCTCAAGCTCATCGTCAAAGGAGACGTCGACGGATCCGTCGAAGCTTTGTCCGATGCACTCATCAAACTTTCGGTAGAAAAAATACAAGTCGTCATCATCCACAAAGCCGTTGGCCCCATTGCCGAATCCGATATCTTGCTTGCGTCGGCATCCGATGCCATCGTCATCGGCTTCCAGGTCAGGCCGACCACGGGCGCGCGCAACCTCGCTGAAAAGGAAGGCGTCCAGGTCAAACTGTACTCCATCATCTACGAGGCCATCGACGAGGTTAAAGCGGCCATGGAAGGCATGCTGGAACCCACCAAGGAGGAAAAGATCGTCGGGCAGGCCGAGGTGCGGGAAGTTTACAAAATCACCAAAGTAGGGACGGTTGCCGGATGCATGGTCACAGAGGGCAAGATCATGCGCAACAACCCGGTGCGCATCATCCGCGACGGCATCGTCGTGTATCCGAACCGCGAGGGAGCTACGGCGGAAATCGCATCCCTGAAACGATTCAAGGATGACGCCAAGGAGGTGAAGGAAAACATGGAGTGCGGTATATCCATCAAGAATTTCAACGATATCAAAGTGGGCGATGTGATCGAAGCATACGAGATCACCGAAGTTCGCCAGAAACTCGAGTAGCCCGCCTGGTCTTCAATAGCTCCGGCATAGAGCTTGCAGGATCGCCAGGGCCTCGAGCCGGACTGGTAACCGGACCCTGTAGAGGGTATCTCGAAAACTGCATTTTGGAGCCACCATGAAAAGGTCTGCCACTTTTCACTCCCATTTAATGACCAACTGGATTTAGGGGAACGAGGCAGGGCAAAGCGAAGGAAGTTCTGTCGAAGCTAAACTGACGGAGCGGCAACGAAGGATTGTGAAGCCCAATTCATTGAGCGCGTGAGTCTGTGAGGATGGCTGGCGGAATAGGGAGTTTGCGAGCTGCCCTAAAGTCATGCCTCCGGGCGAGATGGCGCAGGTTCAACAACTAAAAAACAGGAACATGAACGTAAGATCAACCCTTCTCAGACTGACCATTTTGACGTCAATCAGTTTTGCTTGCATCGCCCAGCAGACGAAAAACACCGTTAAAATTGCCGGACAAATGAAAGACGTTATGTGGAAGGGCCAACTTCACGGAAACATAACCCTCGACACCATTGCCAACAGAACACATTTGTATGGGCTTGGTCCCGTTGAATATTTGACAGGAGAAATCCTGATCATGGATGGAAAATGCTACAAATCGACTGTTCTATCCGGTACGAGAATGAAAGTTGAAGAAACTTACCATCTGAAAGCGCCATTTTTTGGCTACGCCAACATCCCGAAGTGGACAGAACAGATCCTTGCCGATAGCATTCGGACGATTCAACAACTTGAGAAGCATCTCGACAAAGTGACTGAAAATTCGCCTCGACCCTTTATGTTCAAGCTCACAGGGGTCGTCGAGCAAGCGGTGATTCATATCGTCAATTTGCCGAAAGGATCTCAAGTAAGGTCACCGGATGAAGCACACAGAGGACAACAAAATTACCAAATCAACGACGAGCAGGTAGAAATTGTCGGATTCTTCTCGACTGAGCATCAGGGTATTTTCACACATCACGATACATTTTTACACATGCATCTGATCACGCCCGACCGCCAACAAATGGGGCATTTGGACCAACTGGCGCTTGTGAAGGGAACAATGAAACTTTATTTGCCGGCAGAATGAGTAACGTTTAAGTCATCATTGCGCGCTCTAACATCTGATGGCGCTGAGACCCGATGAGTCTTGGGCATTTGGAGATCGATGGGTTTCCCCGGGATATGAGGCCATCGCCCAAAGGGGAATGGAAAACGGGCAAGGTGCCCAGCTCTTTCACTCAATAAGGGTTTCTGGCTGGCCAATCAGGGATTTGCAGTGGTCAATCAGTGGTCCTCACAATTGAGAAATTTTAAATATTTTTCGGGATCAATAACCCAAAAGAACGTTTACCTATGGTCAGATGGATCTTTTTATTTGGCATCATCCTGGGTTCCTGTTCCCAGAACCCAAGGCCCCATCGCCTCGAGATCAGCGACGAAAAAGTGGAAGTGATCTTCGGAAGGGATATGTCGGTGGCCTTGCTCGATTCGGTGCGTGCCGCCGTGGCGGCTAAAGGGGTAAGCCTCAGTTATCCCAGTTACGATTACGATGGCGAACTGCTCACCCAATTGGAAATCCTCGTGCAACACGAAGGCCAGGTCGGTCAGGCGAAAACCCATTTTATTTTCAAGAGCCGGCCTTTTGGTTTCCGGATCAATTTCCGGGAAAATGCCAAGACCAGCCTGGAGATTGGAGACTTGAGCCCTGGAATTCCCTGAATGCTCCGGGAGAACATTGTTGCCACTGGAGCTTGCCGCAGAAAAAAATGCCCGTATTCAAAGAATCTACGAGCACCAGCTTTCCTGGCTAGTGAACAACGAGAGCAATCCCTGACTCCGCGAAGTGCGCAGCTGGTTGTTTGGTCAGAATAAACAATTCATGAGGGAACGTCTGTTCCATTGGCAGCTAATGCCCACATGCAGGCGGGCATATTGGGTCATTTGGTGCAATGGATGAGCGCAAATCCGGGAGCCTTCAATTTTTGAAGCTTCGCATTTTTGAATCCTGCCGCCTCGCACCAGTTCTTTACCTCTTCAAAGCTATAGGTATTGCCATTCGCCTGATGGAAAAGGTTGATGGCCATAAAAGCCGTAGTCGCCATGGAAAGTTGGCTCCTGCCGCCAACCCCTTTGATTTGGTCGAGCATGAAGAGTTTCCCACCTGCATTCAGCGATTGGTAAATTTTCCTGAACAAAGAGATGTTTTGCTCTTCTGAGAAGCCATGAATGATGTTGAAGAGGAGCGCACCATCCTGGCTGGATGGCAATTCATCGGTGAGAAAATTGCAGGTGTTGAAAAAGACCCTCGCAGACATGTCTTTCCGGGCAATGCATTCATCAGCATACTTCTTTACCGGTTCCAGGTCGAGTATGTATGCA
Source organism: Saprospiraceae bacterium (assembly GCA_020848995.1). Taxonomy (GTDB): domain Bacteria; phylum Bacteroidota; class Bacteroidia; order Chitinophagales; family Saprospiraceae; genus Vicinibacter. The sequence continues at coordinate 36,036 of JADLHA010000006.1, read as the reverse complement.
CAGAGGTCCGGGACTTTTTCGCAAAGAGCTATGCTGTAGAGGCCATGAGATCCGCCAAGATCGATAATGCTTTTGGCATGGGGGGGAAGGTCGATTTTCGATGCGATCTCCCGGACATTGGTTTTTGCAATGTCGATCATTGCCCGGCTGAATAATTCCCATTCCCGCTCCGTAAAATGCTCGAGATTTAGCTGCGATGGCTTTCCGTTGAGTATGGTATCTTCCAGATTGGCTGTGGCATCCAGGGTCCAGTCTGAAAATTCAATAAAATTGACCATGCTTTGCGGTGAATTCCGGTCCAGCGTCTTTTCTCCCCGCTTTGAAAAGCGGTATCCGGACCCGGACCTCTCTGCGTAACCCAGTGCAGTCAGGCAATCCAGTATCAGCTCAGCTCCTTTTGTACTCACTCCTGCGCCCCTTGCGATCTCATCGGCGCTTTTCTCATTTTTGCCTAGCTGGTCGGTTATTTTCAATTTGACCGCGACGCCCAGGCTTTTTCCAAGAACCGGAATGCAACCGGCGTCGGCAAAGGGATGCGGAATGAGATCATTGGAAAGGAGGAGTTTTTCGATGAAACTAAACTTGTAGATCATTGGGCGTATCGATTTATTTTAACAAATATAATAAGCGGGGGTGGATCTGCGTAGTGGAGCGAAGTTCAACCGGAACGATGGCATCAGCCAGGAGTTCGACCTCGTTCGAGACAACACCTGGGGCGCTTATGCCTTCACACTCCACTCTACCGGAGAGGAGTCGGTTCATGCCCGTACGCCCAGTGTTGTTATATCAGCGTTGCAGGCTGCTCACGAATTTTTCGTGAGGCGTCTCCACAGGGAGGGAAAAGCCTCCGGGGGAATGGCGTCAGCGCGAAGGTCGAAATAGGGATCTGCGAGCATATCAAGGTCTCTTACATATGTTTTCAGGTTATTCCGAAGCGTCTTTCTTCGGTATTGGAATGCATTGCGAACGAGTTTTTGAATGCCCATAAAGCTTTGGGTATCCGGCCGGTCCTCACGGCGAAGGAGGCAGAGCATCGAAGAATTGACTTTGGGCGGCGGGCGGAATGCAGAAGGATCGATGTCAAAACATTTGCGCGGATGGTAAACCAGTTGGGTCAGCACGCTGATGCCGCCATATGCCCGGCTACCGCACGACGCGGTAATGCGTTGCGCCAGCTCCTGCTGGAAGAGACCGGCGAAAACCGGGATCCGGTCTGCATGGTGCAGGGCGTTCATCAGAATTTGGGAGGAAATGTTGTAAGGGAAATTGCCGCAAAGAATGAAGGGCTCTCCGTCAAAGAGTTTCGTAAAATCAATGCGAAGTACGTCGGCAGACAGGAGTTGGTCTGGCTGCAGTATGCCTGAATTCAACAGGTATTGCTGCATTTCCCAATCGGCCTCCACGGCCAGAAAGCGCTTGTTTTTCAGGAGGAGGTGTTGGGTGAGAGCGCCCATCCCCGGGCCTACTTCGAGGAGGTTGGGCACATCGTGATCGGCAGCGACGTCGGCAATCCGTTGCAACAGTCCCAGGCGGGTGAGCAGGTGCTGTCCAAACGATTTTTTAAGCGAGGGTTTGTTGTGTTCCTTCATCTGTTTTCGGGTGTACCATCGAAATTTATACCGGGTGGCTGTGAGCAAACGCCACCAGAGAAAAGTCCGGAGAACAAGGGGTCATCATCTGAAGAATGATCTCACCATTTCAAGCAGTTGCTGAGGCTGGTCGGCATGGATCCAGTGCCCTGCACCTTCAATGGTAGCGAACCTGGCAGCCGGAAAAATTACTTTCAGCGAGGCCATGTCTTCCGTACCCAGATAATTGGACAAACTTCCGCGGACGAAGCAAATATCTTTTTTGAGAGGATGAATGAAGTGTACTCCGCCGGCGATATGGTCGTAATTTCTGTAAAGTGCATCGAGGTTGAGCTTCCACACAAAGCGACCTGAGGGTTCGCGGTCGACGTTTTTGAGCAGAAACCTGCGCACGGCAGGGTCGGGAACGGTTTCGGACAGGGCCCGGTCGATGTCACCACGCGCCTCCAGCTTCTGGAGGTCGAGTTTGCGCATGGCATCCAGCAGTGGCAGGTGAACGCGTGGATATGACCGGTTGGCGATGTCGAGTACCATGGTGCGGCTCACGGCATCCGCGTTTCGAGTCAGCAGTTCCATGGCGACTTTCCCTCCCATGCTGTGACCGATGATTCCGCAAGGGGCAATGCCCATGGCCGCGATCAGTTGGCTAACGTCGTCTGCCATCAGTGGATAGGTGATGTCCGGATGATGGAACGATTTTCCGTGATTGCGCAAATCTGGGGTTACCACGGTAAATTCTCCCGCCAACTCCCGGGCGAACGATTGCCAGTTGTCAAGGCTGCCGAAAAGGCCATGCAGGATCAACAGCGGAGGTCCGCTGCCCTGCTGTTTGTAGTGAAGTTTGTTTCTGCTGCCGAGCATCCCTTTGGTTAACTTTGCCGTTTATGGCTTTTAAACTGACATCAGCCTATGAGCCGACGGGTGACCAGCCGCAGGCCATTCAGCAGCTCTCCGATAGCATAAACAGCGGTGAGCGCTTCCAGGTTTTACTCGGGGTTACCGGATCCGGCAAAACGTTTACCATGGCCAACGTCGTTGCAAGGATCAACAGGCCTACCCTGGTCATGACGCACAACAAAACGCTGACGGCACAATTGTACGGCGAGTTCTGCGAATTTTTTCCGGACAATGCCGTGGAGTACTTCGTCTCCTATTACGATTACTACCAACCCGAAGCCTACCTCTCCGTTACCGACACATACATCGAGAAGGATCTCCAGATCAATGAAGAGGTCGACAAATTGCGCCTCAAGGCCACCTCGTCGTTGCTCTCGGGCAGGCGGGACATCATTATGGTCGCAACGGTGTCCTGTATATTTGGTATGGGAAATCCGGAGGATTACAAGTCCGGGATCATCCGCCTGCAGAAGGGACAGGTACTTTCGCGGAATGCACTGTTGTATCAGTTGGTCGACAGTCTTTACAGCCGTACTGAGACCACACTGGAACGAGGTGAGTTCCGGGTACGCGGGGACACCGTCGACGTGTATCTGCCTTACGCCGACTATGGTTACCGGATCCATTTTTTCGGTGACGAGATCGAGCAGATCGACCAAATCGAGCTGAGCAGCGGCAAGCGCATCATGAGCATGGATTTTGCTGCCATTTTCCCGGCCAATCTTTACGTGGCGCCCAAGGACCGGTTGAAACTCATCATCCGTTCGATTGAAGACGAGCTCGAACTGCAGCGAAAGTACTTTGAAACAGAGCAGAGAACCCTTGAAGCCCGCAGAATTGTCGAGCGAACCCAGTTCGACCTCGAAATGATCCGCGAACTCGGATATTGCAGCGGCATTGAAAACTATTCGCGTTTCTTCGACGGCCGACGACCTGGAACCAGACCATTCTGCCTGCTGGATTATTTCCCCGACGACTTTTTGCTGATCATCGACGAGTCACACGTCACCATTCCGCAGATCCGGGGCATGTGGGGTGGAGACCGTGCAAGGAAGCAGAACCTCGTCAACTTTGGATTCAGGTTGCCCTCTGCGCTCGACAACCGCCCTTTGAATTTTGACGAATTCGAATCGATGATCCACCAAGTCGTCTTTGTGAGTGCAACGCCCGGCGATTACGAACTGGCCAAAACGGAGGGACTCTTCGTCGAACAGGTCGTACGGCCCACAGGCTTGCTCGACCCACCCATCGAAGTGCGCCCATCGCTGCACCAGATTGATGACCTGCTCGAAGAAATACGTAAGCGCAAGATGGCCGGAGAACGCGTGCTGGTGACAACGCTTACCAAGCGCATGGCCGAGGAACTCAGCAAGTATCTTCAGGGCATGCAGATCCTGTGCCGTTACATTCATGCCGAGGTGGATACCATGGAACGCGTTGAGATCCTCCGGGATTTGCGAACAGGTGAATTTGACGTACTCATCGGCGTCAACTTATTGCGCGAAGGCCTCGATTTGCCTGAAGTTTCACTGGTAGCTATCCTGGATGCCGACAAGGAAGGGTTTTTGAGAAACGATCGTTCGTTAACCCAGACAGCAGGTCGTGCTGCGCGCAACGCCAATGGGCTCGTCATCTTTTACGCAGACAAGGTGACGCAATCCATGCAACGCACCATCGATGAGACGTTGCGTCGCCGGAGCAAGCAGATCGCTTACAACGAAAAGCATGGCATCATCCCGCGAACCCTGAGCAAAACGCGCGAAGAAATTCTGCAAAAGCATTCGATTTTGGATATGCGCGGAAAGGAAACGCGCCCGTATGTCGAAAGGGATACCCCCAGTTTGGCTGCAGATCCTCTTGTCGCCTATATGGGACGCGAACAACTCGAAGCGCTCATAGCAGAAACGGAAAAGAAGATGAGAGCTGCTGCCAAGGAACTCGATTTTATTCAGGCCGCCGTTCACCGCGACGAAATGAACGCACTCAAGAAGCGATTGAAAGAGGTGTAGTTGCTTTAGGCAAAATCACTCGGTTCACCGGGCCGCTTAAAAGTCACCCAAGGTTTCTTCGAGCTGGGCAAGTGCTTCCGTGCATTGCTCGTCGTTTGGGGCCACCCCGTGCCAATGGTGTTTTCCCACCATAAAATCGACGCCAAATCCCATTTCCGTTTTCATGAGGATGACAACCGGTTTGCCTTTGTCGCTGGCTCTCTGTGCCTGGTGAAGCCCTTCGACGACCTCTTCCATGGCGTTGCCGTTCATGTGGAGGACTTCCCATCCGAAACTCCGCCATTTGGCATCGAGATCGCCCAAGTGCATGACTTCGCGGGTGGGACCGTCGATCTGTTTCCCATTCCAGTCGATGGTGGCGATGAGCCTGTCGGCCCCGAAATGCGCTGCCGCCATTGCAGCTTCCCAGATCTGTCCTTCCTGCAACTCGCCGTCGCCCATGAGCACGTAAACGAAATGGTCGTCGCCATCGAGCCGTTTGGCCAGAGCAGCGCCCAGGGCAACGCTGAGGCCCTGCCCCAGGGACCCGGATGCCACGCGAATGCCAGGAAGGCCTTCGTGAGTGGCCGGATGCCCTTGTAGGCGCGAATGGATCTTGCGAAAAGTCGACAATTCTTCAACTGGAAAATATCCGCTCCGGGCAAGCACGGAATAAAAAAGCGGGGAAATGTGTCCGTTTGAAAGGAAGAACACATCTTCTCCGCGGCCATCCATCCTGAAGGGTATTTGCCTCCGCATGATGCTGAAATAAAGCGCAGTTAGGAAATCCGCACAACCCAATGATCCCCCCGGATGTCCGCTTGCAGCCAGGTTGGTCTGACGGATGATGTCTCTGCGCACCTGACTGGCAATGCGTTGAAGGGATGCAAGGTCCATGATGCAGCAAATGTACTGAAATCTCCCCATTCCTGATTTGATCCGCTTTCTGGCCAAGGTCAGCGATTCCCATTTTGGTGATGGAAAAATTTTTTGGGGATAAGCGGGTTCACCGTCATGGCAAAGTCAGCTTTCAATACTTTTGAACCCCGTGCAACAGAAGCATCTGTATTCGATCGACGTACTGAGGGGGTTGGTAGCCCTGCTCGTCTGTTTGTACCATTTTACCGGAGGCTTTTTTCCGGAGGATCATGTGCTGCGCCATTTTTTCAGTCGCGGCTACCTGGGGGTGGAAGTATTTTTTGTGATCAGCGGACTGGTGATCCCGATGGCGATGGAACGCATGCAATACACGCGGTCCAGGGCCGGCAACTTCCTGCTCAGGAGGCTCCTGAGAATCGAACCTCCTTACTGGTGCAGCATCGCCCTCATCTTCATTGCCGATTATTTTGCGAAATTTTCAAGGCATTACGCCGACAAACGGATTGACTGGGATGCCGGTCAGCTGATCAGTCACGTATTTCATTTCAACGATCTGTTGGACATCCCCTGGTACAAAGGCGTTTACTGGAGCCTGGCCATCGAAGTGCAGTATTACCTCCTCATGGCCTTGATTTTTCCCCTGATCCGGTATGGCAAATCGCGGATTAGCTGGTGTGTCCTTTTTGCATTTTGCATGGGGCGCTGGCTCGATGCCGACATGTGGGTTTGGTATTATGGATGTCACTTTGCAACGGGTACCGTGCTCTACTACTATGGGGCAGGGCACATCAACGGAAAATGGGCGACGGGTATGCTGGGAATCTGTTTTTTGCTGACCTACTGGTGTTTCGACATTTACCACCTCACGGCCGTCGTCCTTTCGGCTTTATTCATTGCTGGCCTGCGAACTGCCTGGCAGCCACTGGTATTTCTTGGCAAGCTGTCTTATTCCTTTTACCTCATCCACGTTCAGGTCGGGTGGTTTGCCATGGATTTACTGATCCGGAGCTACCCCGAAGGCAACCGCACTTTTTTTCTTGCCCTCAGCATCGCATTGACCCTGGTGGCCTCGCATGTTTTTTACCTATACATCGAGCGACCCAGCCATCGGTGGTCTCAAAGGCTGGCATCCCATCGCAGATCGGACAGGGCCAACGCAGGGCCGGTTGCTTCCGTATGATTGACCTGGGGGTTCCGGCTGGCAGAGGCCATCACCTTTTTTCCTGCCGCTTGTACTCCTGCTCGATGATTAAGGGGATTTGTTCCGCTTTCAGGTTTTTGCCGATGATCTTGCGATCCCGGTTGAGCACGTAGATCTCAGGGGTGATGTCGACGAAGTACTTTGCATAAATGCTGCGGTTGGTCGGATCATGGACATTGATCCAGTCTTGCGTTCCGAAGCGGTTTACAAAATTGCGCCATTCCTCGTCTGTAGAATTGAGTACGATGGCAAATATTTCGACTCCCCTGGATTTCCATTTTTTGTAAAACTCCTTAAGCAGGGGAGTTTCCTTCTGGCAGTGGTCGCAATCCGGATCGTACATGAAGATCACGACAAACTCTTCCTTCAGTTCGTAAATGGACCGCTGTACTCCGTTGAGATCGGTTGATACGACATCCGGCCCCAGGCGGTTCAGCAGACTTGCTTTCATTTCAAACACCTTTTTCTTAAATTCAGCAAGCTCTTTATCGCTTGCCCAGTAGGCCTTCTCTTTGGTGTCGAAATAGTTTTCCAGCACATGAACAAACACCGCTTCGCCATCCATCACCTTGGTTTGAGTCGGCTGGAACTTGATGGCAATCCAGTTGCTGACAAACTTGAACATTTCTTTGTTGACCATCGCCTTGTGGATCACAAAGTCGACCTGCCGGATGATGGAGTCCGGCTGCTGCGGGGTGAGATCCATGATGAAACGCTTCAGTTTATTGGCAACAACGGGCGTTCTTAACAAACGTTCGTCAGTAAAATCCACGTTGTCCCAGAATGCCTGCCGGAAATATTCGAGCTGGAGTTCGCGGTCCACCTCGCCGTTTGGTTTGCGAATGTCAACCGGTTCAGGATTTTGTCCTGCAGTCTTAAATTTGGTATACAGGGCATTTGGATGTTGGCGTTGATTCCTTGTAAGCTGCTCCTTTCGCATCCCGTTGAGACGGTCGATTTCAACATCGATAGAAGCAATGGTTTGTTTGGGTAAGGACGTGTCGCTTTTTCGTTTATACAGGGAATCCATGCGCGGATCGAGCCATTGCTGCATGCGAAAATTCTCATAGAGCATCTCATTGTCTATGCTACCGTCAACCGTCATGGTGGCAACGACATCGCTCTTGTCTGCGGTCATTGAAAAAAACTGTTCTTCGCCGACCATAAAGTGGAAATTGCTGTAATCCGGAAGGATGCAGTAGTAATATCCTGATGGCAGCGGACTTTTGCGTGCCAATTCAAACCTTCCGTACTGGTCAGCTATGGCTGAATCGATGATGTAATTCTGGTCGGCAAAAACGGCGATGAACTTAATTTTACCAGGCTGCAATCCTTTGATCTCAAAACGAAGGTAACAACTGTCTGACTGGGCCTGAACGATTCCGGACAGGAGAAGCAAACTGATCACGTAGTTGCGCATAATCTTAAATGATAATTTCAAGCGCAAAATAACGGCACGGCAGCCATTTTGCGTACACAGCGATGCATTCGCCGGACAATCTTAAGCAAACATTAAGAAACGGAATGCGCTTGTTCGGATGCTCAGCGAATCATTGTTGCATCGCTTCACGGGTAGTATCTGCCTGGATGGCGCGAAGGCCTTCAGCATAAAAAGAACGGCACACCGAATCCATGCGGGTCAGTCCCCGTTCAAAATCGGGGCCGACCTGCTTGTCCATATCCATGAACATCATCAGGGGCCGGAATGTGAAGGGTATGTCCCAGGTGTCGTACCAGGTAACGCGGGTGCGGTTCTCGGCTTCCTGCTTAAAGTTGAAACCACCACTGGACTTAGAATTGAATGGTTCGACAAATGCGAGCAAATATTCGATGGAAGTGGGGTTCTCGAGTTTATCGAGGGTGATATAGCCTTTTCCGCTCAATTTTTTGTCGCCGTCCCAATGCATGGTAGAGCCGGTCTGGCCATCCTGCCCTTCAAAGCGCAATTGCATGGAAGGATCTTTTTCCTGCCAGGGAGACCAGTTGGACCAGTTGCGCAAGATCGACACCTGGTTGTACACCAGGGATGGAGGCGCCTCGACCACTTTTTCCCGTTCGACGCGGTAACTTGACTTACCTAAAAATGCCGCAACGAGGTAAGCCGCTACGAGCAGCAGCAACAGCACAAAGATTTTCTTAACGGTATTCATTTCGTTTGATTTGCACGCTCGTTTCGCCTTCCAAAATCCGGCAACGAGGGTCCGGACCACTTCAGAAGGCGATCCCGGTCAGGCTCACCGGTTGCCGTGTACTGAGAGGCCCCCAATTGCTTTGGGGCAAAGCAGACCTTCAGGAGGCATGCGAAACGCCCTATTGGCGAGCCGGCATACGGCTAAACCGCTTCTGCGCGGTGGAAAACGATCCTGCAAGATAATCAAAATTGCCCCAGCATCGACCGGTCGTCGTCAATTTAACGCAAACATCACACCTGAAGGGGCACGCCTCAATCGAAGGTGATCCGCACCAGCCGCAATTTTCCGTTGTGTTCGCTGGGGACCAGCAGTTTTTGTGCGTCGAGGGATATGGCGTCCCGGAATCGCAAGGAGAGGTTTTTGTAACTGGTGTTCAGCACGCTTTTGCGAATGTTGTCGCCATTGGGTTTGAGCAGGTATTCAGAAACGGTGCCCTCCGATTGAACGGCATCGTTGAAGATGAGGCGAAGCAAGGCGGCCGTGCGGAACGTATAAAAGGAACTGAAGATGCCGTCGTCGTCTTGCGAATACTGCCTCTTGCGCAATACCCGTTCCCAAAGCAAGTTCCCTTTCCCATCCAGTAAGACTGCCAGGATGTCGTCAAAATAGAAGTCGTACCAGCGGGCTACGGTACTCAGGCCGGGGTCAATGGTCGAAAAATAGGGGCGGCGGCTCATCTCGCGCGTATGTTCGAACAGAAGGAGGCTCCCCCCTGAATGGCTTAGCACCAGGTCGCGCAGTTGCAGAGTGCCCTCTCGCCATTCAGCGTCCTTAATGTTTCCTTTCCATTCCTCCATCAGCACTTTTGAGTAGGGAATTTTCGCGGCAGCAACCATGCGATGGTCCTCATCTACCGCATAAAACAGGTACCCCTGGGGATTGCGCGCAGGGTTTTCGGCATAAAGTCCCGCAAGCAAGGCGCGGCGGTTGAGGTCGTCGATGCGTAAAACGAGGCGGTGGACCGATCCGGATTCCAGGGGAAGTTCACTCCGGAGCACCGGGTTTTCCGGTGGATCAAAACGCAGTAGAAAATGACCGAGCCGGTGCTTTTTGGTTTCGACGCCCTGTTGCCGGGCATACAGGAAGACGCTGCCGGAATTGCTCAGGGCAAGGTCCTGAAATTCAAGTGCCTCCTCCCCGTCTCCCAGAAGCTGCTTTTCGGGAAGCATGCAAATCGTGGAGTCAGCCCCCCGGTGGTAAAGAAGAAAACCATTCTCCCCTTTGACGTCTTCAAAACGGATGCCCACCCATTGTTCGTTGGCCGACCGGTACACGGAGTATTCCTTGAGCGCGGTCGCCGCAAGACCCGAAAACAGTTCCCGTTGCTCCAGAAGCTCGCCCTGTGCGTTGTAGGAGGCCTTCATGAGCACGTAATGTTCTTCCGGACGGCTGATGTAAAAAATATCGATGTCGTTGCTGTCGGCAAGCACCTCCAGGATCCTCCATTTCTTGCCGTTCAACTCGATGCTCTTTTCCACACTCCAGCTGAAATCAGCACGAAGGGTCTGAAGGATGAGTCTGAACGATTTGTCGCGCAGCAGCGAGGCGGTTCCGTCCGGATGACTCAGCACGTAATAAGCAAAATCGTTTTTGATGTAAACCTCGGGGCTGATCGATACGGTCTGGCTGAATAGTCCGGCAGGAAAAGCAAGGGTCCAAAGGGTCCTGAAAAATGGCCGAAAGTCCATGTGAAAAGATACGTTTATTTTCGCACATAATTGTCTGGCTAAGATGAATGCCCAAAAAATTCTCGAATGCGTCCCGAACTTCAGTGAGGGAAGGGATGAGTCGGTGATCCGCGACATAGAAACGGTCATTGCTGCGGTGGCGGGCGTTCGCCTGCTGCACACGGATATGGGCAAGGCCACCCACCGGACGGTCGTCAGTTTTGCAGGATCCCCGGAAGCCGTGGTGGAGGCGGCGTTTCAGGCCATCCGCGTGGCGGCAAGCCGGATCGATATGCAGCGGCACCAGGGAGCACATCCCCGCATAGGAGCTACCGACGTTTGCCCGCTCATCCCGATCCGGGGAATGAACCTCGAGGAAGCCTCGCAGTATGCCCAAAGGCTCGCCAGGCGCGTCGGGGAAGAACTCGGAATTCCGGTCTACCTGTACGAAGCTTCCGCAAGCGCACCGCATCGCCGCAACCTGGCCGACATCCGCAGCGGTGAATACGAGGGGCTGGAGGAGAAGATGAAACAGGCGGAATGGAAACCCGATTTCGGCCCGCAACACTTTCAGCCACGCGTTGGCGCCACGGTCATCGGCGCAAGGGAGGTACTCGTTGCGTACAATGTCAACCTAAACACGCAATCCGTCGCGCTCGCCAATGCAATTGCGTATGACGTTCGCGAGGCCGGGCGTCCACTCAAGGACCCCCAGACGGGAAAGCTGCTCCGAGATGCTGCCGGCGAAGTGCTTCGCAGTCCGGGCATGTGCCCAGGCGTCAAAGCCATCGGCTGGTACATTCCGGAATATGGGATAGCACAGGTGAGCATGAACCTCACCAGCCTCGGACAAACTCAACTTCACGAAGCATTTGAGGCCTGCCGCAAATCGGCGGAAGCATATGGCGTGCTCGTAACGGGTTCCGAACTCGTCGGTCTGGTTCCTGCCAGTGCCATGACCGAAGCAGGACGCCATTTTTTGAAGAAGCAGCGCCGTTCCACAGGAGTCGGCGATGTCGAACTCGTGCGGGTTGCCATACAGTCGTTAGGATTGAATAGCCTTGCCCCTTTTCATCCGAAGGAGAGAATCATCGAATACATGATACAAGATCAGCCAAATCCACTGGTGGCCATGAGCCTGGCCGAATTTGCACGAGAAACCGCATCGGAGAATCCCGCTCCCGGCGGTGGCTCGGTGTCGGCTTGCGTGGGGGCTTTCGGCATATCGCTGGGCGCTATGGTCGCCAACCTGAGCGCCCACAAAAAGGGCCTGGAGCAACACTACGAACGCTTTTGCTCCGCTGCGGAGGTAGCGCAAAGCAGGATGCAGGAACTCCTGAACCTGGTCGATGAAGACACCCGCGCGTTCAATGCTGTCCTGGCAGCCTTCCGCATGCCCAAACAGACTCCGGAGGAAAAAAAGGCTCGTAAAAAAGCCATACGCTCAGCAAACCTCTATGCAATGGAAATCCCCTTCAGGACCATGCAGATTGCAGAAGCTTGCCTTGACATCGTAGCTGAAATGGTCGAAATCGGAAACCAAAATTCCATTACCGACGCCTGCGTCGGCGCCTTGTGTTTGCGAACGGCCGTTCAGGGAGCAGCCATGAACGTTCGCATCAACTCACTGACCATCGACGACGAAGAAGTAAAAGCAAGGTTCCTCCAAAAAACCACAGAGATCGAGCAAATTGCCGGTGAAAAGGTCGAGCGGATCCTGGCCACACTCAGGGAAAAATTTCAACTAGACAACATCTGAAGACCATCGGACACTGTAAGCCGGGGCAAAATCAAACGCATGCAAGAACAAAAGATCCAAACCAATTATGGCGCCCTGGGTACCCTGGTGACCGTATTCTTTTTTTGGGGATTCATCGCCTCCGGCAACGGGGTATTCATTCCCTTTTGCAAAAACTACTTTCAGCTCGACCAGTTCCAGAGCCAGCTCGTCGATTTTGCATTTTATGGCGCCTATTACCTCGGCGCACTGGGTTTGTTCGTCTACAGCAATTGGAGGGGCCAGGACTTGGTAGCCGGATGGGGATATAAAAGAAGCATCGTTTACGGTCTGCTCTTTTCCCTGCTCGGGGCAGTGGCCATGATCCTCAGTGTGCAGTGGGGATCTCAGCAGAGCGGGTTCGGGTTTTTTCTGTTTTCATTTTTTGTGCTGGCGCTCGGATTTTCATTGCAGCAGACCGCCGCAAATCCCTTTGCCATCGCGCTGGGAGATCCTTCGACGGGGGCGCACCGCGTCAACCTCGGCGGCGGCATCAATTCTTTTGGAACGGCGATCGGGCCGATTGTCGTTTCCCTGGCCCTTTTCGGCGCTTTGCATTACGACGACGGATCCCTTCAAGACCTTTCGCTTGCCAGGATCACCGTGCTCTACGCGGGAGTTGGCCTGTTATTCTTGCTGGCCGCCGCTCTGTTTGCGTTTTCCAAACGCGTTCCTTCGGGCATTCGCAACGAATCATTCGAAACAGCCCCAAAAGCCGTATGGGCGCTCGTGCTGATCACGGCCGGCCTCGTGGCCTGCTTTCTGCCCGTCTTTAACAGCTATCGCGGAGAAAGCGATCCTCAGACCTTGCATTCGCTCGAAATGGTGCGCATGGCCTGGCTTCTGGGTGCACTGGTCATCGTGGCCGGGGGGCTGGCCATCGCCTACGCCCTGTCCCGCAAAAATCCCGGTGGATGGGGCGCCATGCGCTATCCGCAACTCCCCCTGGGCATGTTTGCCATTTTCGTTTACGTAGGCGTTGAAGTGACCATCCAAAGCAATATGGGAGAATTGCTCAAAAGCACCGATTTCGGAAACTTGCAGACCTCTTCCATCACACCCTTTATCTCCATGTTCTGGGGAAGCCTGATGATCGGCCGGTGGACGGGGGCCATTCCCGTTTTTCGGCCCGGCCCCAGATTAAAAAAACTCCTGGTGACCGTCGTGCCGCTTGTGGCATTCGGCGTCGTCCTGCTGGTCAACGAGCTTGCAGGAAAGGATATGCGCCCACTCCATGCCTACGTTGGCTGTGTTGCCGTGCTCGTTGTGGCCTTTCTGCTTGCTGGTGACAAACCCGCACTCACCCTCATGCTCTTTAGTGCCCTAGCATTTGCCGCTATGTGCATCGGACTGATGACCACGGGCATGACTGCGGTTTACGCATTTTTGAGCGGCGGACTGTTTTGCTCGGTCATGTGGCCCTGTATTTTCTCGCTCTCCATCGCAGGGCTTGGAAAATACGAAAGCCAGGGGGCTGCCTTTCTCATCATGATGATCCTCGGAGGCGCCATCATTCCACCCATCCAGGGTAAGCTCGCCGACCTGAGCACCGTTGGCATTCACCAGTCGTATTGGGTTGCCGTGGCGTGTTTTGCCTATTTGGGGGTTTTTGCCTGGGGCGTGCGGCGCATCCTCCGCCAGCGGGGCATCGACTACGATGGCCAGATCGGCAAGGCGCACTGAAAGACGTTTAACTTATCCGGGATCTCCCCTTTAGGGCAACTCGAATAAGCCCTTGCCGCGCCGGTCTGCTGGCACCTGCTCTGCTGGGAGTGAATTGCGGCAGCCTTTTACAGTTGGGCAGCCATTTGAAATGTTCGAGGTACCCCTTTATTTTTGCAAATGACAAAATCGATAACCATGAAGCACACGTTCACAACGCTGGTCCTGCTTTGCTTTGGCTTCCCAACGGGGGCAGTGCTGCAAGTACCTCCAGGATCCGACGAATTGCTCCTGCTGGCCGAGCATTACAAAGGATTGGGAGAATCATTCCGCAAAGGGGAAATGCCCGTTTCCGAATACCGCACCAAAAGCAGGGAACTGTTGCTGCAACTGGGTGCAACTTCCTACGCGGTTTACGAAGAACTCAATGCGGGGGGCGGACAAGCACCCCCGGACAGCAGCACAAGCCAAACCGGAATGCCGGTTGGTCAGGATACCATTCCTGAGGCATCCTTTCCCCAATCCGGTCCGGGGAGGACTCCGGGGTCTCTGCTCCGGGGCAACCATAAGCGGACTTCAGTTAAGATCCGGTACGGCATGTTTTTTAACGGACTTGCCCTGTCTGAGGAGCGAGACGGCGTAAACTATCCTGATTTTAGCATTGGCCGATCCTTCAACTGGTTTGGCGAATTTGATATCCTCCTCAACACGCGGCTGGGAAAACCCGACGGGCCTCTGAGCATCTATTACGGTATTGGATGGGACAACCGCTGTTTTGTGCAAAAGGGAGACGACGTTCAGCGTTTGACCCTGGATGGCGACAAAGCAACGTTTGCTCCGGCAGCGGAACAACCCGATCGCGTTGAACTCAGGCTCCGCTATTTCCGCTTTCCGCTCGGCTTGCAGGCCAAAACGGGTAAATGGGTTCTCAACGCCGGAACCTATCTGGGACTAAGGATCTCGCATAAGCAAATACTGGAATACGATACGGCAGATGACGAAGAAGCCTCACTGACGCTGGACAAAGACTACGACTTTAACAAAGTGAATTACGGCCTGAGCGCATCCATTGGATACAAGCGGATCCACCTTGGTTTTCAGTACGATCTCAGCAAATTGTTCAAAAATTCGGTAACTTACGACTACCAGCCCTGGCGCATCGGAGTCATGCTCTTTTAGCCGGAATACGCAAATACATATTTCATTTGATATTGAGTTAAAGACGGGTCTGCCGTGAATGGTTTTCGTCCTGGCCTTTTCATGACGATTATCAGCCGCCCGCCTGATGAAAATCAGCGACAATGCAACCAGATTTCCGAAATCTTGCAGGGTATAATCCTGTTCGAGTAATGATCCGGGAAGTTGAAGGCGATTTGTTGCTGAGTCGGGCAGATGCCTGGGCACATGGGGTGGCTCCAATGGACCATTTCGATAGTGGGCTGGCTCTGAGCCTTCGCGAACACTACCCGTCGATGTACAAAGACTTCCGGCATTACTGCCAGACCTACCATCCGAAACCTGGTGACGTTTGGTTATGGCAAAGCGCCGACCATCGAAAAATTTTCAACCTGCTGACCCAGGAAGCCGCTCAGGGAAATTCCGGGCACCCGGGTCGCGCATCCACCATCAACGTCCGGCACTGTCTTAAAAATCTGGTGCGCGAGCTGCAAAAGGAATCCATCCGGAGTCTTGCTATACCTCGCATTGCCACGGGAGTGGGCGGGCTCGACTGGAAAGATGTGCAACCCCTCGTTGAAGAGTATCTCGGGCCCATCGACATTGCGGTTTTCGTCTACACGACCTACCACAAGGGGGTCTCCGCTGAAGAAAAACATTAGGGCCTTTCCTCCCCTTCTTGCGCCAGCCAGCCCGCACAGGCTCACGCGCTCAATGAATTTAGCTTCACATACCTTCGTTGCAGTTCGGCCAGTGATCGTTCCACATAGCTTCCTGCGGTGCGCCTCGGCCTGTTCGCAAAATTCATTCTGGCATCAACTGTGAGTGTAGAGAGGCAGCCCTTTTCATTCTGGCATCAAAATGGGGTTTTTAGAAGGACCCTTTAAAATCCAAGGCCTGTCCCGCCTTATGCAGTAGGAATGATTTCCTGGTTTTTTTTACAGGCAACCCACCAGGTACAGCAAGTGCACGGAAGGTGGTGATTTTTTATTCAAAAGGGCGTCAATTCGGGAAAATGAACTACATTGTTTCGCAAAGAAGGGCGCATCGTGAACAAACAAAGAAAACCAGAAGCATTTTACCAAAAGCTGGCCTATTTGTTTTATGCCGTAGCGGATGCCGATGGAAAGGTGGAAAAAAGGGAGCTGGCGAAACTACACGAAGAGGTCCTGGCAATCTGGAAAGCGATCGACGATTCGGTAGATGAATTCAATACCGATTTGTCATTTGAAATAGAAGCGGTATTCGACTGGCTTGAAGAAAACCAGTTTTCCTACAAAGATGCACTGACGGAGTTTAAGGATTATGCTTTGGAGCACCGTTCTCTTTTTGATGCGGACATCCGGTCGAAGATCATGCACACCTGCCGCGAACTGGCAGGTGTTTACCGGAGTATATCGCTGCAGGAGGAAAATATCCTTCACGACATCGACCGGTTTCTTGAAACTCTTTAAACTAACAAGCGTTAGTTAGTCTGGTTGTAACGACATCAAGGGAATGGTCCGGGGAAGGGCGGCCTCTTTTGTGAATGCGCTGCCGGCAATCTTTGCGGTTCGGTGACGTTCAGGCGATGGTAATCTTCCGGTCGAGGTAGACGTCTTGTATGGCGTTGAGCAGGGCAACGCCCTCTTTCATGGGCTTTTGAAAGGCTTTCCGTCCCGAGATCAGCCCCATGCCGCCCGCGCGTTTGTTGATCACTGCGGTGAGTACGGCTTCGTAAAGGTCTCCGGCGCCTTTAGACTCGCCGCCGCTGTTGATGAGGCCTACCCGGCCCATATAGCAATTGGCAACCTGGTAGCGGCACAGATCTATGGGGTGATCACTCGTCAACTCGCTGTACACCTTGGGGTGGATCTTGCCATAAGACGAGCTGCCCATGTTCAGTGCACTGAAACCGCCGTTGTTGGTGGGCAGTTTCTGTTTGATGATGTCGGCCTGGATCGTTACGCCGAGGTGGTTGGCCTGACCTGTCAGATCGGCGGATGCGTGGTAATCGACGCCGTCTTTTTTAAAC
The DNA here is from genome assembly GCA_020848995.1 of Saprospiraceae bacterium. Taxonomy (GTDB): domain Bacteria; phylum Bacteroidota; class Bacteroidia; order Chitinophagales; family Saprospiraceae; genus Vicinibacter. The sequence continues at coordinate 18,994 of JADLHA010000006.1, read as the reverse complement.
GATGAATTGCGCAGGTAGCACCACAAGACCGTAAACATTCCGAGTTGGTGAGCCTGCTCAAAGGCGTCAGCGACCTCAACGAGCTGACGCGTGCTCTCCTCCGATCCGAAATAAATGGTGGCGCCAACACCGGCAGCTCCCATATTCCAGGCTTCTTCTACCGAACCGTACAAGACCTGGTCAAAGCGGTTCGGGTAGGTCAGCAGTTCGTTGTGGTTGATCTTGACGATGAAGGGGATCTTGTGTGCGTACCTCCTCGAAACCGCTGCAAGCACCCCAAAGGTCGATGCCACGGCATTGCAGCCCCCTTCGATGGCCAGCCGGACGATCTGTTCCGGGTCAAAATAGGCGGGGTTGGGGGCAAAAGAAGCTCCGGCACTGTGTTCTATTCCCTGGTCGACGGGAAGGATGCTCACGTATCCTGTACCGGCTAGCCGCCCGCTGTTGAACAGGGACCCCAGGTTGCGCAGCGTCTGGCTGCTCCTGTTGGAAGCCGTCCAGATCCGGTCCAGGCAATCTTTTCCCGGCGGCTGCAGCGAAGATTTTGGGATGGCACTGCAAACGTGATCCAGGTAATGCGGGGCCTGTTCCCCCAGCAAATCAAATACAGAAATCTTAGCCATCTGAATTGAATGTAAGCGATGAGAAATTTGATCGGCAGTCGCCCTCGTGCTCCCGCCACTGTGCCCGTTATGGGAGCCTGTCAAACCGATTAAAGCCCTCCGGAGGGGCTTTCGAGCAGGGCTACCCCGTTGGCCATGAATTTCATCTCCTCGGCCGGCTCGGTGATCTGATCGATTTCTTCCTGGGGTTTGCCCTCGTCTTCCGCATAGTGACGAAGTTCTTCGACCGACGTCACTTCGCGGTAAGCCTTTCCTGCGATGACCACCCGGCTGCCGGCAAAATCGAGGGGTACAAAAAAGCCATAGTCCTTGAATTTGACGAAAATCCCGGTGCTGTCTCCCGGGTTCTGGCTGAGGACCATCCAGCACCCTTTGGCCTGGCAGACGCTCGTGACGTAGCCGGTCACTTTGGTAAACAGGCTGTCGGATTGTTCAAGGGCACTTAGCGTCTCGTCAACGCTTTTGGCGCTGTCGGTGGCAATGGTGTCGCCATAAAAGGCGAGTGCCTGGGGCGCCGGGGGAGCTGCTATTTCCTCCGCCGTGCGCGAATCCGTTTTACAGGCCGCAAAAAACATCAGCAGGCCCGTGGCAAATGACATTGTTTTCATCACAACATTAAAATATTAGCCTGCAAATATACGATCCGGGTTCCGGAAACTGTTTTCTCCTTACAAAGCTATCCACAACTTGACACAAGCCTTACGCGAATTGTGATTCAACACCCAACCCGTCGCTCCGGAAAAGTGTACTTTGATGCCCCGTGGCGTGCGGCAAAGATTTAATCGCGGACTTTCCGCATAAAATATGTTGAGATGATCTACACACGGACGATCGCCATCGCCTTGGGCGCCCTGCTCGCAGGTACCGGACTCAAAGCACAGGAGTGCATCCGCGGCAACTGCCTTCGCGGTTTCGGAACCTATGCCTATGCAGACAAAAGCCGATATACCGGGGAATTCCGGGGAGGGCTCCGCGAGGGAAAGGGTGTGTACTATTATGCCAACGGGAACAAATACCTCGGTGACTGGCTGCGCGATGAGCGCAATGGAGAAGGGAAAATGGAATATGCCAACGGCGATCATTATTCGGGACGATTTGTGGAAAACCGGCTGGAAGGCATCGGCACCATGCAGTTTGCCAGTGGTGACCGCTACATAGGGCAATGGCTCGACAACCAACCCAGCGGCCGGGGAACGTATTATTTCACCTCCGGTGATCGCTACGAAGGAGCATTTGCGGAGGCCCGGTTCTCTGGACTTGGAACGATGTTCTACCGCAATGGGTCGCGTTTTAGTGGACAGTGGCGCGATGGCCTCCGCAATGGTTACGGAACGCTGTCCGGGCCCGATGGCACCCGGACACACGGTTACTGGGAAGCAGATCGTTTGACGCAGACCCTCGCGGAAGATCCCCTCGCTAGTGTTGAAGCGCAATGGTCGGCGGAGCCCACGGTCATGCCGGATGTTCCGGAATCAACATCCAAGCCGGCTGCCGATGACGAAGTTCTCGTCGATGCCTATTTCAACAACCTCTTTGGCGAAGGCGAAGTAGCGCCAACACAGCCAGAAACGGGTTCAACGGCAGAGATTGACCGTTACTTTGGAGCCGATGTGCCCGGGCCTCCGGGGGAAACCACTCCTGCCATAGAGCCGGAGCGCCATTTGGGGCACGATGTCAAGCCAGCCCCGCCTTCAGCAACAGAGACTCCACATCCTTTGGCAGAAGGGATTCCGTCAACGGCGAATGAGCAATTGCCCATGTTAGATCCGGAGCCCCCTGCCCCCCCCCTGAAAGAGTCGGAATTGCCGGATTGCAACAAAGTCCATTGCGATCGTGTGAAAGGACGCTTCCTATATGCTGACGGATCCCGATGGGTTGGCAACTTTGAAAACGGAGAGCCGTCCGGCGTGGGGATCTGCTATTACGGAAATGGTGACCGCTACGAAGGCCATTGGAAACACCATGCACCCGACGGGGAGGGCACTATGTATTTTGCATCGGGTCTGGTTTATGCCGCCATTTGGGAACGTGGCCAGGCCGTCAGGGAGATTAGCCGCCGGCAAGAGTTCACTTTTGACCCCGGCATACCGGTTGAGAAAACCCGCGAGGTGAAAATCTGGGCCGTCATCGTCGGGGTAGCCCGTTACGAGCACATGCCGGTGCTCAAATATTCCGACGACGACGCTTACAAAATATACGCTTTTCTCAAAAGCCCTGAGGGAGGCGCTTTGCGCGACGACCAGGTGCGCATTCTGATCGACGAGGATGCCACCCGCAAAGGCATGCTCGATGCCATCAACCAGGTTTTTATGCGCGCAGACGAAAACGACGTCGTCATGTTGTACTATTCCGGGCACGGGCTGGAAGGGACCTTCCTTCCAAGTGACTACGACGGTTACCGCAACGCAGTCACCCACGATGAAGTGAAAGCCTTGCTCGACCAATGCAGGGCGAAGAGCAAGATCTGCTACATCGATGCCTGCTATTCGGGAAGCCTGCTCGCAAGGAAAAGCCCGTATGCTTCATCGCTGTTGTTTTTTTACGATGCCCTGCAGCGCAGCAGCGGGGGCGCGGCTTTCCTGATGTCGTCCAAGGACAAGGAGTACTCGCTGGAAGATGGGGGATTGCGGCAAGGTGTGTTTTCACATTTTTTGATCCGCGGACTCAAGGGGGCCGCTGATTACGACGCAGACCGCACCATTACCCTTCGCGAACTTTTCGAATACGTGTACCGCAATGTCCGCACGTACACCGGTCACGTGCAGACCCCAATGATTGCCGGCGAATACGACGAGCAGATGCCCGTGGGGTTCGTTCGAAACGATTGACCGCGAAAGCGGTTCGGCCGCATGGCCGTCTGGCACTCGGCAGTTCCTTGGGGTGGTTCTTGGCCAGGATACACCAACAGTTAGCAAGAATGAATAAAGGGCACTTCTAAAAACCCCCTCTTGCGCCAGCCAGCCCGCACAGGCTCACGCGCTCAATGAATTTAGCTTCACAATCCTTCGTTGCAGCTCAGTCAGTTTAGCCTCGACAGAACTTCCTTCGCTTTGCCCTGCTTCGTTCCCCTAAATCCTGGTGGTCATTAAAAGGGAGTGGAGGGAGGCAGCCCTTTTCATTCTGGCATCAAAATGGAGTTTTTAGAAGTGCCCTAAAGCATTCTCTCAGCAAGTAAACCTTTTGGTCCAGGAAATTGGGAGTAATACCTGGAGCATTGAATTTCTTCACAGCAGAAGAGCTTATCCCTTTCAATTGCTGACCCGCTCGATGAATTGGCGGATGGTGTCGCGATCGAGAGTGCCTAACACTTGTTCGTTTTCTCCGACGAGAACCATTTCTGCGTCGCCTGCAAGGGTGTTAAGTGCAGTAGTCAGTGCCGTGTCGGGATGCATGGTCAACAGGGTCCAGGAACAAACGTCTCCGATGCGCAGATCCTGGTTGCGCCGCAGACCTTCGCGGATCTGGCGCACCGAAACCCATCCGCAATACTGACCGTAAAGGTTGATGACTGGGAAGTGCGAATGGCGGTGGTGCATAATGGTCTCAAAAGCATCGGGGAGACCGAGGAATTCCGTGAGCGCGGGAACGTCTTTGTTGTAACAGTCGCGAACAGTCTTGGCTTTCAGCGCGGTGTCGAGTGCAACAGAACGGTATTCCTGGGTGGCGCTAAAAAAAATGAACACGCCGATCAGCGCAAGTGTATAGGCTCCGTAATACAGCCCAACCCCAACGAGAACAAGGCAGATGGCCTGGCCAATAAGGGTAGCGATCCGGGTGGCTTTCAGCCTGCCAACACCCATCGACAGCAGAGCACGCAGCACGCGCCCCCCATCCATTGGAAATGCCGGGATCATGTTGAAAAGGACCAGCATGACATTCGACAGCATCAGCAAAGGCAGGAAACTTTGCCAATTTTCGAAAGACAATTGTTCGAGCGATTCCGGAGATAGCTGATCCAATCGCCCAATTGAATACAACAGCAGTCCAATCAAAATTGCTATGACAACATTGACAACAGGACCCATCACGGCGACGATCAATTCCTGCATGGGCTTTTCCGGCATATTGCGCAGGCGCGCCACTCCGCCAATTGGAAGCAGTATGATGTCTTCTGTTTTGATGCCAAATCGCTGGGCCGTAAGCGCGTGTCCAAATTCATGCAGCACCACGCAGATAAAAATGGTCAGGATGAAGGCCACTTCGATCGCAATTTCCATAAGAGTTGCGCCATCGGAAAGTCCGGTGCCAATGACGTAGAGTACGATGAGCAGAAAAGTCCAGTGGATTTTCACTGGAATGCGCGAAAAAGAACCGATGTACCAGGCGTTTTCAAACATGGCGAAGGGTGATGCGGGCATAGGTGCGGACGTCTCGGTGATGGGTAGGGGGCTTCCGGCAAATGCAGGTTTGGCTCATTCGATCCACATGGGTTGGTAAAGCTGACCCTGGAGGATGGCTCTGGAGATGACGATGCGCTGTACTTCGGACGTTCCCTCGTAGATCTGGGTGATCTTGGCGTCACGCATCAGTCGCTCGACGTGGTATTCCTTGACGAAGCCGTAGCCCCCATGGATCTGCACCGCTTCGATGGTCTGGCGCATGGCGACATCGGAAGCATACAGTTTTGCCATACTCGCGGCAGTTGCGAAGTCGAGTCCCTGGTCTTTCATCCAGGCTGCTCGCAGGACCATGAGACGGGCGGCTTCGACCTCCGTGGCCATATCGGCAATCTTGAAGGCGATGGCCTGGTGCTGTGAAATGGGTTTGCCGAAGGTCTTGCGCTCTTTTGCGTATTGTACCGCCAGTTCATAGGCCCCCGAGGCAATTCCAAGTGCCTGCGAGGCTATCCCGATCCGGCCTCCCGTGAGCGTTTTCATGGCGAATTTAAAACCATCGCCGGCTGGTCCTAGGAGGTTTTCTTTGGGTACCCGGACGTCGTTGTACATGATGGTGTGCGTATCGGAAGACCGGATGCCGAGTTTGTCCTCCTTGGCGCCGATCACCACGCCTGGCCAGGAAGTTTCAACAATAAACGTGCAGATGCCCCGGCTTCCTTGGGAGGGATCAACCTGGGCCATGACCAGGTGCAGACTGGAAGATCCACCGTTGGTGATCCAGTTCTTGGTACCATTGAGCAGGTAGTGGTCGCCGCAATCGACGGCGGAGGTTTTCTGAGCGGTGGCGTCGCTGCCCGCTTCGGGTTCCGACAGGCAGAAAGAACCAATCCACTCCCCCGAAGCCAGCCTGGGGAGGTATTTCTGCTTTTGCGCCTCCGTGCCCATCTTCTCAAGTCCCCAGCAGACCAGGCTGTTGTTGACGGACATGATCACGGAGCAGGAATTGTCGATTTTGGAGATCTCCTCCATGGCCAGGACGTAGGAAATGGTATCCATTCCGCCGCCCCCGTATTCGGGGCTGACCATCATGCCGAGGAAGCCCATTTCTCCCATCCTCCGAACCTCATTCTTAGGAAATTGCATGGCAGCGTCCCGTGCGATCACCCCGGGCAATAGTTCCTGCCGGGCAAAGTCCCTGGCGGCACTCTGCACCGCAAGCTGTTCTTCAGTTAGACTAAAATACATAGAAATCTTACATTGAGGCTGCAAGATACGGATTCGCCACGGATAAGCGTAGTCAGTTGGCTACCCCGGACTTTCCGGTAAAGCCTGCCTGAATTTGGAATTCCGGTGGATTTGCAGTAATTTTAAGAAGTCTTGCAAAGTCCGGAACCTTTACTCGGAATTCCGGGCATTGGATTTCATGCGATGAGCAGGGAGATGGTCTTTTTTATCACTTGCGCAGATCCGGATATGAGACAGATTCGCTTTTTCAAGTTTTTCTTTTGTTGTGCGTGATGAACTCCTGTCAGAAGGAGCCTGGCGTTGACCCTGCAGAGAAGCAATTTAATATTGTGAAATTCCAACAACTGCTCGTCGATAGCATGAGTGGGCTGGTACCTGGTTTTGCATATGCGATCAACTTCAAAGGGCAGCCCTATAGCAAGGGTGCGGAAGGATTTTCCATGCTTTCGCCTGCAGTTCCGTTTAAACCGGATTCCCGGATGCAGGTCGCCAGTGTTAGCAAGACCATAACCGCAGCTACTGTACTCAAGGTGTTGAGTTTGGTACCTGGACCAACGATCGATAGTCTAGTTGCACCCTATTTCCCAAATCATTGGACCTGGGACCAATTGTTGAGAAGTTGACGTTTCGGAACCTGCTGAACCATCGTAGCGGATTTCCAGAAATAGGAGGAAAGGGTTATTACAGCCACCTGCAGCAGCTCGTAGAGGGTGGGCTGACAGAGGCAGATCGCGGTAAGACATTTAACTACAACAATGAGAATTATTCCCTCTTCCGCATTTTGCTTCCCATTCTGTCCGGGCTCCAGCCGCACAATGTGACCTCTTTTGATTCAATTCCCCTGGCCTGGGCATATATGCAGCTGGTTCACGAGCTGCTGTTCACGCCCATGGGTATAGATCAGGCCTATTGCAAGCAACTTTCGAATCAATTCATCGAATACTTCAATTGTGCCAACGGAAACAGGGCTTCTGGTAGCGACCACACAGCGCATTGTGGCGCCTACGGCTGGAATCTATCGGCTTATGACCTGTCAGTTTTCATGGCGCATCTTCGGTACAACAATGACATTTTCGACGGGGAGATTCGAGCGACCATGGATAGCAATTTCCTCGGTTGGGAAAACGAGCACAGCTCCGCGAACGGAGAGCACGGCACCTGCCTTTTCCACAGCGGACAATTCCATTATGGGGAATCTGATGCGGGAGGACTGCGGACCTGCATAATGAAATATCCCGCAAACGAAGTGGAGGTCGTCCTCGTCATGAATTGCGTCGACCATCCCCACCCCAACATTGCGAGTCCACGCAAATTGCTGAAGATTATCTACGATCAGTCGTGGGAATAGGCAGCAATGAGAGAGCGGAGGTTTAATAAGTGCATTTGACGTTGAATTGCTTTCAATTTTAAGAATTATCTTTGAACAACCGGTAACAGTTACACATATAGCGGCAATGGCAGTTTTGAATTGCTTTCAATTTTAAGAATTATCTTTGAACAACCGCTGTCAGTCGCGATCATCTTCATGGAGAAGGTTTTGAATTGCTTTCAATTTTAAGAATTATCTTTGAACAACCGCACTAAAAGCCGACGTAAAAGATTGGAGTGGTTTTGAATTGCTTTCAATTTTAAGAATTATCTTTGAACAACCGTACGGGATATGGTGCGCGAACGGGTATAGTGTTTTGAATTGCTTTCAATTTTAAGAATTATCTTTGAACAACCGTGACAAGAACCGCGCATTCCGGGAGTACATGTTTTGAATTGCTTTCAATTTTAAGAATTATCTTTGAACAACCGGGCACTGGCGGGGACGCCTGCACCGGGGTATGTTTTGAATTGCTTTCAATTTTAAGAATTATCTTTGAACAACCGGTTGATGGATTCGGTAGTCTTGCATGAATTTGTTTTGAATTGCTTTCAATTTTAAGAATTATCTTTGAACAACCGGCCGTTTTTATATTTAACAACTCCTGCAATAGTTTTGAATTGCTTTCAATTTTAAGAATTATCTTTGAACAACCGGCCACGAACTTTTTACCATATTTATTTGCGTGTTTTGAATTGCTTTCAATTTTAATAATTATCTTTGAACAACCGGGGAACCTCTATAACGCATTGAATGTCAGAGGTATGCTGCGACGTTTGTCTGTATAAACCATCGGGATTAGTGGTTTCCGGAAAAAGGTTACGGGTTTTTAGAAAAACTCGAGCATCAGGCTCTGGTGTGCAGGTGGGCTCGCCGGGGAACTTTCCCCCTGATACACTTCGAGTCCCTGAAATTGTTTGTCTGTAAGATTACTGATCACGACGTGTCCCTTTGGGGGAAGAATTGCTTTGATGCCTTTGCGCAGCCGGTCCGCATGCTCCCTGCTCATGCAGTGCCGTATGTAAACAGAATACTGAAACATGGTAAAGCCGGCTTTTAGGAGGTTTTTTCTAAACGTCGCGTAGAGCTTCCGGTCGGCTTTGGTTTCGGTAGGAAGGTCGAAATATACCATTAACCACATGATGCGATAGGCATTAAAGCGTTCGGATTCATTCATATTCAGGAAAAGTAAGGTGACTGGCTGATCCAGTTTCTAAACACTTTGCCAGCCCTGCACATACAGCATGGACAGCTACTTGCAGGGGCTTGCGCTCGCCATCCATGCGCACATCGCGGTTAAGCAGGGCAAGGCATTCAGCACGGAGTTCCTTGCTGAGCTCGTCCTCAAGGCATCCGGAAGGTTCGCGCAACCCAAGTCCCTTTACCCAATCGTCTGCATAGGGCCTGAAGGGCTCCATGACGTCGTCTGCCAGGCAAAAACTGTTGAATTGGTTTTTGTGGTGGATCCCCATGAAGGGAAACAGGCCGGAGCCCACCAAAGCCCTTGCGACCAAAGCGCGCAAAACGGCATAACAGTAGTTGAGTGCGGGGTTGGGCCGGTCTCCGTAGCGGTCCCTCCGGAAGTCCGGATACTCGCTGAACAGTTTCCGCCAATAGTAAGCCGCCGCTCGGGCTTCGAGGTTACCTGCATCTCCAGACCGGACTTTGCCGCAAGCTTCCAGGAGCGGCTTGTAAGGTTTTCTGAATTTTTTGAGCACAAATGCCTGGTTGCGGATCTTGGCAGCAACGGTGATCTGCCAAAGCCTCTTTTTCAATGGCTTGCCAGCTTCCATCTGTGCCCTCATCCGGCCACCTCCGAGTGCATTCCCTTCAAACGGCACCATGAGCCCGGCAGGGTGGTGTTTGTCGTCGCAAACGACCATACACACCTTGTTTTGGATGCAGGCGCGCAAAAGCGGCACGCTGAGCAGGATCTGCGCGTGATCGAGCATCAGCAGCCCGGCATCCTCCAGCGGCCGGGTGTGTTCCTGCTTTTCTCCTTCATTCCCGGAAAATTCAACGACCATCTGGTTTAGCCGGGTGCTCAGACGGGCAGGATTTTCGACGTAGTAAGTTTTCGCGATCATGGCTCAAACGCTTTTGGATGGTTCTCAACCTACCGGGCCAACGTCGGACCGCCAGCAGATCCTGCCGAGCAGGTCGAGTTTCACCTTCACCGCCTTGATGGTATTTGTTCCACATTTTAGCTTAATCGGCATCTTGTCTTTGTCCGCTTGAATTTTGGAGAGGATAGACCGGCCCAGGTAAATGCTGTTGCCTGTAAATTTGATCACGTGGTATAGTCTTTCGTTGAGCTCCTGCGGATTGTTCCAGTCGATCTCTTCCGGGTGGTCCTTGTACAAAATGAACTTGTCGTAATGGGTTAGGCTGTATAACAGCTTTTTGCCATGGTGTTCCGCGGGATAAATGCTGCCGATGGCTTGCCGGTTCCGCAGTGCGTCAAAAAAGGTGATGCTCAGATAATCTCTTTTGCCTTTGTCATCCTGGTAAATGACCAGAATGTAGTTGTTCCCCGGTTCGATGAATGTTTGGGTCTCCTCACGCAGCAGGGGGAGTTCGTTTGAGGAATTGATCCAGCGCACCCTTCGCAGGGGTTTGCCGTTGAAGAAGACCGGTTCCTTGACGACCTTTGCCCAACTGCCCTGTCGCTCGATTTCGGACTTTAGCATGTTCCGGATGCCTCCGTCAACAATTTTTTCAATATTTTTTTCATCCAACCCGGAGAGTGGTTTCCTGACGACGTAATTCTGATTTCCCGTGTAGGGGTTGACGATCTTTCCATACAGCGTATCCTCGTGCATCGATCCACGGGGTACCCGTTGCAATTGTGGTTTGATCGACGTGCGTTTGTCGTGCTTATAGCGGTTGATGCTGGTCTTGGTCAACTTTTTGGGAAACCGGTGAACGATGAGCAGGCTGTTTGCCTTATCCTCCACGTCCGAACGAAAGGAGCTCCAGGGTGCGCGCAATTCTGCGTCAAGACTGCCGTCACCGCGTTCGTTGGCCCTCGAAATTTGCTGTATCATGGAAGTACTCGTCGTGGCAATCACTACCGCGTCGATGAAGTGGTGGCGGTGGTCTCCCCGGTTCTTCATTTCCGAAATGAGCTCGGCGTTGCCATCATAATGGAGTATGGAATTCAGACCGAGGCTTTTGCGGATGATGTGCGTGACCCCGCCCTTTGTCGCGTACACTTTTTGAATGCATTCAGAAATGCGCCCAATGGCCTGAGTCGCAATATAGGCCGTATCAGAGAGCTGGCTATTGGCAAAATCTTCGGGAAGGGATTCTTTTAAAAATACGGATCGCTTGGCGGGATTTGAAAAGGTGGCGATGCGCTTTCTGAATTGCTCTAATTCTTCATGAGGTCTTCCGGAATAGTATTCCAGCGGGGTTAGATTTCCTTTTGCCGCATTAAAGGACCGCTCGCTGAGCGTTTTGTTCATAAAACCATTGTCCAGCGACCTGCTGAATGGCAGGATGTGCTCAATTTCTATTTCAGGGCTCATCAACGTGGAAAGTGAAATGACCTTCCCTGTGTACGGCGAGATGCGGTCAGCCTCCAGCCAGAGACGGTACTTTTCAAGGTCAAACCTCGAGACTTCTCTGGTGAAAGCATCAAAGTCGCGCCAGTCATCCGATTCACATCCCAGTTCAAGCCATAGTTCGTACTTTTTTAGCAGGGAGTCCGACATCGCCTGAACCCTGCTATAATGGTTGTTTAGTAAGACATCCTGGTACAATTCCCTTTTTTTCTGCTTTTGAAATTGTTCCGAACGGATGCGCTCTCGGACCTTTTTTGGTTTCTTAAGTTCCCGGGCAAGCTCGATGCGGACCTCATCGGGCTTACCATAGGTACGGATGACCTGATTGACCAGGCGGATGCAGGCGGACACGGCTTTTTGCACAACGGGATTTCTGAGTTCGTTGGTCTTCATGAGCCGGACTTCCGGCAAATCCCGGAATTTAATTTCATGGCTATGATGGTATCCTGCCTGTACACACGCCTCGTCGTAGCGCATGCCCTTTCGCATCCAGGGCAGTATCTTATGCGCTGCTTTGTGGCTGATGTTTGCGTAGTCCTGCTCCAGTTTGATCTCCCACAGCGCTGCTGAAAGTTCATTGGGTATATCAAACTTGTCTTTCAGGTATGTCTGCATTTTTAAAAATGCATCATCGGCCGTGTACAACAAACTGTGGTAGATCGAATTGAGGGCGTCCACACCGGGTTTGGGTACACCGTACTTCTCAAACAGGGCGTTCAACTGGCAAATTGTCGAGGCGCATTTCAACTCGACATCATTGAACAAAACCCTTTTGGAAAGTCCGAGCAGACTTTTTACTTTGGCTTCCGTAGGCTTTGTTTCTGTGTGCAGGAAATCGACTAATTTTTGTTTTTGTGGCGGAGACAGCGTTCCAAATTCAGCCGTATCGGGGTTGGTCCAGGTCAGGTTTGTTGCAATTTGCCAGGAGCGAAATTCCTGAAAGACCGGATGACTTCTGGGCATGCACCGTTTGGATGGTTCAAACCGGCAACGGGCCACCAGGTTTTTGGCCGATTTCAACGGTCGTTGATAAAATACCTGTTTCTGCAATTCTGCGGCAAGTTTGGGGTTGAGTAAGGGATTTCCCAGCCGGCTTTGTGCCTCGAGGATTGCCGCAAGTTCATCTTTGTACATCTGGCGACTTGTCCACCGTTCCAAAATGCGTTCGTCGAGTCGCTTGCCTGCGTAGTGATCGCATATTAACTGGTAGTAATATGCTCCAAGAGTGGGAGCACCAGCTTCGTTCAGTTTTTTCTCGAGATCGCTGATCCCTTTTTTTACGACTCCCTGCTCTTTTGTGGATTCCCGCATGGCTTCTTTTCGGTTGCTTAGAAAGCCGCGCTTCTTGGCAAAATACAGGCATACGCGGAACAATTCGCCGGCACTCAGATTGCGATGGAGTGATTCGGCTCGAAGTTGGTACAGTGTCAGGGGACTGCTGTCGTTGAAAATGGCTTTTTCGGTGAGATGAAAGTACCTGGCCGCCATATCGAGCAGTCTGCGTCTGCGCAGTTTCCGTCTATATAGGCGTCGCCTGGCTCCGCGGTAAACCGTCCGTTGTTGCGAGAACGAACTTTCCTTACCGTTTTTAGCGTCGACGTTGTTGCCCCTGGGAAAAATGATGACACCGCCATCGACGATGGCATTTTCAGTTGCTACCAATGCCCATCCCAGAGAATTTGTTCCGAGGTCAATTCCTAGAATTTTTTTCATATTCTATTGGTTATCTGAACGCAAATTACTATTTTTGCATTGAAAGCAATTCAGAATAAAGAATTATTCTGCAGGCTTTTAGCCTTGCCCCACTTCGGTAGGGGCTTTTTTTTTACCTTAGGGTCAGCCCGGGCTACGTTACGCTTATGGGTAAATCCGCGATGGCACAAGCACTTACCAACTGCCTGTGAATTGTTTACGGATAAGGCAAATGATTAATGCGAACGAACGTTTGTGTTGTCTGAACGCCAAACATCCGGATAAGGGGCTGCCAATATTTCAGGTGGCGGAAGGCGGCACTCCATGACTTCTGGCATCTTCCAGCAGACGTGCCAGGGCGCTGAGTACGGTCAGCAGGACCAGCCGCCCGGGATCGCTGATCGCAATTTCCGACTCCTCATCGGGAGCTATCGCCAGATCGATGTATTCCACGACATCCTGGTTTTTCAGTTGCCTGTAAAACTTTTCAACGGCCTGGTCGTAGTCGTTGTGATCGTTGATGACCTTCCAGCTGGCCTCCTCCGACGTGATCACCTCTTCGGCTGTAAAGACCGGCAGCGGGCCCTGACGCTCGTAACTCGAAAGAAGAATGAGAAACAGGAAAAGCAGGTAGTCGAGCTCTTCGTCGCTGAGCAACTCGGCGTTGGTGTTGAGCAGGATTGCTGCCAGGTCCGGCTGCACGGTCTGCAGTTGCGTCATCTGTTTTTCAAAAGAGTCGGGATGCGCGTGAAAATGTTCCACGCAGGCGTCGAGTTGTTCAGTGGTGATCATGATCTGAAATGGATGGCAATGGAGATGTTACGCGTTTACGTCGCACAAATCAAATTTGGAGACTCAGCTTTGTTGCCGAAGAGCGGCGTGCACTTTAAAAATGGCAATCCGCACACCATAAAATCGCGATCGCCGCTTTATAAGGCAAACCACCAGAGTCCATAGCAAAGATAATAAAGTGTTTATAAGCGCAGAGGCGTTGCCATCCGGCCCTCTGGTATTCTCCGTTCTTCAGGATCGGGACCCACACGGGAGGAGAAAAACACCTCTATCGGTTGCTCGCCAAAAGTGCCCTATCCGGGAAGGAGCCGTTTTTTGTTCAGGGGATTTTCAGGACTAAGACCTGTGCAAGTTTACCTCGGGGGACAGTGCATTCAAGGTGTTGCCCGTGAATGGGATGATCCCCTGTAATCCATGGCTTCACTTAACCGCAATAAATGGCTTGTCTGTTTGCTTGTTGGATTGGAATTCAGATTGCGTGGAACAACCGCTTTTGGATTGTTGGGATGGGCTTTTATCGGGAAATGGTTTGGTGATTGGCTGGTAGCGCATTCGAAATGGGGCGGTGCCTTCAACCGGTTGAGGAGCCTCTGCTGGAGTCACTCAGCGTCCGATCTGGCCATTCTATTTTTTTTGTCCCTGGTCTTTCCAGGCCCAGAGGTACAAACAAGCCAGTGACCGGTGCGGTTTCCATCGCATGGCGATGCGCTCCATTTTGGCGCGCAGTGCCGCACCGCTTTCATCCAGCCGGTACAAATTTTTCATGGCAATCTGAATTCCATAATCACCCGGCGAAAAAACGTCGGGACGGCACATTCCAAAGATCAGCACCATCTCCGCGGTCCAGCGCCCCACACCGGGAATTCTGGTCAGCCATGCACAAAAGGCCTCGTCATCCATAGCTGCAAGGGATGTTGAAGTGGGCGACTCCTCTTCGAAAAAGGCAGCAGATGCCTTGATGTATTGCACTTTGCGGGTTGACAGTCCGATGCCTCGCAATTCTGCGTCATCCGTTTCGAGTATGCGCCCATTTTCAGGAAAGCTCCCTCCGTATAAATCGAGAAAACGGCGGTGTATGATGCGGGCAACGTGTACTGACAATTGCTGGCTCACGATGGATCCCACCAGGTATTCGCGCAGATCGGATTGCTGCCCGGGCAATTGCAGGCTGTCAAGCGGAATATGGTCGACCAGCCGCCGCATGCGCGCATCCTTTCGAAGGATCTCAACGCCGTTCATAAATTGAATCAGAGGACGAGTAGCCAGCGACCATGCAGGAGCGTTTAGGATGCTGTGAAAGCAGCGATCCCATCAGAACGTAACGGTTTTTACGACGACTTCGTCTTTGCGGCGCACCGCGATCTCAGTACTCTGGCCCTTTTCAAATTTGCTGAGCGCCTCCATGTAGGCATACACGTCTTTTACCGCATAGCTGCCAATGCGTACGACGATGTCGCCGTCCATCAGTCCTGCTTTGTGAGCCGGCCGGTTCTCAATGACGGCGTCGATGCGCATGCCCTCACCCGTGTAAACGTAGTCGGGCATGACCCCAAGGGTGACCTTGAAAGCAGCCGCCTGTTGCTTGTTTTCATCGCGCGTTTTCTGAAACTGCAGCGAGGGCTTCGCCGATAAAGCCAGTACCAGGGAGCGGATGCAACTGCCTACTTCGCGAATGCCTTCGTAATTCACCAGCGGACTGTCGTCGGAGGGCTTGTGATAGTCGCGGTGTTGTCCCGTAAAAAAGTGCAAGACCGGTATGTTCTTTAGGTAGAAGGAGCTATGATCGGAAGGGCCGATGCCACTTTCGCTGTAATTGAAATGAAAACCGTCGGGACGGATGGTGTCCAGCAGGTTTTTCCACTCTGAGGCCGTGCCGGTGCCGCTGATGGCGATGGAGCGTTCTGCGTTTAGACGACCTACCATGTCCATATTTATCATGGCCAGCATGTTTTCTGTGGGTACGGGTGCTTTTTCCAAAAACGCCTTCGAGCCCAGCAACCCCATTTCTTCACCCGAAAAGGCGACAAAGAGCACGTTAAAACCCAGGTCTGGCACAATCGAAAATTCGCGGGCTAGCCACAACAGGGCCGCAACGCCACTGGCATTGTCGTCGGCGCCGTTGTGGATGGCCGGTGTATCTGCGGCATGCAAAGAACCGTGCATTCCAAATCCTAGGTGGTCGAAATGGGCCCCGATCACCAGGGTTATTTTTGCCTTGCGGTCAAGCAGACCCGCAACATTGTGCCCGGTTCCGGGTTCTTTTGGCCCGCCGTGCGGATGGGCGGCATATGGAAAAGGCTGAAGCCATTCACCGTTCCAGGCGCCCCGAAGCCCTAAGGACTCCATCCTCCGGGCAATGTAGTGTGCGGCAAGCAGTTCCCCGCGGCTCCCCGTTTGACGGCCTTCCAGATCGTCGGATGCCAGGTATACCACGTCGACGCGGAGCTGCATCAGGGGATCGGCTACCTGGGCAGGCGCCAGGAAAGGCAGGACTAACAGGACCGCGAACGCTGGAAGAAGCGGACGCATCAGGAACCGGAAAGGGCGTAAACTCATGAGGTTTTGATTTGTGAACATTGATCAAAGCTAAAGAACAATCCGTTCGGGGCAGGGTTCAAACGCGTAAATTTGCCGCCATGAGCAAAAAGCAGATCGCAATTTTGATCCTTCCTCTGGCACTGGCCGCTTATTTGTTAGCCTGTTTTTTCGGACCTGCAGCGTATTCGTTTACCGACGAGGTGAAGATAACCGGTCCTTACAAAATGGCCTATATTGCCCTCAACGACATTAAGGACTGGCCCAAATGGTATAGCTGGAGCAAAGAGGACCCCAGTTTCCATTTTGTGAAGGGGGGCAGACAACATTACGTTGGCGCTAATTTCAGCTTTGAGAGCAAATCCTTGGGTTCGGGATACGTGGAATTGCTGGAATCCTATCACGACAGCGTGGTTACGGCCCGCTTGAAAACGGACGTACTGCCCGGGGAAATGAAAATCAACTGGCAGATCCTTCCCGAAGGCACCCGCGCTTTCTTTCTAAAGGTCAATGCACGATTGGCGGGAACCATTCCCTTTTATCAACGCGCACTATACCTGGGGCTCCCTGCCCGGTGGAACGGCATCCTCCGAAGGGACCTCCAGGGGATCCAGGCCTACATTGAACAGCTCGTACAAACCGATTTCGGCATTAAAAAGGAGCCCTACCAGGAAAGGCATTACTTCGGCATACTGGATGCGGTGATCAACGACCGCGTGCCTCAGTACTATGCCAAACAGTTACCCCGCGTTTACCGCTTCCTCGACTCGCTCGGCATCACCCCCTCCGGACCTCCCGCCGGGCTGATCTTTGACTGGGATGCCAGCGTCGGCCGGGTTTTTCTGATGGCCGCGCTGCCGGTCGATAAGCCCATGCCGAATATCCGGGGTTATACGTCCTTTACCGTCAAGCCAACTGAATGTTTGCACCTCGAACACTACGGCAGCTATGCCACCCTGCGCCACGCCCATACCAAACTGGCCTACCTGATGGATGATTCTCCTTATGTTCTGGGGGCTCCAGTCATTGAGGAATACGTCACTTCACCATCACAGGAACCCGACACATCTAAATGGCTAACGAACGTTTATTATCTGTTTGATAATACGGGTGGATATTCGAAAACAGTGGAGCGAAAATTCAGCCTTGAAGACGTCATCAAAATGGAAGAGGCCGAGCGGAGAGAGAACCTGAAAAAGCTAATTCAATAAACGTTCGTATGTGCGAACGATCGTTAATAATCAATTCGACATATCCTGATGGGGCCTGCTGCCGTCAGAAAATAATGCTCCATGACTGAAGAAAGACGAACGATTGGCGGCATAAACTCATCGCTGATCAGCGGGAGATTCGACCCCAGGTCTATGACGCAGTTTGTAGAATTCATTGCAGACTGGGGCGCGCAGAAACTTTACCTTCAGCGAGAGGTGCACGAGGCGTTCCTGCGCATGAAGCGGGCAGCGGGAGAGGATTCTGTTCACCTGTTCATCGTTTCGGCATTCCGGAGTTTTGATCGCCAGCGTGAAATTTGGGAAGACAAATGGACGGGCAGGGAAAATGCGGGAAGTAAAAATCTGAAAAATTTCAAGGGGAGTACCCATGACAAAGCCTGTATCATCATGGAATACACGGCGCCCCCGGGCTATTCACGCCACCACTGGGGCACCGATATTGACATCAACTCGGTGGAGCCGGACTATTTTGATACAGCAGAGGGCAAACGCGTTTACGACTGGCTGAATCGCCGGGCCGGAGCGTTTGGATTTTGTCAGACCTATACCGCTTTCAGCGCCCAGCGACCGGGTGGATTCAACGAAGAGAAATGGCATTGGTCTTACGAACCGCTCTCGTATCCGATCTGGTCGGCTCAGCTCAAGCAATTCGAACATCGACTCAAATACCGGTTCAAAGGATACCGCGCCCTCAGCCGCATCGACCTTTTTGAATATTTGCGTTGCGTGAATCACTGCAGCGGACTGGCAGGACAAGATGCTCCCGGTAATGAAAATTCACCCTTGCCCTAAAGTCATCTGGAGGCAGAAGTCATTAAACGGGCTTTCCCGTTGTTCCAAATGCTAACTTTGCGGCAAGACCTCCATGCAAGATTCTCCAAAAGCACCAAATGATGATGGGCGCAGACCTGATCCTGCCGGAATTCAATGAATCGCATGACGATTCCGATGCGCATGAGCGCGCCTGGCTCGAAGCCGTAAAGACCCGCGTGGCAGAACTGCTCGATTCCGACCCGGGATTGCTGTTCAGCCACCTCTACCGGCTCGACATCAGCGAAGCAAGCCTTTCGAGCATTCTGCGCACGGAATTTCCTAAAGACATCCCCGAAGCCATCAGCCGAGAAATCCTCATGCGCGAAAAGCAAAAGGCAGCCAGCCGCAAAGCCAATCCACGAAATATCATTCTCGATGAGGAATACTGAGGTAGGGATCATGGATGGTGGGGGGATGGCGTGGTTTGGTCTTTGCGGTTTTGGTGCGCTCGTCAAAGGTTGGGACATCTGTGGGACTCACCCGGCACTGCGTGCCACCCTCTCTTTTGCTTGCGCAATGATGTTGGGACTCACCCGGCACTGCGTGCCACCCTCTCTTTTGCTTGCGCAAAAAAGAGGGTTTGTACTCGAGAGCTGTTGGCTTTTGCTTGCGCAATGATGTGGGGACTCACCCGGCACTGCGTGCCACCCTCTCTTTTGCTGACGCAAAAAAGAGGGTTTGTACTCGAGAGCTGTTGGCTTTTGCTTGCGCAATGATGTTGGGACTCACCCGGCACTGCGTGCCACCCTCTCTTTTGCTTGCGCAAAAAAGAGGGTTTGTACTCGAGAGC
>JADLHA010000005.1 GCA_020848995.1 Saprospiraceae bacterium | reverse complement strand
TCGCATCGTACTTCCTTTTCCAATTGTAGTATGTCGCCGGGTATACCCCGTGCTTATTCAAAGTCACTTTTACGCCCTGTCCCAGGGCTTCTTTGAGGATTTTAAGCTTCTCCTCACGGCTGAATTTTCGCTTTTCCATAGACAAAGATTACATTTTTTTATGTGTAACTTCGTCTGATTGTTTAGGGGGCCGAAACAAGCAATATCCTTGAGATTCATCCCATTACAAAAAAACGAAAGAAACGTATGCATCCGTCCAACACATATTTGATCTAAGTCGTATAGCCTATACATTTGTGCGAACAAAATATAGATACAATGGATTCAGCTGTTCAAGCAATGTCAATGAAGGATCACGTGATTAAACATGGAGAATCCGACTTAAGTATTCGGAAGTAATTACAAAGGATGGTGTATGGCCAACGCAGAGAACGATTTATTTCGGAACCGCTGCCTTTGCCGAATTTGTTTGATCAAAATAATTTATTTCAAGCATCCCCTGAACTGCTCAAAGAGAAAATCAATTATGAAAGGAAAAAGCCTAAAAAAAGTAATCACAAAGGCAGACAATTGCTATCACAGTGTACCCATCTACCTGTAGAGCGCGAAGAGTTGCCAATGCAACAAGATGTAAGTGGAATGACATACATTGGGGAGAGCGTACAAGAAAAATTGGCATTCAAACCAGGAAAACTATACCTCAAGCATTATGTCCGAGCCAAGTATGTTGATCCCACTGATGGAAAAATAATAATAGCCGATCCGGTTGCGGAGCCAATTGCCAAGTGTGAAGCAGACATCAGTTTAATAAATTTTATCCTGGTCAGTAAATTTGTATACCATTTGCCGGAATACAGGATTATTGAAATGCTAAAAAATGCTGGATTGAAAATACCAAGTTCAACCATGAATGGCTGGACACATGGCGCAATCAAAACATTAATTCCTATGGGCAAGCATCTACTTAATGAAATAAAATCATCTGGATACATACAGGTAGATGAGACCCGGATTAGAGTACAGGATGGGGAAAGACAAAATAGTACGCACTTAGGATACATGTGGTATTATTATAGTCCTGAGCAAAAAATAGTTTTGTTCGACCCGACTAAAATAAAAAAGGTCCAGATTTCTCTGAACCTAGTACCCGGAGCGGGAGTTGAACCCGCACGGCCATTCCTGGCCACAGGATTTTAAGTCCTGCGTGTCTACCAATTCCACCATCCGGGCGGAATTCAGCATGACAAGCATGCTGATTTGAGCGGGAGACGAGGCTCGAACCCGCGACCCCAACCTTGGGAAGGTTGTGCTCTACCAACTGAGCTACTCCCGCAATTCGGCATGAGTGTGGGTGTGGGTGTGAGCAAGGAAAAAGCCAGCGGAGGAGAAGAAGCCAGCATATACTGCGGCTGCATAATAGCTCAACATGATTTAGGGTGTGAATTTCAGGAGCAGTAAAAAATACCCCGATGCGGCGACATAATCCTAAACAAGCGATCGCAATTCAAACAACAGTGCTCGCAATCGCGAGCCTAACTAGGGCAAGGAAGACAGGATAAAGTTAACTAAAAAACAAAAGTCAATGGCGGGCAACAGACCAAGGCCATTGACTTTTTTATGAGCGGGAGACGAGACTCGAACCCGCGACCCCAACCTTGGCAAGGTTGTGCTCTACCAACTGAGCTACTCCCGCAATTCGGCATGGGTGTGGGTGTGGGTGTGGGTGTGAGCAAGGAGAAAGCCACTTAATGTGGCTTTGGACGCAGCGAACCGAGAAAACACCCGAGCTCCGTCGAGGGTGTTTTTGAGGCATATCTGCGGCTGCATAACAGCCCGAATTCGGCATGGGTGTGACAAGAAGCGTGAGAGTGTGAGTATGAAGAGTCTTTCTATTGCAGATCAAATTATACCCGCTGGCTGAGCGGAGTCGAAGCCAGCGACTTCAAATCCATCTGCATTGCCCCAGGCTCCATACAACATTTGTGTAGCCAAATCTGTTTTTCTGGGCCAACTTTATGGTCTTACGTCCAAATTTGGGATGGCAAATATACAATCACCTGCGAATTTTTGCGGGCGTGCTGCCAAAATTCTGATCGGTTGATTGTATGTTGATTATATTTAATATGTAATTATTTTAAAAGTAAATATTTAGTGAGCAAAAGGGGCAAAATCCTGGTGGCCATGAGTGGCGGAATCGACAGTACCGTTGCGGCGATGCTGCTGCACGACGAGGGCTACGAGGTCATCGGGGTTACCATGAAGACCTGGGATTACGCACACTCGGGGGGCTCCAAAAAGGAAACGGGCTGCTGCTCGCTGGATTCGCTGCAGGATGCCCGCAGGGTCGCCGTGGATATGGGGTTCCACCACTTCATCCTCGACCTGCGCGAAGAATTTGGAGAAGCCGTCATCGACGATTTTGTTAGCGAATACCTGGCAGGAAGAACCCCCAACCCATGCATACTCTGCAATACCCATATCAAATGGGATGCCTTGCTGCGACGGGCAGACGCCCTGAGTTGCGAGTGGATTGCTACCGGACACTATGCGCGCACCCGGCAGGAGGAAGGACGCCATTTTATCTCCCGCGCTGCGGACCTTCAAAAAGACCAATCTTACGTTCTGTGGGGTCTGAGCCAGGAATGCTTGCAACGCACCGTTTTTCCGCTGGGCGATATGCAGAAACCAGAGGTCCGCGCCATTGCCCAAACCCGTGGGTACCAGGAACTTGCAGGAAAGGCGGAGAGCTACGAAATCTGCTTCATCCCGGACAACGACTACCGCGATTTCCTGCGCCGACGCGAACCAGACAAACTGAAAGCCCTCGAAGGGGGCCTCTTCGTCGACGCTGAAGGCAGGGTCATTGGCCACCACGACGGCTACCCCTTCTTCACCATCGGACAGCGAAAAGGCCTGGGGGCAGCCTTTGGAAAACCCATGTTCGTCTCCGAAATTCACCCGGAATCCAACGTCGTGGTCTTGTCCGATGCCCAGGAAATGCCCACCCGCACCATGGACATCGCACGGGTCAATTGGCAAAAACGTGAGATGCCGCTGGTCAACCAGCACTACATCACCAAAATCCGCTACCGCGACCCGGGCCAGCTGTCCACCATCCAGCGCACCCAGGAGGGGGTACGCATTTGCTTCGAAGGCTCTGTAAAAAGCATCGCCCCAGGCCAGTCGGCAGTGGTCTACGACGGCCCCGACGTGCTGTGCGGAGGCATTATTTGTCCGCAAATTGGCAATGGAATTTTGCAATAAAATAATTACCTTTGTGTTACATATATGATATAATTATAATATGTTTATGCTAAGCGTGGGAAAAAAATTGGGTGGCTGGCGTTTGCTGGCTTGCTCAACTTTGCTGGTCTCCGGCATGGCCTGTACCAAAGATTCCGACGAAACGCTCGACCCGGCATTTTTTGGTTACGACTACTTCCCACTGAACCCAAACGCCGTGCGCACCTACCGGGTCGATTCGGTCATTTACGTTCAGCGCGCCGGAATGGAGCGAGATACCACACATGCGTTTATCCGGGAAGTGGTTCGCGACAGCTTCCGCGATGCATTGCAGGATTTGGTTTATCTGGTGGAACGCTACCATGCACGGGATACCATGCATGGCTGGGCGCTGGTCGATGCAAGCTATGTCACCGCAAGTTCCGAACGACTGACCGTTCGCGATCGCGGATTGACGTTCATTCGACTGGTATTTCCGGTGCAACAGGCACGCGCCTGGGATGGAAATGTTTGGGTTCATCCAAAAACCCAGATCGAAGTCAGTGGCGAGATCCTGGAGCCTTATGAAAACTGGTTTTACCTGTATGAATACGCCGGAAGGACAGACACTTTAGGTGGAAGGGCTTACCCCAAAGTTTGCAAAGTTTCTGAAGCTGACGACGAAAACATCATCCAGAAACGCTATTCGGCTGCCTGGTACGCGGCGGGTATTGGTCTCGTTTACCGGGAGCAGTGGCTGCTCGACACGCAAAACACAGATGCATCCCTGCCTTTCCACCTGCGGGCGCAAAAGGGTTTTATCATGACACAGACCCTCATCGAACCTTAAATTTCTGACAGCGTGATTGAGCTGGTGCGCGCCGGACGAACGTTCAGAACCCATGGCCTGGAAGGGAAGATCTCCTTTGAAGTGGAACAGGCATTTTCGACCTGCATCCGGGAGGGCGAGGCCCTGTTTTTCGACGTCGACGGCAATGCCGTTCCCTTTTTTATCTCGGGCGTTGAAACCAACGGCGATTCTTTTCTGGTCCTCGATGGGGTAGATGCTCCCGAGAAAGCCAGGCAGCTCTGCAACCAGGATTTTTACGTCGACCCAAACCGGTATCCCGAAGCGGTTTTGCGAGAAGAAACAGAAGACGATGACCTGGAATTCGACGGCTACCTGCTGATCGACCATACATCGGGCAAGCGAGGCACCATTCTGCGAACGGAAGTATTTCCCATGCAGTTGCTGGCCGTGGTGGAACTCGAAGGGCGTTCATATTACGTTCCTCTGCGCGACGAATGGATCGATCACCTCGATCCTGCCTCTATGACCATCGAGACATCACTTCCCGAGGGGATGTTTTCATGATCGCCGGCATATCTTGGGTTCTAGCTCAATTGCAGAGAATGGGTTCGAGCAGGCGAAAGTCCGGTTCCTTAATGGTGTAATCTGCAAGTGCATCCAGCATGGGGTGCGTAGCACAAAAGGAGATCCCGATCCCGGAATGCCTAACGCTGCAAATGTCATTTTCACCATCTCCGATGACAATTGAATTTTTCAACGCTACGCCGTATTTCTGTAAAATGTGCAACAAGGCATTTAGTTTGCAATACATATGCTTGCAGATGCTCTGGTCATGGTTGAGGAAAAAGGAAGGTATTTTCACTTCACCCGTAGCTTTGCTATCTGAAAATTCGAGTTCGTTGGCGAGGGTAAAGTCGAAACCAAATTTGTTTTTTATGTGATTGGTTACGCAGTCGTAACTGTCGCTGATGATTCCGGTAATGTATCCCTTAGCCTTGAGTGCACTCACCAGACTCGACAGGTTTTCTGTGACCGGAATCCCGTCTACCACCTCCCATAATTCGTTGACGTGAATGCCACGCATGAGTTTTGCAATGTGCTTGGTGCGCGTGAAGGGATTGTCATATCGTGTTACAATGTCAATCAGATCTTTGTTAAAATTGAATTTTTTTGAAACAGTATGTATAAAACTTTTTCTTAAGATGGTGTTGTCCATGTCGAATACCGCAACTTTTTTGAATTGCTTTACATCTTCGCGTAGGGCAAACTCCATTTGTTCGCGAATGACTTTTATGTTTTCAAATGTTTCCAGGTTGCGCGCAGGAGTCTGTGGCGCCTTGTTGATGAGGGTTCGGGCGACTTCGAGCGACATCCGGCTCAGTTTTTCAAGCGGCTGCAATCGATTCTCAATGTGGCCAATGTTGACCTCTGCTATGCGTGCGCCCATGTTGTGCATATCGATGAGCAGACCGATATCCACCCCGTAGCCGTCTTCGAAGGTGCATTGGCTCAGGATGGACCGTTTGCCGGCAACCATGCCGCTCAGCGGTTGCTCGAAATGCGGAAACCCGGGATACAAGATGTGCAAAAGCGGCTTTGCTACGAGTTCCGTCACGCGACCCGCCTGCCGGGTAAAATACGATTTTACAAAATCTGCATCGCCCTTGAAAATGGGGTCCGTCAGCCTTTGTATGGTGTCACCTGCATACGTGCAAATGTCAGCGTCGAGAAAGGCAATGATTTCGTGGGAGGCCGCCAGCATACCCTCTTTCATCGAGGGTCCTTTACCGAGCCGGGTGCTCGTAATAACCCTTGCTCCTGCATCGCGTGCTGACCGGACGGTAGCATCCATCGACTTGTCATCGACAACGATGACTTCTTCTACTGCAGGGTGGCGTTTGGCAAGTGCAATAACCTGTTCGATGGTTTCCTGCTCATTTAAAGCCGGGATGACAACACTGATCGCGTTCATAGATGATGGTTTTATATACAATGCACGGGCAGCAATAAAAGATGACAACTTACCTGGCATTACGGATTACCGGACGAAAGTCACGGGAAAAAAGCCTTCCTCCCTGGATGACGGTGGATCATTTGCCAATTGGAAGGAGCGGATGTTGCGAAGATACGATTTTTATGGGAATTGCACCAGCGGACGGATCGCTTTGGCCATACATTTTGGCTCCAGTTGCTTTATTTGGCCATACCCGCAAGGTCTTCTATGGACGCAATTGGAGTTGAGCGCAAGCTCGACGGGGTGATCACCACAAATGTGTAATGAAATTGGCTGTGCAAGCCGTCATCAGGCAGGCGATGGTGCCTCCAATGAGCGCTTTGACGCCGAGTTCGGTGATGCGGGTGCGTTGGTTGGGGGCAAGGGTGCCAATGCCACCAATCTGTATGCCTATGGAAGCAAAATTTGAAAAACCACACAGGGCATACGTTGCAAGCAGAACGGACTGATCGCTGAGCAGATGGCCATTTTTCATTTCCGCCAGGGATAGGTAGGCGACGAATTCGTTGAGGATGGTTTTCTCACCCAGGAGCTGCCCAACCGCTATGACATCCTGCCAGTCGATGCCGATGACCCAGGCAAGTGGAGAGAACAGGATGCCGAAGATGAACTGCAGGTTAAATTCCTGGTAGCGTCCGTGGCTGGCCTCCGATAACCATTGGTTGAGGCCCGCCACTTGGCCTAGTTGCGTAAGCATGATGTTTGCCAGATAGACCAGGGCCATGAAAGCCAGCAGCATTGCGCCGACGTTGACGGCAAGTTTTAGCCCATCGGTCGTGCCATGCGCCAGTGCGTCGAGAAAATTCTGTCCGGCTTCGGAAGGAGGGACCTCCAGGTTCTGGTCGACGGTTTCGGTTTCAGGTACCAGCATTTTTGCCGCGAGGATCGCGGCTGGTGCGGAGATAATGGAAGCCGTCAGCAGGTGCATTCCGAAATAGAGCATCTGGGCATCGTCACCTGCCCCCAACATCGACATGTATGCACCGAAGACGCTGCCGGCGATGGTTGCCATCCCCCCCGTCATGAGGCAAAGCATCTCGGAACGGCTCATCCGGCCCAGGTAGGGTTTGATGACCAGGGGAGCTTCAGTTTGTCCGATGAACACATTGATCGCAGCAGCCAGGCTCTCAGCCCCGGATAAGCGCAGGGTGCGGTTCATAAGCCAGGCAAAGCCGTAAACCACTCGCTGAAGAATGCCGAAGTAGTAAAGGATAGAAGACAGCGCTGAAAAGAATATGATGGTAGGCAATACGAGGAATGCAAAGCCATAGGCCGAACCAGGTTTGGCAAGGTCTCCGAACAGGAATTGAGCCGATTCCTGACTGCTTCGGATCATCACCGAGAAAAAGCGAACGATGTATTCAAAAAAGGATTTGACCAGCGGCACCTGGATGAGCAAAAAAGCAATGCTCACCTGAATGGCAATGCTGAGCATGACGAGCTTCCATTGTATCGCTTTGCGATTGGAACTCAGCGCATAACAAATGGCGACGAGGATGCCGATCCCCAGGAGGCTCCGGCCTAAGTCGAGAATATTCATACCTTTGGTTCGTTCAAAGCGCTAAAAATAGGCGAAATCCAATTTACACGGACTTGCAACAATGCTAATCGGTATTTCGGGGGGCAGCGGGGCTGGAAAGACGGCGTTTATAAACGCCCTCCGGGGACTGTTTGCTGAAACTCAGTTGGGCCTCCTGTCGGAAGACAATTACTACAAACCGCGGGAGCTACAGCAAACGGATGATCGCGGGATCATCAATTTCGACATTCCTGGAGCCATCGACCGAAAGGCATTCATCACTGATCTGAAAAGCTTGAGCAAGAGGCGTGCCGTGGAACGCCTGGAATACACCTACAACAACGAGCGGGCAACCGCCAGGAGGATCCGCATTGAGCCGGCGCCGGTTTACCTGGTTGAAGGCCTCTTCATACTGCACGACGCGGCGACGCGCAAACTGCTGGACCTCACCGTATTGATCCAGGCAAGCGACGACAAAAAGATCATCCGGCGGATTCACCGGGACCGCACAGAACGCAACTACCCACTGGAGGATGTGCTGTACCGCTACCAGCACCACGTTGCCCCGGCCTATCAGAAATACATCGAGCCCCACCTGGCCGACATCGACGTGATCATCAACAACAACCGCCATTTCGAAAAGGGCCTGGAGATGCTCGCTGCCTACATCCGGGAACAATTGTAGGGGTCTGTTCACTTTCGCCCCACTTGCGTTAGATTTAATATATATTTATTTATTAATATTTAATATACAGATAAACAATAATATATATCTTATTATTGCCATGTATATGCTTCCGGCAGCCACGCATTAAGATTTTTTGGTATATAATTTGCAGCGTTCTGGTCTGAGCTAAAACTGCACCCATTTCCTCAATGCATTAAACTCGACCATTCATGGACCGAAAACCGTTTATCAAAATTCTCACCGCCCTACTCGCCTGGCTCTGTCTGGTGTTTCCGGGCACGCAATTGCTGGGAGCCGGTGAAACGGCAGCGCCACCAATGGCCTGCAACGACCTCGTCAACCTGTCGCTGGATACGAACTGCATTGCCGTTCTGACTCCTGACATGGTTTTGGAAGATATGACCGGCGTCGTTACCGACTACTCCATCGTCGTTTATGGCCAAGACGGCAAACCGCGTTCAAGCGACAGCTTCGGCATCGACGATGTCAGGTACTTCTTTGATTACAAGATCTGGCACCTTCCCACCGGCAATTCCTGTTGGGGCAAAGTCTTTGTTGAAGACAAGTACCCGCCGCAACTCGTGTGCGACAACGACACGGTGCGCTGCGGTGATACGATAACCCCTCAGTTTCTCGGCTTCCCTATACCCGCGTGGTTGTCGCCCAACATCATCCAGATCGGTACGCATTCCTTTCTCGTCAGCGGGTGGGATCAATGCGGACTCACCAACCTGAGCTATTCCGATCTCGAAGTCAAGTACAGCTGCGACAGTGCCTGTCTGAGGATCGTCATCCGCAGTTGGACGGCAGTCGATCCGTGGGGCAACACTGCGCGTTGCAAGGACACGATTTGCGTGCTCAAGCCCACTGCCGCCGATATCGCGTATCCGCACCATTACGACGGTTACGACCGGCCCGCTCTGCCTTGCGATACCCTGTTTCCCAAGCTGCCCGACGGCAATCCGCATCCCGATTTTACGGGATGGCCTGTGCCTTCGGGATGTACGACCCTCACGGCGAGTTTTTCAGACTTGCG
Source organism: Saprospiraceae bacterium (assembly GCA_020848995.1). GTDB lineage: Bacteria > Bacteroidota > Bacteroidia > Chitinophagales > Saprospiraceae > Vicinibacter. The sequence goes on along the minus strand of JADLHA010000005.1, from coordinate 19,830 downwards.
CATTCCCATTTGTGGAAATACGTATAAAATTCTGCGCCGCTGGATCATACTCGACTGGTGTTCGGGCGAGATCAACGAATTTCCTCAGATCATTAAGATCCTCGACGAGAAGGCCCCTGTTTTCAAATGTCCTGCAGATTTCACCATGGGCATGAAACCCTACACCTGTCTGAGCGAGGGCAAGCTTCCGGCGCCGGACAGTGTGGTCGACTGCAATCAGTGGTCATACGACGTCTTTACCAAAGTGGAGAACCCGATACCCGGACAGCCGGATATCGTGAGCAAGCAATACATCGAATACGACAAGAACACAAAGTGTTTTTATCTGCGGGGAGCGCCTCCCGGGAGGATCTGGATCGAATACCATGTGGAAGATGTGTGCGGCAATCTTGACACCTGCACCATGGAAGTTGGGGTGGTCGACGACCTGGCTCCCATACCGGTCTGCGATCAGAAAACTGTGGTGGCCCTGGGCATCGACGGAACTGCCAAAGCATTTGCGGAAACGTTTGACGATGGATCCATCGACAATTGCGTCATCAAAGAATTCCGCGTGCGCAGAATGGATGATCCATGCAATTCCGGCACCGACCATTTTGGGCCCTTCGTTTGGTTCTGCTGCGAGGATGTTGGGAATACCGTAATGGTAGCCCTGGAGGTTACCGACCAACACAACAACCGCAACACCTGCATGGTAGAGGTGACGGTTCAGGACAAGGAAGCACCGGTGGTCATTCCGCCGACGGACATAACCATCCATTGTGATTTTCCCATCGATTTTGCGAAGCTCTCCATTTTTGGAAATATGGTGCGGCGCCAGGAAGATAGAAAGGAAATCATCGTACCGGATCCATTCTATGCACACCTGAATTACGTCGCTGGACTCGACGGATGGGTTTACGACAATTGCGAAGTAACGCTGGTCGAAACGCACATTACAAACATCCTTTGCAATAGGGGAACCATCAAGCGCATCTTCGAAGCAACCGACCGGGAAGGCCTGATTACGGTAGATACACAGACCATCACCCTGGTCAACGCGAAGCCATTTACAAAGAATGACATCATCTGGCCGAAGGACATCACCATTTACTCCTGTAACAACGTTCAAACCCATCCGGATGAGACGGGATACCCAAGCTATAAGAATACGACCTGTGCTCAGGTGGCCGCAAACTACGATGACCTGAAGCTCGCCGTACTCGACAGCACCTGTTTTAAGATCCTCCGCAAATGGACGGTAATTGACTGGTGTACCTATGACCGTCAGACGGGTGCAGGAATATGGGATAGTCTGCAGATCATTGCGGTGAAGAGTTCGGAACCTCCAACGATTGACAGTTGCCAGGACGTCGACTTCTGCGATCCGCTTTCTTTCTATGATCCGGTCAATAAAATCTGTTTGGGAACCTTCTCGTTGACGGGTTACGGTCACGACGACTGCACCGACCCGGTCAATCTGATCTGGTCATACCGGCTCGATAAATTCAACGACGGTACCTTTGAAGACGTTCAATCCGGAAATCAGGTATCCGGCGTATGGCCACTGGGAACCCACAAATTGCGTTGGTACCTGCGCGACCAGTGCGGCAACAGCAGCTCATGCGATCAGGAGTTCACCATTCGGGATTGTAAGAAGCCTACGCCCTATTGCGTAAACGGGATTGTAACGGTGGTGATGCAAACCAATGGCAGTGTAACGGTGTGGGCCAAGGACTTCAACATCGGAAGCAACGACAACTGTACGCGGCCGGAAAGATTGAAATTCTCCTTTAGCCCCGATACGAACCATACCAACATAACGTACAACTGCGACAGCCTTGATCGGCAGAGGGTAGTGACGAAGTTGGTGCGCATTTACGTCACCGACGAGTACGGAAACCAGGACTACTGTGAAACCAGCATTCGCATTCAGGATAACAACGGTGTTTGTCCCGGATCTTCTCCAGGATTTCAGTTGTCGGGGAAGGTGCGCAGGGAAAATACGGATGCACTTCCAGGAACGCAGGTGCAACTGATCGATGCAGCTACCGGTGTGGAAAGGGATCGCCAGTCGACGGATGGGCAGGGAAGTTATGCTTTTGCCGGGGTCACGCCAGGCGACTTCTACCTGCAGGCATCGCGACCGGACGACATCACCAACGGCGTAAGCACCATCGACATTGTTCTGTTGCAACGCCACATCCTGGGTCTTAAAGAATTGCCGTCGGCATATCGCATACTGGCCGCCGATGTCAACGGCTCGGGCAACCTTACGGCAAAGGATGTGTCGGATATGCGTAGAGCCATCCTCGGTGTGATCCGGGAATGGCCCAACCAGGTTCCTACATGGAGAATGCTCGATGCTGCAAGACCTTTTTCTGACCCCGCACAACCCTGGGTAACCGACGAACGGATTGAAAGCGACGAATTAAGCGACATACTGGATCAGGTGCATTTCACCGGTGTAAAAACCGGAGATGTTGACGAAAGCGCAGACGTTGGTTTGTGGAATGTTAACAAACGTTCGTTAGCTTCATTTGTCCTCAAATTGGACGTGGATCTTCAGCGCGATGGGTCGGTTTACGTGCATGCAAGCAGTGCTACCGATGCGGAGATAGACGGCATCCAGTTGGGGCTTTCTTCGGCGCCTTACGGAATGCAGTGGGAGGGGCTGTTTCCGGCGCGCATATCCCCGGATGAGGATGAATTCAGAATATCGGGACAATCCCTGCGCCTGAGCTGGGCATCGGAGCATCCCATGAATGTGCAATCGGGCGATCGGTTGTTTACACTGGTGTTGCGCAACGCGCCTGCAAACCACCGGAGCCAGGGGCTGATAAGCCTGTTGGAAGGATTTTCGAGTGAGGTGTACGTAGACGAAAAGGCACAAGCGGTGATGCTTGAATGGATCGACAAGGCAGGAGGGCAGCAACCCATGACCAGCGTCTATTTCCACCCCAACCCGTTCAGCGACCAGGCGGTGCTACAATTTGATCTGCCTGAAGCAGGGGATGTCACCTTCAAATTGTACGACCTGGCGGGAAAACAGATCTATGTTCACCAACTTACCGGTGTTCAGGGGAACAATGAAATGGCGATCAGCGCACGCGAGTTGCAGGATGCCCGGGGCATTATGTACTACGTGCTCTCAGGACCGCACGGCATCGCTTCAGAGCGCATTGTCCGCATCGACAAAGAATAGCAAGCACATATTTTGATAGAACGGAAACGGGACCGGCTGCTGTCGGTTCCGTTTTTTTTATTTGCGATGTGCTCTTGCTGTTCATCCCCCCAAATTTACCTGGTTGTACCAGACGACCAAGTTAGCACTCCAATTCGCTGTCGCACGGTTTCCGGCCAATTGCTGTTTTAGAAACGACAAGGAGGAGAAACGGACAAAACGGATGGTCTTTGATCTGTAAGCGGCAAAGTCCGAAAATCTCGTTATGTTTGGATGATCGCAAATGATTGCATATGGATGCGTTTTACTCTTTTTTGTTTGGTAGCCTTGGGGGTCTGTTTTTTTATACAAACCAAGCCGGTGCCCAATGTTTTACTTGCGACCAGGCGCCTCCCGGAACCATCTGGTGCGACGATTTTGAGGACGCCATCCCGCTGAATCAAAAGTATTTTGAATACAATGACCATGGAGGAGATTTTATACGCATGGAAAGCGTGGGCCGGGACCAGAGTTATGGAATGCGCGCAAAGTGGCAGAAGGGGGAAGTCGGGGCAGGTTCTCTGTGGAAATCCTTTGGTAAAACGCCCGACAGCTACATTGGAAGAAATGCTGCACGGCCCGGGGAATCATTTGGAGAAATCTATTGGCGGATGGATGTCCGGTCTCAGGATGGCTGGGTTGGTGGCGGACCGGCAAAATTGAGCAGGGCCATGTGCCTTGCCAACAGCAATTGGGCTCAGGGGATGATGGCCCATCTTTGGTCCGGTGGGGCGAATGACGAATACTTGGGAATGGATCCCGCCACGGGAATCGGCGCCGATGGAAAATTGAAGACGACCAAATACAATGACTTTGCAAATTTGCGATGGCTGGGTTTCAAAGTGGGAAACATCCCGCTGTATCATTCCGACTATGCAGGCCAATGGTATTGCATCGTCGGGCACGTCAAGCTAAATACACCCGGACTCCGGAATGGGATCTTTGAGTTTTGGATCAACGACACGCTTCAGGCTTCTTCGACGAATCTGGACTGGCACAGCACCTGGAACCAGGATCCGTACAATCTGCACATCAACGCCGTATTTTTTGAAAACTACTGGAACGCCGGTTCACCCGCGGAGCAGGAACGGTATTTTGATAACCTCGTGATCAGCACGGAACAGATCCGCTGTACCTGTAATGTGACATCAACCCAAAATCCGGATGACCGCGAAGGAAATATTTTCTTTTCTAACCCAGTTGCTGACCAGTTGCGACTCAACTTACCCCGACACATGGTTCCCGTGGAGGTTTCAATCATCGATTGGATGTTGAGGCCGGTCATTCGCAAAGAAATTCACGACGCGAACGAATGCATCGGGTTGCATGAGCTACCAAACGGCGTGTACCTGCTGCACTTAAAGGGCCAAATTCGCCCTGTGAAATTTTTGGTAAACCACTAACGGAAGGCTGCACCGTTGGAAGTTTCCCAAGGACACTTCTTCATCAATTCAATTCGCGGTTGAAGTTCACAACCAGCTTGGCGACTCTAGGCGGTCGGGGCTTTCAAAACAAGTGGTCAGTACCCAGGATGCAAGGACAGAATCAAATTGCTTTCGCGGAGGCGGACTTCCGAAGGACCTGCATGAAGGTCATTTCCCTTAAGCAGCCTCCGGAGCCTGCCCGGCCTAAGACATGTGGTTATTTTACAGATATAAATATTTTTAATGTTTTGTGTATTATTTCATAATAAGTTATATATTTGCGACGGAGATATATATAAAATTTTCATCCCACAAGCTGTTATCTCTTTAAGAACCAACGAGTTGTAGCTCGCTGTCGCAGGTGCCTTTTGACCTGTCACAGCAAATGAAACCGCAATTACGCAGCTAAACTTATTGTTTCTTGAAATGAGAAAACTAAGACTTGCACACACTCCGCTGCCAGCATATTCCACATTCGCGGCTGGCTTATTAGGTCTTTATACCATGGTTGTCCCGGCGCAATTGTCAGGACAGTGCACGCCGGAACCAGGAACCATTCAGGGAAAGGTCTACGCTGATCTGAACCGCAACGGTGAACGGGATGCCGGGGAATCCGGTATAGCGTCGGCACGCATTGATGTTTTGGGCGAAAACGGCGTATTGCTCGGGCAGCAGTTTTCGGATGCCGATGGCAATTATGCCATCAGCGGTTTGCCTGCCAATGAGCTTTTGCGCTTGGTGCACAATAAGCCGGCCAACCACCATTATGCCATAGGAGGTTCCGACGGCCCGCAGGATTTGCGCTGGGTTCCGGTGCCTTCTTGCAACGTGGACTTTGGAGTCAATGCGATCAATGCACCCTGTTCGCCCGCAACGGCTCAGGTTTACACAACGTGTTTTGTCAAATCCGGCGGAGATCCCGCGGCACCGACCCTCGTCGGTATGCCTTTTCTGTTCAACAGCGGGAGTTCGCCGTTTAAAGTGGCCATGCAGAACCAGACGGGATCCGTCTGGGGTCTGGCCTGGAACCGTTCTACCCGCGAATTGTATTCTGCCGCTTTTGTGAAATTCGGAGCGGGCCTCGGCCCGGCGGGGATCGGTGGCATCTACGCTACCAACGTGCAAAAGCAGCAAACCAAAATCTTCGCGGATCTGAAAGCGCTGGGCATCCCGGTTGGAAGCCCATCATCGGCGGACCCGCTGCAATGTGGCTACTCTGATGCAGTTGGCAAAGCGGGTCTTGGCGATATGGATATTTCTGACGACGACCGGTTGTTGTTTGTGACCAATCTATACCATAAGTCTCTGGTCATCATCCCCACCGAAGCTCCTACCTCAGCAAACATCATGGAGTTTAAAATTCCCGATCCGGGATGCAATCAGGGCAATTATGCGGTGGGTGCGGTCGAATACTACAATGGCCGCGTGTACCTCGGCGTGACGTGCACGGCGGAGAACAGCCGCAGCAAATCGGATTTTTTCTTCCACATCTACTCGTTCGATTTGCTCAGCCGGACATTTAACATCGTATTTTCCACCAACTTCGCACGCGAGTATTGGCTTGCTCAGCCAGGTTCGCAACGCCCGGTATCGCAGTGGCTCACTTCAATTTCTTTTATCAACGATGCCTTTATGGTCATTGGCATCACCGATCGCACCGGCCATACGTATTGCGATCAGGTCTATCCGTTGACAGGACAATATGGAGATGTGCTCATGCTCCACAAGAGCGGCAACAGCTGGCTGCTCGAGAACAAGGGTGTAGCAGGAGCGCGTTCCGGAAATGGTCCGAACCACTTTGAAGGTCCGGGCGGTGGAGAATTTTTTGGCGACGATTACTGGATCGTTGGCCCATCCCTGCACCCGGAGGTTTCCTTCGGAAGTGTAGTGGTGCTCCCGGGTTCAGAGGAAGTGATCTCGGCATGTTATGACCCCATTTACGAATCTTTTTCCGGAGGATTCCATCGGTATTCTACGCTCAACGGAGACAAACTTTCGTCCATCCAGTTGTACAACAAGCAGAGTTCGGCATACGGAAAATCTGCAGGGCTTGGAGATCTGGCTCTTGCATGTCCGCCCGAGCCCATTGCCATTGGCAATTATGCGTGGATCGATGAAAACGAAAACGGTGTCCAGGATGGAACGGAATTGCCACTCGGCGGTTTGCAGCTTTTACTCCTCGACGAACAGTGCAAGGTAGTCGGACAGACTGCTACCAATTCCAACGGATACTACCTGTTCGATCAAACCAATGTCGACATCGATGGAGACGGAATAGTGGGCCCGCTTGCACCCTTTGCCAACTATTTCGTAGTCATTCATCCTTCCCAAGGCATTCCAGGCAGCACGCATCTTCTGATCGGTTCCGATACGATGAAACTGACATCGCACCTCGCTGCGGACGCCATGCAACTGTATAACAGCGATGCGGTACTATGGACGTCTGCATCCTGTTCCGGCTATGACCAGGTGCCCTACATTGCTGTGCGTACCGGAGCGTCGGGCGACCATAATTACAGTTTTGATCTCGGATTGAGCCGCGTATACCGCGACGATACTCCGCCGCCCCCACCACCTCCGGGAGACAAAGTCTATGACCTCGCGTTGATCAAACAGGTGGATGCCATCAATGCCGTAAAGAATGGAGACGTCGTTACATTCCACATTCGCGTCTTCAATCAAGGCTACGAACCGGTTGCCCGGTATGAAATCGTGGACTACGTCGATAGCTATTTTCAGTTCGAGGCAGCCCTCAATCCGGAATGGACCTACTACAATGGGCAGGCACGCCATTTACAAACGACTCCGCTGGCACCGGGAGCCCACTATACAGTCGCTATTTCGCTGCGTTTCCAGTCGGCGCTTCCTCCCATTCAGATCGTCAACGAAGCAGAAATCTCTGCGATGTGGGATGCACTTGGTAAGCCATTGACGGACGAGGATTCAACGCCCGACGATGTCCGCGGCAACGACGCTGGTGGAGTACCCCATTCGGAAACGGATAACGTCGTCGATGCAAACGACATCGACGAAGACGACCACGACGCTGAGTCTCTGCCGCTTGCAGACCTGGCGTTGCGCAACCTTTCAATGAACACCGATCCTGTGGTCAAAAATGGAGTGGCAACCTTTCGCATGGAAGTTTACAACCAGGGCAATGTTGCGGTAGCCAACATCGGCATCGTCAATTACCCTGGAAATGCTTATACCTTCCAGGCTAGCGACAATCCTGGATGGGTTAACAACGGAGGTAAGGTTTATACTACCCTGGGAAATGTTCTTCCTCCGGGTGGATCTGCTTCGGTCGAACTGGTTTTGCGCGTAGTGAATGCTGATCCCCAGGGGCTGATCAACCGCGCAGAGATCTATGCCATGCAAGATATCAACGGCGGGATACTCAAGGATTTCGACAGCACGCCCGACGATGAAGTGTCCAATGATGCGGGCGGTCTGGTCTTTTCATTTGCCGACGACTGGCTCGAAGGCGATGGAACAACGGATGAGGACGATGCTGACCCTGCAACGGTTTCAGTGTTCGACCTTGCGCTGATCCTCACAACCGATCAGCAACAACCGGTGAAGAAGAATCAGGATGTGTTATTCCACCTGTCCGTTTGCAACCAGGGCAATGTGGCCGCACACGACATTGGGGTGGTGTACTATATGCCCTTAGGCCTTTCGCTGAGTCCGCTGGATGTTAATGCATGGTTTACCATGGGAGGCTTATTGCGCAATCAACTTGTTGGTGCGCTGCAGCCCGGCGATTGCCGGATTCAGGATGTGGTGCTCCGCGTGCGACCGGATGCTTTACCCGACGCACTTTTATCGGTTGCAGAGATCGCCCATGCGAAAGATGCTTCCGGCACCGACCGGTCGAACCAGGATTGGGATAGTAAGAGTGATCTTGATCCTTCAAACGATGCCGGCGGAGTAGTCGGTTCGGTATACGACAATGCCATGACAGGCGATGGAGTGCTCGATGAAGACGACGCGGATCCGGCACAATTGCTGATGATGGATCTGGCACTGGTCAAGCGATATGCAGAAAACGGATCGCTGCTGAACGGCGGTTCTGCAACTTTTGAAATTGAAGTCCATAACCAGGGAAACATGGCCGTTCGCAACGTGACCATTGTGGACTACCTGCCACAAGGAATGTCCGTCGGGTTGTTGTCTCTGCAGGATGGGTGGACGGTCGATGGAAACATTGCTGAGTATGTAATCAATGGCAGCATTGCTCCTCAATCCGCAAAGAGCATACAAATTGTTTTGGAACATACGGGAGATATTGAACCGGCCCAGCTCATCAACCGGGCTGAGATTGCAGAGGTGTTCTCAAGCGATCTTACCGATCTTTCGAACGGCGATTTCGACAGCAGCCCGGACCGCGATCCCGGAAACGATGCAGGAGGCATTCCGAATACGGAAACAGACAACGTCCTGAATCTCGATTCAGCAATGGATGAGGACGACGCAGATCCTGCGGGCATACCAGTTTTTGATTTGGCCTTGACCAAAAAACTGGTTCCGGAGAAGCTTGCCTACCGGAAGGGCGATACCGTGACTTACGTCGTCGATATCTTTAACCAGGGCAATGTCATTGCCGGGAACATCGAAGTGGTAGATTATCTGAGCGATGGATACCTGTATGTTCCGGAAATCAACCCTGGCTGGTCGCAGCCGGAAAATGGCCTCGTTAGGCACACTCCGGTTGAAGAACTCCAACCGGGTGCACAGCGCCAGTTGCGCATACGCCTGATTTTTGAAACCCTCAATAACGGAGCCTTCATTCCCAATTTTGCTGAAATTGCCGCAGCTAACGACAAAATTGGCAACGCGGCAGAGGATTTTGATTCGTATTACGATGAAGACCCCGATAACGATGCTGGTGGTCAGCCGGGATCGGAACAGGATAACAGAATTGACGATCATGGCAATTTAGATGAAGACGATCACGATGGTGCAGATTCCAACCCGGTCAATTTTGACCTGGCATTGATCAAGGAGATTGCTCAGCCCATCGTGCGTCCCAATGAGCTATTGCAGTTTACCCTGAAGATTTACAACCAGGGCATCTTGCCAGCAAAGGAAATTGAATTGGTGGATTACATTCCTGAAGGTCTGAATCTTGAGGACCCCCTCTGGAGTGCACAGACTGTAAACGGAAGCGTACGTGCATATTTGCTGCTGAACAGTGCAAACGGTCGTTTGCCTGAGGAAGGGCTGCTTCCCGGAGACAGCCTGCTCACTGGCATTCAGCTTCGCGTGGATCCATCCACCCAGCCAGGCATCATCATCAATCGTGCAGAAATTTTCCGCGCAACGAATACCGGTCACCTCACCGACGACGATTCAACTCCGGATGACGACGAATATAACGATCCCGGAGGAGTGGTCTTTTCTGATTCCGATGGCAGCTCTGCCAACCCCGAGCCGTTGCTAACAGACGATGAAGATGATAGTGATCCGGCGGGCGTGATCGTTGTCGATCTCGAGCGAACAAATCCCTGTCAATGCCTCGATAACGCCAGCACGGCCGAAGATGGCCAGTTTCTGGAAGAGCTGAGCTTCCGCGCGCTCAGCAATGACATTTGGTTCATTTACCAAGTCGATGGGCTCTACGATCCATTTAGTCCGGATCCGCCCGGCGCTCCAATTCCATTTGTCACCGGACCGGCTGGATACATCCTCAGCGAATTACCGCTCGGAGATGGAACGAGTATTTATTCAATGGAGGGAATTCACATTGACGGTGTTGGCTTTTCCATCGTATTGTCAAACCAATTCGGGGTGAAACTCAATACGGGAGTTCACAAATGCTACTACAATGAGCCGGAGTTGTTGCGTGCTCAATACAGCGTGTGCACAGGAGCCAGTGCAACCTACGAAGTGCGTAAAATACCCGGAGCTACTTATCAATGGACCCTTGGCAGCGGAGGAAACATCGTCAGCAATCCTTCAAGTCATGCGGTATTGGTGGAATGGACTGCGCCCATTGGGACCTCGCATGTGCTTAAAGTTGATGTAAACCATCCCGACTCGTGTTTTAATCCCATTGAACTCGTCGTATCAATCGGAAGCCAGAGCGGTTCGGTCAGTTGTTTGGGCAATGTTCAGGTATCGCTCGATAAAAACTGCGAAGTACAACTGACGCCAAAAATGCTGCTGATCGGGGGACCGTACGATCCGAGCTCACATGCCGTTATGGTTTTCAATAAGGACGGTTCGCTGATTCCTAATAACATATTGCGTTACGAACATGTAGGCAAGCCCCTCACGGCAAAAGTGATCAATGCCTGCAGCGGAAACTCATGCTGGTCGACGATACGGGTGGAAGATAAGCTAAAACCAGACATCATTTGTCTGAATGATACGATCGACTGCACGGTGATGAAATCCTACATAAAGCCTTTTATCACCGATAACTGCGATCCTTTTCCTGAGCGGATTCTTGTAGATGAGACGCTGGAGAATACTCCATGCAATGATCTTTATTCAAAAATTGTTACTCGAACCTATCGTGCAAAGGATGCATCTGGAAATGTTTCTGCTGATTGCCAGATGAAAATCTTTTTGAAGAGGATACAGCTAGACTCGATAGTGTATCCTGATTCACTGGCGAGGATCAAAGGAAATCCGCTGGTCTGTGGCACTTTTGCTGCCGACTCGTTTGGAAGACCGCTGCCCTCCGTGAGCGGGATACCGCTATACCGTGGCCTGAGCGCTTGGCCAAACAGGGATAAGTACTGCGATTACATTGCCGGGTACGAGGATCTGGAACAATTTACCGGTCACGATTGCGTGCGCAAGATCAGGAGAAACTGGAAATTCACCTTGTGGTATTGCAATACATTCGAGATTCGCAATTACGTGCAGCTCATCGAGATTGTAGATCCGAATCCTCCGGTCATCACGTGTCCGTACGACATAACGGCTACGACTGACGGCCGCACGTGCAAAGCCCAGGTGCTGATCCCTATGCCAAAAGCGTACGATTCCTGTGGACAGGTATTGGGTATCGATCTTTATTATCCGGGCGGAATCATCAAAGACTATACAGCCCGTTACGTGGAACTGCCGGTCGGACTGAACGAACTGAGATTCGTAGCGTATGATCTTTGTTACAATTATTCTGAATGTGCTTTCAATGTAACGGTTGAAGATAAGACGCCTCCGGTGGCGGTGTGCGACCGCGAAACCGTTGTAACACTGGACCGTTTTGGCGAAGCTTGGGTTCCTGCAAACGTATTCGACGATGGCAGTTACGATGACTGCCACATTGGATCATGGCAGGTCCGGCGGATGAATTCCGGGCAGTGTGACCCCAATGATCAGTTGTTCCAGGATTCTATCCTGTTCTGCTGCTCTGATCTGGGACAAGAGGTTATGGTGGTTCTGCGCGTTACCGATTACCACGGAAATGAAAATACCTGCATGGTTATTGTGGAGGTTCAGGACAAGACCATTCCGCACATTTATTGTCCATGGGATGTAACGATCAGTTGTCACGAACACATTGATTTGAATGACCTGAGCCGGTTTGGCTATCCCACGGTGTCGGATAACTGCAATACTACTTATACGGAGCAGGTATTTCCGAATATTGACCAGTGCCGGGAAGGCTATATTGACCGCGTATTTACTGCGGGAAATGGTGTCGGGATAGATGTTTGCACACAGCGCATATGGATCATCAATCCGGAACCGTTTGATGTTGAAGACATTACCTGGCCAAAAGATTATACGACTACCGGTTGTTTTGACGGAGGCCTCACTCCTGAAACCCTGCCAGTGGAAAATGGTTATCCACAGATCCGGGAGGACATTTGCGATCTGATTGGAATCTCTTATGAAGATCAGACCTTCAGGTTTATTCAGGGATCAGATGCCTGTTACAAGATCATCAGGCGATGGAAGGTCATCAATTGGTGCCGGTTGGAATTTGTCAACGGAGTACCCGTCACCTATTACCGCGACCAGGTTTTGAAAGTGATCAATACGACTCCTCCCGAAATTTTAACGGGTTGCATCGACACGGTATTCGCCATCATCGATACGAGTTGTGCAGGCGGAGACGCTTACCTCGTTTCTGAAGCAACGGATGTATGCACTCCCCAGGATGAACTCATTTGGGAGTATCACATCGACTTGTACCGTGACGGCATTGAGGATTACAGCGACCTCGGAATTGGCGGACACATCGATGCAAGCGGGCATTACCCCTTAGGAAAACACAGCATCAGGTATGTATTTGAAGATCGCTGCGGAAATAAATCAGTTTGTACCGGCTTTTTTGAGATTCTCAACTGTAAGCCTCCGGTTGCCTATTGCAAAGTCGGACTTTCGGGGAGCCTTGTACCCATGGACATGAACGGAAATGGTAGCGTGGACTCTGAGCTGCTGACGATTTGGGCTAAAGATTTTGACAATGGCAGTTACCATCCATGTGGGTATCCGGTCACCTTTTCCTTCGGAAGCGATACCACCATCAAATCCGTAACGTATGATTGTGATTCACTGGGTCGCAGGACAGTAAAGCTCTGTGTGACGGCCAGCAATGGCAAGCAGGATTGCTGCAATACCTACATCGATGTGCAGGACAACAACAATGTTAGCTTTTGTGGGTGTGTAAGCTTCCCTCCAGACGTTTTGATCACTGATTGTTCGCAACAGACAGATCCGGTCATCATTAACTCGCGTCCTTCCATCGGAGATTGTACCGGTTGTGTGCATAAGGAAACCAGCTATAAGGACAGTGTGGTGTTTAACGAGCCGAACACCTGTTTTGTAGTTTACCGAACTTGGGCAGTGCGTTTTGCATGCCCTGGTGAGCCGGATCGCATTTTCGATAGAACTCAGCGGATTGTGGTAACGACGGATCTTCAGCGGGAAGACATCGTCTGGCCCAGCGATTCTGTAATTGTCGATAATTGCCGGGGTTCTATAGACACAACCATCATTGGCGAGGTACCCCGTTTCTGTGTGCACAACGGGTATGTGATGTTGATGTACACCGATCAGGAGATCCGCCGCGAACAAGATTGCATATTTTACGAGCGCATCTGGACGGTTTTCAGCAAGTGTGCTCCAGCGCAAACTTATGCCTTCCGGCAGGTTCTTAAGGTGGTCGAAGGTGCTGGCATTCGCTACATCCTGCCCGATGATATCACCGTGACCGACTGCGAAGACGCCCTGGAGCCGGGTACGTTGAACGGATATCCGGAAACTAACTGCCCATGCGATATTTTCCAGCATAGCTATGTAGATTCTGTGGTAACGGGTGTACCCAATACCTGCAAGGTGATCTACAGGAAATGGAGTTCGACGTTTAATTGTCCGCCCGAGGTGGAGGGCAGTTTCAGCGGCACTCAGAAAATTACCATACGGGTTCATCTTGAAGAAACCGACATCGACTGGCCTGAAGACACTGTGTTGGTATTGAATTGCATGGGCAATGTCGACACCAGCATCATCAACAATACGCCTAAGTTGCTAAAGGAATTCTGTGGAAATGTAGAGTTCGGATATACGGATGTAACTGTTTTGCTCAACGACACCTGTAAGATCATTCATCGCACCTGGACTGCGGTCAACCTATGCAGTGCTATTCCAGAGCTCGAGGCGTTCAGTTATTTACAGGTGCTGAAGGTGACAAAGCCCAACGGGCCACAGATCGACATCCCCGATAACATCACGGTTACAGATTGTCATAAGCCACTGTTACCGGATTCACTCAACGGTTATCCGGCCCTCAATTGTCCGTGTGATGTATTTACCCATACGTACCAGGATTCCGTGGTGCTGACCGAGCCCAATACGTGTTATGTGATTTACCGCAAATGGACGTCTGTTTATGATTGCCCGCCGGATGTGAGCGGGACGTTCAAAGGAACACAGAAGATTACGATCAAGATCACGCTTGATCAGGCAGACATCGACTGGCCCGAGGATACGGTCCGGGTTGATAATTGTCCTGGAACCGTGGATACGACTTTTATTAATCACGTACCGCGATTGAAAAAGGATTATTGTGGTTATGTAACGTTCCGTTACGTCGACCAGACTTTGTCGCAGGCGAACGACACCTGTAAGTACATCCGCCGCAGGTGGACGGCATCGAACGATTGTACCGATCCGCCGACCAAGCAGGAGTTTAATTTTGACCAGGTTCTGAAAGTGACCAATCCGGATGGACCTCGGGTTGACATTCCGGATGACCTGACGGTTACCGACTGCCATAAACCCCTGCTGCCCGATTCGCTAAATGGGTATCCAGCCGTATTGTGTGCCTGCGACAGCGTTGAGACGTACTTTAAGGATGACACCGTCTATTCAAATCCTGAAGTGTGTTTCACCATCGAACGCAACTGGTTTATTCGGTTCTTGTGCCTGCCAGGCTATGACTCGACTTTTGTTTACATTCAGAAAATCACCCTGGATGTCAACCTGGATCCGAACGACATCAACTGGCCGCCTAAGAACTATACGTCTTACACCTGCACGCCCACGTTGGACCCTGAAAAAACGGGTAAACCGAGTCTGAAAAAGGATTATTGCGGGTTGATTACCTTCAGTTACATCGACCAGCTATTGTCCTCGGGAGTTTGCACGACCTACATCCGAACGTGGACGGCGGTCAATGCGTGCAGCCAAAGCCAGCGTCCCTTCTTCCAGCAATTTATCGAGGTGAAGAACCAGGATCCTCCGGTGATCACCTGTCCGAAGGACACGGTAGTCAACGCCGATGCAAATACCTGTGGAAAGGCGTTCACGCTTCCCGATCCTAAGCTTGGAGATAACTGCAATGCAGGAGTTACGATTTCCAGCAATGCGCCGGCAGTCTTCCCGGTGGGAATGACCTTTGTGGTTTTTACAGCTAAGGATAGCTGCAACAACACATCGACGTGTACTACTAAGGTTACGGTCATAGAGACCGTTCCTCCAACCATTGAGTGCCCGCCCAATGTGACCATATCCTGTGGTGAGGATACAGAGGACCTAAATGATTTCGGTACTGCATCCGCCGACGACAATTGTCCTGGAGTGGTTGTTAACGAGACGGTTAACCGGGCTCAGGACGAATGTGGTATTGGCACCATCACCCGCGATTTTGTTGCAACGGATGCTTCCGGAAACACGGCGAGCTGCAGGCAGGTGATTACAGTATCAAACATCGATCCGCTCGACGATGCCGATATTATCTGGCCTCAGTCTCCCATCACGGTGGGAGAATGTGAGAATTTCGACCCTTCTGTTACGGGAAGCCCGGAATTTGATTCTACCGGAATATCTTGTCTTGCTGCGCGCATAACACATGCTGATACGAATCTTTGCAAAGTGCGTACAGCCTGTGAATGGGAGCGTACCTGGACCATTTACGACACCTGCAGCAACCGAACATTTACATTCGTTCAGTTGATCATCATCGACGACCAAAATGCTCCAAACATTCTGGGAATAAACGATACAATGGTCTATGCGAATGACACATCGTGCAACAATTACATCGTGCTTAAGGCATACGTTGATAATTGCGATTCGCTGAACATCACAATCAGCAATGATTCTCAATATGGAGTAAACAACGAGGATGATGCATCGGGCTACTATCCGGTTGGTACAACTGTAGTGACCTTCCGTGCTGAAGATGCCTGTTGCAATGTTGCAACCCGAATGGTATCGATTACTGTGATTGACACCATTGCCCCTGAGTTTACCTGCAGGAAGGTGGTTAAGAAAATCAAAGACGACGGCTGTGCTGTTTTCAATTCTCAGGAATTCATCCTGAATGTTGGAGACAACTGCTCTGATTCTGCCAACATCATGACGTCCTTTAACCGCAATGATTTTGGCGATACCATCCGGACCATCTGCTGTGATTCGATCACGAATTATGAGTACACGACTGCAGTAAAAGTTTATTTCAAGGACGAAGGGGGAAATATCGATTCCTGCTGTACGTTGCTTCAGGCGGTTGATGAAGATACCATTTGTGGTCCGACTTTGTTGGCGCACGTCAAAGGGTTTGTGAGAACACGCAAGCAGTTTAACCTGCCAGGCGTAGAGGTCATGCTCAATGCTGGAGCGGATGGAATGAAGCTTTCCGGTATGGACGGCTATTATGCCTTCTACAATATGCCCAATGGTGGTAGCTACCGAGTCAGTGCTTCGCACGACGTAAACCCACTGAACGGGGTCAGTACTGCCGATATCATTCATATCCAGAAACACATTTTAGGGATGAAGGTGTTTGACGATCCCTTGAAATTCATCGCTGCAGATGTCAATAACAACCGGAAAGTTACGACGTCTGATATTGTGGAAATTCGACGATTGATCCTTGGGCAGCGAGACAAGTTTGAAAATAGCCCTTCGTGGCGTTTTGTACTGTCTGGATTCGAATTCAGGGATAAGGATGATCCGCTGAATGAGAAGTTCCCTGAGCATTTTGACATTGAGCAGATCAATCGCAACCATTACATCGACTTCACGGGCATCAAAATGGGCGATGTCGATGATTCCAATGATCCCGCAGGGTTAGGTGGCAGCCTCCAATCGCGAAATGGAAGGTTTGTCCGTCTTCTGGTTGAAGACCGGGTAGTTCATGCCGGGGAGAGCCATACGATCGAGTTGCGCTTCGAGGACTATTCTCAAATGGAAGGTTTGCAACTCTCACTGGAGGCAGACCCTCGCTGGATTGATCAACTGGAGTGGGTCAACGGAGACAAGAGTATATCGACTGCAGAGAATAGCTGTACAATTCCCGGAAGGGCGCTTGCACGGATCGTTCATGCCAAGAGCGGCACAGCAGGAGAAACCGGACGTCTGTATTTAAATGTTCGTGCAACACGCAGTGGAAAGCTTTCGGATTGGCTGAGGATGCAAGCATCCGACTTTATTTCTGAAGCCTATCTGTATGATGGCGATGCTGTGCCGATCCAACTGGAATTTATGGAGAAGTCGGCTGTGGCCAGTGGGCTGATGCTTTTCCAAAACGTGCCCAATCCCTTTGATGCTTCTACGGTCGTTCCCTTTGCAACTGCTGAGGATGCATACATCACCTTGCGCATACTCGACGCACAGGGAAGAAAAGTGTACGAAGCTGGAGGATATTTTACTCGTGGTTACCATGAAGTTGAAATCCGCAAAGACATGCTACCTGGACAGGGCGTGTTCTATTATCAATTGGCCAACAGCAAACACAGCGTGTACCGCAAAATGGTCAAACTAAATTAGTGCTCGTGTTGCAAAGAAATAGTGTGTAGTAATCGGTTTTGTTTTTTACAGCTCCTGCGCGAGCAGGAGCTGTTTTTAACCGGTTGCCGGGGCTTAACACGATATTCGATGGATTCATAAGGTTTAAAATAAGAAACATGAAACTGCAATTTGCTCACCGAATTCTATTGCTTATAGGAGGCTTTTTGGCCTTGAGCACCCAAGGTATAGGACAGCGACTTTGTCCTGTGGATAACGTTCCTCCTGTAATACAAAACTGCCCTTCAAATCAGTTGGGTATTGTTGTACCGGGTGGGGAATGTTCAGTAGTTGTGGATTGGACGCCCCCAACAATTGCGATTGATGACTGTCAGGGCCTAGAGGCACTGAGTTTTCCTGATTTTTTCAGCCTGCATAAGGACCTGGATCCTGCAGCTGGTGACAACGGTCAGGTGACGTTTCACGGAACGGATTCAATGACCATCGTCGGAACCACCAACGGAACGCCTGGAATTTCAAACAGCTTTCAGGTGTGCTTTTACATGGCCTGTTCTGGCCAAATCAATTTTGACTGGCGGGCCATTATGTCTAACGGCGACGGATTCGCAGGTGATCGCGCACGGTTTTCAGTAGAGCACCAGGTGCATGGAGTTAACATCAACTCCATACTGACTTCTGGCAATGGATCTTATGCGGAGGGATCTGTGATAGCCCTTCAAATACAAGCCGGTGACCGGGTCTGCTTTGAAGTCGGCTCCGACAACCAACTGGGTGTGAATAGCCTGACCATTCATAATTTTTCATTCATTGCAGATCCAATTGAAGTCGTACAAACGCTGGGCGTCAGCCCGGGTCAGGAATTGGCAAGGGGTATTTACAACATTTTGTATTCTGCGACCGATTGTGCAGGAAATGAATCTACTTGTGGCTTTGTTATAACTTTTGCGCAGGGATATGATACCATTTTTACGGAGTGTCCGGAAGATATTACGGTTTACCTCGACGAGCAGGGTTATTGCGATACGACGCTTACGGACCTGATCCCAATTGCAAGCAATAGTTGTGGCACGGTTCATGGTTTCAACAGGGAAAATTCCATTCTCGATAAGTCTAGCTCAGAAGCTGCTGAATCCGGAGACGGGATAATTGGTACGGACGGGTACATCTATGTTTCTGATGACCGGGATAGCCTCGTGATGGTCGGAATCAACAACGGCACCATGGGCAATCAACGAAACGACACTTCAGTTTTAAAGGCATGCGCTCTTTATTATTGTCCTGGTACGATTACATTCGATTGGAGTGCCAGGGCTACCTACACCTTAGACAACTTTAGAAGAGATGAATCCGGGTTTTCTATTAACGGAGTTGACAGCATCCTGTCGATTCCCCTCAATGCTTACTATGCTTCGGGAACGGTAACAAAGCACTTCGACGGACTTACCTCTTTTTGTTACTTTGTACGCTCGACAAACATGGGCTATGAGGATACCCTGACGATCACCAATTTGAGTTTTACCCCAGACCTCCCAGAGGTGGTCCAGTTTAAAGGAGAAGACATCACCCAACCACTCGAGCCAGGCGTTTACGACGTTGGTTTTTCCGCGGTCAACTGTTATAACCACAGAGATACATGCGAATTCCAGATTACCGTGATCAAAAATGGGCACCTCGCCTGCAAAAATCTCAACGTATCCCTAAACGAATACTGCGAAGCCCTCATCACACCAGCAATGCTGGTGTCTGGCGTTTGTACCAAAACGCTGGAGGTCGATTTGAGTTACTACGGTACAGCGGTTCCAAATCCTGTAACACAGGACTACTTGTGGAAACATCTGATTGCCACTGTCAGGGATACCCTCACCGGCAACAGTTGCTGGGCAGACGTGATCATCGAAGATAAGCTGGCACCGGAGATCATCTGCCATGCAGATACGGTGGATTGCAATTTGGTAGAAGAGAAGTTCCCGCTGAATTACAACGGCAGAG
>JADLHA010000004.1 GCA_020848995.1 Saprospiraceae bacterium | reverse complement strand
TGGGTCAGCATCCAAGAATCTCCAGGGAATACCCCTGCTGAGACCTCCAAAGGGTCGGGTCAACATACAGGAATGGTGGGTCACCTTAAACAGGAATGATGGGTCAACATGGTCAGGAATCTACATTCACTCCAACCACCACCACCGTTCCGCTTATGCCAGTATAAAAATTGGCGGAAGCATACTTAAACATAATGCGGTCTTATGTGTTCGCTTCGCACAGCCACCCCACGCTTATGCAAGCATCCCAACGCAGTGACTGTCACATAAGTCGCCATTATGTTAAGTAGCCAACACCATAGCACTTTTTATCAAAAGTGTAGCCGTGCTTTTTGCCTACGCACCCCACCCGAAGAACCCCTACACCCTGCCAACCTTTCAGCGGTGCAGAAAAAAATAAAGCATGATTTGTTTTATGGCCATGTGCTTGCGGTCAGTTCATTCTCTTCGCCTCCATTTCGTTCAGGCGTTCCGTTCATTCCGCTTCTCTTCATTCACTACACTATCCTTCACTTCATTTCGTCTCCGTTCATTTCACTCACCTCAGCACCGCACGGCAAAAGCAATTCCTTCTCTACGTTTCGCAAAGCAACCGCACTGGCTTTCCGTGTCATGGCATTTGCTTAACCCACGCTGCAATGGCTTTTGTGTTTGGATAATTTACAAAAGCCCCCAATGCTTCTAAGCAAATTGCTCATGCCACTCCAAGCCGCCAACCCGATTTGCTACACTCCGTTACGTCATTGCATTTGCCCTTGACCCACCGCACAATTGAAAGGGGTATGCTTTATTTTTTCTGCGACTTGTTTACCCCATTGCCGACCTACTAAAATCCGTATCCTTCAAACCAGGTATCTACCTCCTGAATGGATCTGAGTAATACTTCATCCTCAATTGGAAATCCTTCAATCTGATTGGTGATTTTGATTTGATGACCTTCATTGATTTGGTCTTGCATAGTCCTTTTTAATTCCTCAAAAATGTGAGGTTGTCCGTTCTCCAATGGAGTTAGGATTGATTGTTTGTTGTAATTGTAAACCATAGATATAATGTTGTTTATTATAAATATGTCGGAATTGAGAAAAAATCACTTTTTATCAAAAAATATTTTGGAAGCCCACTTTTAAAAAATAAAAAAGGCAGCAAAGTTAGGGCGGCACGCACAAGCCCACGCTGATAAAAAACCAAAAGACTACGGCATAAACACAAGGCCAACGCACAAGGCTATCATTTATTCCGTTTCCTTTTGGTTTTTTGCCCTTGCCGCCCTGTCAAGAGGCTTTCTTTTTTCTTTTTTTTCCGGTTTTTTTTCTGTTTTCTTTTAAAAATGTGTGCGAAGCGTAGCGGAGCAAAATTTTAAATCCCTACGTGTATGCAGTCAGCAAAAATTCAAACGTACAGCCCCAAAAATGAAGTTTCGCAGCACTCATTTTTCATTCTCTGCAAAGGCTTAAATAGTGGTAAGCCTCTGGAGCAACCAACCGCCAACTGTTTTGTAATGTTATGCGAAAGCGAAGAAGAAATGAAGCGTTACTATTGGCTTTGTTTCGGTTTATGGCAGTCTAAAGCCTTTCACCCTCACTTGTGCGGCTCAGTCATTCCATTTTTACGCATCAATGATTTTAGAAAGATTTTTGCAGAGGCAGCAGCCCAGGCAATCGGCAACGAACCAAAGGAGCAAAAAATGGTTTCCGACCTTCAAAAGTTGCAGCAGCTTGAAAAGCTATACAAGCAAAATTTGCTTCTTATAGCTGATGCAAAAAGGGCAGTGTTTTACAAGTTCATGCGGAGGCGTTAATCGCTTCCGCCTGTTTCGCCTTTATCCCAACCATGAAGCAAGGAAGAAGGCAAGATGATTCGCCTCTTAGCGTAAAAATACTGGCAACTATGCCAACAAAAAAGCCCCGGATGAACCGAGGCTTTTTCAATGGAGCAAATAATTCAATCCTTAGAAAATCTCCTGAATCTTCAACGCATTACCTGAGTTGAACAGGTAATAGTTGGAACCAACTTGCTGATAGAACTCGATTCCGATACACTGCAACACACTTGCATCAGCCGTAAGGGTTGGAGAACCCGGCAGGGTAGCAGTTACAACAGTTGACGTTGCAACGGGTGAGAACAAATCAATGTAGCCGGAATACTGAACGTCTGAAAGTTCATTATTGGCTGCATCAATCGGTTCGTAAACTCCGGTAGTGTCATTGTACGCAAAATCCGATACACAAGCCAGAGCATGGATTAGGCGAAAATGAGTAGCACCAGCAGGAGCATTCACCAAGTTTGCAGGGTTGAAAGCTGGAACGGTTAAAGTACCGCTGTCACGACCTGGAGTGTGGGACAGAGTGAACGGAGCAACAAACACACCTTCCAAGCTCACGTTTTTGTCAAACGCAAATCCGTTCAGGTACTGGCTTTGCTGCGAAATCAGAATTGCACGGTAACCCCTTGCTTCAGTCTGATCTTCCAGATTGATTTTTTTCATTATCGCAGTTAGGCGACCTGTCATTTGAGGGTCACTCATTTGCTTAATGATTTGTGAGAGGGCAACCCGAACAGATTTACCGGCTGTTGCACAGCCTCCGAACTCGTTCATGTTTTCACGAGTACGTTCAAATTCGGGAGCAGTTAAGATTTGGTCACCATTGGGACCGCCTACAAGTCCTGCGAAGTCGCCTTGCAGTCCTTTGATTTTGAAATGTCGTACACCGCCCATTGTGCCGGAGTAACGAACGAGACCAGTTTGTCTTGCCATTTTGCTATTTTTTTAAGAGTTTGAAAATTCAAATATCTTTAGCAAATTTACATTCTATTACATTGATATACAGCAGTTTACGCAGTGCAAAATGGTGCAATTCAAAGCATACAGACAAGCAATAATCAAAACACACCTCAAAATCACTAAAGTGGTTGATGGGGATGGCTTGTTTGTTGCGAACCCTTTCAACAAACAGGAAGAAGAAATTCGTTTCCTGGGCATTGATGCACCTGAAATAAGAAGGTCTAAAAAGCTGCAACAGGATGAAAGAGAATCACACTTACCCGGCCAGCTTCTGTTATTGTTGGGTAAGAAGTCAAAAGATTTTCTGAACTCAATTGCACCAGTTGGAACGTCTGTTACGATCCAACTTGAAAAGCCTCACAGCATTGATTCTTTTGGCCGTACACTGGCTTATGTGTTTCTTCCTGATGGTACATGCTTAAATGAATTGATGATTAAGGAGGGCTTTGCAAAGCCTTACAGCAGGTATTATTGTGAAGCGTTAGCAGATTTTCAGCAAATCAATATATTTGCAAAGTCGAATCGAAAAGGACTGTACCAAACAGTCAACGACTTTTAATCAGAAGCACTATTTTGTTACCAGTTTTCCCTTGTTTCATTCAACTTTGTTGCCTATTTGTTGCCCAATCGGCTTAAAGCCTTGATACACAAGGGTACTATACTTTTTGTATCGGAAAGTAATTTGTTTTCCGATTTTTTCTAAATGCTTTTTTTTGTTGGGTTTTAGCTGATTTGGCGCGCTCTTGTTTGGATCCTGATTGTTGCCTTACCCCCTTTGCTTGAAATAGACCCAGCTCAGTTGTGTAAATTTGTACAAGTTTTGCAAACTTTTGCGAATGGGGGCTGACCCATAGCAAAAGCAAGACCATTCCATGTCAAGAGTCCCAACGCCATGGAAACTCAGCGTTTTATGGAAAGTATAGACCAAACGCGTAGACTTCTTCGGTTTCCTTAAATTCTTGAAAGGAATCACGAATACCTTTAACATCCAAGGAATAGACCCGTGAGTAAATCCTGAAAGCCCAAAATCCCGCCAGAATGAAACCAATGAGAGAACTTTTGCTGCAGCACGTTCCTGTACCCTCCATGCAGCGTTTGGGTTATCCGCTGGTTAGGGTATTGGATAACCAGACGCCGAATAATGGATAAATACAATCCCCGGAAACATCACCGCCGTTCCATACGATTACACGGTTATGATTATTCACAGCCTGGGTTGTATTTTATTACGATTTGCGTGCAGAACAGGGTTTGTTTATTTGGTTATATTGAAAACGGTCAAATGATATTGAACGCCGCAGGTGAAATGGTTGAAAAATGGTATTGCGAATTGGAAAATAAATTTAAGGACATTCAATGCCATGAAATGATTGTGATGCCCAACCATTTCCATTGCATTATTGAAAATACCGGTACCATCCCGGTAGGGGCAGACCTGCGTGTCTGCCCCGATTCCCCAACGGGCAAACACGCGGATTTTGGCAAACACGCGGATTTTGGCGAACACGCGGGTTTTGGCGAACACGCGGATTTTGGCGAACACGCGGGTTTTGGCGAACACGCGGGTTTAGGCGAACACGCGGATTTTGGCGAACACGCGGGTTTAGACGAACACACGGGTTTGGGTGAACACACGGGTTTGGGTGAACACGATAATTTATTGGGCGAACACGCAGGTTCGCCCCTACAGCGTGTGGTACAATGGTTCAAAACAATGACTACAAATGAATATATCCGGGGTGTCAAAAATTTTGGTTGGGAACCATTTAATGGAAAATTATGGCAACGCAATTATTATGAACACATTATCCGGAACGATCATTCATTTCACGCCATATCTGATTATATCCATAATAATCCGGCGAATTGGTTTGTAGACCGGTTAAATTCTAGGAAACCATGAATACTATTTCACCAATATAGTTGCAACAGAACTTATCAATAATCTCCGGTTGCAATTGCCGAAGTTGATCAACCAGGCAATCATTGATATGATGTGAGATCATTATTTTAAAAGCCGTCATTTCGCGGTTGCTGCCAAAAGAAATGGCATATACTTTATTTGCCGCCGTGCTGGAGCAAGATGCCGTTCCACTCTTTGCCCTGATCGTCTGGCCGGCAAGGGCTTCCTGGGGAGAGGCTGGGGTGAACGGAGTGCTTGCTATCAATTTAATGTTTGTCGCACGGTTTCTCGTTTGCGGATGCTTGTTCCGGCGCGCCAGCCGGCAGGTCTCCCAATGAGGTGGAGGGAATTCGTTCCCCTATTTCAGCACCCTGCATATTGTCCGGAGGCTTTTGTTGTCTATGAGTTTGTTAAGTTGCTTGGTTGCATCCTGGAATGCTTGTCTGTTTCCACAATCGCACAATTCAGTCAGTGGGTGCTTGTCTGAGATCAACGCAAGCAGTTCCCCGGGGGAGGGAGCGCTTTTCGGTTTGGAATATGTTTCGTAGCTCACTGTTAAAAAGGCTTCATTCGGGCTAATGCCGCGGTGGTCGAGCAGCTCCATGGTTTGGCGGGTCTTGCAAGTGCAGGCGACAAACAGACATACTAAAAACAGCATTCCTCTCTTCATGGTTTGTGTATGAATTTTTGAGTGATGGGGCCGCGATCGCAGTGGAGGCAAATGAAGTAAACACCTGCTGGCAAGTCATGCAGCGGTATCCGTATGGAATTCTGTATCTCAGCAGCTTTCATCGCAAGCAAAAGATTTCCCTCTGCGTTGACCAATTCCAGTGATCCGATTTCGCAGGCAGTTTCGCCCAAATCCACCTCAACATACTCGCCAGCGGGATTGGGGTACACAACGATTCGGTTCTCCATACCGGAATGTTCAACGACTTTGGTTGTCGACCGGCTGATGTTGATTTCTAGCGCATACGTACCGGTATTTCCAAGAAAAAAGGGCGAGACAAAAAAGTACAAGTTGCCTCCATTCAATACGTTGATGGGCTGAGACAAGACATCGTCGTATGAGTCAGACCAGGAAGAACCGTTATGCGAATAGGTCAACTACGCATTGAGGGTGTATTCTTTGCCATCGTTGCTGTTGTAAGAGTCCTGAAGACGTGCGGTGATTGAGTAATTGAAGCGGAAGGCAGTGAGAGGCGGTAATTATTGAAATCATCCCCGACATGGCAGTTGGCCCCCTGGTTCTTCCGGTGAGCCTTGTTTCCGGTGAACGTAATGGGAAGGGGGTATGCTTGTGCAGCAGTGTTGTTGGATTCATAAATGTCTGGAAAGATATCGGGAAGCTGAACCGTTACGTAAACCGGATTTTGAAATTTTGTCGATCCGTTCAGGGCCCAGTCGTCACCATTGGGGCGAAAGGTTGCTGCCAGCAAATACGTCCCAGCATCAGGCTCTACTGCGGCCTTGGTAAAAGTCAAGAAAGGGGACAAATAGTGGTAGCCGGCGGGAAGTCCCTTGGTCTCTGTAATTTGAGCTATATTTTCCACCCATTCGCCGTCGAGGTCTTATAAATCGATTGAGTACGTTCCGTAAAAAGTGTTGTTGCCCGCATTCAAAAAGTCAAGGATTACGGATGCCGGCAGGCCTTGAGTTAAGGTGTTGCCTGGTGTCAGTTTCATTTGGGAGAACAATTCGATGTCATTGGGGTTGATCACGTCGATTTGATTTCCAAAAGCAGACCCAGCGACAAAAGAAATGCGGCAAGAGCACAAACGATTGTATTCATGGATTCAGAAGATTAGCAGACAACAAGATCATTCATAAAGAACCTCCTTTTGGGGCAGAGGAAGAGCCAGAATTGGAGGTCGAGGGTCTGTTGCTGCCTGGTTTCCAGGTGGCAGCAACATCTGTTACGGGGCGACTTGCACACATCAGCCATTCATTGTGCGGGCTTGGATTCGGTAGTTTCAAAAGTACACAATTTTTGCGGGTTATCATTTCCGGACGACGTAAATGATCTTCAGACAAAGAGCGTCTGAAGCTTAGGTAAATTCAGAATGTGGATGCCCTCGTTGTCTACCTGGATGACTTTGTCCTCTTTGAGTTCCGTCAGGTTGCGGATAAGGGTTTCTTTGGCAATGCCACAAAAGGCGGCCAGGTCTTCACGGCTCAGGTGAAGGGTATCCTGTTTGAGGTTGCCCGACAGCAAATACAGGTGGTAAGCTACTTTCTCGCGCACGTTGCCAAAGGAGTTGATGGCAAGCCGGGAGAGGTGTTCCTGACACAGGGATGCGTAATGGTGCTGAAAGGAAGTCCAGAGATTTTCCCGGAGGATGATGTCTTCGAGTTGTTTTCTCGGCAGGGCGCGAACTGCCGAAGGTTCTAGGACCTCGCAAAAACTGTGATACGTTGCCTGGAAGAGGTGTTGAACGCCCACTAGCCCCGGGCCGGAATAAAATTGAAAAATGAATTCTTTTCCGCCCACGGTTTCAATTCCTTCTTTCAGGAGGCCCGTTTCCAGAAAATACAAATGGTTGACCTTTTCACGACTCACCCAAAGTTTGCTTTTTTTACCATACTCCCTGACTTCTGATGACTCGATCAGCGCCTGAACTTTTGGGAAGGTGTAGAGCGTATCAAAGGGCAGAATGCCGGCAAGAGCGCGGGTAGCTTTGGTCTTCGACAGTTCTTCGTATTTGGAAAGTTTGTTGCCTATGATGTGAAGGAGGTCGGCGTCGTCGAATGGTTTGACGAGGTAGTCTTCGGCCCCCAGGTTCATTCCTTTTCGAAAATCCTCTTTCTCGGCTTTTGCCGTGAGAAAAATGAAAGGCGTCGTCCGAAGTTGTTCGTCCTGACTCAGAATTTTCAAAACGCCGAATCCGTCGAGGTTAGGCATCATGATGTCGCATAGAATGAGATCCGGCCGGTGCTGTCGTGCAGCTTGCACTCCCTGGAGCCCATCTGCCGCGGCATACACTTCGTAATTGGACAATTCGAGAATTTCGTGGATGTTTTCCCGCATTTCTGCGTTGTCCTCAATGATGAGGACCTTGGCTTTTTTCAACATGCTCTGGAAGTTTGATGCGCAAATGGGTTCCTTCGTTTTCGCGCGATTTGAATACGAGGGTGCCTGAGATGACGTCGAGGTATTTTCGAACGATGTTCAGGCCAAGTCCGGTGCCCTGGATATTGAGCACATTGGAGGCCCTGTAGAAGATATCGAAGATAAATTTTTGTTCCTCTTCCGGGATGCCAATTCCATTGTCGACGACGTCGATCACAAAGCGTTCGTTGGCGAGACTGAGTTGAACGCGGATGTCGGCCTGATCGCCGCTGTACTTGATGGCGTTGGAAATGAGATTGCTCAGAATGTGCCGCACGCAGGTTTTGTCGGTGCTGATCAGGTAGGTTCCTTCGGGGTCTTCCACTTCGAAATGCAGACTCTGGCCAGACTTTTTGAGGTAATTGAAATCTTCCACGAGCTCTCGGATGAATTCCCGGAGGGAAAAGGGTTCAACTTTCAAGGTGAACTGGCCTTCCTCGATGCGTGTAAGGCTCAGGAATTCATTGAGGATGCCGTTGAGGTAGTGTATGTTATTTTTAATTTTCTGTATGTGCTTATTGCGCTTATCGATGTGTTCGTCGGCGTAGTAGCGGTCAATCAGGCTCAGGGAGCTCAAGATGTTGGCCAGAGGGGTGCGAAACTCGTGGGAGGCCACAGAGATGAAACGCGATTTGAGCAGGTGAAGGCTGCGTTCCCGTTCCACGGCATCTACTAACTCCTGTTCGCGCTCTTTGAGTTTATCCTCGGCGATGGCGCGTTGCTGTATTTCAAACTCCAGATTGCGGTTGATGGCGTTGAGCTGATTGAGGCTTTCCCGGAGTTGCCCCGTCCTGGAATCGACCATCTTTTCCAGGTTCTTGTTGAGGTACCAAAGATTGCGTTCGGCCTCTTTTTGCGCCGAGAGGTCGTGAACTACCCCCGTAAAAAAGGATTGCCCATCGAGGTTAAAATTGCTTACCGCAAGGCGTATGGGAAACAGACTCCCGTCTTTGCGGAGCCCCAGAACTTCCCTTCCTATGCCAATGACCTTCTTGGCTCCGGTCGCCAGGTAGTTCCGGATGTAGCCGTCGTGCTGGTGTTTATGCGGTTCTGGCATCAGCCCGCTCACGTTTGTGCCGATCAGCTCTCCGTCGCGGTAGCCAAACAGTGCTTCCGCACTGGCGTTGATCATCTGGATGCGCCCCGAGCTGTCGATGATGATGATGCCGTCTATGGCCGTCTCAAAAATCGACCTGAAAAAGCTGCTGTTCTGGAACTGAACGTCAAAAAATGCAGGATGCTCCGGAATTGACAAGGATCAGGGTTTTGGCTGACAAAGATCAGTAAAATTGCTCGAAAAACGGCTTAGCTTAGCCAAAAATTCAATTTATGGATCTAAAGCAACCCGTTAGTTTAATCATGACCAAGGACCTGGTGACGGTGACTCCTGAAGACGATCTGCTCAGTGTCAAGCACATTTTCGACCAACACAATTTTCATCACCTTCCCGTCGTCCATTTTCGCGATCTCGTTGGGCTGGTTTCCAAATCGGATCTGCTACTATACAGCAACGCCGTTCTCAATTCCGAACGTCTTGACATTCAGGAAGACCAGAAACTCCAATTTACAAAGGTCAAACAGATCATGGTGACGCGATTGGGAAAACTGGATCCGGACGATCGCATCGAAATTGCCATTGAGGTCTTTTTGACAAACTATTTTCACTGTCTGCCTGTTGTACAAGGCAAGGAGTTGCTTGGATTGGTTACGCCATTTGACATTCTTCGCTATATCGGCAAGTGAGCTGCGGGTGCAGGGAAGGGATGACAATAATGGCTACGCCAGGAAGTTTTTAGGTAGAGTGAGATGTTTCACATTAAACCAATAATCAAACTTTATGAAAGTATTCAATAACATTCTGTGTTCGTATGACTTTTCCGAGCACGCTGACCGGGCATTGGATCGCGCCTTGCAGCTCTGTGCAGCCTGCGGCGACAAATTGACGGTAGTGCACGTATTGGTCAATCCCTTTCTGTATGAAGGCGGGAGTCCATTGTTGCGGAATAATGTCCTGGCCATCGACCTTTTGGGCAAGATGCGCGAAGATGAGCAAAAGAATCTGGATGAACTGAAGGCAAGGGTTGCGAAAAGCCACCCCCAGGTCCCGGTTGACATTGTCGTTGAAGAGGACAATGACATCGGTGAAGCGGTGATTGCAGTGCAGGAGCGGACGGGTGCAGACCTGATCGTCATCGGGTCGCATGGGCGCAAGGGCATTCGCCGGGTATTTTTGGGGAGTGTGGCGGAAGGCGTTTTGAGAAATGCCAATTGTCCGGTACTGATCGTAAAATAATTTAATTTTTTAACGTTAAAACATTTTGCCATGAGTTATTTGAGCAGATTGAACCGCGAATTTCCCTTTCTTGGGAACCTTCCGATTTGGTTGGATGACTTTTTGGGAGATGATGGATTTCGCGCTTCCGAGTCCACCGTTCCCGCAGTGAATGTGCGGGAATCGTTAAAACACTATACGATTGAAATGGCCGCTCCGGGAATGGAGAAATCCGACTTCAAGATCTCGGTTGACGACCGCCTCATGACGGTATCTGCAGAGCGCAAAAGCGAAATCAAAGAAGAGGAGCAGGGCAAGATCAAGCGGCGCGAATACAACTACACTTCCTTTTCGCGCAGTTTTACCCTTCCATCCAATGTTGATGCCGCTCATATCGGCGCATCCTACGACAAGGGCATTCTCAGCATTCACATTCCCAAAATCGACCAGAATTCTACGGGAAAAGCCAAAGAGATTCCAGTGTCGTAAGCTGAAAGGGCAGAACATCGATTTTACCAAAGTCTGACCGAAGCAGCGTCTTGGGAAGTTAGGGCTGGCGGCATATTGAGATTAAAATAAAAGCCTCTTCATGGAGGCTTTTATTTTTTGAAGCAAATCAATGAGATATCAACTCAGGATGGCGTCGCGGTCGTAGCTGCCACCTTTGGCCTGAAGATCGTTGTAGAAAAGCTCAGCTTCAGAATTTTGCTTTTCAAGCGTCCAGTCGTCTGTAACCGTTGTTTCAATCCACAAATCGCCGGATTTTCGAAAAACCTGTGCATAAAGCCCGAAGGCCTCTTTGAAACTTTTCTCGAGTTCTGCGACGGTTGTGCTGGGACGGATTTCGAGACTGCCCCCGCTGTGCTTTGAACGACACTCACTAAAATGCATTTCAGCGGG
Organism: Saprospiraceae bacterium; assembly: GCA_020848995.1. GTDB lineage: Bacteria > Bacteroidota > Bacteroidia > Chitinophagales > Saprospiraceae > Vicinibacter. The sequence goes on along the minus strand of JADLHA010000004.1, from coordinate 42,294 downwards.
CATCATGTCTTCCCGGCGCGATCCGGAATGAAGGTCGTGAGGTTTTGAAAAAAATTCAATTTTCAAAAAGGGATACCTAGAACTGAATTTCTTTTGAACCTGTTCAATGGTCTGTTCATCGTCGATTTTAAGGTGCATATTTCTTGAATTTGAACGTTAATCGTGCAGGGCCAATACGGGCACCTCCAGACGGAAGGCCGTTTTTTTACTAACCCGCTCGGATAGCAAATTGGAAAGCCAGCTGTGCTTTCTTGCAACGAGCGTTACAAGGTCAATGGCGTTGTGCTCACAATACTCCCTCAGCCCCTCTACCGCATCTTCGTTTTGGAGTATGTGGTAGGATGTGGAGTCCTGCGGAAAATCTGGATCCAATGCATTGGCTCTGAGACTGTCTGCAAGCATGGGGAAGTCTCGCAACTCACCGACAATGCTGAGTACATGGAGTTTGGTTTCAAAAAAATCTGTCAGTGCCCTAAGCGGCGACAATAGGGCTTTGTTTTGGAACGCACGCTGGTCATAAGCAAAAACAGCATTGCGAAATGGCGCAAATTCCATGTCCGGATGAATGGCCAAAACGGGTAAGGGAGCGTGCAGAAAGAGGTGAGTTGCCGTGTTGCCCAGCAGTCTTTCGCGCAGGTACCCGGCACCTTGAAGCCCCATGAGGATGAGGTCACAGGACAAACGCGTGGCGGTGGCGATGATCTCATCTGCTGCAACCCCGTACACCCCGTCAATGGTAAAGGCGAGGGTTGCCTGCTGTGCCGTACATTCGGATTGAACGAGGTTTCTCAACCTGCCCACATGGTTTTTTCTCATGTGTTCCAGGGTGTCTGAGTCGGGTACGTATACAAAGGCATCTGCAGAAACCACCGGCGCCTGGTAGACATGCAGAAAGTGCAATTCCGCCCCCAGGCCCCGGGCCATGCCGACCGCATACCGGACGAGGCACTGAGCCATTTCCGATAAATCGACGGGAACTAAAATCCTCTTTACTGGGGGCATATTATGTAAGTAACGGTACTTTTTGAGTGGCAGTTCAAACAAAGTTAACCAATGTAGGCGAAAATGGCATGATTTTGCTCAATGGCAGCATTGACATTCATCAAGGAGCAATTCGTCATCAATCTTTATCTTTAGGGGCAAGGTTCAAGAGTTGTTGACTATGGAGAATGACAAGCGGATGCTCATCCCCATTGATTTTTCGCCGGCTGCGGAAGATGCGTTGCGTTTTGGCTTGCAACTCTCAGTGCGGGAGCGGGCGGAAGTCATCATCCTCCATGTGGTCTCACCCTATGAGGGTGGACTGCAGCGTTTCGGTCCGGTGTACGACTTTGGCGTTTACCTGGCCGAGAAGAAACAGGCTTTGGGTGAATACGTGCACCGCTTTATGGCGGACCACGGGATTCGAAAAAGGTCGCTGCAAGTGCTTTGTGACAGCGGTGCCCCCGCCCAGATCATCATTCAACAGGCCGCTGCAATCGGTTCACAGCTCATCATTATGGGGAGCCGGGGAAGTGGCAACATTTCCAAAATACTGCTCGGTAGCACTAGCCAACAAGTGCTTGCGCAATCCAACATTCCCATGATGCTCATTCCGCCGGGTTTTGGATTCGCCGGCTTCAATGACCGCATTTGTTTTGCAACCGATTTCCATCTGAAACTGAACCGGGTTTCCATGCACCTTTTCCGGCAGTACAATTTTCTTCGAAAGGGGCTCCTGGAATTTGTACATGTGCACGAGGGCAAGCAGGAAATTGAGGAGGAGAAACACGCTGCTTTGGTAGATCTGCTGTTTGGTGGACTCAAAACGAAGCGCAAATACATTTGTTCCGGAGCATTTGAACAATCCGTCGAGACCTATGTGCGGAGTTCCGGTGCCAGACTCCTCATCCTGTTGCCCCATCAGCGCAACTTTCTCTATTACCTTTTCTTTCGCGGGCACACCCTTCCGCTCGTAAAGCACCTTTCCCATCCGGTATTGATTTTGTATGAGGCCTGAGGCACTGGGGAATCGAGGTTTTTATAAGTGAATTTCGCGAAGGGCAAGAATCTTTTCGGATATTTGGCCGACATGAACGAGGTCATAGCCGGCACCATCATCATCAGCTTATTGCACGCACTCATCCCCAGTCACTGGCTTCCGCTGGTAACCCTGGCCCGTTTGCAGAATTGGACGCAGCGGGAGACGATGCGCCTGAGCTTTTACCTGGCGCTGTCGCATGTGCTGAGCACGATCCTTTTGGGATTGCTTTTAGGCTGGGTGTTCCACCGGATCAGCAACCAGTACCAGTTCCTCCTGGAGTGGGTCGGCCCCATTTTGCTCATCGGCGCAGGACTATATTTCCTGTACCGTCACCACACGCACCATCACTTTCACATCGACGCACAAATACTGGAGCAAACGCGTACGAAAAAGCAGATTGCCTATGCGCTGCTGGCCTATATGTTTTTGGCGCCCTGTCTGGAAATAGAGGCCTATTTCATCAATGCCGGGATGATAGGCCCGTCGCTTCTCGTTTTGTGTGTGGCCTGTTATGCATTGATCAGCATTGCCGGAATGGTCGTTTGGGTCTATCTGGCGCTCAAGGGCATCCAGCAATTCGACACCCACCGTCTGGAGCACTACGCCGGAATGATCACGGGTTTAACCATGGTGTTTACGGGTCTTTTTGGCTTGTTGACCGGCCACGCCTGAGAGGGATGAACCGACCGGCAGACTCAGTACGAATTGCGTGGGAACTTCAAAAGAGATGTTTAACGGGGCATCCAACAACGGGAGCGAGGACCTTTTTGTTCATTAACTCGAAGTAAAACTGCGTCCTACCTGTTTGATCAGATCTCTGAAAAAATACAGGTAAAGCGAACAATAGAATATGCAGGCAATGGCATATGCGCAACTTGCACCGGGGAGACCAGCTAGATGCAGGCCTGCATGGGAGAGCAAGACCAGCATGATGTGGAAGCCGAGGTCTGCCTTGAGGCCCGTCCGGAACATGGCTTTTGAAGCAATCAGGTATGCCATCAGACTGGCAACCACTTTAAAAAAGTCACCCGCCAGCTGAAATCCAAACAAGCTGCGCATGGGCTCAAAAGATTTGGCTAAAAAGATGTAAATGATCCAATCCCTCAGCAGCCAAATGATCAGACACAGCATAAACATGGCTGGAAGAATGCGAACAAAAGCGGTTCGCATTTCTCGAATGAGTGGAGTTGCTTCGCGGATTCCGGAAAAGCGGGGGATGAAATAGACCATCATCACATTGGTCACCACGCCGAGGTAGCGGTCTGAAAGGCTGAACATGGCCTGCCAGAGTCCGGCCGATGCTGTATCGAGTTGGCTTTCCACATCTTCCCGAATGAGCAGCATGGAGACCATCCAACTCGAAGAGGTGATGGCAGCATACGTTCCGTATTTCAACAACTGGATGGCCAGGGTGCGATCCAGACGGGGTTTGAAATAATGCCAGCGAAAGTAGCCCATGCGCCGAAGCGCAATGCACCCGGTAAGGGTGTAGATGATGCCGTAGAGAGAGTTCGTCATCAGGGCCCCGGTGATGTTGAAACGGTAGACGCAATAAATCGTTGCCACCATGTTAGCTACCGCAGCAAATGCGTTGACCAGGGCCAGGGTTCGGATAGCCCCCAATCCGTTGAGGACTGCATTGACCATGACCTGTGCAGAGATGAGGAGCAAAAAAATTCCAAATACCAGGAAGGCTGGAGAAAAATCCTGTTGGTTGAAAACGGCATGCAGCAGATAACGATAGGAGGCAAAGATGAATGCGCACCCAAGGATGCTGCCTCCCAGGATCAGCGCAGAAGCCGTCTGAAGTATTTTGCGCAATCGGGAGGGATCCTCGCGGGATTCTGAAATATAGCGTATGAGGCCGACCGAAATGGAAGCAGTGGAGACGACGAGTACCAATCCGGAAATGTTCGCGAATTTGCCGATGTAGGCTGTGCCTACGGGACCCAGCAGTTGGGCGGTGATTTTTGTAATGGCAATGCCCGTGATGAGGTTGACGATGGAGAAGCTGGCGCTATAGAGGCTGGTCTTATAAAAATTCATGGGCTGTTTCGGTTGGAGGCCCGGAAGGAGATGCCTGCATGTTGCCTGATCTGCTGAGTTTCATGACCAGAGTAGGAGAAAGCCAGACCGTGCCGTGTGGCAGAAGGCGCAATAGCAGATTCAGCCCATGCGCAACCAGGTTCATCCAGACGCGGGAATAATGCGTATTGTAAAATCCATTGAGCAATTGAAAGCTGAAGCCTGCTTCACGCGCAGCATGGCGGTAGTCGCGAGCGTCAACGAGGCGTTCCACCCAGGCTCCGCTCAGGGGGTCGCAGGTGTTGGTGGGATGTTTGTGAACAGGAGGTAACGTACCGGAATGGAGGAATTGTTCTACTCGAACGAAGATCTCTTCGCGTGTAAACCCCCGGTTATTTTCGGCCAGGCGTCTGACGACATCCTCACTCATTTGGGGATGGCGTTCTTGGATGATCTGCTCCCGGATGCGCATACCACAGTTGGAAGCATTCAGCTCCGGATTGTCCATATCGGTATTGCTGCCTTCTTTTTCGTAGCGTGCGTGGATCTTGTGATGAAGCCGCCGCACCATCGGGTGGTGGGTGTTTGCGGAAGTTGAAAATACGAGGTTGACCTGCCCTGATGGCAGACTCGCCAGTTGCCTGAAGAGTTTCAGGTAGTCGGGAACGTGCTCGATGACGTTGCGCGAGACCAGTGCAGAAATTTGCAGTTTGTAATGTGCACAGTATTCAATGAGCGCTTCCGTATCGCCCGTTACAAAGTGGTCGGGCAGTGCATTCAGGGCATGGCCTAACTTTTTGATTCCCTCAATGTAATCGGGTGCAATGTCGTGGCTGATGCAATGCAGGCCACAGCGTTTAACGAGCATGGAAAAGAATCCAATGCCTGCACCGTGGTCTATAATGCAAGTTTGTTCGTTTACGGGATTCAGGTCTTTAAGAGCATGAAACAGCAGGTGTGCATTGACGTCGCAAACATAGCGGAGCTTGTGCAGGTCAAAACGAAAATAGCTCAGCACGCTGGGATGAACTCCCAGGGACTCGACCGGAAGTTGGCGCAGGTCCTCTTCAAGCTTTCGGGCATGCTTCCGGATGGTCTTAAAATTCAAATGCCTCATAGATTCGGGGTCAACGGCGTTTCAAAAAAAGCGCGGTACCACCATTCCACGTTGGCAATGCGCCAAAGCTCGTTTTCCCCGAAGGCCCTGGGATTCCGGTCAAACTGGTCGCGCACTGCGCTGGCGTGGACCCAGCTTCTGGAAAGAAATCCCGTAGAGTGCAGCGTGTCGGCAATGTCGTCGCGAAGTGAGCCCAGGGTCCAATCTACGGTGGGGGTTGCAAAACCGATCTTGTCGGTGCGTTGCAGCACTGCTTCAGGAACCAGACCGCGAACGGCTTCCCGCAGGATGAATTTTTGAATCCCCTGGTGAATTTTAAGGTTGCCGGGAATGCGGAAGGCCAGTTCTACGAGCCGGTGGTCGAGTAGAGGCACCCTGGCTTCCACGGAGTGAGCCATGCTGTTCCGATCCTCCCAGCGCAGCATGTGAGGCAGGTGTGTTCGCACGACAGAGGCGTGCAGGGCGTTTTCCAATAGATCATCCGACCAGCGGGGCGGCAATTCTGAAGGGGCATCCGGCGGATACAGGGCTGCCATCGCATATTTCCGGTATTCCAGGGCCCGGAGCCGCGCCGGCTCCAACCGTCCGGTCTGCCAGGCCAGATAGGCCTGTGCTGCGGTAAAGCGGGGTCCCTGGTGCCCAAGCATCGTCCATAGCGAGCGCAAGGCCACCGGCCATCCGTCTTTCCGGCATTGTTGTGCAAGCAGGTATTTTAAATAATACGGATAGCCCGCAAACAATTCGTCGCCTCCCTGTCCATTGAGCAAAACGACGATGCCGGCATCTCGAACGTTTTTGTAGTTCTGGTAAGAGGAGAATGGACTCGCGCCGGAGGTTGGGGCGTCCTGATGGAAAATCCACTCTTGTACAGCGGTCGCATCGGCTCCGGAGTGGGCGGTGTAATAAACCGGTTGAAATCCACCGGTGCGGATGACCGCATCCATATAGGGTCTTTCGTCGTATTTCGATCCTTCGTAGTAGACGGAAAACGTTCTGATGTCTGCAGCGTTGAGCGACCTGGCCAGACAGGCTATGGTCGAGGAATCGATGCCTCCGCTCAGGGCGATCCCCAAAGGGACATCGGACCGCAGCCGCAAGGCCAGCGACTGGTTGAGCATTTCCAGGAGAGCAGATTGAGCCGTTCCCACGTCTTGAAGGTCTCTGCCCTGAGGGTGCGGTATCGACCAGTAGCGCTCGATGCGCATTCCGGAAGCATCAATGGTCGCATAACAGGCTGCCGGCAATTGGTGGATCTCATTGAAGAAGGTATCCGGGTGTTCGAATAAAGCGTTGTCGCGAAGCAGGCGAAGGATAGCGTCTTCATTGGGAGTGCAAGCAAGTCGGGCCGCCCGGACCAGTTGCTTTTCTTCGGATGCCCAGTAAAAGGTATGCCCGACCCTTGTGTACACCAAGGGCTTGATGCCCAGCCGGTCGCGCGCAATGAACAAACGTTTGTTCGCACCATCCCAGATGGCAAAAGCAAACATGCCGACAAAATGTTGCAGGCAATCTTTTCCCCAAACGCAATATGCCTGCAGCAGCACTTCCGAGTCGCTTTGCGTGGTGAAACAGCAGCCCCGCGCCTCGAGTTCGGCACGGATCTCTCGGTAGTTGTAGATTTCTCCGTTGAACGTCAGGGCACACCGCCCGGAAGGGTCAACCATGGGCTGGTGACCCGAAGCGCTCACGTCGATGATGGCGAGGCGGCGAAATCCGAGGCCGAGGTTGCAATGGGTATGGGCGGGAAGGGCAGGCAGTGCGGAAGCCAGCTCCGGCAAGGTATCTGCACCCGCATAAGAACTCAGGTCCCCGGAGTGCGCGTGGGCGAGCAGGAAGCCTTCGTCGTCGGGCCCGCGGTGCCGGATCTGGGCGGTCATAGCGCGCAACTGTTTGAGGTCGACGGGTTTGCCGTCAGGGTCGAAAATACCGGCGAGGCCGCACATAGTTGTTGAACAAAGGTAATCACGGAAGGGGAATCGATCCGTGGCTGCGTCTTCGGAGTGAACTGATGTAAGTTTACTGCTAAATGCATCCTGTGGTAACCATTTTACTGCCCGGGCGGGCAGACTGGCGCAAGCGGGAGGTATCCGGGGAGCACTTGCCTTGCATGCTGTCCTTGACAGGCAATGAAGAAAGAGGCCCCTGTTCGTGTTGACTATAAAATGGAATTGTTGGTAGAGCCCTTAAATTTGAGCCGCATGCGCAAGCGGGTTCTTGTAATCAGCTATTACTGGCCTCCCTCGGGAGGTTCGGGCGTTCAGCGGTGGTTGCATTTTGTGCGCTACCTGCGGGCGTTTGGGTGGGAACCGGTGGTCTATACCGTTGCGAATGGAGAGTATCCCTATCTCGACCCGGGACTTGCCGCGCTTGTTCCCGATGGCGTGGAGGTCATCCGGAGACGCATTTGGGAACCTTACGGGTGGTTTCGCCGCATGCGGGGCCGCGGAGGAAGCATAGATCCCACGGTCCTGGGTTCAGGGGGTGCCGTGGGTTGGCGACAGGCGCTGGCGCTTTGGGTACGAGGCAATCTGCTGATTCCCGACCCCCGGTGCTTTTGGATCGGCCCATCGGTTCGGTATTTGAACACGTACCTCGAGACACATCCCGTTGACGCCATCGTCAGCACGGGGCCGCCCCACAGCATGCACCTGATCGGACTTCGGCTTCATGATGCCACGGGGATCCCATGGATGGCTGATTTCAGGGATCCATGGACGCAAATGTTCCTTTTTGAACAATTCCGGCCGGGATGGCTGGCCAGGTGGCGGCAGCGGCGACTCGAACAAAAGGTGCTCCGGAAGGCTTCTGCAGTGGTGACCGTAAGCCGGCATTGCCAGCGGGGACTTGAGGAATTGTCTGGGCGCTCCGTTTCCGTGGTCACCAACGGATTTGAGCCTTTTCCCAAACCGGAACAACAGCGAACGGGCGATAAGGTGCACCTGCTTTACGCAGGGGTACTCACGCAGGACCGCAACCCTGGCTTGTTTTGGGAGGTGCTTGCCTCCGAATTGGAAAAACGGCAGGCGATGCGCGATCGCTTCCAGCTAACCTTTATTGGCACAGTAGATCCCGGGATCCCGGAATGTGCCAGAGCTGCAGGATTGCGCCACGTCGTCCACCTTCCGGCGATGCCTCATGCCCAATTGCAGGAAAGCCTTTGGGAGGCCGACCTGCTTTTGCTGGTTGGCGTTCCCGACGATCCGGGTGTGGTCACCGGCAAATTGTTTGAATACCTGTTTTTGCGCAAACCCATTCTTTCGATATCACCTCCCGGCGGCGATGCAGCAGCCATCCTGGAGTCTTGTCGCGCCGGTGTCAATGCAGGCTTTGAAGACGTCGTGGGCATTCGCTTCATGCTGGATCAGGCATTTGGGTGGTTGGAGTCCGGCGGCTTCTGTCCCGACGACGCCTGCATCGACTCCTACTCGCGACAGCACCTCACGATGCGTATGGCAGGTCTGCTCGACTCAATGATGCCGGCATCCGATGAAAACCCTGTCTCACAGACCAACTAACAAACGATCGTAAGCTAACTTACAAACGTTCGTCTATGCAGGCTCCCCCAAAAGGGGTCTCCATTGTCTGAAGGCGGCAAATCCCAACAAGCCGATGAGCAGAGCCGAACAAAGGGTCGACAGGGTTTTTCCCAGGGCAAATGACCGCGGTTTGAATTCCAAGACAATTTCGTGCTTTCCGGCGGGGATCACTGCAGCGCGAAGTACGTAATTCGCGCGGATCAGCGGCACTTCGGCTCCGTCGATGTAGATTTTCCAACCGAGATCGGGTCCGTACCATACTTCAGAAAAAATGGCGAGCTGGCCGGAAGTGGTTTCAGAAGCATAGGTCATCCGGTTCGGGGAATAGCTGCTCAGCCGGATGTCGCCAGTGGCTCCGGCAGAAACCGAACCGACGGCACTTTTAAATTCGTCGTGGACGATGGCAGTTCGTTTGGTATCGGCGTTTTGCGTTGCGCGGATCTCTTCATCCGGAGAGGAAACCCATTGTACATTTTCTACAAACCACGCCGGACCGTTCGCAAAAGGATTGGGAAGGCTGATCTCTTTGCCGGGTTGCCCCAGGATAAAGTAACGGGTGTTGAGCATATTCATCACCTGCAAACCCGAGAGAACCTGGTTGACCGCTGAATCGGACTGGGCACCCTGCAAGCCATTTGTCAATTCCCGGATCTCGGCGTCCAGGCAATGGTCGATGATGTCCTGGTAGCGCTGCAGTTTTGCGGGGTGGTAGCCTCCAATGTGCTTGTGGTGAAAGGAAGGAGCAGAGCTGTTAAAGGTATTGACCGTGAGGTCAAGCACCCGGTGATGGGATTTGTCGGCCAGGATTTGCTGATCAACGGGGCGTGGCTTATGTCCGGCTTCTTTTTTGCTTTTTGATACGAAGTCGTCGCGATGAACGTAGCGGGTGGCAACGCCGCCAAAGTCAGCGAGGATTACAACGGCAAGGGCCAGGGGCAGGTACCGCATGGGTAGCTTGTTGCGCAGGTTCATCCAAAGGGCCAGGGCAGCCAGACCAATGAAGGCTGCTGAACGCAGGGCATCTTTTTGAAGAAGCGCTTTGCGGTCTTCGGTCAGCGCGGCCAGGTCGAACCCTTGACCCACATAAGAAGGATCTGAAGGATGTTCAAAGCTGAAGAGCCCCGAGCCCACGAACGCAATCAGCAGGCAGAGTCCACCCGATATGCCTGCGCTGGCATACAGATGCTTTTGGAGCTGAATGGTAGTGGTTTTTTTTTGGTGCCATTCCCATATCGCCAGCATCCCCAGTATGGGAACAAAATAGGAAACTACGGAAAGCACACTGCTCGGTGCGCGGAACTTGCTGTAAAGCGGAATGTAGTCGAACATCAGTCGGTTGAGTACTTCAGCGTGTTTTCCCATGGAGAGCAACACCCCAAAAGCAGTTGCGACGGCAATCCACCATTTCAAGGGACCTTTAACGATGAACAAGCCGAGCACAAACAAAAAACAGCTTACCGCTCCGAAGTAAAAAGGTCCTGAGGTAAAGGGAAGCGAACCCCAGTAAAGCGGGGCCTGAAAACGTTTTGGTGGCTGGTAGCCTTTCTTGCGCAGTGCCTGAGCTGATGCCGATTCGCGGTCGATTGGCTCGGACGAGCCGCCGCCGGCGGCACCCGGGATGATGCATGCCAGGAGGTCCTGCGAGCCATTGCTCCAATTCATGGCATAATCCCATTGCAGCCCGGCTTTGTTGACAGATGCCTGAGCGTCGTCGGCGCGCTGCGACAGGATGTGTCCACCTCGCATGGTCTCCCGTGCGTATTCAAACGTGGGCAGCAGGGTGCTGGCTGAGGCAAGCATGGCCAATGCGAGTACCCCGGCAAGTATGGCCGATGGAACCAAAAAGGATTTCCACTTTTTGTCCCGGATGAAAAAGTACGCATAAGAAATGACCAGCGGCAGGGTGAGCAACGCGAGGTAGTAGCTCATCTGCACGTGGTTGTTCAACACGTTGATTCCCATTCCCAGGCCAAAGAGGGCGGCTCCCTGGAGCCATTTCCCCCTGTAGGAAAGAATGATGCCGGCCAGGATGTACCCCGCCATTCCCAGCACGACGAGTTTGGGCAGGTGCCCGGCTTCCCAGACGATGAAGTTGCCGGTGACCATGAAGGTCGCGAGGCTTCCGGTAAATGCAAGTGGGGCCGATAAGCCGAGTACCAGGAACAACACATAAAAAGAAACGGCGCATAGAAAGAAAATGGAAATTGGCCCCGTCAGAAATCCAAGGCTGAGCACCTGTTGCACGAAATTGAGCAGGTTGTAATGCACAGGTGTAGAGATCTGGTAGGAGGGCATTCCGCTGAACATGGTACCGGTCCATAATGCGGGATTGCCGGGATTTGCCTTGTTGTATTCAATGATCTCTCTGGCAGAACCTTCCCAGGAGCTCACGTCGCCCTGTGGGATGACCTTTCCCTGCCAGTGCGGCAGGAAAAAATACGAGATGATGACGATAAAGAGTCCAATCGAAATGAGGTGGGTGAACCAATTTGCAAACCGGGTGCCGGACATCGGAGGGTGATTTTCGGTTAACATTTTACACAAGTTGCCCTTGTGTGTGCAGGTTCAAATGTACGAAGAAGAACTGCGCCGGCAACTGCCAGGTGGCATCTGGTTCAGCGCAAGGAGGCGTTGATCGCTTCGAGCGACTGTATGGTGGGGAGCAATTCGCGTTCCGTCAACTGGTTGAGGGGCTTATCGCAGGTATTCAGCATCGCATGCAGGTCTTCCTGGACTTCGTTTACGTAGATGAGGCCGGTGAGCACTTCCCCGGTTGCACTTGCTTCGTGCAGCGCCCTGACGGCGGCGTCTTTTTGATAGGGGTTCCATCCCGGATGCAGTTTTTTCATCCTGAGCTGAGAGCCATCGTGCATGGTGACATCGAGTTCTTCACCATCTGCGTAATTCACTTCGATGGCTTCTGCAGGCGGGACAAAATCGACGGTGGCCGTTGCGTCGATGTGTTGCCGGACATAGTCGTAAGATTTCGTCGATCCCGGGTTGTTGTTGAAGGTCACGCAGGGGCTGATGACGTCGATCAGGGCAAATCCAGGATGGCTTAACGCGGCTTGAATGAGCGGAACGAGTTGCGTTTTGTCGCCCGAAAAGCTACGGGCAACAAATCCCGCACCGAGTTCAATGGCGAGACCGGCGAGGTCTATGTTTTGGAATACGTTTACATTTCCGGATTTGCTTTTTGAGCCTTTGTCTGCGGTGGCGGAATCCTGTCCTTTGGTCAGACCGTAGCAACCGTTGTTCATCACGATGTAGGTCATGTTGAGGTTGCGTCGCACCAGGTGTACGAATTGCCCCATTCCGATGGATGCGGTATCGCCGTCTCCCGAAACGCCCAGATAGATCAGGTCGCGATTGGCTAAGTTGGCTCCGGTTGCCACAGAGGGCATGCGCCCGTGCACGGAGTTGAAGCCATGTGAATTGCCCAAAAAATATGCCGGCGTTTTTGAACTGCAGCCGATGCCGGAAAGTTTGGCGAGGCGATGGGGCTCGATGTTTAATTCGAAACAGGCCTGGATGATGGCCGCACCGATGGAATCATGTCCGCAGCCAGCACAAAGTGTGGAAAGTAATCCCTCGTAATCCGATGGCAAAAAACCCAGCGCGTTGGGCAAGAGGCCGGGGTGTCTGAAGTTCGGTTTGATAAAGCTCATTGGGTTTCGATGTGTGGTGCTGATTATGAGGATACACCCGGCATGCTTGCACTTGTTACCGCCTGGTGTCCGGCAGAAGTAAGCACCTGCTGCAAAATATTCTGGGCGGTGATTGGAAGTCCGTCGTAATTTAAAATGGAGACCAGGCGTTGCGGGTCGATGCCGAGTTCGTTGATCAGCAGGCTGCGCATTTGTCCATCGCGGTTTTGCTCTACGATGAAAATGCGGTCGTGGGCATCCATAAAGTCAACCACCTCTGCGTGGAAGGGAAATGCGCGTATGCGCAATACATCAAGGGTAAGACCTGCATTGTTGAGTTCATCGCGGGCCTCTATGGCAGAATGGCAACTCGTTCCGAAGAATGCCATCCCGTCGCGCGAACAATTGTTAGGCTGGTAGGTTTCGGGAGGAGGAACGTATGTCTTGATCGTTTCCCATTTCTTTGCAAGGCGATCCATGTTACGGCGGTATGCATCGGCACGTTCGGTATAACTCGCGTATTCGTCTTTCGACGAGCCCCTGGTGAAATACATGCCTCGCGTCGGATGGGTTCCGGGAAGTGTACGGTAGCAGATGCCGTCGCCGTCGATGTCGAAGTATCGACCAAAGCGTTCGATGTTTTCAAGCTGCTGAGCTGTAAGAACTTTTCCACGATGAAACTTCGTTTCCGCTTTGATTTGCAGGGGTTCCGAAAGGTGGTCGTTCATGCCGAGGTCCAGGTCAGACATCACCATAACTGGTGTCTGGAGTTGCTCTGCCAGGTCAAATGCCATGCGCGTCATGTCGAAGCACTCGGCAGGGGTCGATGGAAACAACAGCACGTGTTTGGTGTCTCCATGCGAGGCATAGGCTGCAGAAAGCAAGTCAGATTGCTGCGTTCGCGTGGGCATTCCCGTTGATGGCCCCGCCCGCTGAACGTCGATGAGCACGGCAGGGACTTCTGCGAAATACGCAAGGCCCAGGAATTCCTGCATGAGCGATAGTCCGGGTCCGCTGGTGGCCGTGAATGCGCGTGCTCCATTCCACATGGCGCCAATAACGACGCCGAGGGCTGCGAGTTCGTCCTCAGCCTGGAGGATGGCGTAATGGTTCTTTCCCGTTTCGCGGTCAATCCGGAATTGCTCGGCATATTCACCAAATGCATCGACCACGGAAGTCGAAGGGGTAATGGGATACCATGCCGCCACAGTTGCGCCGCCGTAGATGGCTCCCAATGCACACGCCGCATTGCCCTCAAACAGGATTTTGTCACCGAGCAGGTCCCTGGGCTCAAGCCGGAACCGCAATGGGCATTCGAAGTGATCCCGGGCATAGCGGTTGCCCAATTCAAGAGCCTGATGGTTCGGCGCGATCAGTTTTTCCTTTCCCTGAAATTGCTCGACGATGATTTTCTTGAGGATATCCATATCGAGCTGGATCAGCGCAGTCATCGCCCCAATGTAGATGATGTTTTTGAACAGGAGCCTTTGCCGGGGATCTGAATACTCGCGTTGCGTAATGGCGGTAAGTGGAATGCCGAGGTAGTGCAGGTCTTCGCGCATGTGTTCCCGGTGGAGCGCTTTGGTGCTGTCGTAAATAAAATACGACCCCGATGGCAACATCGCTATGTCGTTTTTCATGGTCTGCGCATTCACACAAACCATAATGTCGATTCCTTCCCGGCGGCCGAGGTAGCCCTTTTCACAAACCCGCACTTCATACCATGTAGGAAGTCCCTGGATGTTGGAAGGAAAAATATTTTTTGGCGTAACCGGTATGCCCATGCGGAAGATCGCCTTGGCGAACATGTTGTTGGCACTGGCGCTTCCCGTGCCGTTCACGTTGGCAAACCGGACAACAAAGTCGTTGATTACAGGATGTGCTTGCATGAACCGGCTTTAGTGACTTGGTACAGGTATTTTTGCATATCCCACGCAGCGGTAGGGCATCTTTCAGCACACAGACCACAGTGCAGGCAGACGTCTTCATCTTTGACCATGATGCGGGTTGTGGGCAACGGGCCGGAGACATAGAGGTCCTGGGTGAGGTTGTTGGCGGGAGCGCTTAACCGCGATCGCAGGTCGGCCTCATCTCCATCGGGTACGAAGGAGATGCAAGAAGTGGGACAGACGTCAACACAGGCATCGCATTCGATGCATTTATTCAGGGTAAAAACCGTTTGGACGTCGCAATTGAGACAGCGTTGTGCTTCCCGGAAAGCCGTTTCCCGGTCAAATCCCAGCTCCACTTCGACTTTCCGGTCTTTGAGCGTGATTGCTTTGTCTGCCTGGGGTACGGCATACCGCAGATCGTCGACGACATAACTGTCGTACGCCCATTCGTGGATTCCCATTTTCTGGGGTATGCGTTGGGTAGTTGGCGCCAAACGTTCGTTCGGATCTTTGCCCTGGCAAAAGAGGTCAATGGATATGGCGGTCAGATGGCCTTGTGCGACGGCAGTGATCACATTTTTTGGACCAAATGCGGCATCCCCTCCAAAAAATACACGAGGCTCGGTGGACTGGAACGTCTTTTCATTCAATACGGGCAACTGCCATTGATTGAATTCGATGCCGAGATCCCGCTCAATCCAGGGGAAGCTGTTTTCCTGACCAATGGCCAGCAAGACATCGTCGGCTTCAAAAAACACGTCGGGTTCCCCGGTTGGAACCAGCTTTCTGCGGCCGTCAACATAACTTGCTTCAACTTTTTCAAAATACATTCCTTTCAACGTGCCGTTCTCAATGGCAAAGGCTTTGGGAACATGGCAATCGTAAATGGGTATGCCTTCGTGCAGCGCATCTTCCTTTTCCCATGGCGATGCCTTCATTTCGTCGAACGGGCTGCGAACCACTACGGAAACGGTCTCTCCACCGAGCCGGCGTGAAGTCCTGCAACAATCCATGGCCGTATTGCCCCCACCAACGACGATGACCTTTTTGCCAATGGCGTGTGTGTGTTCAAATGCTACGTTGGCCAACCATTCTATTCCGATGTGGATATTGGCTTTGGCGTCCCACCTTCCGGGAAGGTCCGGGAGGTCTTTGCCGCGGGGTGCACCCGTGCCCACAAAAATTGCGTCGTAACCTGCTTCCATCAATGATTTGAGGCTGCTCACGTATTGTCGGAAATGGGTGTGGATCCCCATGTCGAGAATGTAGCCTACTTCCTCATCGAGTACATCTGCAGGAAGGCGAAAAGAAGGGATCTGGCTGCGCATCATCCCCCCACCGAGTGCCTGTTCGTCAAACAAGTGTATTTCGTATCCCAGCGGAGCAAGGTCCCTTGCAACCGTCAGAGAAGATGGTCCGGCCCCGACCAAGGCAATCTTTTTGCCATTTGGGGCAAATGGCCCCCGTAGCATATACTTCCGGACATCTCCTTTGTTGTCGGCTGCCACGCGCTTGAGCCTGCAAATTGCAACGGGTTCCTCTTCGATACGCCCCCGGCGGCAAGCAGGTTCGCAGGGCCGGTCGCAGGTGCGACCCAGGATCCCGGGAAACACATTGGACTCCCAGTTGACCAGGTAGGCTTCAGTGTATCTTTCGGCAGCGATCAGGCGTATGTATTCGGGTACCGGCGTGTGCGCCGGACAAGCATACTGGCAATCAATGACTTTGTGGAAATACTCCGGGTGCTGGATATCAGTCGAACGCAAAATCTCGGCAATTTGGTAAAAGTCCACAAAGATATAACCGGAGCTCTAATGGGCAAGCTTTATGCCGCTTCCGGGATGCACAAGCCAGGGGTCAAGGTTTTGCGGGAAAGGATAGCAATAGAGGGCTCAAGGATGGGCGGGTCCGTTTCCGATTCCAGCGCAATTTACCAGATTGAAATTTGGGGACCCAATCAGCGGGAGATGGGTATGAATTCAGTTCTGCGGTTTTTCTGGCGCCCCAGGGCGGTGTCGTTGGAATCGAGGGGTTTCGATTCTCCGTACCCCGCAGTGCCCAATCGTTCAGGATCAATGCCTTTCATGGCAAAGTACGTTTTGCAGACCGCCGCCCGCTGGAGCGACAGTGCCTGGTTTTGCAATTCACCGCCCACGGAATCGGTGTGCCCTTCGATGCTGAGATGCATCTCCGGAAATTGCTTGAGCACGATGACAATTTGGTCGAGGATCTGAAGGGCTCTTGGCTGAAGACGTGCGCTACCCGTTTGGAATTCGACCGCCCGGATAACTTGTTCGACTGCCTTTTGGTCTTCTGAATGGACCTCATGGATGGCTTCATCCGGCCCGCCAAGGCAAGGGGAGGGAGTGCGGGCACCATCTGGAAAGCCATGTTTCCGATCCGAGTTACCCAAATTTCCAAATGTACCGGCAACTGCCGGGCAGGTGTCGTTTTTGCCGGAAAGCCCTGCTTCACTGGAGGGGTGGAGCCTGACTAAGGCATCCTGACCAAGGCAGACCTTTGATCGTGGGTAGACATCATCTGTACCTCTTTTTGTTTCGCGGTCGGGAAAATTCATCGCTCCCGGGTGCAACGGCCGGGAAGTAGAAATCTCCTTCCAGAATGGTCGATTACAGGAATGCACCATATACTCGTTCTGCCCGCAAGCGTGCGCTCCATGGTCCTGATTGGTTGCCGTGGGATGAAACCGTGCAAGCTTGACATACTCTGCGCAACAGTCATAACCGGATAGCCCCTGAATGCCGGATGTTGACAGCCCAATGACCCATGCGAACAGCCCGTACCAATTTTTCATCGGCGGTGATTTCATTGTGTTGTGACGAGATCCGGATTGCCTTTCGCTTCTTCCGGTGGGTAGATACTTCCTCTGCCAAGTTAGTCTGTTTAAGCGCATTAATTGAATTGCCATCGAACGAAAATCATCCGGGTGTTGAGGCCGCATCAGGTCTTTGACAAAATGGAGGGGCTGCTTCAATCATGTCATTCTATGTTCGGGCAATTCGAAACGCCGCTTTGGATGGTGTCTTTGGCCGCGCATTCTTCGCTGAACGCGGGATTGAACGGGTTGACGAATCTGTTTATAATTTTGTCCTTTCTGCTGCGGGAGAAAAATGCTTCCCAGGCAAATCCGGAAATGGAAGGTTAATATGACAAAGATCCATCGCAACCTGGTTGTGGCTGTCGGGGCCATTGTCAGGGCGGTTATGCAGGAAGGGGCGTATGCAGACCGCGAAATTGGCCGCATACTCAAAGCAAACGCGCAATGGGGCTCAAGGGACCGAGCCTTTGTTGCCGAATCTTCTTACGACATCATTCGCAATTACCGATTGGTGCGCCATCTCGCAGGTGATTCAAAGGATCCTTCGAATTTGTTGGCAGCGCTGTACGCAATTCGTGGACAAGCCATTCCCGTCCAGGAGTTCTTTGCGCAGTGCGATGAAGTACAAATGCAAATTCGATTGAAGGAGGCTGCCAGCCATTTTGCATTGCTGCATTCATATCCCGACGAATGGGTTGAATGGTTCCGTTCAGATTACCCGGAGACCTACCAACAGGAACTCATTGCTCTTAACAAGCAGGCACCGTTGGTGTTGCGCGTCAATACCCTTAAAATGGATAAGAAGCGGCTGTTGGAAGCCCTAACCCAAAGCGGCCGCCACCTGGAATGCACAGAGCTCTCACCGGACGCGCTCGTTGCACAGCAAAAATGGAACGTATTTCAGGATCCGCTTTTTCGCACCGGAGCCTTCGAGGTGCAGGATGTTTCTTCACAGCGCGTTGCCGGATTTGCGCAGGTCCAACCCGGTCAGCGGGTCATCGATGCCTGTGCCGGAGCGGGAGGCAAAAGCCTTCATCTGGCTGCATCTATGCGCAACAAGGGCCGGATCATTGCCCTGGACACAGAAGAATGGAAACTCGAAGAGCTTCGCAAACGTGCGCGTCGGGCAGGTGTGGGTTGTGTGGAAACGCGGTGGATCCGCAACAACAAAATCATCAAGCGACTGGAAAAAAGTTGTGACCGCCTGTTACTCGATGTTCCGTGCTCCGGAACTGGGGTATTGAAAAGAAACCCCGATGCAAAATGGAAGGTCGACGAAAAGTATGTACAGCGCGTATGCGAGGTTCAACAAGGGATACTCGAAACGTATCATAAAATGTTGCGCCCCGGAGGTAAGCTCATTTACGTAACCTGCAGCATGCTCAGGCGTGAAAATGTCGATCAAATTGCGTATTTTTGCGCCAGACATCCACATTTTCATTTAGAAGAAGAATTATCCATCAGCCCGGCAGCCACCGGATTTGACGGTTTTTATATGGCTCGCCTGGTATGGAAATGACCCAATTGCCGATTTATGAAATATCTCATTGCATTGCTGTTGATGAATTTTGCCGTTGGTGCCGAGGGCAAAACCTGGAACGTGGGTCCCCAGTGGGACCATAAGGTACCTTCTGCGGTGGCTTCCCTTGTCGGAAGCGGCGACACCGTATGGATTGAAGCCGGACTCTATCCTGGAGATGGATGTAAATGGTCGGCCGATAAGCTCTACATAGCCGGAAAAGGGGGGCGGGCCGTCCTCGATGCTCAGAGAACTGGTTTTGGGGGCAAGGCCATCTGGGTAATTGCAGGAAGCGAAACGCAGATTGAAAACGTTGACTTTCTTCATTGCGAAGTGGTCGACCGCAACGGAGCTGGCATACGTCTGGAGGGGACACACCTGACGGTCCGGTACTGTTCATTTATCGAAAACCAAAATGGCATTCTGGCGGGAGATAACCCGTTGAGTGACATCCTGGTCGAGCACTGCGAGTTCGCGGCGAACGGTTCGGGCAACGGTTTTACCCACAACATCTACGTCAACCGTGTGCGCTCTCTGACGCTTCGGTATAATTACATTCATCATGCCTATTACGGTCATGAAGTAAAAAGCCGGGCGCAGCAGAATGTCATCCTTTACAACCGGATCACGAACGAAGACGGCGACGCCAGTTATGAGATCGATTTTCCCAACGGAGGGCAGGCACTGGTCCTGGGCAACGTCATCCAGCAGAGCAAATTCTCCGACAACAATACCATCATTGCCTACGGCCTCGAGGGGATGAACAATCCAGGGCCGCACAAATTGTGTTTTTTATTCAACACGGTGGTCAGCAATGAAGATAAAGGAGTGCTCTTCAACGTTCAGTCCAAAATGGATACCCTGCTGTTTGCCAACAACATCGTTGCGGGCAATCTCACCCTGGTCAATGGAATTCCCAATGCCTTCCATCAAGTGGGAAATTGCATCCGGCTTCAATCTTCAGATATCCAATTTGCAGATGCAAATCATTACGACTATCACCTTGAGGCCAAATCACCGGCAATTGACAGCAGCGTACAACTGGATGGAAGCTTTCTCGGTTACGAATTTGTGCCCACGCGGGAATACGTACATCCTGCAGGGGGCAAGGAGCGTTTTTACGATGGCAGTCCCGACAGAGGGGCATTTGAAAGGCAACAGCTCACGGATGTTCATTCACCGGACAAAGAAAAGCGATTGGTCTTTGCACATTGGGATCCGGCGGTTTCCGGAATCGTACTGGCTTGGCCAGCTTCCGTACCGCCTGGTACACCGGTGCCCCTGCGCCTGATCCACATTTCCGGCACTCTTGTATTTGAAGGAAAAGTGCGAACAGGGGAGATCCTCTCTACCGCGGGATGGGCAAGCGGACATTACCTGCTGCTTTCCGGTTTCGGATACCAACACCTTGTGATCGGGCTCTAATGGCCTGAACCGACCACTCCTCTGAATGCTTTATCTGCCTGGGGTAGAATAGGGCCTTTTTATGCCATGTAACGGTACCGGTTCGCGGTGTCTGATCCTTTCCGGCGATCCCACAGGTTGATTATTTAACTTTGCCCCCTTCCATGTCAAACCAATGATGCGTATGGCTTATGAAGTTCCTCCATTGATCGATCGCGAAATCTTTTTTGGCGACCCCGAGATTTCGGGTGCGCAGGTATCTCCGGACGGAAAGTGGATGAGTTTTGTCAAGCCGCTGAACAGCGTGCGCAACATTTGGGTCAAGCGCTTCCGGGAGCCATTTGAACGCGCGAGGCCACTCACGGCCGTGACCGCGCGACCGATCAGCGATTATTTCTGGACCCGCAGCGGCAGGTATATCGTTTTCGTTCAGGACCAGGGTGGCGATGAAAATTATTCCGTCTATGCCGTCGATCTGAAACAGGCAGTTGAGGCAGAAGGCATTCCGATTGCACGTGCATTGACCCAGCAAAAGAACATTCGCGTTTACCTCTATGGCGTGGCGCGAAAGAAACCAAATGTCATTTTCGTAGGAATCAACGACCGCGATCCTTCCTGGCACGACCCTTACGCGCTCAACGTGCGCACCGGAACACTGAAGCGCTTGCACAGAAATACCGGGAGAATTGTTCAGTGGGTATTTGATCGCAACGATGTGCTGAGAGTAGCCTTGCGTTCTAACGAGGATGGATCTACTGAATTTTTGCGCCTTGACTCCGGTAAAATGATCCCTTTTTACCATTGCGGTCCTCTTGAATCGGCACATTGCGTCAACTTTCATGAGGACGGCAATCGCGTTTACGCAGTGAGCAACCGCGGTGCACAGGTCGACCTGATGCGTTTGCTATTCATTCACATAGAAACCGGACAGGAAGAATTGGTAGAGTCGGATCCGGAAATGGAGGTTGACTTTGGCGCAGTCAGTTTTTCAGATGTTGACAACCGTATCATAGCAACCCAATATACCGGTGACAAAACGCGGATTTACTGGAGAGATGCTGACTTTGAGATGCATTATCGCAAACTCGAGCAAAAATTTCCCAAGTGTGAAGTGGCCATCCGGTCGATGACGCGTGACGAGAACCGTTGGCTGGTGGCTGTCTTCAGCGACCGGGACAGCGGGAGCATTTATTCCTATTCTCGCCGTTCGGGGCGATGTCGATTTGAATACCGCCCCAGGCCACAATTAGATCCCAATGTGCTTTCGGAGATGCAAGTCGTCCGCTATCCTTCTTCAGACGGTATGGAGATACAGGCCTACCTGACCTTGCCGCTCGGCTGGACGGCAAATCAGCTGCCTCTCGTGGTGCATCCGCATGGTGGGCCCTGGACACGCGACGTCTGGGGGTACAATCCGCTTGCTCAGTTTCTGGCAAATCGCGGATATGCAGTGCTCCAGATGAATTATCGCGGATCGACGGGTTTTGGCAAGGCATTTCTCGATGCCGGTAACCGCGAGTGGGGATTGAAAATGCAGGATGATATTACATATGGCGTTTATCATCTGGTGAGCACCGGCCTGGTCGACCCCAAACGCGTAGCCATTCTCGGGGGGAGTTATGGGGGCTATGCCAGCCTTGCGGGTGCGGCTTTTACCCCCGACGTCTATGCATGTGCGATCTCAAAGGTTGGGCCCTCGAGTTTGCTCACGCTGCTTGCATCCATTCCTCCCTACTGGGAGGCAGGGAGAAAGATGTTTCACCTGCGGATGGGCGATCCAACCACACCCGAGGGCGAAGAGCACCTCAAAAGGGCTTCGCCGTTGTACTCAGTCCAGCAGATCCGGTGCCCCGTCATGATCGTACAGGGGGCCAACGACCCACGGGTTAAGCAGGCTGAATCGGATCAGATCGTCGAAGCGCTGCACAAAAACAAAAAAGAAGTCGCGTACCTGTGTGCCGAAGACGAGGGGCATGGGTTTGTTCATCCGGTCAACAACATGGCCTTCCTCGCGGCAGCCGAGGCCTTTTTGGCCAGGCACCTCGGTGGCCGGTTTCAGGAGACCATGCCCGATGAGGTCAGGGAGCGATTGCGCAAAATGGACCGATCGCCGACCGCCATAAACTAACGAACGTTCGTTCATATTAAAATAATAAGAATACCCCGCCAGATGAAGGCCAACGTGCAGAATTGCAACGAAGCTTTGTGGGGCAAATGGCATTAAGCACGTAATACTGAGCGGTCAGACTGCCGCAGCGGAGTGTGATTTGAGCGGCCCCAATTCAGTCTCATCAACGCGGGTGACCGGAATTCGCGCAAAGGACTGCAAAGCATGCATCTTTTTTGGGGTTGTGAACTTACATGAATTCCAGGTAACGACCGTTCTGCAAGGTAAGAAAGCGATTAGAATGCAAAGTTGGCTAACGCCTCCTCAATTGCATCCCGGAACAGGTCCCATGGTTGCTGGTCCAGGGGTGGGCATGAAACGAATTCCCTCTGCTCCCCGGTTTTGGGGTCTGAGAACGCTATGGCAAAGCTGTACAGACCAATCCTGTTCTCGGGGTTGACTTTCTTGCCACTGTACCACTCGTCGTTCCAGATAGGCCATCCCATGTAAGACAGTTGAAACCTGATTTGATGGAATTTTCCGGTCAGCAGTTCAACCTGCACCAGGCTATGGTGGCCGTTTTCGGCTAACACCCGGTAGTTCAATACAGCTTCCCGTGCATCCTCCTCGTATTCTGTAGCGGGCAGGGCGCGGAATTCAGCCTGTGATTTTTTGATGAATTGCTTAAGTGTTGCCGCTTTTACTTCGGGGACACCTTCAATGACCGCCAGATAGTGCTTTTTGACTTCCCTGTGGAAGAATTGCTGTTGCAGATTCTTGAGAATGCTGGGTTTTTTTGCGCAAATGATCAATCCGGCTACGGGTTTGTCAAGGCGGTGAGCCAATTGGCAGATAGCGCGTTTTTTCCAGGGATACGTTTCACGTACATACCGGTAGAGCATGTAGCGCAGGTTTTTTGAACCTACCGGGTCTTCCTCTGAGACCAGCCCGCCCGGTTTGCGGGCAATGATGAAATCATCGTTCTCAAAAAAGATACAATCCCGGATGTTGACTTCGGACGGCTGCTTTTTAATGATTTCCGTATTCACCGGATCAGACTTATATCTCCCGATAACAGTTGGCGGTCTCCATTGTTCCATATGAGTTCCATTGCATACAGGTAAACTCCCGGATTGAGTTTTTCTCCGTTGCTCGTGCCGTCCCAGGCCAGATCGTATACCTGACCGGGAGACAGCAATTTCTGTTCGTATTGGAGGTTACCCCAGCGGTCGAAGATCCTAAAATTGCGGATTTCGCGGAAGGCGTCAGGGGAGATTACGGGAAAGAAACGGTCGTTGATCTGGTCGCCGTTAGGACTGAATGCATTGGGAACCCAGACCTCGCGTAGAATCACCTCGATGCGGATGCGTGCCGTGGCAGAGCACCCCTTTTTGGAAACCACGGTGCAGAAATATTCGATGTCTTCGGAGACCCGTTCAGCAACGGGCTGGAGGCAATCCGAACAACTTAGGAACCGGCCAGGGCTCCAGGACACGCTGGCGATTGAATCCGGTGGCAGAGAGTACACGGGGTCCAGGGGAAGCGAACTTCCCTGGTCGATCCGGGCCAGCGGCATCAATTGAACGTCGATCCCCACCGGTTCGATGGTTGTATAGGTCACAGACAGGGAGCATCCGTTTCGATCGAACACCTCGATGTGCTGACTGCCGAAATTCCCGCCTGAAAGGCGGCTTCCCTGAAAATCCTTGCCATTCCAGACATAGCGCAGCGGCGCTTCTCCCCCTGTTATGCTGTCAATCTCAAGTACCCAAAGGTCGCCGGGGCAATTGGCTTGGTGCAGTCTGGCATGCAAACTTGCCGGAACGTTCGTGTTTTCTAAAATCTCAATGGAGTCAATTGCCTCGCAACCGTTACCTGCTTGTTGCGCGCTGAAATAATACCACCCCGGACGGTCTGCTTCGATCTGCGCGGTCGCAGCATTTGCTATAATATTCCCGCCGCGGGTTGTCCAGGTGAGCAGCTCAGCACCACTGCCTCTGAGTACCATTCCTGAAAGGGCAATTTTGTGGACCAGGCAGGTGAGGTTTGCCCCTCCCACCAATTCGACTCCGAGATCATTGATCTGATCGACAAATATGGAATCGGTTGAAGTGCACCCATTGTGCGGATCCAGCACCGTTACCATGTACCAGCCCCTGCGAACGCCCAGGATCCCTGTACTGTCGGTTCGGCCTGAGATCAATCCGAGGCGTGTGGACCATGTGAAGGACTCTCCTCCTCTTGCGGAGTTGAGGCCGGCGGAAAGTTCGACGGGATTTCCGGAACAGTTCAGGGTGGTGGTACCCGCGATGCTGAACAAGGGAGCACGCAAGTCTTCAACAACGAGCACCGATGCAGAATCGCGGCAAAAATTAATGGTATCCACCATCAACAGGGAATAAGTACCTCCGCGAATGGCCGTGGCGACCGGAAGCATGGTGTTGCCGGAAAGCTGGCCGTTGCTGCTCGTCCACTCATAGCGAATCCGCGTTCCGGAACCGGATGCGGAACCGTCAAGTACAAGCGAAGTCACTTTACAGTTTAAGGTGTCGGGAAGGGCGATGCGTACAACCGGGTAGATGGTATCGGCGATGACGGCGATGCTGTCAATGGCGTAGCATCCCGTCCGCACATCCCGCACGGTAAGCAGGTAGCTTCCCGGTGACGTGACGTTCGCTTGTGGCTGATCGGTCCTTCCTGAAAATCGTCCGTCAGAAGTACTCCAGGTATAATTGAGCGCATGTGTACCCTGGGAATTTGCGCCATCGAGCAGGAGTACACGGCTTGCGCAGTTCCAGATGGCGTCTGCGCCCGCATCGGCCAAAGGAGACAGGGTATCCACGCTCACCAATACCTGCACGGTCGTGCTGCACCCATTGACCGTATCCGTAACGATAAGGGTGTAATACCCGCCGCGATCTACCTGGGGACTGAGCGTGTGGTCATTTTGGATCGCTTGCCCGCTGTCTGCTTTCCATTCAAAGCGCACCGGGTTCCCGGTCGGTGAAGAAGTGGTTGCATTCAATTGAACAGAGCGAAGGCTGCAGGTAATGGTATCCGGAACATCTATCTGTGCTGTGGGAGCCCCCAGATCGGGCTTGACGAGCATCTCTGCAGTGTCCGAACACCCGTTCGTCAGATTGTCCACAATGAGGAAGTAACGACCCGGACCCTTCACGGAAATGTTTGGCGTTCCTTGACCGGATGCAATGCTTCCATCGGAGGTGAGCCACAAATACCGGATCGATGCACCGGATGAAGACGCGCTTCCATCGAGCCAGCGCAGGGTATCGGAGCAGCGGAACGTAGTTTCTGCATCGAGCACAGCCGAAGGTCTGGTGGTATCCTGATGGATAAAAACCGAATCGATTTGCCGGCATTGGTTTGTGGTGTCGGTTACCCGGAGAAAATACCAACCTGGCTTGTCGATGTTGGGGAAGGCCGTAGTGGTATCACCGATAATGTTACCCGTGTACGTAAACCACCCAAGTTTTGTCGAATCAGAGGTGCTGGCGCTGCCGTCGAGCTGAAGTTGGGTTTTTGAGCAGTTGAGTGTGTCGGTTTTTCCTGCAATTGCGGCTGGTAATTTTCGTACATCTGCGACGAACAGACTGTCCGTGTGCGAACAACCGTTCGTATTGTTGATGGCGGTAAGCACAACCCATCCTCCCTGAGAGACGCGCTGATCCACAAGGACAGAATCAGGGGGCAATGGTCCGGTGGGAAGCAGCCAGACATACCGGGATGTGCCGGCAGTGCCCGTGTCTTGTGCGTGGACCAGGAATTCCTCGTTGCGGCAATCAATGATGCCATCAGGTCCCAGGGCCACCAGGGGCATTGTGGTATCCGCGCGCAGCACATGCGATGTTTCCGTATAGCATTTATTGAATTTGTCGGTAGCACGCAACAGGTAAAGCCCGGTGTCTGCGGCATGAAGCGTATCGGCATTGCGAATGAGCGTGAGGTCAGGAAGGGTCCACTCGTACAGATACCGGCTCGTGTCAAAGGGGGTACTGGCAAGGGTAGCTAACGGGTTTTTACAGCTAATCAGGCTGTCGGCGGAAATTTCTACTTTGGGCTTGGTCGTATCGGAGGCAACCACTTCCTGGAGCTGGATCTCGCAACCCGACTGCTTATCGATGACGACGAGTTTGTAAAGTCCCGCCTCGGTGACGTAGGCGGTTGGTTCGTTCAGACCCCGGTGGATTTTGTTGGCTGGAATCCAATGGTAGGTGTAATCTCCACTTCCGTTGATCACACTCCCTCGCAACTCGATGGTGTCGGAGTTGCAATTGGCTATGCCTTCGACTTCGAGAAGCCCTTCGAGATCATCGGAGGGATCAGCTTGTACCTCAGCTTCTTTCTCGCAATAGACGTTGCCGTTCTGATAGATTACTTTGACGTAATACGTTCCGCGCCCTTTGCCTTTGGCCGTAAGCCCTGATGAAGAAACGATGGTCCCTCCGTCGGAACGCCATTCGTAGCGGATGTTAGGACCTGTCGATGATCCGAGTGCGTTGAGGTCAAATACGTCCGATGCGCAGCGGGGGGGCTGGGGGATGGCGGCCTGTGCCTTTAGATCGACCACCTCAACCACAACCTCGTCGGTATCCATACACTTTTCGTACATTTCGATGTCGTCGATGGCGAAGTCGTTGCCATATCCTATCCCCGAAGTTTCGCGGATGCAGATCTCTACGCTTGCGGAAGTGGCTTTAAAACATTCTTCAAAACTCTGCCAGTCACACAGGGCACCTCCCTGGACCGTGCCGAAGGAAACGTTGTTGGCAAGCACATTGAGTTGGCAAGGCGCGGCGGGAAACACACTTTGCACATAGAAGCGAACCAGGTAGGTTTTACCCGGTGAAACGGATACCGTCTGACACCAGACTTTTGCATTGGCGGATGTGTGGCCGTCGACGATGAGCTGGTTGCCACTGCCACTCGTGTGGTCGCCACAGGGAGCCCAGGAGCCGTTGTATCCAAGTGGATTGGTTCCCACGCTGAGCCAGCCCGGACCAAACGTTCCACCGGGAAAGCCGTAGCTGTATTCATGGGTAAATCCGGAATTGCCTGCTTCAAAGTTGCCGTTGCTGATCAGATTGATCGACGACATGGCCTCCACAGTAAACGTGAAGGTGTATTTTCCAGCGGGGGCGTTCACCGTCGGATCCGTCGCATTCGGGTCGCTGAGGTAGTTGCCAGGCGTCCAGTAATATTTGTCTGGCGTTCCGGAATAACTCCCCTGCAGCTGCGGTGGGTTGGTGGGATCGCAACTGAACTGGTCGGGTCCTGCATCTGCGTTTAGACCGGCACAGCCCTGGCCCTGACCGGAAAGGGGAAGCCATGCGGTGATGTACAAAACAAGGAGAAATCTACCCATGTGTGCAAATAAAGAAACACTAAGGTAAATAAAATGGCGGTGGTAGGGTGCAGAACCGCCAATGCCATTGGTCCGATCAGAGAAATCGCGTTTGGAGTACGAGCTTTTCCGTCCACTCCGGAAGGTGTTTGTGCTCCAGTTCCTGGACTTTCTTTTGCAATTTTTCTGGGCTTTCTTTCTTTTCGACCGCACACCGTGCCTGAAAAACGACCTTACCCTGGTCGTACACCTCGTTGACGTAATGGATGGTGATGCCCGTTTCGGGATCCCCCTCGTCGATTACCTGTTGATGGACAGCAAGTCCAAACATGCCTTTGCCACCGTGCCGCGGCAGCAGGGCAGGGTGGATGTTGATCATCTTTCTGTCGAATGCCTTGATCAGGAAAGGGGGCACGAGCAGCAGGAACCCAGCAAGCACGATGAAATCGATGTCGTAGAGTTTCAGCAGCGAGGTCATGAAGCCATTGTTTGCCAGCAGGGTTTTATTGATGATGGATACGGGAACGTTGTGCTGGCGGGCAATGTGGATCACCCCCGCTTTATTGGAATTGCTGACTACGAGCCCCACAGCAACCTCGCGATGGTTTTTGAAGTACTCGATGAGCCTGAGGGCATTGGTACCGTTACCGGAGGCGAATATGGCAATGTTCCTCTTCTTCATGGGATCGGTTGGCGGATCAGGATTTGAGTTGATTGTTGTATTGACTGCTGTTGGCCGGATCAAGACGGGTCATGATTTCGCGCACCTGCTTTTTCTCTTCCGGGGTGCCCTGTTTATAGATCTCGATGATCTCCTGCTGCTTGGTGAAACCGAAAATTTTAATGAAGTACGTATCCGGATAATTGGCATTGCTGGTCCCGATGTCCCCAACAGCAGATGTGAGAGTAGCCCTAGCGCGTTCTGCATTTTCAGCAAACAAGTCGAGTCCCTGGCGATGGTATTCGTAAAATGCGCGGCGGAACAACTTCATGCGCGGATTGGTGAGGTTTTCAATGATGAAATAACGGTTGTTGCGCTTGTCACTGGCTGGAGACCAGGCATCATCGGAGGCCCTGACATTCGAAGGCAAGCCATTCAGCATGGTGTTTAGCAACTGCAGGTAAGGCTCACCGCCTTCCAGGCTGTAGCTGTCGTAGTCGAGGGCAATGATGAGGTAGGCGTAAAAAGTGAGTACAGCCGACAAGTTGTCGTAGTAGGTCTCGCGCGAATTTTCGAGGTTTTTGTAAGGGTCAAATTGAACGGGAATGCCCTTGTCGCTGACGTTCAGCATGGGCGAGTCGTAGTTGGAATGATAAACGGGTCGGGAAGATTGTACCGAAAGATCGATCAGTAGGTTATTGTCTCCGCGGTCTGCACTGATCACAATCTGAAAATTGCACTTGATCTTCTCTCCGGGTTCGAACACATCCTGGGTCCATTGCTGGTTGTTGAGAAAATCTTTTACGTTGCGTTCGAGCTGGGAAACGATGGACTTGTCGCTCAGGCCCAGGTTGGGAGCAATTACGCGAACCGTAGCATCCAGTTCCTGCCCGGTGGCGCAAACCGATGCAAGCACTACAAAGAGACAAGTGGGCAGGAAAATCTTAACCATAGCGTTAAAGTCGTTCAGCGATTGCCTGTAATATAGCACGGGCAGCATCGTTTTTGGATTGCCTTTCAAAGGAAATCAATTTTCCGGATTTGTCCAAAATGGCAATTTTGTTTGTGTCGTAACCAAAGGCGGATTGGGCATCGTTGGGCGAATTGATAACGATGAGGTCCATATTTTTCTTGTCCATCTTGGCGCGGGCATTTTCCACCAGGTTTTCGGTTTCCAGGGCGAAGCCGCACAAAAATTGATGGGGCTTCTTATTGTTGCCTATCCAAGCCGCAAGGTCGGGGTTCGCAACGAGGTTGAGGGCCAGGGACTGACGACCCTCCTTTTTGATTTTTTGAGCTGCGGGTACGTCGGGGCGAAAGTCCGCAACGGCCGCCGCCAGGATAAAAATATCGGTCGCATGCAGGTGCTGCCTCACGGCCTCCTGCATCTCAAGAGCGCTGGTCACCCGCACTAAGTTCAATCGGTTGGAAACCGGGGTGGGCTCCGAGCTGGGTCCTAAAACGAGCACCACCTCATAACCGTTGCGCAAGGCCTCCTCCGCGAGCCGGATGCCCATTTTTCCGGAGGAGTGATTGCCGATGAAGCGGACGGGATCGATGGCCTCATGCGTCGGACCCGCCGTGATCAGGATTTTTTTTTTCGCCAAGGAGGTGTCCCGTTGGAAAAAAGCTTGGAGTTCTTCGACGATGTGTTCGGGTTCGGCGAGTCGCCCGGGACCTTCCAGGCCACTGGCCAGTGGGCCTTCGCCGACCGGCAATACGACGACACCGTGGCGACTCAGGATGCTGAGGTTGTCCTGGGTTGCCGGATGATCCCACATGTCTGCGTCCATGGCAGGGGCAACGAGGGTGGGGCATTTGGCGGAGAGGTACACAGCGGTGAGCAGGTTGTCTACCAGGCCATGCGCCATCTTCCCCAAAGTGTTTGCACTTGCAGGTGCGATCAGCAATGCGTCAGCCCAATGCCCAAGGGCTACGTGATTGGCC
Organism: Saprospiraceae bacterium; assembly: GCA_020848995.1. Classification (GTDB taxonomy): domain Bacteria; phylum Bacteroidota; class Bacteroidia; order Chitinophagales; family Saprospiraceae; genus Vicinibacter. The sequence continues at coordinate 12,215 of JADLHA010000004.1, read as the reverse complement.
CATTGATCGTCGAGGTGCATTTCGGAAAGTACGGGTTTGCCACTGAGGGTCGCCAACGTAAGGGGGCCGATGAAATCCCTTGCGGCTTCGGTCTGGATGACCTGAACTTCAGCCCCGCCCTTTACGAGCAGGCGCAGTAAGATGGCAGATTTGTAAGCGGCGATGCTACCGGTTATGCCAAGAAGGATCCTCCGATTGCTAAAAGGCATGGCATCCACGTCAAAAGCGCATTGGTCCAATATGAAAAACGGAACATCCGGTATTCGGAGACCACCTCCGATGCACGGTAGTCCTGAGATGAGGTTTCATGAAGCCCAATCAGGATTCAGCTTCGGGGGTCTCCCCGCGGTAGCTCATGGACAGCTTACCAGAGAGGTATTCCTCCGTTGCAATGATAGCAGGATTCGGCAGCTTTTCGTAAAACTTGGAAATTTCAATTTGCTCTTTGTTTTCCTGCACTTCTTCAATCGTGTCGGACTGGGTTGCAAATTCTTCGAGTTTTTCTTTCAGCTCGTTCTTGATGTCGTTGGTCAGTTGGTTCGCCCGCTTGCCCAGTGCATTGATGGTTTCGTAAATATTCCCGGTCTCGCGGATGAATTCCTGAATGTTTCGCGCTTTGACATTGGGATTAATTCCCTGCACTTGCGTTTTGATATCCGTCATAGTTCGTCGATTTTAGTTTGCGTTGGATTTTTTGAAGGATGGTCTTCACTTCTGAACGTTGCTTCCCGGTGGGGTAACGTTTGAGAAATTCTTCGGCGATGGCAGCGGCTTCTTCGTAGCGCTCTTTTTGTTTTTCAAAAATGCTCCGCTCTGCCAATTGGAAAGCGGCTCGCGACATCAACAGCCTGACTTCGCGGTCGTTGGGCGTTTCAGGAAAATCCGCCAGCAGGTTTTGAAGTGAGCGCACGCAGGACTGGTAATGCTCCATGTCGTAATACAACCGCGCAGACTCAAAAGCTTTTTGCTCCAGCTTGGACCGGCATGCATCGATCAATTGATTGCATTCGGCAACCCGGTCCGAATTGGGATAGGTGTTGATAAAAAGCTGAAACCCGTCGATGGCCTTGATCGTCGACGACTGGTCCAGGCGGTAGCCTGGTGCCATCTTATAAAAAGACAACACCGACAAAAACTCCGCTTCCTCTTTTTTAAGACTGTTGGAAAAGGTATTTGCAAAATTCTTAAACAGATAATTGGATAGATCGTATTCCCTCAAAGCAAAATGGGCATTCGCATAGCGGAAATAAATCTCCTCGGCCTCGGGCTGTCCGCGAAAAGCCGTAAGGACGATTTCGTATAGACCACGTGCGCGGTTGAAGTCTTTTGCATCATAGTATTGATCAGCCGCCTGAAGGATCGCAACGGGGTCTCCACTGGTCCTCATTTTTTCGAAGCTGGACTTACAGCCGGAACCAGCAAAAACGGTTACACAAAAGGCCAATGTGCAAAGTCTACTCATGAAGGGCGCAAAGATACGAAATAACACCAAATTCGGCGATTTTAGACGGTCCCGGTTGACCTGGAGGGGCCCACCGGACCGGATGTCGCCAAATCTTAACGCAAAATGCGGGGGGCAAGTGTGCTCCCGGACCCGGGTTTAGGGCAGGATATCGTTGGCCAGTGCGTCGGCAACGTGCCGGTCGTTACTCAGGCGGTGTACTTTGAACTGTTCGCCCAGCCTCCCAACCCGTCTCATGTAATTCAAAAAGGCATTCTTCCTCACGGGGCGAATGCGCAGGGTGTCGAGCAGGTTCCCGTCGATGAGGTCTTTGTAATAACTGTTGAGCTCGCACAACCGGCTGTTGATGGTCAGTGCGATTTCGTGCAGGTTCCTGGGAATCTCCGCAAACTCGATGTACCATTCGTGGTAGGGGTGCTTGTTGTCCGACGGGCTGACTTGAGGGGCTACGGTAAATTCAACAAAATCAAATTGGTGGGCTTGTTGGGCGTAACGGATGGCCTGGTCGATCTCTGAACCGATGACGTGCTCCCCGAACGCAGAAATGAACTGGCTGATGCGACCGCTCACCACTATTTTGTAGGGATTCAGAGAAGTAAATCGCACCAGATCGCCGATCAGGTATGACCAAAGTCCGGCGTTGGTCGTGAGCACTACCGCATAGTCAACGCCGGTCGACACGCCGGTCAACTGGAGCCTCTTGGGATTGGGCAGGTGGACCTCCGATTTGGGAATGAATTCATAAAAGATGCCGTCGTTAACAACGAGCTGAAGCCCAGGGTCGCCTTCGTCGTCCTGGAAGGCAATAAAGCCTTCGCTGGCCGGATAAGTCTCCAACAAGGCTATGTCTTTGCCAAAGAGGCTGCGCAGCCGGCCGCCGTATGGGGTGTAGTTGACGCCACCGTGGACGTACAATTCTAGTCTGGGAAACAGTTGACTCAAGTTGTCTTTTCCGGTCTTGAGCAGCAGTTGCTCGCAAAACATCTGCACCCAGGGCGGAATGCCACTGATCACCCGGATATCCTGCCCCAAAACGAAATCGGTCAGTGCATCGATTTTGGCTTCCCAGGGTTCAATGCAATTTAAGGCATAATCCGGTAGCTTATTCGACTGGAACCAGGATGGAATTTCGTGGTTTACAATCCCGGACAACCTTCCAACCGGAATGATGCCTTCCTGATCCAGTCGTGGACTCCCCGAAAGAAAAAACATCTTACCGCCAAACACATCGGTATCCGGAGTTCTGCTGATGTAATGAAATAGAGCTGTCCTCGCAGACCGGATCTGGTTGCCCATGCTCTCCAGGGTGATGGGGATGTATTTGGCTCCAGAAGTGGTTCCTGAGGTTTTGCAGAAATACCGTGGCTGCCCAGGCCAAAGTACGTCTTTTGCGCCTTTGCGAATCTCGTCAATCCAGGGCTTTAGATCTTCGTAATCCCGCACGGGTACCCGATCCGCAAAGTCGCTGTAATGGCGAATGCCTGCAAAATCGTGTTCTCTCCCGAACCGGGTCGCCATTCCCTTGGCGATGAATTGCCGGAAAATGCGGCTTTGACATTGCGGCGCGCGCTGGTAATCCCGCTGCTGGATGTGGGTAAGTGTTCGCGCGACGCGGTGTATTAACTTTTTCCGGAAGGACATCGGCTACAAAATTAGCGAATTCGCCAATCGCAGAATACACCAACCTGCATCGCGGTCACGACCTTAAAGGGCACTTCTAAAAACTCCCTGTTGATGCCAGAATGAAAAGGGCTGCCTCCCTGCACTCCCTGTTGATGCCAGAATGAAAAGGGCTGCCTCCCTGCACTCCCTGTTGATGCCAGAATGAAAAGGGCTGCCTCCCTCCATGTCCCTGTTGATGCCAGAATGAATTTAGCCAAACAAGACGAGGCGCAGCGAAGAAAGCTATTTGGAACGATCACTGACTGATCTGCAACGAAGGATTGTGAAGCTAAATTCATTGAGCGCGTGAGCCTGTGCGGGCTGGCTGGCGCAATAGGGGGTTATTAGAAGTGCCCTAAATTTTAACCGGGTTGGACGGAGGCGAGATGCTCCAACAGAAACATCAGCAGGGGATTGGTGGGGTGCGGAATCCAAGGAAGTCAATCTTCCCGGAGGTCCTCGACGTGAATTCCGGGCATGGACTCCAGCTTGGGTGCAAAGAAGCCGGTCTCAAAACTCCTTGACTGGGTTTGCTCAAAATGAACGGTCGTTCTTCTGCCCGATTTCTCGAACCATTGGACTTTGACAATGCGGTTGCTCGATTCGGAAATGTGCAGCAGGATCTTGAAAATGGGGTCCGAATGGTTTTGTGGCTTAAATTCGATGACGCTCAGGGGATTTTTGGCATTGCGTTCATTCAGGACGCGATATTCAAATTTGCCAGATTCGTGTATGCGCGCCAGCGTGGCCGGGTGATAGCGCCGGTCCGAAGGGTCCGGGCGGCTGATCTGTATTTCCTGGTTTTTCTTGAGGTGTGCATACTGGTTTTCCCCATCGCAGTATAGCTCGAGATCTGGCAACTCCAGGCGATACAGATCTCCCTTAGACCATAGCCTTCCCGCCTGGGAGGGTTCGACCCGGCCGTCGAATTCGAGTTCGTAGCGGAAACGCAATTCAAAGCCACCCAGTTTTTCGTATGACGCCGCAAGTTTGTCGAGCAGGCGCGTTGCCTTGGGATCCGAGTCCACTCCGGCAATCAGACTAAAGGATAAACACAACAAGAGGTTTTGCATTGGGTGGTATTTCTTGCTAAAACAGTTGAGCCCGGGGTACCATTACTCAATTATTGTTAACTATTGGTTAAAATAAATTGTTGTACTCCATAAGTGAATGCGAAGGGGAATCTTGCAAATAACGAACAAAACGGACCGGATATGAATCTAAAAGTGCTAAGTGTTGGTTGCATCCTGATGCTTGGGTGCCTTTTATGTAGCGGGTTGTTGGCCCAGGCCGGACAGCTCGACCCCGCCTTTGGACTCGGGGGCTGGCAGCACACCGACCTGGGAGGTAAGGAACAGGGTGGAACGGCGGACATTCAGGCAGATGGCAAAATTCTTGCCGGTGGGCGCATCGCTCTCCAAACTGCTGCTTACGATTTTCTGCTTGTGCGTTACCTGGAAAACGGGCAAATCGACTCATCATTTGGAAATGGCGGCTTCCGCTTCTGGGATTTTGGTTCCCAGCAGGAAAACCTCGAATTCGTCAGGGTTCTCGCGGATGGAAAGATCCTTGCAGGTGGATTCTCAGGCCCCAACCCCAATACGACAGGGATTCTGATGCGTTTGCTTCCCGATGGGAAAGAAGACAGCAGCTTTGCCGACCACGGGATACTTCAGTTTCGATATGGGAGGTCGACAGGACCGATTGTGGCCGCAGTGGATGAATTGGGCCGCATTTGCGTTAGCGGCGTGTGTGTTGTCGACTCATTTGACATAGACTGGTTTGTAAGTCGATTTACCCCGGATGGAACTCCCGATTCGACTTTCAATGGCACGGGATGGATGTACCACAATTTCCTGACGCGGGAGGATATCCCGTTTGACATCCTGATCGAACCAACCGGTCACATACTCGTTACCGGGTGTGCAGGGGTTTACCCGAAGGCAAACTTCGCCTTTTTGCGCCTGAGGCCCGATGGGACCAGAGATCCCGATTTTGGAAGCAACGGCAGTTTCGAAACAGACTTTGCCGGGAACCAGGATGTTGCCTACGGCACCGCCATCACCGCAGATGGAAAATACTTTGTTTCGGGTACTGTGCGCGATTCGATCACCAATTACGACTTTGGCTTGGCCCGCTACGACCGGAATGGCGAACTGGATGCGAGTTTTGGCAATGGTGGGATGCTGACCTACGATCTGGGTGGCCCGGTTGACTATGGCTTATACCTCATCCGCCAGCCCGACGACAAGTACCTGGTCTGTGGAGAAAACAATGAACTGACCCATAACCGTTTCGTCGTAATGCGCTACCTGGTTTCCGGTGCCGTAGACACCACTTTTGGAAACCGCGGCATGGCATCATTCGATGCAGTCAACATTCTCACGGATCAAACCCCGCATTTTACGATCCAAAAAGATGGAAAGGTGGTCATGGTTGCCAACTACAAAGACGGCCAGAATACCAATCTCCTGCTCATCCGATGGCTCAATGACCTCATTGTTGACCATGAAGACGTTTCCCGGAACGGGACTCTTGGGGTTCGCGTCTGGCCAAATCCAACGGCGAATCAGCTCGTACTCATGTTTGAAGGGGATTTGGTCGATCGCGAAATCCAACTTGAATGCCGCGACATCAGCGGACGATTTCTGTGCCAGCGGGTAAAACCAGCTGGGCAAAGCAGCTTGGAATGGGATGTTTTTAGCGGAAAGGGCAGGACTGCCGGGCTTTATTTCATCAGATGGATTTCGGGAGCTTACCGCGGTGTCATCCCGATCGGGGTGCACTGACTCCAGCCAACTTGGCGATCAGTTGTAGCGCCTTTTCAGGAACCATTCGTTGTCGTTGATGCTCACGCCGAAGTGGATCTGGAAATAGTTCTCGGAAAACAAATCCCCCAGTTTGCTCTTTCCTGCGTCGAGGCTGAGATGGATCATGGCGTCCTGGCGAAGGAAGGAGATTGGGTAAGACCATCCTAAACTCAAGCCATAGCGAAAGGCCTGTTCGTCGCGAATGAGACGATAATCCTCCTGGTAATAGATGCCGGCACGGAAGGTCGATTTTTTTAAGAATGGATCATAGGGATGTCTTCCGCTTCGGTACCACCCCCCAAAACTGAAGCCAAGAGCGTCGGCGTAAGCTCCCGAGAGCCCCTGGGGCAATGACCTCGAAGCCCAGGCGTCGTATTGAACATCAGCTACCCACCCCGATTTTTCCTGGTGTAAATAGTTCAGGCCGGCCCTGATGCTGAGGGGAAAACCACCGGAGGTCTTCTGCTCGCTGACGTTGAGAATGGTGTCGCTCACATTGCCTACGGAAAACTCGTCGTAACGCGTAAGGTGGATAGCGGAATAGCTCGCCGTGTAATTTGTGGGTACATGCAACTGAAGGCCAGCTCCCAGGATGTTTTTTCGGGCATTTTCGTCGGAACGAACCTGCTTTTGGTTGAGGGTTCTCTGGTATTGAAGTCCAAATACCGGCCGCAAGCCTTTGATGTGTTGTTGATCGGTGAGGTAGGAATCGTGACTGCCCGCCTGGCTTAGATACAGAAGGGACTGGTTATGCGTCAAGGTGCCGAACAAGAAGTCTGCACCGGCTCCGAATGCCAGTCCTTTATATCGGTGGGCCAGTCCAAACTTAAAGGCAGTGATCCCTCCATCGCCCTGCAGGTTGCGGCGGATGATGTTGGTGGTGTCGTTGTCGTTATCCACCACGGCGTTATAGCCCATGCCGGAAAACGGGTTAAGGCCAAAGTACAAACTGGAATAGTGTTTGCGCGACCTGCGCTCCAGCAGATCGTTGATCGCATTTTGCAGGGGTATGCCGACCAGGATGTTTTGAATGCCTCCCGTCCATTCCCCGTACTGCTCGCCCCGGCTGTCCTCTTGCGTATGCTGGCGCGCAACGAGTCCGATCTCAACATCGGTTTGAAGCAGATAGGCGGCACTGGCCGGGTTTTGTCCTGAAAACAGGTTGGGAGAGCTGAAGGCGGTGCCCGACTGCCCCATTCCAGATATCCATACGGGCGTGCCACTGCGAAGGTCGCCCAGACCGTAGCGCGAAAGGGGGGAGTTTTCAGTATTTTGAGCCTGGACTCTGGACAGCAATACGGCCGTCATCACCAGTTGGAAGCTTATTTTATTGAGATTCATTGTACTCCGAAATGTAATTAAGGCCTTTAAGGACTAAGTACGGTTCCGCAAAAATGTCGAATTTCAGGCGGTTCACCAATTGATGAGCACTGCCGCCGGTGAGAACGCATTTTATCTCCGGGTATTTTTCGCACATCGCAAAATGGTAAGCGGAGATTTCGAACAGTAAGCCCTGGAATCCTCCCCGCTCGAGGGCCTCCTGCGTGCTGAGTCCTAAAACGCTGCCTTCTGCCGGGACCGCATGCACCAGGGGAAGGCGACCCGTAAAGGCATGCATAGACCTCCAGCGCAACTCGAGCCCGGGGGAGATATTGCCACCTAAAAACTCCCCCTCTGCATTGAGCAAGTCAAAGGTGACGCAGGTTCCCGCGTTGACCACTAGAACGGGGTGGTCACGGATAAGCTGCCGGGCACCCGCAATTGCGGCAATGCGGTCCCCACCCAGCGTCTGGGGTGTCTGGTATCTGTCGATGCGGATGGGAAGAGGCCACCGGGTGTCGAGACGGAGGATGCGGTGCCGGTCAAACAAGGCCAATAGCCACTCCGGCTCCGATTCGATTACGCTGCAATAGATCCCTGAATAAACGGTCTGTGCGCCAAACCAGCGCTCGACCAGGGGCTGGTCGTCATAGCGATACCCCGCGAAATCCTGAATGAGGCCATTGCGGACTCGCGCCAGCTTGATGCGGGAATTTCCCAAGTCGATGCACAGCCTTTCTGACATCAGTGTTTGAAATGGCGAACACCGGTGAAGACCATGGCGATTCCTCGATCGTCAGCAGCCTGTATGCTCAGGCCATCATTTACCGATCCCCCAGGTTGGGCAATGGCCCCGACACCTGCTTTTGCGGCGAGTTCAACGCAATCCGGGAAGGGAAAAAATGCCTCTGAAGCCATTGCGCTCCCGGCCGGATCGAATCCCATGGCCCGGGCTTTTTCAATGGCCTGGCGACAGGCATCGACGCGGGACGTCTGTCCACAGCCCATGCCGATGAGCTGTTGACCTTTAACGAGGGCAATGGCGTTGGACTTTAGGTGTTTGACGCAATGAATGGCAAAGATCAGGTCATCTGTCAGGCCCTGGTCTGCCAATTGGCGCGTCACCGGCTTGAGGGCTTCGCGGCGGGTATGGTGTTCATTGGGGTCTTGCTCTAGCAATCCATTGATTGCGCTTCTCACCTGGGTGCGGGAATAGGGCAGGTGCCGGAGGCGAGCGAGTATGCGCTGCTTGCGCGTTTTCAGCAACTTCAATGCATCTTCTTCAAATTCGGGTGCTAGCAATACTTCAAAGAACAGGGGGTGAATGGCTTTTGCAGTCGCTACATCGACAGGGGCATTGCAGATCAGGATGCCGCCGAAGGCAGATACCGGATCGCCCGCAAGGGCTGCAGCCCAGGCATCGCTCAACCGTTCGCGCACGGCAATCCCGCAGACATTGGTGTGTTTGAGCACAGCAAAGCAGGGAGGCCCTTTATGAAAGTCTGACATCAGCGCCAAAGCGGAGTCAATGTCCAATAAGTTATTGTACGACAGCTCCTTGCCACATAGCACGTCGAGGCATTCGTCGAGGTTCCCCAAAAAGCGTGCGCTTTGATGGGGGTTTTCGCCGTACCGCAAGGGCATGGAGCCTTCGGGCATCAATTCCGCAAGGTAGGTGTGGATGCTGTGATCGTATGCCTGGCTTACCGAAAAGGCACGGGCAGCCAGTTGTCGTCGCTGCTCTATGGAGGAAATGGCATTGTTGGCCAAAATTCCTTTCAACAAGCCATATTCGCGAAAAGAGGGGATGACGACGACGTCTTGATAATTCTTTGCTGCAGCACGGATCAGGCTGATGCCGCCGATGTCGATTTTTTCAATCAGTTCGTCGTGCTCTCTGGTTTGGGCAAGGGTTTCCTGAAACGGGTAGAGGTCTACGACCACCAGGTCAATCAGGGGTATTTGAAAATGTGCGAGTTGCCCCAGGTGATCTTCGTTGCGCATGGCCAGTATGCCACCGAAGATCTTTGGGTGAAGGGTCTTTACCCTTCCGCCGAGGATGGAGGGATAGTCGGTAATGGCTTCGACCGCAACGACCGGAATGTCCTTGTCTTCCAGATGTTGCTGCGTGCCGCCCGTCGAATAGATGACGATGCCCATGGCATGGAGCTGCCGGGCAATTTCTTCGAGGCCCTGTTTGTTGTAAACGGACAGCAGTGCTGCGTGGATGCGTTTATTTTCCATGGTTTGGAGTTCAGGGGAAGTGGAGAATGGCTCCGAGGGAAAAGCAGTAACGGCAACGGGGTTCGTAATGGTCCGTCTCCCCAAGCAGAAAGGTCTCCTCGGATTCGGAAAGGCGGTAGGAATGCGTGGCGAGGTTGCCGCAATGCGGACAGATCGCATGCACTTTGGTAATGTATTCCGAAACGGCCATCAGAGCAGGCATGGGACCAAATGGCTGGCCCCGGAAATCCATGTCCAGTCCGGCGACGATGATGCGCTTGCCGGCAAGCGCGAGCTCCTGACAATACCGGGTGAGGTCATCGTCGAAAAACTGCGCTTCGTCGATGCCGATCACTTCAGTCTCCTGGGCTACCAACAGCAAATCGGCAGATTTCAAAATGGGCTTCGAAAGCAGGGCGTTTTCATCGTGGGATACGACGCGTCGTTCGTCGTAACGCGTGTCTTTTGCGGGTTTAAAGATCTCCACCTTTTGATTGGCGATCCGGGCCCGCTTCAGCCTCCTGATGAGCTCTTCCGTTTTTCCACTGAACATGGAGCCACAGATGACTTCAATCCATCCGCTGCGCTGCGATCTGTAGATGGGCTCTATAAACATTCCTGCGGCAAATATCCGCAAAAATTATATATATTCATTTTTGTAATAAGAGCTCAAAGGCAAAAGGGACTAACTTTGCGCCAATAATTAGGGCGCTTTGGCGTTTATCGCACATCACTCAAATCAGGGAAAATGGATTTTAGCAATATCCGGAAGTGGATGCAGAAAATGAACAACATCCTCGAAGTCTATGCCAGCGAGGAAGCTTTTACCCAATCCGAGAAAAACCTCCTGCTCGATTACAACCTCCGGATCAGGGAGGCGATCCTGAACCTGCAACTCGAAAACAGGCTTGCGGAGGAAGAATCCCGGGCAACGGATTCCAGCCAGGAATCCCACTCCGGTTTGGCTCAGGTGGAGGAAAATGTTGCAGCTCCTACTCCTGCCGCCTCAGGATTGGAATACCCAGAACTGCTTGAGGTAAAGGAATCCGGAGACCTTTCCGGAAAGCTGGAAGCCACGCCCATAGCCCGTCTGGCCAATGCGTTTGGCCTCAACGAGAGAATTCTCTTTCAGAACATTTTATTCGATGGGGATAAACAGCAATTTGACAGTGCGGTTGGCAAACTCGACGAGCTAAAAAGTTACGACGAAGCAAAGCAATACCTCTGTCAGTCTGTAATCGGGAAATACCATTGGACCGACGACAACAAACTCAAAAACGCCCAGATCTTTGTTAAACTGATCAGGAGGCGTTACGCATGACGTTTCTGTTGCAGCGCGAGAAGGAGCACATCCGCAATGCGTTTTCTGTTGCGGCGGTGATCGCCCTGTTGATGCTGCTTGTACACATTGTCTTTCTGATCTTCCCAGTTCCCAAGTACAACTGGAGCATTTACCCTCGCGATCCCGGGCAATGGTACGGCATCATTACCGGGCAGTTCATTCACGCGAGCTGGGGTCATCTGTTTTCCAACCTCCCACCGCTCATCATTACTACGTTTGTATTGTTCTATTTCTACCGCAGCATCGGCTGGGCATCCTATTTTCTGATCCTGTGCGCAACCGGCCTGATGGTATTTGTACTTGGCAGAAACTATTCGCACATCGGGGCAAGCGGTTTGGTTTATGGATTGATCGCATTTGTCTTTTTCTCAGGCATCTTCCGGCGCAACGTCAAATCCATTGCACTGATGGGCGTAATGGTCATCATGTACAGCGGGTATCTGGCTGGCTTCTTTCCCACGGAAGAGCGCGTATCGTGGGAGAGTCATCTGTTTGGTGCCATTGCAGGCGGTTGGACGGCTTTTGTGTTTCGCAACTTCAGAGAGCCGGACGAAAAACAACAAGTGTTGGAAGACGACATCACCCACCGCGGCAACAGACAGACTGAGTTTTTCTTCCCAAGAGACGTGTTTGAAAAGACCCTGGAACAGCGGCGCAAGGATGCAGTGGAAGCGGAAAGAAAAGCAGCAGAAGAGGACCAAGCGAATCTTAACCAGTGATTACTTACCCTATTGCTTTCCTGATCGGGCTTAAATCCGGCCCGTGGAGAAATGTCCGGCTACTGTGACGCGAACCGCATCGGGTGCCTGGTTAAACTGGGCATAAAGCCACCCCGGGCAGAGCAGTAAGAAGATTTCCTGTTGCCAACGACTCCATCAACCGCGTGCGACTTCTCCTGTAAGCTGGTCCTCGGATGATTCGCTTCTGGGTTTGATCCAGCTTAGCTTTTTGCGAAAGTCTCCGAGCCAGTTTTGCTCATGGGAAAATTGGTTCGTCTGGTTTTCATTTCTAAATTCGTCGCGGAATTCGTTTGAGGCCGGTTTCATAGAATAAAAATTAAAGCGTTCGCAATCGGTTCATTTGATTAGACCTGTATTGTTGAAGATTCGCTGCCTGAAGGCTGATGAAAATTTCCGTACTACACGGGTCGAAATCTGGTGCAAGGTAGGTTCCGGGCGGACAGTTGCACAAGGGTGTAAACCCGGATTCTGCGTAGTGGAAAACCCTGATTTTTAACCCATTTAAGGGCACTTCTTCCCCCCCCCCCCTCTCTTGCGCCAGCCAGCCCGCACAGTCTCACCCACTCAATGAATTTAGCTTCACAATCCTTCGTTGCAGCTCAGTCAGTTATCGTTCCACATAGCTTCCTTCGCTGCGCCTCGTCTTGTTTTGCTTG
>JADLHA010000003.1 GCA_020848995.1 Saprospiraceae bacterium | reverse complement strand
TAATGGATATTATAGTATTCAATTCATAACAGATAATAAAATTTTAAAGTCTCAATTCATTAAAGTTAATTGATGTAAAAAATAAGCATATCTAAGAAGATAATGGATTATATATTAAGAATGGAGCGGAAATGAAACTGGATTTAACACAGTATTGACGATCATGCCACCTAAGAACTGTAATTTTTCAAGTTTGGCATAAATTTAAAAAAATTTCCACTCTTGGCATCACTCAATTGGTGGCACGTCGTCAATACTACACCGTTGGCGAAAATGCCTTCGGCACGCAGAATCGTCCGCTTTGCGGACTTTACTTCTGCTATTTTCGCCAACGGCCTGGCAGTACGCCTAATTCGTTTTTCGTGCCTTCGGCACTATTCGCCAACAGGCGGATAAAACGAATTGTGGCTAAAGGCTCCCGTTACAACGATGCAAGCATCTTGCAACTCGCCTTATCCGCCAGGCCGTTACCAGCAATACTTGAACGCAGAGACAAATGCTAATACTTTAATAATAGTGCTTTAAGATACACTATTTATTGTAATTGTCTAAGAAAAATTGTGATATGTAAAAAAAAAGTGCGCTTTAGTACTCATTTTATTGAAATTATATAAATTAGCATTATATTTGCGCGAAATAATGCTTTATAATGCACTTTAAAGAATTAATAGAAACTATAAAAGAACGTAGGGAAGCTCTACAAGTAACACAGAAGGGCTTGGCAGAACTATCAGGAGTTGGATTGAGAACTTTAAAACAGTTTGAAAGCGGAAAGGGAAATCCTACGCTGTTAACATTGCATAAGATATCTGATGTGTTGGGCATGGAGGTTTGCCTAAAAATCAAAAATGTAACGCATACTAAATGAGAAAAGCCAAAGTTTTTTTCAAGAATGAAGAAGCGGGTATCTTGATCCAACACGATGATGGCTCGTTTTCATTTCGTTATCATGAAGATTGGGTCGCTAATAAAGATAGGCAAAGCATCAGTCTGACTTTACCTAAAACCGGAAAAGAATTTCATTCTAAATACCTGTTTCCATTTTTTTACAACATGCTCCCAGAAGGTTCTAATAAACAAGTGGTATGCAAACTAAATAGAATCGACAGAGAGGACTATTTCGGATTACTGATAACTACTGCAAAAAATGACTGCATAGGTGCCGTTAGAATTGTTAAACTGGAAAATTAATGAGTTTACCAGAAATTAAATATTGTCCCGGTACATTGTCTGAAGGTTTTGATACGTATAGCAGAACAGCTTTGAATAGAGTTTTTCAGGGCAAGAAGGTGCATCATGTTTTGCTTTACGATTCTCCAGCATCCAACCCAGAAACTCATCAGCTGTATGAAGAAAATCAGAAACGTACGTCGATATCAGGTGTACAAGAAAAATATTCTGTGTTGCTTGACAAAAACAAGTTAAGGCTTATTAATGAAAATGAACAAGGCACTTATATTTTGAAACCAATACCAGGTGCCGGTAAAAAACCTGATCAAATGCCTGCTAATGAGCATTTAACCATGCAAATTGCCCGTCAGGTTTATGGAATAGAGACTGCAGAAAATGCATTGATATTTTTTAAAGATGGTTCTCCTGCATATATAACCAAAAGATTTGATGTAAAAGAGTATGGCTCAAAATTAGCTCAAGAAGACTTTGCTTCCTTGGCAAAAAGAACCCCACAAACTCATGGAGAACATTACAAGTATCTCGGGAATTATTTAGAAATATTTGAATTAATGCAACAATATTTAGCAACTTATAAGATAGATGCGCCAAAACTTTTAAAAATACTTGTCTTTAATTATCTTTTTTCAAATGGAGATGCACACTTTAAAAATTTCTCAATAATAGAAACACCTTTTGGAGATTATCGACTGAGCCCGGCTTATGACTTGCTAAATAGCCGTATCCATATTGAAGATAAGGACTTTGCATTAGATGATGGTCTATTGCCTGTAAATCTGGCCCAAGGCAAAATCGGCTTGCAATTTGCCAAACTGGCAGAGAAGGCAGAAATCAGCGAAAAGACTTTTCAGGGAATTATGGCATTGATGATTTCCAAATCAGATTTAGTTAAAAAATTGGTAGCTGCTTCTTTTCTAAATGGTACCTCTAAAAGGAATTATTTCCAGTTGTTTCAAGGCCGTTTAAAACAACTGACGAGAGTATGAGGTATGATTCTCATGAAGAATGTGATATTTGGGCTGTAATACTGACAAGTACTGGTGGTAACAGCGGTTTTGCGTATTGGAGGGTGCTGTGCTTCGTATGACAGTTTGGAGGTTGGTTCAAGTGCAGTTCTTCGATTGAATTTTTCGCTAAAAATCCGACACTACGTAATGCCTCCTATGACGCCATGTCGGTTAGCATTGGGTTAGTACAATAGAAGGGGGAATTTCGTCGAAGTCTGCTGTAGACAGGATTATTCTCGATTATCTTCGCAACAGACATGAAATGGGACAATTTTATGGGTGGAAGCTACCGGCCTGCGGTGGGAGGACGGTATTTTGAAGACATCAACCCGGCAAATGGCAAACTGGTGGCTCACATTGCCCGGAGCGATGCTGCTGACCTCCAATTGGCAGTCGACCAGGCGCAAGATGCCTTTCGCTCCTGGAGCAGGACCACACCTGAAGCCCGCGCAGAGATCCTCTATGCCATTGCCGGGGGCATTGCACGCAGGGGTGAGGAATTTGCTTTGGCAGAGACCCTCGATACCGGTAAGCCAATCGCTTTTTCCCGGAGTGTTGACATACCAAGGGCGGCTGCCAATTTTCGTTTTTTCGCAGCAGCGGCTACGCAATTTGCTTCGGAGGCACACGAGATGCCTGGCAGGGCCATCAATTACACTCTGCGGCAACCGGTCGGCATCGTGGGCTGCATCGCTCCTTGGAACCTTCCACTATACCTGATGAGCTGGAAAATTGCACCGGCTCTGGCTGCTGGCAACTGCGTCGTTGCAAAGCCTTCAGAATGGAGCCCGGTAACGGCTGCCATGCTTGGGGAGGTCTGCAATGAAGCTGGGCTGCCCCCGGGGGTTTTGTCCGTTCTGCAGGGGCTGGGCCCAGAAATTGGGGAAGCCATCGTAGACCATCCCGAGGTCAAGGCCATTTCATTTACGGGGGGCACGCTTACGGGTGCCCGCATTGCTTCGCGGGCTGCGCCCGCCTTTAAAAAAACCAGTCTTGAACTGGGAGGAAAAAACCCCTGCATCGTTTTTGCCGATTGCGATTATCCGCGCACCCTTCGCGAAATTGAGCGACTGGCCTTTTCCAATTCCGGACAGATCTGTTTGTGCGGTAGCCGGATCTTCGTGGAGCAGTCCCTCTACGAGCGTCTGGCAGCAGACCTGGTGGAAGCACTGGCTAAATTGCAACCTGCAGATCCACTGGATCCTGCAACCCGTTTGGGCGCTCTGATCTCTGAAGCGCATTTGCAAAAAGTTCATGGCTACGTCGAGCGGGCCCGCCTGGAAGGAGGAAACATCCTGTGCGGGGGAAGTCGTATGCCAGGGGCAGGTGCATTTTACCCCCCCACCCTGATCGAAGGGCTCGGACCGGAGTCCGCCTGTAACCTCGAGGAAATTTTTGGTCCCGTGGCTACCCTGCAGCCTTTCGCCACCGAAGAGGAAGCCCTGGAACTTGCAAACCACAGCACCTACGGCCTCGCAGCCACGCTGTGGACAGAAAATCTCTCGCGCGCCCACAGAATGGCATCAGCACTGCAGACGGGCATCGTCTGGGTCAACACCTGGCTGCTTCGCGACCTGCGAACGCCCTTCGGCGGAGTCAAGCATTCGGGAACCGGGCGGGAAGGGGGCTGGGAAGCCATGCGATTTTTTACTGAGCCGAAAAATGTATGTATTAATTTCGGCCCTCGAAACGCATGACGAAATTACTCTACCATTTTGGTCGCTACGTCCTCTGGCTTGGCCAGGCATTCCGCAAACCCGAACGCGTGGGTATGTACTGGAAAGAGACCTTGCGCCAGATGAACAACATCGGGATCGGTTCGCTGATCATCATTGGGGTCATCTCCATTTTCATCGGTGCGGTTACCGCAGTGCAATTTGCCTACCAGATGGAAGGGTCCATCATTCCCCGCTATTACGTCGGCTACGTCGTGCGCGACATGACCATTATCGAATTGGCGCCAACTTTTTCCTGCATGTTGCTTGCCGGCAAAGTTGGTTCCAACCTGGCTACCGAGCTTGGCGGAATGCGCCAAAAGGAACACATCGACGCAATGGAGATCATGGGGGTCAATACAGCCGCATACCTCGTCCAACCTAAACTCATCGCTGCCCTGGTCGTCGTTCCCATGCTCGTATGCATCGGGGCCTTTATCAGCATCATTGGAGGCTACACGGCTGTGGTACCCACGGGATGGTTCTCCCACGGCGAATACATCCAGGGGCTTCGCTCCTTTTTTGAACCCTACAACGTCTGGATGATGTTCGTCAAGGCATTTGTATTTGCATTCATCCTCACCACCGTATCCTGCTACCAGGGGTATTTCGTAAAGGGAGGCAGCATTGAACTCGGCGACGCCAGTACCCGCGCAGTTGTATTTTCGAATATACTCATCCTGTTGTCGGATTACATCATAGCCATGATAATGACGTCATGATCCGGGCAGAAAACATCTTCAAGGATTTTAGCGGCCAGGTCGTCCTCAGCGATGTGAGTTGCTCTTTCGAAGCCGGAAAGGCCAACCTCATCATCGGCCGTTCCGGAGCGGGCAAAACCGTTTTCCTCAAAATTCTTATCGGACTGCTGAAGCCAACTTCTGGTAAAGTATGGTTTGGCGATACCAGCTTGTTTGACCTTGACAAACAGCAGCTCCGGGAGCTGCGCATGCAAATTGGAATGCTATTCCAGGGATCGGCTCTTTTCGATTCCATGACGGTAGAAGACAACATAAGGTTTCCGCTCGATATGTTTTCAAAAATGACCCGGGGGGAAAAAAACAAACGCGTAGATTATTGCCTGGAGCGCGTTAACCTGGCGGGTAATAACAAAAAATACCCTTCCGAACTTTCCGGGGGTATGCAAAAGCGCGTCGGGATCGCACGAGCCATTGTACTCAAACCGAATTACCTGTTTTGCGACGAACCCAATTCGGGTCTCGATCCGAAAACGGCCATTCTCATCGACGAACTCATTTATTCAATCACGCGGGACGATAAGATCATCACCATCATCAATACCCATGATATGAACAGCGTCATGGAAATCGGCGATCACATTTTCCTGCTCCATGAAGGGCAGCTTGCATGGACGGGATCTAAAGGGGAAGTGCTTACCAGCACCAACGAAACCCTGGAATCCTTTATTTTTGCATCTCCTTTTCTGCAACGCCTAAAGCGTATGTACGCCAAAAGCGTGCACACCATTTGATTGGGGGGCTAAAGAAGCGCGTCCCCTTAATGGATCGAGCCCAGCCCATGGCCTTCTCCTGAAGTACGCACTTTCCGGAATGCTTCCAGACCGCACTCGAGAAACGATGCGTAAGATTCAACGCCTTCGCGGTATCCACGGGGTTTGGCTAACACTTGTTCGTCCGGACTAACGAGTACGTAGAGCGGCTGGCTGTTTTGGTTGAAGTTGACAATTTGAAAATCTGCCCACTTGTTGCCCACATTTCGCAAAGGGGTATTCCGGGCCGATGAAAAGAGCTCTTGAGGAAGAGGTGCCCGGTCATCTACATATAGCGAGACCAACACATAGTCGTTGGAAATTTTTGAACGCACACTCGGATCTACCCAGATGTGCTCTTCTGTTTTGCGGCAGTTAACGCACCCATATCCAGTAAAATCTAGCAACATGGGCTTGTCGACCTCCCTGGCATACGCAAGACCCTCGTAATAGTCTTTAAAGCAATTGAGGTTGTTTGCACACATGGAAAACGAGGGGAAACGCTCGCGGATAGATGCATCCAGTTCAGGCTCAGACAGAAAATAATTGTAGTAGGCAGGTGGGGCAAGTCCACTCATCAGTTTCAGGGAACGGTACGTTTTTAGTTCATCGTTGTAAGTGAATCCGGTGATGAGGTAAAACGTTGCGGCAAGCGACGCAAGGGCAAAGCCCCAACGAATTGGGGAAAGGCGTCTTACGGGGCTGTCGTGTGGAAATTTCAAAAGACCAAAAAGGTAGAGCGTCATCAGGGCGAAGATGAGGACCCAGGCACCCATAAAGACTTCGTACCCCAGAATGCCCCAATGCTGCACCATGTCGGCCACAGAGAGAAATTTAAATGCGAGGGCAAGTTCCAGAAAACCGAGTACGACTTTGACGCTGTTCATCCATGAACCAGACTTCGGCAACGAGTTGAGAAAGGCCGGAAATGCGGCAAAGAAGCCGAAGGGAATGGCCAGTGCAGTTGAAAAGCCCAACATGACGACAAAGGGGCCCATCTTCGAGCTGGCTGACTGTACAATCGCAGATCCGATGATAGGACCCGTACAGGAAAAGCTGACAATGGCAAGGGTAAAAGCCATAAAAAAGATGCCGAGAAGGCCTCCGGAATCTGAAAGCGCGTCGCTTTTATTCGCCCAGCTGCTGGGCAGTGTAATTTCGTAATACCCAAAAAAGGAAAACGCAAACAGGATGAAGATGACAAAGAACAGGGTATTGGCAATCCAGTTCGTCGACAATTCGTTGAGGGCCGTGGCGCCAAAGACTGCGGTGATCAGCAAGCCAATGGCCACGTAGATCACTACAATGGAAAGTCCGTAGATCAAGGCATTGTGCAGGCCTTTGCGCTTGGTGTCTTTGGTAAAAAAGGACACCGTGAGCGGAATCATTGGGAAGACGCAGGGAGTGAGCAGCGCAAGCAGACCGCCGAGAAATCCAAAAATAAACGTCCACCAGTGGTTTTTTCCTTCCAGGCGCTCTTCGCCGCAATCGCCTGCAGGCGATTTTTGCGTATCGACGAGTTTGGGGATCAGCTGGTCGATGTTCGTGCCGTCTCCGGATGGAGATGCTGCGGGACCCGACTCAGTCTCCAATGAAAATTTCCTGGATGCGGGCTCGAAGGTAAAAGCCACGTTGGCTGGAGGAAGGCATCGCGTTGCATCGCAGGTCTGATAGGTAAAGAATCCGCTTACGGAAACAGAGGGATCTTTAATGAGGATGTCCTGGCTGAAACGAACGAGCGTTTTGTATTTGGTGAGCTGCATTTCAAAGATCTCGTCAAATTGCTCGATCTTGTGTTGTGACTCCTCGACGAGCTCGCCGGTGCGTTGGTAACTGTCTGATGTGTTAAATTCAAAAGCACTGGGAATGGGGCCGTCCTCGGGAATGTAATGGCTATAGATGTACCAGCCCGGGTCGATGGTGGCGTGTACGATCAAGGTATAGGCGCCGTCTCCCAGTTCCTTGAGTTCTGAACGCAGGTGAACCGGATCCAGCAGTCCAGTCTCCTCGCCCTCCATGCCGCCTTCGGACAGGGAAGGACCGCCGGGGATTTGCAATGGGCTTCCGGTTCCCGCCATGATCTGACTGCCCTGGGGTTTTTCTGCGGTGATTTCAAATTCCACGCTCGTGGGCGGGATGCACTTGGAATCGTCGCAACTCATAAAGTAGGCAGAAGCACGAATGGGCTGCCCCGGGTCCCGGATGAGGAGTTTTTGCACAAAATCCACCCGGTCGTAGTACTTTGAAACGATCAGGTTGTCAAAGAGAGGTTCTGGCCCCTGCTTTTTCTTACCCAGCTCCGCGACCTCTCCCACCCGGTCAAAATGGGGGGCGCTGGTGAAACTGATCTCGGTCGGTTGCGCTGCGTTGGGGTCTGAGCTTTGGCTGTATATGGCCCATCCGGGGTCCATCCTTGCCGAAAGCACCAACTCGAAATGTTGTCCCCCGGTGTTCTTCAGGGTGTAGCTCCAGTGCACGGGCTCGAGCAACTGGGCAAGGCCCGATTTAAAAAGGGAGGCCAGGAAAAATAAACTCAATGCGAGCGACTTGTGCATAATTTCGCTTTAATAGGCGACAAAATTAGGTCAAACCGCGCGAAAGCGGGCTGAGTTTAAGATTCCCTTAAGGCGGGCTTAACCGATTTTAACGGCCGCAGCAGGTTCAGGCAATGCTCATGGAATACTGGCTGATCCAGCTAAAGAGGGACTCGAAGAAGTATTTGCCATCTTCGTTGCCCAGGGCCGCTTCCGATGCCCGTTCCGGGTGGGGCATCAGACCGCATACGTTGCGGCCTTCGTTGCAGATGCCGGCAATGTCCAGCAGGCTTCCATTTGGGTTGTATGCTCCACCGACCTGTCCCTCCGCGCTGCAATACTGAAACATGATCTGCCCGTTCGTCTGAAGTTGCCGGAGGGTCTTTTCATCGGCATAATAGCGCCCATCGGCATGTGCGATCGGGATCATGTAAGCGCGGCTGGGTTCCAGCCGGCAAGTCAGGGGCGTATCGAGTGAGGCGGCACGGAGGTGGACGTTGCGGCAAATGAACTCTTCCCCCATGTTGCGCAGCAGCTGCCCGGGGAGCAGGTGAGCTTCGCAAAGGATCTGAAACCCGTTGCAAATGCCTATTACCAGACCTCCTTCCTGTGCAAATCGGACGACCTCCTTCATGATGGGTGAAAAACGTGCGATGGCTCCGCACCGAAGGTAGTCGCCATAGGAAAACCCTCCCGGAAGGATCAGGCAGTCTCCAGGGTTGTAACCGTGCAAATGGTCCTGCTTATGCCAGATTTTCTCCACGGGACGGTGGAACACGTTGCCCAGAACATGCACCATGTCGTCATCGCAATTGGAGCCGGGGAATACCACTACGCCAAACCGCATACGTTACCAGTTTTGAAACTGCAAAAATAGGGAAATTGCCACCAGGAAGAGGTGTGTGGTTTCGGCGACGAGCGGATTCCTGATGCGGGTGAGGAGGAAACCGCACAACACAGACAGCGGAGTGATGATCAGTACGAGGTGTCCCGGGTTGTCGATGCGCTGGAACAGCGTACTTATAAAAGCGGCCAGCAGACACCAGAAAAACAGGTCGTAATATTTTTGTTGGGCAATGTTGCGCTTGGCCTGAAAAAAGCCGTAATTCAGCAAGGATAGGAGTACGGCAAGAACCACGATACCAAAGGCAACCCATCCTTTTGTCGAAACCTCCATGGAAAAAATGTAGGGACTGAAGTGAGCAGCGATTTGTTGGTTGAAAAATTCAACGTGCAGATTTGCCAGGTACAGTGCTGAAAAGGCGAGCAGGTAAACGCTGCAAAAGCCACCCAGCATTTGAAGCCATTCCCTCGTTTTGTAAGCTCGCAGAACAAAGAGACCGGCGAGGCCCAGGAACAAGAAGGCACAATAGGGAGGGTAGAAGATGCTGGCGACCCCGATGAAAAAGCCGAAGTTGAACAATTGCTGGACTGCGCGCTTCTTCTGGTAGCAGCGGAAGAGTTGGAAAAGGCTTAGCACAAAAAAGAAGTTCGCAAGATGCACAGCCCCAAATGCA
Organism: Saprospiraceae bacterium; assembly: GCA_020848995.1. Lineage (GTDB taxonomy): Bacteria > Bacteroidota > Bacteroidia > Chitinophagales > Saprospiraceae > Vicinibacter. The sequence continues at coordinate 50,362 of JADLHA010000003.1, read as the reverse complement.
AGGGTTTGCTGGTGTGTTCCGCAGAGCAACATAAAACAAAGAGACGGGAACAGTTCACCTGACGGGTTTAGTCTAAAGTCGCTGATGAGTCTGGCAATGGCAACTGACTGGACGAAGATGAACAGGGAGGCGAAGGCCCATTCGTAAAGCCCTGTGGGCAGCCAGGGCTGCACCAGTGCATTGAACATCCAATTTTGATCCGAAGTTTCGGTGGGAAGCACCACAAATCCAGGTCCCAGGTGCAATCCCAGGGCATAGGGAAGCAGGAGCAGCAGGCTGAAAAAAGTATTGCGCTTGTAGAGTTCTAACAAAAGCCGGATTTTCCCCCCAAATATAGGCTGAGAATGGCTGACGGACGGAGGAGAAACGCTTCAAATTGCAAGGCGTTCTGTCAGGTATAACCGGTTGCAAATTCCGGAAGCGCCCGTACGATCAATGCCTATCTTTGCCGCCACATGGGCGGACGCATCAGCCTGGATGAGATCAAGGGCCCGGTCCTGAGGGAACTGGAGGCATTTGACGCACATTTTGTGCAGGCCATGCGCAGTAAAGTGCCGCTGCTCGACCGGGTGACTCGTTATCTGGTGCGTACCCGTGGCAAGCAATTCCGGCCCTTGCTGGCTCTATTGTCAGCACGCGTTTTTGGAGAAGTCAACGAAAAATCATACAGCGCTGCAACCCTGGTCGAGTTGCTCCACACGGCAACCCTGGTGCACGACGATGTGGTCGACGATTCGTTTCAGCGGCGTGGTTTTTTCTCCATAAAGGCATTGTGGAAAAACAAGGTCGCCGTTTTAGTGGGAGATTACCTGTTATCGCGGGGGCTGCTTACGGCGCTGGAGCGAAAACATTTTGACCTGCTCGAAATCTTGTCAGGGGCCGTGAGTGAAATGAGCGAAGGAGAACTCCTGCAACTCGAAAAGGCGCGTCGGCTCGACATTACCCTCGATGTGTATTTTGACATCATCCGGATGAAAACGGCGTCACTCATCCGGTCTGCCTGTGTTTGCGGAGCCAAGAGCACGACCAGTGATCCGCAGCAACTCGCCATTATGGGGGCCTTTGGTGAAAAAATCGGCATGGCTTTTCAGATCAAAGACGATTTAATGGATCTTTCGGATGATGTGACCGGAAAACCCAAGATCGCCGACATCAAAGAAAAGAAAATGACCCTGCCGCTGATCCTGGCATTGTCGGCAGCACCTGCAGCAGAGCGGAACCGGACCATCTCGTTGATCCGGTCGCGCAACCTGGACCCGGAGGCGATCCGTGCGGTACTCGACTGCATCCGCAAATACGAAGGCGTGAGCGGTGCAAGGCGATACATGGAAGAATACCGCGACCGCGCGCTGTTGGAACTGCAGAAATTGCCTCCCGGGGATGCATGCCACGCCCTTGGAAAGCTTGCCCATTTCGTTACCGAACGGACGCATTGAATGGTGAAGGCTGCCCTTCAGATGGTTGAGGCGAGCAACAGATCGAGGTTGGTGTACTTGATGCCAAAGCGCCGGCTCAGGTATTCATTGGTCAGACATCCCTTGTAGGTGTAGATGCCGTTCCGCAAGCCTTTGTGTTCGTAGATCAGGTGTTGGAACCCGCCAGCATCGCCTGCCTGTTGCAATATGGTCGTGATGATGTTGCTCACACCAATCGACGCCGTGCGGGCGACTTTGGAAGGGATGTTGGGGACTCCGTAATGGATGACCCCATAGACCATGCGGGTTGGGTGGTCGTGGGTGGTCACTTCGCTGGTTTCGATACATCCTCCCTGGTCAATGCTGACGTCGATGATGACCGACCCCGGCCGCATCTGCATGACCATTTCCTCGGAAACGAGTAGCGGAGCCCGGCCGGTTTTGCTGTGAATGGCCCCAATGACGACGTCCGCCGACATGAGTTGCCTGGTGAGGGTGACGGGGTTGAGGGAAGAGGTGTACAGCTGCCGGCCTATCCGGTTCTGGATGCGGATGAGCTTGTGAATGTTGTCGTCGAAAATGCGCACCGAGGCGCCCAGGGCCAGCGCTGCCCGCGTGGCAAACTCCGCCACGACTCCGGCACCCAAAATGACGACTTTGGCGGGAGGTACGCCGGAGATGCCTCCAAGAAGTAAGCCCCGGCCGAGTACCGGATTGGACAACAGCTCAGCAGCCGTCTGCACCACGGAAATGCCCGCGATCTCAGACATGATGCGGACGATGGGAAAAGTGCCGTCGTCGGCCTGGAGGTATTCCATGGCAATGGCGGTAACGCGCTTCTGGCGCAGGATCTGGATGTAATCCTGGTCAATCACCGGCAAGTGCAGCGGCGAAACGAGCACCTGATTGGGATGAAAGAGCGATAGCTCATCATGGGACGGCGGGGCGACTTTGAGCAGGATCTCGCATTCAAAAACATGCTTTCGGTCCTCGCAGATCTGTGCCCCCGCCTCCGAGTAGTCCCGGTCGCTGTAGTGAGCCTTGTTCCCCGCACCCGTTTCGACGACGATGCGGTGCCCACGGGCGACCAGGTTGGTCACAGAGGCAGGAACCAGCGCAACCCGGTTTTCCTGTAACATGGTTTCGCGGGGGATCCCGATTCGCAACGATGATTTTGCGCGGTAGAGCTCCAGCATCTCCGGTTGGGCCAGCAATTCGTGCTGGGCAGGGTGACCGTAAGGTAATTCCGGCATATTCAAAAGGTCAAGGTAAGCTTTCTTTGCTGATTTTCCAAAACCTCCCAGTCGATGCGCACTACCGACAGTCCGGTCAGCAAAGGCTCCAGTAGGTCCGGCCACTCGACAAACAGAGGGGCATCTCCTTCAAAATATTCGGGAATACCCAGGTCGAGCACTTCAGACAGATCCCGCACCCGGTACAAATCCATGTGGACCATGCGGCGAATGCCCCAGCGATTGGCAGGACAGCGGTATTCGTTGATGATGGAAAAACTGGGACTTCCGACTTCTTCTGAGCATCCCAATAATCCGGCGACCGCCCGCACAAAACTCGTTTTTCCTGCACCCATGGGACCGCGAAGCAACACAATGGCCCCGGACGGCAAGCGGTCCAGCAGGTCTGCGGCGATGGCAGGAAGGGCATCCTCGCCGAAAAGGGTCTTGTGCTCTGCCATATCCGGCTCAAATTAACACAAAAGCACCGGATTGGCTAACCATGGATGCACGGACACTTAGCCCCTATGGAGTCAAGGAAAGAAACTGCGCCGCTCAGAAACTGTTGAGCAACAACTTTTCAGGAGCAACCGGTGCATTGACCAGGATTCGGGTTACCGTCATGGGGCCATTACCCGATTCATAACTGTGGGCAAACACGAAATCGCCATCGACCTTGCGGTAATCGCCAAAGCTGACCTCGGTATCGATCTCGCGTCCTTCGGCCTTTAGTCTCGACACCGTTTTTACGAGGTAATTCGTTTGCGGGTCAATGAGGTAATAGGTCAATTTTCCCTGAGGGTTCATGCATTTTAGTTTGTAGCAATCGGTTCCTTCCACGTCTTCCATACCCAGGTATTCGACCGTATTCCCTTTTGTGGTGAGGTCGCAGAATTGCCCGGTCAGGTCCAACTGGTCCTGAGATTGCTGAACCATGTCAACTGGCATGGGTTCCGGTTTGGTCTGTCCAGTGAAAGGCATAAAAGTCCAGCCTGAATCTGGGCGGATCACGTTCCAGGCATCAACGCCCATCACGGTGAATTCCATGCGCATCCCACGATTGTGTACGATCGTCATGGTGACGGGGATTTCCATACCATCTGCGCTGACTTTTCCTTCAATGACTAAGGTTTGAATGGATTTCAGTTTATCGCAGCCACCCAAAGCGCTGAGGTGCTTTTCGACGATCTCCTCGGTGGTTTGAGCCGTAGTGATTCCCGTTGCGAGGGTACTGGCGATGAACAAGAGCATCCGCATTTTCATTGTTGTGTGTTTTCGACAAAGGTAAGGTGTTCTTGAGTCAGGGTAGGCAAAATCGGTCAAATTGCGCTGTGGGCCGGACGAACCGGTATGAAATTCCGATCAAATAAAAGCCGCCGGGCGAACGGTATCCTCCCGGCGGCGGCTGAATGGCGGGCAGCCCAAAAATTACCTCCTCCGGTGGTCGCGGTCGTGTTTTTGGCGCCAGAGTTCGCGGTCGAAATCCCTGTGCATTCTGTGGAGTTTGCGCCGCTCATGCGGGTCGAGGTAACCGTCGCGAAGCATCCGTTTTCTTGCCCTTGCGATTTGTTTGCCCTCCATCTTGAGCAGGCGGAGTTCGTCGCGGGTGAGTTCTCCCGAATGCCAGCCTTTTTCGATGCGGCCGCGTACGTCTTGGCGGTGATGGCCGGAACCCCGGTCACAACTCTGCGCGGCACCGGCATGGGCAAGGACCACTGTGGCCAGGATAACAAAAAACATGATCTTTTTCATTTCTTCAAATTTTAATAGCACATCGCTGACCATGAGATCGCTTCAATCCGAATTGGCTTAATCGAAAGGGATGATTTAACGTTCCCTTAAATCATTCCAGGCAAAATGAACGCAAGTTGTTTTTCCATTCTCCATTCTTGATTCTTCCTGCGTTTTACACCAGGGCGTACATGGAATGCAACGGAAGCAAATCTTATGCAATCTTTTAATAAGATAGGGCACTTCTAAAAACTCCATTTTGAGGCAGCCCTTGAGCAAAACGAGACGAGGCGCAGCGAAGGAAGCTATGTGGAACTATAACTGACTGAGCTGCAACGAAGTATTGTGAAGCTAAATTCATTGAGCGCGTAAGACTAAGCGGGCTGGCTGGCGCAATGGGGGGTTATTAGAAGTGCCCTATATAATTAAGTGTCTATTTTTGCGGAAAATGGAAGAAATGCAGACCCGACCCGGATCGAATGATATGGACCACATCGTTACGATAGACGGGATGTACCAGAATTATTTTCTGGATTACGCATCCTACGTCATCCTCGAGCGTGCGGTGCCGGGCATAGACGACGGTCTGAAACCCGTGCAGCGAAGGATTCTGCACAGCATGTACGAGAAAGAGGACGGCCGTTACCACAAGGTCGCCAACCTGATTGGCCACACCATGCAATACCACCCTCATGGCGACGCCGCCATTGGAGAGGCATTGGTCAATCTCGGTCAGAAGGACCTGATGATCGATACCCAGGGCAACTGGGGCGATCCTCGCACTGGGGATTCCGCCGCGGCTCCCCGATACATTGAGGCGCGCCTGTCGAAGTTTGCGCTGGCCGTTGGTTTCAATCCGGATACCACGGAATGGCAACTCTCGTACGACGGTCGCAACAACGAACCGGTAGCTCTGCCCATGAAATTTCCGTTATTGCTTGCACAGGGTGTTGAGGGCATCGCCGTGGGCCTGGCTACGAAAATATTGCCGCATAATTTTGTTGAACTGGTGCGCGCATCTATCCTGTCGCTCAAAGGCAAAAAGTTTGAACTCTTTCCGGATTTCGAAACGGGCGGCTCGATCGACGTCAGCGAATACCAGGAGGGAATGAAGGGAGGGCGCGTCAAGGTGCGTGCAAAAATTGAAGTAGAAGACAAAAAGACCCTCGTCATTCGCGAACTGCCTTACGGCGTTACGACGGGAGCACTCATCGAAAGCATCGTCAAAGCAGCCGACAAAGGCAAGATCAAAATTCGCCAGATCACCGACAACACCGCACGCGATGTGGAGATACGCATTGAGTTGCAACCGGGAGTGTCGCCGGAAGTGAGCATGGATGCACTCTATGCACTAACCCATTGCGAAGTGAGCATTTCACCCAATGCCTGCGTCATCGTCGAGGAAAGGCCGCGGTTTTTATCTGTGCACGAGATCCTCAGGCACTCGGCGCAGCATACGCGTTACCTGCTGGGCCGGGAATTGGAAATACGCCGTGGGGAGTTGATGGAGAAATGGCACCTCACTTCGCTGGAAAAAGTGTTTATCGAACAACGCATCTATCGCGACATCGAGGAATGTACCAGTTTTGATCAGGTAATCGAGGTGATCGACGCCGGCTTGCGAAAATACGTGCACACGCCTTCCATGGGCGGCCGCCCACCTGCAACCAAACTTCGCCTCAACCGGGATATCACCCGCGACGATGTTGTTCACCTCACAGAGATTCGCATCAAACGCATTTCGCGCTACAACAAATTCCAAACCGATGAACAGCTGCGTTCGCTGGAATCGGAGCTCACCCAGGTGCAAACCGATCTGGATCACCTGACAGACTTTGCCATAGCCTACTACGAACGCATACTCGAGCAGTTTGGAAAGGGCCGGGAGCGCAAAACCCGCATCCAGCAATTCGGTTCGATCCAGGCCGTTCAGGTCGTAGCCAACAACTGCCGGCTCTACGTGAGCCGTGGAGACGGCTTCATCGGTTATGGCCTCCGCAAGGACGAGTTTGTAAAGGAGTGCAGCGACCTGGACGACATCATCGTGATCCGTAAGGACGGCAAAATGGTGGTGAGCCGGATTGCTGAGAAAACGTTTGTCGGCAAAGAAATTGAATCTGTCGACGTGTGGAAAAAGGGCGACGAGCGGACGACCTACAACCTCATCTACCTCGACGGAGAAACGGGAAGGGCGATGGCCAAGCGATTCAACGTAACGGCAGTGACGCGCGACAAGGAGTACGACCTTACGAGAGGCCACCCAAAATCAAAGCTTCTGTACCTTTCTGCCAACGCCGAAGGCGAAGCGGAAGTGGTCACCCTGCACCTGACTGCGGGATGCAAGGCAAAGATCAAAGTTTTTGATTTCGATTTTGCAGGCCTGGAGATCAAGGGCCGCAGCAGTCAGGGCAACATCGTGACAAAGTACCCTGTGCGAAAAATTTCTCTAAAGGAAAGGGGTAAATCAACCCTGGGCGCGCAGTTGGTCTGGTACGACACGGCAACCGGGCGATTCAACTCCGAGCAGCGGGGGGTTTACCTCGGCGGACTGAACAGGGGAGACCAACTCATTTCCATTTACAAGAATGGGTGTTACGAAATATCCGACTACGACATCAACAACCGCTACGATTACGAAAATCTGATGTTTATCGGTCGCTTTAATCCGGATGTTGTGGTATCCGCCATTTACTTTGAGGCGGATAAGGGCTGGAGCATGGCCAAGCGCTTCCAGGTGGAAACTTCCACGACCAACCAGAAATTCGGTTTCATTGGAGAAAACCGCCAATCGCGACTTTATTATGCTACGACCCATCCAAATCCGGAAGTCCTGTTTTCGTACAAGCGCAAACGCGAAACCCTTGAAGAGATCCTGACCATCAACGAATTTGTTGACGTGAAGGGCTGGAAAGCCATCGGCAACAAGATCGAAGAATCGCCCCTGTTGAAGGTCGTCGATCAAAGTCCTCCAGTTAATACCTCAGCGGAGGATGACCGTTCGAGTTTCAAGGCTGGGGATACCATCGAGTTTGATATTTGACTTCTTCGTTTATCGAGCTGCAAATATATAACTAACATGCGTTAGTTTAAGAGCAATTGTTATTGTTTTGATCCTGAAGTCTCGGCTGTTGACATGAATCTGAATGGACTTTTATGAACGGCCTGAAGCGAATCGCTCTGCCCATTCTCTGTTTCGCCAAGTTGCCCGCGATTTGGCAGAATCATTTCCTACCCCTTAAGACCCTTAGTCGGATCTGTCTTGGGACAGTCAGCAGGCAGGGGCTGTGTCGTGCCAAACAGCTTACCTTTACAGCTACCGGTTATGGGAAACCGGAGAAAGGAACAAGTTGATGGAATGATAATCCGGTAGCTCCCGGGATGTCATTGAGAAAGTGCGTGAAGCCACGCATCCAATGGTTATCCTCTGGAAGCGGGAATGAAGAATTTGAAGCGAACTGGCGGATAGATGCATTTCATATAAGCATTGGTTCGCTGCGTTCATTGCAGAAAAGCAATGCAACAACCAAGTTACTGTGTACGAATGGCAGGAAGGGGCAGATGCCTCAGGAGAGTTGCATTGCGTGCAAGGGATGATTGTCATTAGGCACATCCTTGGAGACTGCCAGAAGGGTATCCGGGAGTGAAGAAATGGGATATCCCTGTAGGTTACGGGCCGGATGCTTTGTTAGGAAGGGTCTGGAAATCTGTAGTACAGACTGCAGTAGCGGTCTGATGGAAAATACCGTTCAGCAGCATTGCGGATGTCTTCTGCCTTCAGCCGGGCATAATTTTCGTATTCGGTGTAAACCAGTTGTGGATTTCCCAGCCAGGCTGCGTAAGACAGGTTGAGCGCCTGGTTCATCAGACCTAACTGGCTAAAAAAGTAGGCGCTTTCATTTTTATTGCGGTATTTCTCCATAGACCGGGCATCGAGGGGCTCGCTTCTTAGCCCGGCAATAATTTCCCAAAATGCAGCCTCGGCAGATTCTATGTGGTGGCCCGGAGCAATTTTTCCTTCGACGATGACAAGGCCCGGATCCCGTGTTGCCGTGAGGTAGCAATCGATGGATGAACAAATCATGCGTTCCTTCTTGAGGATGCGGTAGAGCAGGCTGCTTTTACCCTCCGAAAGTGCGTCGGTGAGAAAGTCAAGTGCGTAAAAATCGGGATCGGTTCTTGCGCAGCATGGAAACGCATAGTAAAATCCTTCTTCCGGTACGTCCCGGCATATTGTCTTCGAACGAACGTTTGTTAGTTTACTTTCTGCAGGGTAGTCGCGCGCTGGTGTTTCCCCCGGCGCGAGATGACCAAAATGCTGAACGACCAGCGCCATCGCTGAATCAGGTTCAAATCGCCCGGTGATAACGAGGATTGCATTGGACGGATGGTAAAATCGGTGGTAAAAATCCTCAGCGTCCGATGTCTGGAGTTGCTCCAGCACTTCCGGACTCTCCCCAATCACGGGCCATCGGTAGGGATGGGTCTCGTAAGCAAGGGCCATCAGTTCATGGCTGAACATGCCGTAGGGATTGTTGAGGTGGGATTCGCTGAACTCCTCCAACACTACCCGGCGCTGGGTGAGGAAATCTTTCTTCGAGACGCGGTAGCCACCGATCCGGTTGGCTTCCAGGGCAAGCATCAGGCCGAGTTGGCCGGCGGGCGCAATGGAATAATATTGAGTCGTATCCGTTGTGGTGAACGCGTTGCAGTCGCCTCCAGCATTTTGCAGCAGGGTGTCGAAATCGACACCCGGTCCGCAATTCGAGAACATGAGGTGTTCAAACAGGTGAGCGATACCGGTCTTTCCGGGGCGTTCATCCCGGGAACCCGCTTTGTAAAGCACACACACCGCTACCAGGGCAGTAGAGGCATCTGCCTGCAGGAGCACGGTGAGCCCGTTGTCGAGGACGTGGCTTTGAAAATCCGGTATGAGGTTTTGCTGTCTCAGCTTGCGCCGTTTTGAATCAGATCTCGCCGACCATGTTCTCAGGCACAACCCATTGGTCAAACTCGCCTTCCGTCAGATAGCCGAGTTCAACAGCTACCTGGCGCAGTGTCTTGCCTTGGCGGTGGGCCGTTTGCGCAATTTCAGCCGCTTTGTAATAGCCGATCTTGGGATTGAGCGCAGTGACGAGCATCAGAGAGTTGTCGAGGTGCTTGCGGATTTGTTCTGGGATGGCCTGGATCCCTGCCGCACATTTGTCGTTGAAAGAGACACAGACGTCACCGATCAGTTTTGCCGAGTGCAAAAAGTTGTGGATCATCAGCGGTTTAAAAACGTTGAGTTCAAAATGGCCGGTGGCACCGCCGATGTTGATGGCCACATCATTGCCCAAAACCTGTGCCGCTACCATGGTCATGGCTTCGCATTGCGTGGGATTGACCTTGCCGGGCATGATCGAAGATCCGGGTTCGTTGTCGGGAATGTGAAGTTCGCCGATGCCGCACCGTGGCCCGGATGCGAGCAAGCGGATGTCGTTGGCGATTTTCATCAGGCTGCACGCCACGGTTTTTAAAGCCCCGTGGGCAGCGACAAGGGCATCGTGGGCCGCCAGCGCTTCAAATTTGTTTTCTGCGCTCCGGAAGGGCAATCCCGTCAGTGCAGCAATATGCCGCGCCACATTATCCGCATAGCCGGCCGGGGCATTGATGCCGGTGCCCACCGCAGTACCGCCAAGAGCAAGTTCTGAGAGGTGGTCCAAACTGGCTTCAATGGCGCGGATGCCGTGGCTGAGTTGTGATGCATAACCGGAAAATTCCTGCCCGAGGGTCAACGGGGTGGCATCCATCAGGTGCGTGCGCCCGATTTTGACGATGCTCCGGAAGGCCTTTGCTTTTTCGGCGAGGGTCTGCTGCAAGGTTCGCAAACCAGGCAGCGTCTTGTCAGCCAACATCCGGTATGCTGCAATGTGCATCGCCGTAGGGAAGGTGTCGTTGCTCGATTGCGATTTGTTTACGTCGTCGTTCGGATGGAGCGCCTTTTTTTCATCGAGCAGGGATCCGCCGTTTAGCACATGGCCCCGGTAAGCGATGACCTCGTTGGCATTCATGTTGCTTTGGGTGCCCGACCCGGTCTGCCAAATGACCAGGGGAAACTGGTCGTCGAGTTTACCTTCCAGGATCTCGTCGCATACGCGGCCGATGAGCGCACATTTTTCCGGGTCCAGTACGCCGGCATCCACATTGGCAAGAGCTGCCGCTTTTTTGAGCACGGCAAAGGCGCGGATCACCTCGATGGGCATGCGGTCTGTTTCTCGTGCGATCCGGAAATTTTCGATGGAGCGCTGCGTCTGTGCACCCCAGTATGCGTTGGCGGGCACCTCAACGATGCCCATGGTGTCTTTTTCTTTTCGGTAAGCCATATGATCATGCCGGTTTGGAGGGCAAAGGTATGATGCCGGCTTTCGAAAATCAGTGCCGCATCCCGATTTTGATGAATCCATGCGAACGTCCGGAGGGCAGGGCTTGCAAATGGTAGTATCCCTGCTCCAGGTCCGTTAAGTCCAGGATGCTGGTGTTTTCGCGGGAATGCGGCCTGCGAACCCTTTCACGGCCCTGGCTGTCTACGATGCGCAATACCTGCTGCTCCTCCTGGCAGGGGGCAACGAACATTCGGTCGAATACGGGGTTGGGCCATAGCCTGCATCCATAGTCACCAGGAGGCTGGCGGATAAAAACGGGAACACCTTTGCAGCTAAACGCATCCAAGGCAGCCAACAACCGGATGCTATGGTAAAAACTGTCGGGATGGTTGTAGAGCCAGACTTCGAAATGCACGGAGTCGCGTCGTTCGCCTCCCAGATCTACCCTCCAAACGGACCTTGGATTGAACTGGCCGCTGAGGTTTTCGGGAATGGTTTCCAGTACATAAATGCTGTCATTCAGACGCAGCACACATTGTTTTGTGGAAGCATACCCGCCATAAGCCCAAGCCTGGTAAGCAATCTCAACAGCTTCCCATTTGCTTAGGTCCATGGGCGGGGAACGGAGCACCAACAGGCCCTTTAGGTTGAAAGCCGTATCCGACGCGTCGTAGTTGTTGGTAAAATAACAGTATTCTCCAGCATCGCCGGATACGTCGCGGGTCGGAAAATTGCTGGAGGAAAATCCCAGGGAGCCAAGGTCTTCCCGGCTCCATGAAACGGCAGGATCGTCCGAAGCACTGGTCCAGCCGAGGTCATGCAGAAAGTCATCGTCGTAGCCCGGGAACAAGGTTAATTCCAGTAGGGTATCCGACCGCAAGTCGATGCCGTTTAAGCTGGCTGAAGCGTATCCCCATTTGGCTAAGGACAACGTCCAGGTTCCCTCATGAGCCTCACCAAAGTCCGCCATGCCTGTGCCGGGGGTGGTGGAACGATACAGAAAGTCGGCGTTGAGGAGCGCTGCATGTACAGCTTCGAGTGGTTCGCCAGATCGTCCGTCTGTGACCCTGACGCGCACTGTGTGGCGTGGGAGTTCATTCAGGAAAATGGTGCGCAGCGTTATCGTGTCTTTGCTCAGGGTCAGGGTTTCGAGGTAAGGCCGGTATCCCTTTTTACTGACTTGAAGGAGGATGCTGTCGGTTTCAGCAAAACCGGTGCGGGCCCTGCCAGAGGCATTGGTCTGCGTTTCGGTGCGGTGTCCTGCGCGGACCAGGGCGATGTGGGCATTGGGGATGGGGAGGCTGTCGGAAGACGAACGAACGTCCAGGTGGAGGGTGGCCGCTGCGTTTTTGTCGTAGTGCAGGACGAACAAGCCGTTTTCAATATCGGAAGCGATGACCAGCCCCGATGCAAAAAATGGGTATGCAGACCAACAGCCATGAAATCCGGAGTGGTATGCTTCGTGGGTATCGTACCAGGCCACTTCGACCGGGTTGTATGGATCGCGGACGTCGAGTATCCGCAACCCTTGCGTGTAATGCGAAACGTACAGACGCTCCTGGTGGTAAAACACATTGTGTGGTATGGAAGGGGGGCCGTATAGCCGGAAGCCTGCTGCCCGGATGATTCGATCTGCCTGGCTGAGGTCCCAAACTTCAATAGCCGTTCCTTCCACTTCGTCGGTGGTGTAGAGCACCTGGCGATTGGGCTCCTTCCACACAGAATGCGCGAAATGGCCACCCGTCGGCTGGTCGGTCAGACGTAGGGGCTTTTGAGGGTCGGCAAGGCTCCAAATGCTGAAGGCTCCATTGAAAAGCTCGGCGGCAAAGAGCGTATCCCGGAGGACGAAGACTTCATGATGGTAGGTTTCGCTGGATTCGCCGAGCAGAACCGGGTCAAAAGGGTCATTCGACGGGTCGAGTATGGCAAACCCATATCCGACGGGCCTGGCTCCGGCGAGGAAGATCCTTCCGCGTTCGTCGACGAAGAGGGTATGGGCAGACTCAAGGGTAAATTCAGCTCCATGCTGATCCCGCACCTTTTTGATGAAGCGGTAGGGCAAAGAATCCCTGGGTGCGCTAAGGTCAATGGCCAGGAGGCCTCCACCCCCTTCCGTAACGACGTAAGCAAAGTTTCCGGACGTCTTGACTTCCCTCCAGGCTGAAGGATTGCCCACAATGAAGCTGAGCTCCACCGGTTTGCGGGGATCTTCGAGTGAGTATATGCGCAGGCCCAGGGTCGTTCCGAGCAGCGCATAGTCTACGCCCTGATCGTCCGTGTAACCCCAGATGGAAGAGGAATGTTCGGGAGGTCGCACTGAAGCCAAGCTTTCCATATGGTACCCCTTTTGACCAAGAAGCTGCAGCACGAGGATGCAGCAAAGGGCGACCAGGTAATGGGATGCGTTGACCATGGAGAATTGAGGAGCGGCAAATGTTCAGGCGGTACAGGGTGGAGTAAAGACCGGATTTTTCGGAAAAAGTGTACAAAAATCGGTCAGCTTCCGGCAACAGCCCGGCCATTCTGCCGTTGTTAAACAAAGATAACGGGTACGGGAGCGGTTTGTGCCAAATTTTGACCGGAAGGCCCCCCGTGAATCGCTATTTTTGCACTTCGTTTAAAGCACAACGCATGCGCCAATTTCTGACCTGTATCCCTGTATTGCTCACTTTTTATTGCCTCCCACTGCTTGCCCAGCCCCTTCAGTTCATCGATCGCAGCGATTCATTGGCTTCAAAAGCTGTTACCGTAGCAGGAGATGATTTTGGTGCCTGGTTTGCCCTGGTCACCCGTGAAGATTCCAGCTTGTTCATGTTGCAATTTGACCACTGCGGAGAAGTTGAACAGAGCCATCGCCTGAAATTGCCCGCGGGTGCGCGCGTTTCGAGTGCTCAGGTCCGGCATTTGGGCAAGCGCAACTACCTCATTGTTGCCAGGTTGCAGGAAGGGAATGCATCGAGCATCCTTGCATTTTTCACCCTAAACGCCAACATACGTTCCAGCCAGCGCATCCGGGTACCGGGCGCCACTTGGCACGACGATCCATGCATCTCTGTGCTGGACGAGGACCATATTCTGCTGGGCTTCCGCTATGGAAACACCGGAGCTCCCCTGGCCGGGGGGGTGGCCATGCTCGGGCGCGACCTGCAGCCGCGTTGGACCCTGCGTCTTACCGACAGCAGCCAATTGAAATGGGTTCAATTGCTCGAAGATGGCAATTTCGTCGTTGGCGACGGAACGGGTGTCCGCAGATACGATACCACGGGCATCAACCTCTGGGCTCGAAACTTCCCGCAACAGGGTATGAACGAGCATTCGGCGATTCATCTCGACAGTCTGGTGGTTTTTGCCACCGATTTCCTCGACCCCGTTCCGGATACTGGTCAGGTGCGAAGGTTGAGATATAAACAGGTCATAGCCCTTCATGAAAACGGCAATTTTCAATGGGAGTCCGACCGCATTCGCAATCTTTCCACAACAAGTGCATTTGGTTCGGGGAATAACCATCTGCTGCTGGACGCCAGCCGCTCGCTGATCTACCACGGCCTAGACACCTTGCCCGGAGACAGCCTGCCTGTGGTCATTGCTCATAAACTCGACGCCGGAGGCCGGGTGCGCGAATCGGTCTATTTCCCAGCCGACGATACGGTACGGGAATACCACGCAGCATTGATCGACGATGGCAACGTAGGCATATGCGTGGCCCTGGGTAACGACGCCCTGCCCAAAGGCTTACTCAACGTCAAATCCAGCAAAAACCTGGACGTTTGCGATAGCAGTAAATTCAACGCACTGCTGCGCCGCTTCGTGACCATGGACGAAATGGACACGTTGCGCGCCACTGCCGCATTGATGGCGGCAAGTCCAATCACTTTTCTGGCCGTTGAAGAAGCGGTCACCTTCCAAAGAGTCTGTGAGAAATTCGACCTGAAGGATGGCGAGATCCCCGCGGTGCTCTGCAAGGGCGACTCCGTTTTCCTGCCGGGAATACGCATACCCAACGCACGTTACGAATGGAGCAACGGATCTACGCAGCAGGGTACCTGGGTGAAGGTAGCCGGAAAGTACAGTGTCCGCATTGAATACTGCGGAAAGTCTGCTGTGATCACCTACGACGTTCGCTACCAGTCCTATCCCGATCTCACCTTTGCCGTCGAAAACTGCGACTACCCATACCGCCTTACCATAGATCAGTTCCCCGACGCGAAATACCTTTGGCAAAACGGCGATACCACGGCATCCATTGAAGTGACGGGACCGGGGACCTACACGGTTGCGGTGACCAAATGCGAAGTCACGTTTCAGATTAAGTACACGGTGCAGTTGCCGGTGTTTCCCAACCGGAACTTCAGTTATAATTTCTGCCGTTATCCCGACACGATCTGGGCTTTTCAGGCCATAGGAGCAAGCTACCTTTGGGACGATGGCAGCCGCGACGGTGCAAGGGTCGTTACAGTGCCCGGCACGTATAAGGTGACCATCAGCTACTGCCAGTCCAGTTTTGTCTACAGCTACGACATTCATTTGCTCGAAGAAAGCACGTTGGAAGTCGCCGACTCATGCAATGCCTTTCCGCTTCCGCTTGCCGTTGTAAAACCGGGTGGTGACGAACCCGTGATTTGGGAAACGGGAGAGACCACGGACACCCTTTGGGTCAAAGGTCCGGGCTTGTATTCAGCAACAGTGGGCTCGTGCATTCAGAATTTCAGGGTCATCATCGTCGAGGAAAGTGTACTGCAGTTTCCGAATGTATTCAGCCCCAGTTCGCAGGTCCAGGAGAACCAGCGGTTCCAGCCCTTTGTTCGGGAGCCTGGAGCCATCAGCAAATATGGGTTGGCCGTGTTTAACCGCTGGGGCCAGAAGGTGTTCGAAACCGACCGGTTGGGCGCTGGCTGGGACGGCTTGTTCAAAGGCAGCCAGTCCCCGGTTGAAACCTACCTCTACCATGCCACTTACGAGCGTGGGTCCTGCGGAGACAGCGGAAAGGTAAAAGGCTCAGTTTCCCTGATCAGGTAGCGCGCGCCAGTTCATTTCACCTCGGCGCCCGGCTGCGTTTCCGAACTTGCACTAACGAACGTTAGTTTTCCTTCTCCGTTTTCCGCCATGAGGATCATTCCGTTGGATTCGATGCCGCGGAGCTGGCGGGGTGCCAGATTTGCGAGTATGAGGACGTTCCGGCCGATGATCTCTTCAGGAGTGTAGTGTTCGGCAATTCCACTAACGACTGTTCGTTTTTCAAAACCAAGGTCAATTTCAAGTCTGAGCAGTTTGTCGGCTTTGGGTACTTTTTCAGCTGCCGTAATGCGCGCGGTGCGCAGGTCGAGTTTTGAAAAGTCGTCGTAGGATATTGTGGGTTTGACCGGAGGGGCGCTGAAGGATTCCTGGCCCGGAACTGCGGGCTGTGTTGCGGCGCCACCGTGCAGTTTGTCAATTTGCTTCTGGATCAGATCATCCTCGATGCGCGAAAAGAGGTAGCTGGCGGCTGCTATCGGGTGATCCGGTTCGAGCAGGTATTCCCCTTCGGCGATTTTGTCGAGTGCATCATTCAGTTCGTTGGAACCTTTGAGCGAATCGAGTCCGAGCATTCTGCGCAAGCGGTCGGCGGCGAAGGGCAGGAAAGGCTCCATCGCAATGCTGATTGCCGTGACGTAATGCAGGCAAAGGTTCATCACGACTTTAACCGTATCGGGATCTTCCTTTTGGATCTTCCAGGGCTCGTTGAGTTGCAGCAGCTGGTTGCCCGAGGAACAAATCTCCATCAATTTGGCCAGGGCAGCGCGAAAATCAAAGGCGCGCAAATGGTCGGCCATCTCCTGGAGTTCATCGAACAGGAAGATGAGCTCGACGTCGTGAAAACCACCCAGGTCCATTCCTGCGAGGCCCTCAATACTCAGGTCAGGATCGAAGTCGGGAATGCGTCCGTCGTAAAATTTATGGGTCAGACTGAGCACGCGATGCACGAAATTGGACAAGTTGTTGACGAGTTCGTTGTTGTGCGCATCCTGAAACCCCTTCCACGTAAATTCGCTGTCCTTCTGCTCCGGCATGTGTTTTATCAGGTAGTACCGCAGGGAATCTTCGTATCCCGGAAGCTCATCCAAAAATTCGTGTACCCACACGGCCCAGTTGCGCGAAGTGGAAATCTTCTCCCCTTCGAGGTTCATGAACTGGTTTGCCGGCACGTTTGAAGGGAGATTCAGTCCGCCGTGGGCGCGGAGGATGGCCGGAAAAATAATGCAGTGAAAGACGATGTTGTCTTTTCCGATAAACTGAATGAGTTCGCATTCGGGATCTTTCCAGTAGTCTTCCCAATTTTTGCCATGCTCAAGTGCCCATTGCCGGGTTGCTGAGATGTAACCGATGGGTGCGTCCATCCAGACGTAGAGTTTTTTGCCTTTCGCGCCCTCCAGTTCGGGAGGCACGTCAACGCCCCACTCGAGGTCGCGCGTCATGGCGCGGGCTTGCAAGCCACCCTCAATCCAGGACCGGCACTGGCCGAGCACGTGGTTCTTCCATTTTTCGGGATCGTGGTGGTAATGTCCGTCGAGGGTTCCCTCCTCGAGCCAGGGTTTCAGCCACGATTCGTGTTGGTCGAGCGGGAGATACCAGTGGCGGGTCTTGCGCAATTCCGGCGTTTCACCGGTGAGTACACTTTTGGGGTCAATGAGGTCAACGGGGTTCAGGCTGGAACCGCATTGTTCGCATTGGTCGCCGTAGGCACCGGGCTTGCCACATTTTGGGCAGGTCCCCGTCAGGTAACGGTCGGCAAGAAATTGTCCGGCGGCCACATCGTAGTATTGTTCCGATTCCATTTCGACAAAGGCTCCTTTGCGGTAGAGCTCGCGAAACATATCCTGCGATGTCTGATGGTGCAGGGCTTCAGATGTGCGGTGGTAGTAGTCGAACGAAATGCCGATCCTGCGAAAAGTTTCCTGAAACAGCGCATGGTAGGCATCGATGATCTCTCTGGGCGTCTTGCCTTCGCGCAGCGCCCGCATGGTGATGGCTGCACCATGTTCGTCCGAGCCACAGATGTACAGGATGTCCTTGCCCATGAGTCGCTGAAAGCGCACGTACACATCGGCCGGAAGGTAAGCTCCGCATAAATGGCCCACATGCAGTGGCCCGTTGGCATAGGGAAGTGCTGCGGTGACGAGATGTCTTTTGTATTGGATCATGCAGGCCGCGAAACTTGTGCAAATATACGCGGAGCCCCATATTATGGTCATTTTTTATATGTATAAGCGCGTTTGGCGTTTTTGTCAAATGCATTACTTTTGCAGTCCGCCTGCGAAACGGGCGGAATTGCCGAAGTGGTGAAATTGGTAGACACGCACGTTTCAGGGGCGTGTGCTCGCGAGGGCATGTGGGTTCGAGTCCCACCTTCGGCACCAGAATGTTGGGCTTTCCCGTTGCACTGCCCGGCCCGTTGTGTGGCCGTGCACCTTTCTAATCGCTATGGCCGCACCCCGTTTCTTTTACACTCCAAATGATTTCAACGTTGACCGATGAGCACTGCACCCGGATATTTTAGTTGGGCCGATCTCACCGTACAGGATGCGGAATCCCTGCGTTCGTTCTACACTGCCCTGTTAGGAATGGAAAGCATGGCAGTGAATATGAACGGCTATTCGGACTTCTGTCTGATCCGCCCGGAAGATGGTCATCCGGTCGCTGGGATTTGCCATGCAAGGGGTCAGAATTCCACCCTTCCCAACGTTTGGTTGCTGTATTTTCCGGTGGGCGACCTCGACCGGTGTCTTGCGCAATTGACTGAACTGGGAGGGAGCCTGATCGCGGGTCCGCAATCGGCTGGCGGAATCCGCTATGCGGTGGTAAAGGATCCTGCTGGTGCCTGCTTTGCACTTTACGAACAGGAGCAAAAGCCAGAATGAACTAAGTTGTTGGTCAGCGTCGCGTGTAATTGGGCGACTCCCGGGTAATGGTGATGTTGTGGGGATGCGATTCGGTGATGCCGCTTTGGGTAATGCGCACCATGCGTGCTTTTTGAAGACTTGCAATGTCGCGGGCACCGACGTAGCCCATACTGGCCCGGAGTCCGCCAATGTATTGGACCAGGACCTCGGAAACCATGCCCTTGTAAGGAACCCGGCCCTCGATGCCCTCGGGGACGAGTTTTTTGATGTCGTCTTCGACATCCTGGAAATAGCGGTCTTTGCTGCCGAGTTGCATGGAACCCAGGGAGCCCATGCCGCGGTAAACTTTAAATTTTCTTCCGTCGAAAATGATTGTTTCACCCGGAGCTTCCTCCGTGCCGGCAAACAGCGATCCGGCCATAATCGTACAAGCCCCTGCCGCGAGGGCCTTGGGGATGTCACCGGTATAGCGTATACCGCCGTCGCCAATAATGGGAATCCCCTTTTTGGCAAGTGCGCTGGCTGCAAGGGCGATGGCGGTGAGCTGGGGTACGCCCACTCCGGCGACGATGCGGGTTGTGCAGATGCTTCCGGGACCGACGCCAACTTTCACGGCGTTGACCCCTGCATCGGCGAGCGCAAGTGCGCCTTCACCGGTGGCCACGTTGCCGCCGATGATCTGCAGTTCCGGAAAGCTTGCCCTGACTTGCCGGATCGTATCCAGCACGCCCTGGGAATGGCCGTGGGCTGTATCCACGCAAACCACGTCGACGTCAACGGCCACCAGAGCCTCCACCCGCTCAAGGGTATCGCGTGCAATGCCGACCGCGGCTCCAACGACCAGCCTTCCCAGGGAGTCCTTGCAGGAATTCGGATAGTCCTGCACCTTCATGATGTCCTTATAGGTGATCAGCCCAATCAGGGTTCCGTCTTCTGATACCACGGGCAATTTTTCGATCTTGTATTTCTGCAGGATGGTTTTCGCCTGATCCAGGGTCGTTCCGGAAGGGGCTGTGACCAGGTTTTCGCGCGTCATGATCTCGGTGACGGGGCGTTCGGGGTGCACTTCAAAACGCAGGTCGCGGTTGGTCAGAATGCCGGTCAAACGGTGAGACCCGTCCACAACGGGAATTCCGCCGATCCGGTGTTGTTGCATCAGCGCCAGGGCATCTTTTACCCGGGCATCAACGGACAGGGTGACGGGATCGATGATCATTCCGCTTTCAGAGCGCTTTACCGAACGGACCTGCTCGGCCTGGCGGTCGATCGACATGTTTTTGTGTACGATGCCGATGCCTCCCCCTCGCGCCATGGAAATGGCGAGATCCTTTTCCGTAACGGTGTCCATAGCCGCAGAAGCGATTGGCACGTTGATGCGGATGTCGGTAGTAAATTTTGTGGAAATGTCGGTTTCCCTCGGCAGCACCTCGGAAAAGGAAGGAACGAGCAAAACGTCATCGAAGGTCAGCGCTTCCTGCCCGGGAAATTGAGGGGAAAAGAAATGTGGTTCCATGTGCAAAGATATAACTTTATGCCGCTATGAACGAGCGCTTTTGGTGATACAGGTATACGACGACGCACATTTCATGAAGCTGGCCCTGGAGGAGGCCCGTCGGGCCATGGAGGCCGGTGAGATCCCCATTGGATGTGTGTTGGTGCACAGGATGCAATTGCTCTCCCGCTCGCACAACCAGACCCAGCAACTCAACGACGTCACCGCCCACGCAGAGATCATCAGCATTTCCTCGGCCTCCCAGTTCCTCCAAAGCAAATACCTGGAAAATTGTACGCTCTACGTCACCTTAGAGCCGTGTCCCATGTGTGCGGGCGCCCTTCGTTGGGCACGGCCCGCGCGATTGGTCTATGCAGCCGAAGATCCCAAGATGGGCTACCTCCGTTACGGTTCGGGCATGCTGCACCCGTCAACCCGCGTTGCATTCGGATTGATGAGGGAGGAGTCTGCTGCTTTGTTGCGCGAATTTTTCCAGAGAAAGCGGGAACTCAAATCGCTCAAACGATAGGTCACGTCTCTGAAAACTGTTAAAAATTGCTCAAAATGGATTGGGCATTAAATTTTCCCGGCTTCCGTGCGTCTAATTCACGAAGTTGCCAATTGCACCTTCACCCAGTTTATGAACATTGAGAAATGCATCCTGATGGGCGCGACGCTGTTGCTGTTGGCTTCTTGCAGTCCCCAGCTAACCCCTTTTACCCAAAAGCTCTACGACCAGTATGCGTGGTCTGAAGAAGAGCTCAGGAAAATCCAGTTTTACCTGTCCGACGACATCGTGCTGCGCAGGAAATACGCCGAAGGCAGTTCAACCATTCAGAAAGGCAAAATCAAAACCATAGACGGGCAGAAAATAGAAGAAGTCGTTTTTCGTCGCGGTACACCGGGGGTATTTTTGTTTTCTCCCAAAGACAAGCGCTTTGCCGTGAGTTTTGAATCGGCTGAACCTCCGAAATACCTGATGTTTGGGCCCAATCCCAAAATTGGAAACCGCTATGCACTGCTTGGCAAGACCTGGGAAGCGCGCGAGGGGACCATCACCTATGATGGTGAAAGCTGGTACACGACGACTGAGTCTGCTTTTGCCAGCCTGTTGGTAGATCTCGACCGCGCACAATACCTGGAGCAACAGAAAAAAGTCGTCCGCGGGCAGCGCGTCGAGGAATAAAGTACCTTAGGCGCAAGCATCAAACTGCTTAATCCTTGATGATTTTGCGGTGCAGGCGCGAAGTTGCATTCTCCAAGACCAGCAGGTAAACGCCTGGCGGAAGGTCGCTGCCCGCCTGATCTTTTCCGTCCCAGCGGAAGCGCATCAATTCAGAATTCGATTCAGCGGCCGCAAGAGTTGCAAGTTGTTTTCCCGATAAGGCAGCGATGTGAGCTTTCCAATTTTGTTTTGGGCTGCTGCCATCCGACATGTGCAATTCCACGACCAGCTCTGTGGAGAAGGGGTTGGGATACATCACGACGTTCACCAGGCTGTCACTTTTGGATGGGTCGTCTGAGTTGGTCGGAAAAACGCGCTCGTCGCGGCAGCTTGCGCAGTAAAGGCTTGAGTCTTCGACACACAGAAATGCCGTGTACCGGGATAGCACCCGGCTCTCGAGGCTTTTTCGGATGATGTCGATTGAATATGACGCGGCATTGGGATGGTTTTCAAGTCTGAAGATGCCCTGGGCAAACCATGATTTCCTGGCCATGGTATCCAGCGGAGAAAGCTGGCTGCCGTCCAGGGTCAATGTTTGAACGAAGACTTTTCCGTTGGCTTCTCCGTTGAGCTCGACCGTCAGCGGCAGACTGCCCTTGAAAATGCCCTGCTGCCGCACAAAGGATTTGGCGGGAACATTTTCCAAAGCGTCACCCCAGGTGTATTTACCGTAGGCGATGCCCGATGCGGGGCGGACGTAGAGGTCGAAATGCTTGAGTTGCGGCAGGGCGTCGGCAAACCCCTCTGAAATGGCGGTAGCCAAAGGTTTTCCGTTTCTCGTATACACGTATTGACCTCCAAAAAGAGCACTCAGGTTGAGGAACAGGTATTCGTTGTTGATGTAATACCGGTTGTTGAAATAGCTGTACCGGTTTTGGAATCCGTATTCGACAACGGATATGCGATAGCTCGCATGGTTGAGCTGGCGAATCTGCTGAATGAGGTCGTTGGCAGCCGAATAACCATTAAACTGATCCGAGTTATTGAGCAGCAACATGTTTCCGCGTCCGCCGTTGCGATCTAAAAACGCGATGCCTGCCGACAGCAACTGGGGCAGGTTGCTGTAATTTGAAAGCCTGGACGAGGCTTGCTGAAACGCAAATTCCAAATTTTCGCGGGTCGCTGGCACCCATGCCGGAAACACTTCGGTGAGGGGCAGGCTCGACGCGATGAGGTTGAATGAATCGCCCGGCTGCAATTTGCGCAAACACTCGTTGTGCAGGGCATCGATCACCTGTTGCCGGCTGGTTGAGCCGGACTCCTGGTAGTCGATCAGGATCAGCATGCGCGACGATTGCACATCGTCGATAAAGAATCCGGGCTGGATGGCAAGCTGGTAGTATTGCTCTTCGCCATGAGTGTAAATACCGGCATACGCCGGAATGCTTACGGGCGGTTGATAACTAACAAACGTTTGTTCGTATCTTCCTGCGACGGGCAACAAACTGGTTGTGGTGTAATCGCCCAGCAGGGTGTCGATTCCCCTGACGGGGGATGTGGCCTGTTTGCTGGAAACGCTGATATACTTCCAGTGGGCGTCGTCAAAAAGCAGCAACGGAAAATCTTCGGGAATGGTTTTGCTGGTGTTGAGGATTTCATAGGGAACAGAGGCAAACGCATCATAGTACGTCCATTCCAGCGGCATCAGGTAGGTGATCTTGACATGGCGCTGTTCGTCACCACCCATGGGGAAAACCCGGAGAGTGAAGTTGGTGGAACTGTTCTTGGTGAGCAGTGAGGGATCTCGGCGCCGCTTCACGATGTTTTCATAAATGTTGCTGGCGGTCCACACGTCGAGCAATGCAGCCTGGCAGATTTCATTGCCAATCCACAGCCAGGAATCTGTGACCACCGCTTCTTCAGGAAGGGCAAACTGCAGCACAATTTCCAGCGAGTCGTCGGGGCGGAAAGGCAGCCCTCGCGCTGAAAAACTGAGGTACAGACCGTATTCCAGGTAAAGTCCTTTGGGTTTTACCGAGAGCAGTGCCTCCTCAATGGTGCCCTGATAACTATAGCTGGTATTGCGCACGTCGGCAACCCGGAGGTTGTATTGCGAAGACGCAAAAAATGGGATAAACAAACTAATCACCCGGAAAGTCCAGGTTATGAAAGATTGGTTCATCATTTTGGTTTTATGGAATAACGCTTATCTTCCTGCAAAGGCTCCCCAAATGGAAAAAAGAATGCAAACGAATCTTCAATGGTGTCTGGTCATGCATCCTTGGGAGATTCAAAAGGAGCATTGAGAAAGGATGATGCCAGGGGGCTGGAGGATTCCCGGTTGGGGTGGGGACCATTTTCAAGGCGCAGGACGCCGCGGGGGCAAACCGCGGCGCAGATGCCGCATCCAACGCAGGAGGCGCGAACGATAGGCTGTCCTCGCTGGGCGTAGGCGCGTACATCGATGCCCATCTCACAGTAGCTCGAGCAGTTGCCGCAGGATATGCACTGTCCCCCGTTGGTGGTGATGCGGAACCGGGAGAAGAACTTCTGCTGGATGCCCAATAGGGCGGCCATCGGACAGCCAAACCGGCACCAGACCCTGCTACCCAGAAGGGGATAAAAGCCTACGCCGATGACACCGGAAAATGCGGCGCCGATGGCAAATCCGTACCATGCGCGAAGAGCTGCGGTCGATATGCCCATCAGGTGTGCCTGTCCGGTAAAATAGGAATAAAGTACGCCCAGGGTCATCGCCACGGCAAACAGGAATATGGGATAAATGAGCCACTGCTCGATTTGCCATGCCCGCGTCGATTTCGAAGAAAGCTGGCGAAAGGGGTCGCCGGCTGTTTCTGCCAGGCCTCCGCAGCCGCAGACCCAGGAGCAGTACCAGCGCTTTCCGAAGAAAAAACAGAGTGTGGGAGATATGGCGAAGATCATGAGCAGGCCAAAGATCAAAAAGAACTTGCCTGCCCACCCGGCGGCCTGGAGGGCATCGAGGTTCCAGGCATCAAAAAAGGAATAGTTCAGGGGCCACATGTTTTTGAGATCGTTGTAGGGCAGGTTCATCCTCATAAAAAATTCGGGCAGCAAAAACGCAAAAGCGAGTTGGAAGAACACAGTGCTCAGTGTGCGCAGGACCTGGTAGCGGTTGTGCCGGTATTTCAAAATGAACTTAAATCCAAAAGCGGTAATGGCCAGCGTGTAAAGAACCCCGTAAACGAACCATTGCGAAGCCGGTTGGCCTTTGAGCCCGTAGCTGAGTGGATCAAACAGTCCGACCAGCCCCACATTGCCATCTGCCCGCAATCCGAGCCATTCGCCTTTCCAATAAAGGACGCAATAAAAGAAAGTC
Source organism: Saprospiraceae bacterium (assembly GCA_020848995.1). Taxonomy (GTDB): domain Bacteria; phylum Bacteroidota; class Bacteroidia; order Chitinophagales; family Saprospiraceae; genus Vicinibacter. The sequence continues at coordinate 25,730 of JADLHA010000003.1, read as the reverse complement.
AGGAAGGCGGCAACCAGCCAGGCAAGCCATCCCCGTGAACTCAGGGAAGAAAACCAAACGCCGTCGTTCTGGATGCCCGGATGCCGGCCAGAGTATGTACTCCAGGCAAATCCGGCTATGGAAAATCCCAGTCCCAAAAGCGTTGAAACGAGCATCCATCCATTTGCCGGAAGCAGCTGCAAGGCAACGAGGGCCATGCAGACCAGAGATGCCATGCCCGCAGCGACCATCCATTGCTGTCTGGCCTGAAGGTGCGGAGGGCGGCGATAAAAGCGGTTGGAAGTAGGCATGGCAGCAGCGTTTAGGATTTGAGAAAGCGCAGCACTTCAGCCAGCTTACCCGCGGCATGCAAGCGGAGTTGCTTTCCCGTTTTTGTTAAATAGGCATCGAGCAGGGGAGGCGCAAAGTCCGGAAAGAACTCGGGATCGAAAAAGGCGAGGCGGATGTTCGACAATACGTATTCGATCTGTGCTCCCTCCCGCAACCATTTGTCGCACACTTCATGGCGAAAGCGCAAACCGAGCAAGTTGATGCCGGTGATGCTACCCGAGGTGCTGTCGTAAACAATCCGGATGCTCCGGTCACCTGCCGGGTGCTGCCAAAAAATGCTGTCGGTTCCGGGTGCCGGATTGGGCAATACGCTTCCGTAAACCTGGTACTCGATATCGAAAAATTTTGCAGAATTGAACCAGATTCCGGGATCGTACGGTGCCTTTCTTCCGGCCAGGTTTATGGCCAGACACTCGCCCATCTTGCGACCGCTGTACCAGACGGCTTCAATGGGCTTCCGCCCTTCCACCGGGTTGCGCAGTTGTGCGCAATCGCCGATCGCAAATACACCGGGTAAATTGGTCTGCAAAAAGGGATCGACCAGAATGCCCCTGTCGGTTTCAAGGGGTCCTCCGATGAGCCAGTCGATGTTTGGGCGAACGCCGGCCGTCAATCCTGTAAAATTGCATTCGATCCGCTCACCTTCCGTAGTAAGCACGGCGCATACCCGACCGTCTACGTCGCCCTCCATCTCCCTCAACTGCATGCCCAGTCGCAGGTCTATTCCCTTTTTGCGAAGGTGTGCAGAGATCATCCGTGCCTCTTCGACGGGTAAGACGGAATTCCAATATTCCGGTTCCCGGACGAGCAAGGTCACAGGGATATTCCGGGAATGAAACATCTCAGCCAGTTCGATGCCGATCAGCCCACCACCAACGATGACTGCGCGCCGGATCCCAGGTGAAAGCCCTTCGATGTACTCCAGATCCTGCTTGCTGTAAAACCCGCAAACTCCCTGGAGGTCCTCACCCGGCCAACCAAAGCGGTTGGGAATGGATCCCGTTGCAAGGATGAGCCGGTCGTATCCCATCGTTTGGCCCGTGTCGAGCTGGAGATTGCGTGCTCGGAAGTCAATTTGTGTAACCCGTGCCAGGACGCGTTCAATGCCCAGTTGATGCCAACTCTTACGTTCGTAAGGCTCCAGGTCCTGCCATCGCAGGTGTCCCAGGTACACGTACATCAGCGCAGTTCGCGAAAAAAAGTATTCGGACTCAGAAGAGATCACGGCGATCGATTCCTCCACGTCGAGCTGCCTCAACCGGCGAGCACAGCTAATGCCCGCAACCCCGTTTCCAATGATCACGGTGCGGGTCATCCGGCAGACGGCGTTATGTTGGAAAGAGAGTCCATATCTGTTACCGGGACCAATATCCACCATATTCTTGGAGAACCCTCCATTTGGTGGAAGAAATGTGTGGAATCGGACAATGTGTTAAAATCTGGATATTTGGGTGCGGTGACCGGGTTGCAAATGGCAAAAAGGACGTATATTTACCCTGAGATTTACTGACATACGGCCTATGAGATATATATACTTAATAATCAGCATAATAACAGGTTTTTGTGCAACGGGACAGGAAGTGCGTTTCAGTGCCAACCCGAACCCCAACACCCTCCATTTTGTCCCGGACAACTCCGACCATTACCGCCCGGGCCGGGTCAGAAACCATACGAACGAGACCCTGAACATGTTGTGGCAGCGCGAGATCCTCATGCTCCCGACGGGATGGAGCACGTACGTTTGCGATGCCAATAACTGTTATGCTGATCACGTTGGCAAATGCCCGGACATCTATCCGAACGTCATCGGAGCCGGAGATTCGACGACCCTGGACGTGCACGTGTTTGAAGATGGCAACCAGGGAGAGGCCCACATCGTCATCTGGCTGTTCGAGAGGGAGGACACCTCTAAGAAAATCAAGGTCGATTATACCTTCAATAAAGTCATCTCCAACAAAGACATCAAGAACATTGCGGTGAAGGTGTATCCCAATCCTGCTGCCAACTCATTTACCGTTGACTACAATACCGGGCTTGTTCGCATCGACCTGTATAACCTCCTGGGCAGGAAAATAAAATCGTTCCGCACGAGCCACAATGCATCCTACGACATCAGCGATGTGGAAGACGGCCTGTACTTCGTTCGCCTAATTGGTCCAAACGAACAGGTGTTGCGTACCATCCGGTTGCAAAAGAGGGCTATTAAGGCCTGATACTCAGAGGTTCCAGCCAATTGATTCCGTAGTTCCTACAGCGCAGTGGGCGGTAATCCTGTGTGAGGATTTTCTTATTAAGCAGGAAATTCTACAAAGTTGCGCGGCGTTTCCGACAGGCGGATGTGCAAGTCAAGGTCCGGCGGGAGGACTTGGCGAAGCCTATGGTAAATCTCCATGCAGATGTTTTCGGCTGTTGGTATGCTGTTGGCAAATTCTGGGCAGTCGAGGTTGAGGTTTTTGTGGTCAAAAGGCAATTCGACATGGGTTTCGATCAACTCTTTGAGTTTTTTTAAATCGATTACGATGCCGGTTTCCGGATCCACCTCCCCGGTCACCCGAACGTCAAATTCGTAATTGTGTCCGTGGAAGTTCGGGTGGGAACAAATGCCGAATACCTCCCGGTTCCTTTCATCGCTCCAGTCCGGGCGATACAGCCGGTATGCTGCGTTAAAGTGCCCTTTTCTGATCACTGCTACCCTCATGGCCATTTTCATCGTGGTCTCAAAGTAAACGGCAACCCTGCCTGAGTTGTTCAAGGCGAGTGGATTGAATAAAAGCAAGGGTTTGCGGGGATACTGCCGATGTAGCTTATATTTGCCGGGCAAAAACGCCGCTGTTTTTTATGCCAAAGGAACACATTCCCTTCGATTATTACCCAATCGTCATACAATTCCTCGTAGCTGCCGGATTTGTGGTTTTCGCCATGGTGGCCACTCATTTGCTTGGGCCCAAGCTCCGGGGTAAGCGAAAGGATGCCAGTTTTGAGTGTGGACTGGATAGTGTGGGGGATGCCCGATCACCCTTTTCTGTGCGCTATTTTATGACCGCGATCCTTTTTGTTCTGTTCGATGTGGAGATCATTTTTATGTATCCCTGGGCTGTTCAATTCAAAAAGCTCGGCTGGTTTGGTTTTGTCGAAATGTTCATTTTTCTGGCGCTGCTCATGGCGGGATTTTATTACGTTTTGCTAAAGGGCGTGCTGAAATGGGAAACGCGCGAGGATGTTTGAAAGCCTGGCAAGGGAGGGCGGAAATATTCACATTGGATCAAGCATAATAAGAGGAAATGGGTTCAGAAATCAAAATGTCCAACGCTCCTGAAGGGCTTGCTGGCCAGGGATTTTTCGCGACCACCCTGGATGCTGCAGTGGGTTTGGCCCGGAAGAACAGTTTGTGGCCCCTGCCTTTTGCCACTTCGTGTTGCGGCATCGAGTTCATGTCTACCATGTCGGCGCATTACGACCTGGCCCGCTTTGGCTCGGAACGACTGAGCTTTACTCCGCGCCAGGCAGACTTGTTGATGGTCATGGGGACCATTGCCAAGAAAATGGGGCCCGTGTTGCGGCAGGTTTACGAACAGATGGCAGAGCCAAAATGGGTATTGGCCGTCGGTGCCTGTGCATCTTCGGGGGGCATCTTTGATACCTACAGCGTGCTGCAGGGCATCGACCGCATCATCCCGGTCGACGTCTATGTCCCCGGCTGCCCGCCGCGGCCAGAGCAGATCATCGAAGGCGTCATGCGGATCCAGGAGCTCGTAGGAAAGGAAAGTGTGCGTCGCAGGAACTCGGAAGAGTACCGCAAATTGATGGAATCATACTACGTGAAGTAATGGAAGATAATAAAGCTGGGCACATCGGGAGGGTTCTGCACAACGCAACCGGGCTGGAATGCACCGTCACACAGGATGCTTACGGCATGTTCTGTCTGGAACTTCCCGTCAATCAGATCTATGCCACCCTGCTGGCCCTCTATCGCGACCCTGAGCTCGGTTTCAACTTTCTTACAGACCTCTGTGGTATGCATGATCCGGATCTGCCAGGCAAGGAGTTCTGCGTGGTTTACCACGTGCAGAGCATGACACGGCGGGAGCGCCTTCGCATCAAAGCTTATGCATCGCAGGATCAACCGGAATTTCCCAGCGTCACGGGAATTTATGCCACGGCCAACTGGATGGAGCGGGAGACGTATGATTTTTACGGCATTCGTTTTCTCGGACATCCCGATTTGCGGCGCATCCTCAACATGGATGAGATGGTCGATTTTCCGATGCGCAAGGAATTTCCGCTGGAAGACCCCCTGCGCGAAGACAAAGCCGATTATCAATTTGGACGATGAGTGCGATGAAGACTAACCAGGAATTTTTAGCGGAACTTCCCCGGCTTGCCCGACCTGAAATCCCTTATACCACGCTGAATCTGGGTCCGACCCATCCGGCGACACACGGCATTTTTCAAAATGTCCTCCAGATGGATGGCGAGCGCATCGTACACGGAGAACAGACCATCGGTTACATCCACCGCGCATTTGAGAAAATTGCCGAGCGGAGGCCGTTTTACCAGATCACCCCGCTGACAGACCGACTCAACTATTGCTCTGCACCCATCAACAACATGGGATGGCACCTGACCGTAGAAAAACTGCTTGGCATCAAGACGCCCAAGCGCGTAGATTACATGCGCGTTATGGTCATGGAGCTGGCGCGCATCGCCGACCACATCATCTGCAACAGCATCCTCGGTGTCGATACCGGGGCCCTAACGGGTTTTACGTACGTATACCAGTGGCGCGAGTTTATTTACGAAATATACGAAGAGATCTGTGGTGCAAGGCTGACGACCAACATGGGCAGGATCGGCGGCTTTGAACGCGATTTCAACGAAATCGTGTTCGAAAAGACGCGAAAGTTTTTGCGCGAGTTTCCGGCGGTATGGCAGGAATTCGAAGACCTTTTGCTGCGCAACCGCATCTTCATGGACCGGACCATGGAAACGGGCGCGATCACGGCGGAACGGGCGCTCAATTACGGCATGACCGGTCCTAATCTCAGGGCTTGCGGCGTTGACTACGATCTCCGCGTGCACGAACCCTACTGCTCCTACGAAGACTTTGATTTTCAGATTCCCATTGGAACCACGGGCGATACTTACGATCGTTTTGTCATCCGCAACGAGGAGATACGCCAAAGTCTGTCCATCGTGCGGCAAGCCCTTGACCGAATTGAATCGATGGAGAATGTATTTCATGCCGATGAAGAACATTATTACCTCCCACCCAAGCAAGAGGTTTACAGGAACATGGAGGCTTTGATCTACCACTTTAAGATTATCATGGGGGAGATCGATCCTCCGGTGGGTAATGTCTACCATGCCGTAGAAGGGGCTAATGGAGAGTTGGGTTTTTATCTTGTCAGCGATGGCGGAAGAACGCCGTTCAGACTGCATTTCAGAAGACCCTGTTTTATCTATTACCAGGCATTTCCCGAAATGGTGCGTGGCCAGCTTCTCTCCGACGCCATTGTCGTGATGAGCAGTCTGAATGTGATTGCGGGAGAACTCGACGCCTGATTTGAATAAACTAACGTTTGTTAGCTATTTATAAAGTGAACGAAAGATAAATATTCGGAACGAGGAATGGAATTTTCACAGGAAATAAAAAGGGAATTCGATCAGATCGTGGCGAGGTATCCGCAGGGTAGGCAAAAATCGGGTCTGTTGCCCATACTGCACAGGGTGCAGGCTGAATATGGCTGGCTGAGTACAGAAGCCATGAATGCGGTTGCAGAATACCTGAATCTCAATCCGATCGAAGTGTACGAAGTAGCTACTTTCTATACAATGTTCCACCTCGAGCCGGTTGGGAAGTACGTATTGGAAGTATGCCGCACAGGGCCATGCTGCCTTGTGGGTGCAGAGACCTTGCTGCAATACCTGCAGCGCAAGCTCAACATCGGGATCGGCGAAACGACTCCTGATGGATTGTTTACCCTCAAGACCGTGGAGTGCCTGGCTTCTTGCGGCACGGGTCCCGTTTTGCAAATCGGGCCGGAGTACCTGTACCACGAACACCTCACCGAACAGAAACTCGACCAGTTAATCGACCGTTTGCGCAGCGAATCCTGATATGGCGACGAAAATATTATTGGAAAATCTAGCGGTGGAAGGCATCCGTGCCATTGATACCTACATGGCGAACGGTGGGTATCGCGCAGTCAGCAAGGCCCTGAAAGAAATGAGTCCCGACCAACTCGTAGAGGAGGTGAAGGCTTCTGGATTGCGGGGGCGCGGGGGCGCGGGATTTCCCACGGGAATGAAGTGGTCCTTCCTCGACAAGAAATCGGATAAACCCCGTTACCTGGTTTGCAATGCCGATGAATCAGAGCCCGGAACTTTCAAAGACCGGTACCTCATGGAGCGGATCCCACATCTGCTCATCGAGGGAATGATCACGGCATCCTATGCCCTGGGTGCAAACACCTCGTACATCTACGTGCGTGGGGAAATGATGTCGGTGATCCGCTTACTGGAACGCGCCATTGCCGAGGCCTACGCCAAGGGTTTTCTGGGAAAGAATATACTTGGAAGCGGCTACGACCTGGAGCTGTATGTTCAGCCCGGTGGAGGGGCATACATATGCGGTGAAGAAACCGCATTGCTCGAGTCGCTTGAAGGCAAGCGCGGCAATCCCCGCAACAAGCCGCCGTTTCCGGCGGTGTCGGGACTCTACGGCTGCCCGACGGTGATCAACAACGTGGAGACCATCGCTTCCGTTCCATGGATCGTCAACAACGGCGGGGCTGCGTATGCATCCATAGGTTTGGGAAAAAGTACGGGAACAAAGCTGATCTCCGCTTGCGGGAACATCCGGCAGCCCGGTGTTTACGAAATTGAACTTGGGTTGCCGGTAGAAGAGTTCATCTACAGCGATGCCTATTGTGGTGGCATTGCGGAGGGTCGCGAATTAAAAGCGGTCGTTCCCGGTGGATCATCGGTGCCCATCCTGCCAAAGGAGCTCATCTTAAAGACTGCTGCCGGAGAGCCGCGCTTGATGAGTTACGAATCGCTTGCGGATGGAGGATTTGTCAGCGGATCCATGCTGGGTTCCGGCGGATTCATCGTCTTCGACGAACGCGCATGCATCGTTCGAAATCTCTGGAATTTCACCCGGTTTTATCACCACGAGTCCTGTGGTCAGTGCAGCCCCTGCCGGGAAGGTACGGGATGGATGGAAAAAGTTTTACATCGCATCGAACACGGTCATGGCAAAATGAGCGACATCGACCTCCTGGTCGACGTTGCAAAGCACATCGAAGGAAAAACGATTTGTCCTTTGGGGGATGCAGCCGCCTGGCCGGTAGGAAGTGCAATCCGGCATTTCCGCGATGAATTTGAAGCGCACGTAAAGCATCCAGATTCCTGTCTGGCAAAACACCTGCATGGCGCCTATGCGCATGCTGTACCGATCATGGAACCATGAATACAACAAGAACCATAGCCATAGAAACACGAACAGGGACCGCAGGCAGGTCACCCAAAACTGCGGGCTATGAAGGCAATGTCAGGTGCAAAGCCCTGGCTTTCCGCAGTTTATGCTTCATCCTGTCCATTCAATCACGCATACCATGAGCGATTTGTTAAAAGTCACCATCGACGGAAAAAGCATCGAAGTACCCCCCGGCACTACGATCATGCAGGCTGCGCGGCAACTGGGAGGGAAGTACCCCCCTGCGATGTGTTATTACGAACCCCTGAAGAACACCGGAGGTAAATGCAGGGTTTGCTTAGTAAAAGTTGCGCAAACGAGCGAGGCCAATCCGCGCCCAATGCCCAAACTCGTGGCGAGTTGCATCACTCGGGTTGAACACGGCATGGTAGTGGAAAATGAAACCAGTCCGGAGGTGCTCGATGCGCGCAATGGAGTGGTGGAATTTCTTCTGATCAATCATCCGCTGGACTGTCCGGTTTGCGACCAGGCCGGGGAATGCGATCTGCAGAATCTATCCTACGAGCACGGCCATGAGCAAACGCGCTACGAAGAAGGGCGCCGCGAATTTGAAAGAATCGACATTGGACCCTACGTCCAACTGCACATGACTCGGTGCATTTTGTGTTATCGGTGCGTCTATGCGGCCGACCAGCTCACCGGTCAGCGGGTACACGGCGTGCTCAACCGGGGAGATGTATCCGAAATTGGCACCTACATCCAGCAATCCATTGAAAACGAATTTTCGGGAAACATCATCGACGTTTGTCCGGTAGGAGCGCTCACCGATAAGACCTACCGTTTCAAACAACGCGTTTGGTTTTCCAAACCGTTCGATGCGCACCGCGACTGCGACAAATGTTGCGGCAAGGTGGTGTTGTGGATGAAGGGGGATGCCATCATCCGGGTCACTGCCCGGAAAAATGAGTTTGGTGAAGTTACCGACTTCATTTGCAATGATTGCCGGTTTGAACATAAGCAGGCATCCGACTGGTCCATCGAGGGTCCGCGGGACATTATTCCCGAATCGGTCATTGGAGCCAACAAATATGAACTTCCGGTCGTATCGCCTGCCGTAAACGTCGATGCAAAATTTGTTTCGGAATGAGTGAGCTGACATTTAAAATAATCTTCATCGTGGCCGTCTTTGGCATTTCCCTTTTCGTGGCCATGTACACGACCTACGCTGAGCGGAAGTTGGCGGCATTTTTACAGGACCGGCTGGGTCCAAACCGGGCGGGACCCTTTGGGATCCTGCAGCCGCTTGCCGACGGGGTGAAGCTCTTTTTCAAGGAGGAGTTCATTCCCAGGGTTTCAGACAGATTGCTGTTCATTGCAGGCCCGGCAATTTTTATGTGCACGGCACTGATGACGAGCGCGGTCATCCCCTTTGCCCCGGACCTCGAGATCAACGGAACCACTTACGCCATGCAGGCAGCTGATCTGAACGTTGGCATACTTTACCTGTTTGGTGTCGTATCTCTGGGAGTTTACGGCATCCTCGTGGGTGGTTGGGCCTCCAATAATAAATTCTCATTGTTAGGCGCCATCCGCGCTGCTTCGCAGAACATCAGTTATGAACTCGCCATGGGGCTATCCATCGTTTCGCTGGTCATGGTCAGTTCCAGTCTTTCCCTTCGCGACATCGTCGATCAGCAATCGGGGTGGGCCTGGAACATCCTTTACCAACCACTTGGATTTCTCATCTTCATAGTGTGCGCATTTGCAGAAACCAACCGCGCACCTTTTGACCTGCCCGAGTGCGAAACCGAGCTCATCGGCGGGTACCATACCGAGTTCTCTTCGATGAAATTGGGGCTCTATCTGTTTGCAGAGTACATTCATGTTTTCATCTCCAGCGCAGTGCTCGCAAGTTTGTACTTTGGAGGTTACCAGTTTCCATTCGTGAGTGACCTGGATCCCGGTCCGGTAAAAACGCTATTGGGAGGACTGGTGATGTTTGCCAAAACCGGTTTTTTCATTTTCCTGTTTATCTGGATCCGCTGGACGCTTCCGCGGTTCCGATATGATCAACTCATGAATTTGGGCTGGAAGGTGCTGATACCACTGGCCGTGCTCAATGTATTGATCACCGCTTTGTTCATTTTGTTTTAATCGTCATGATGCAACAGGCAAAAACTTTGACCAATCGCGCCAAGCTCATGCCCCGGAAGCCATTGACGTTTTCGGAGCGCATATACCTTCCGGCTATCTTCAAAGGAATGGGCATTACCCTCAGCCATCTCTTCAGGAAGAAGGCCACGATCAGTTATCCGGACAAGGTGCGGCCGATGAGCAAGGTCTTCAGAGGGCTTCACGTGCTCAAGCGCGATGAAAGAGGCGCAGAGCGATGCACAGCTTGCGGCCTTTGTGCGCTCGCTTGCCCGGCCGAGGCGATCACCATGACGGCCGCGGAGCGCAAGCCGCATGAAAAACAATTGTACCGGGAAGAAAAGTATGCAGCCGTTTACGAAATCAATATGCTGCGTTGTATTTTTTGCGGTTTGTGCGAGGAGGCCTGCCCGAAGGCCGCCATCTTTTTGCAAAATGATGTGATGGCGCCTCCGAGCTTCGAACGTGAAGATTTTATTTACGGAAAGGATCGCCTGGTAGAACCCTTTCAGAAAAATTGAAGCGCCCATGGACAAAATTTTTTACGTATTGGCCGCATTGACCCTGATCACTGCATTCATGGTGGTCATTTCCAGACATCCCATCCGGAGTGTACTTTTTTTGGTGGCAACCTTCTTTCTGATATCTGCCCAGTACATCTTGCTCAATGCACAGTTCCTGGCACTGGTCAACATCATCGTTTATGCCGGGGCCATCATGGTGTTGTTTCTTTTTGTCATCATGTTTTTGAACCTCAGCCGCGATCTTGAGCGATTTTCCTCATGGATGCCAATCGCTGCTGCAGGAATCAGCATAGGGGGTATCGGACTGCTGCTGCTGTCCGCATTCCGCGTAGCACAAACCAATGTGGAATATACGGGAAATCCCGAAGCGGGCCTGGTTGAGCAAATTGGAGAGGTCCTCTACCGCGATTTCCTCTTTCCCATGGAGGTTTGCTCTGTCCTGTTTCTGGTCGCCATGATCGGCATTGTGCTGCTCAACCGCAAGGAGCGCGAACTTCCATCTAAAATTCCACTGTCATGAACAACCTTCCCGAAATCATAAGAACCATCCCATTGTCGCATTATGTAGCCCTGAGCAGCGCTCTGTTTCTAATAGGCCTGCTGGGCGTTCTCATCCGCAAAAACATCATCATCGTGTTTATGTGTATTGAAATCATGCTCAATGCGGTAAACCTGCTGATGGTGGCGGGCGCTTCCTACAGGGGTGATGGCACCGGACAAGTGATGGTTCTGTTTACGATGGCTGTTGCCGCAGCTGAAGTTTCCGTGGGGCTGGCCATCATCGTCATGATCTACAAAAATCTGAAAACGACCAACATCGATCTCTTCGATCAGATGAAGGGCTGATCAATCGCGAAGCAAATGAATCCAGAGCTCATCTTACACCTCATCCTCTGGCCACCGCTGGCGGGTTTTTTAATCAACGGCATCTTAGGAAACCACATGCCAAAGTGGTTGGTCAGTGCCATTGCCTGCTGTGCCCCACTTTTGAGTTTTACAGCCTCTGCTGTTGCCTTCAGCCAGCTGGCGGGACAAGCGACGACTGTAAAACTTTACACCTGGTTTGTCGGTGAAGGGTCTGCCATAGTTGATTTTTCATTCCTGATCGACAACCTGAGCATGGTTATGCTCTTCGTCGTCACCGGAGTCGGCACACTCATCCACGTTTACTCAATCGGATATATGGCTGAAGACCGGGGGTTTCACAGGTTTTTTGCCTACCTGAACCTGTTTGTATTTTTTATGCTTCTGCTCGTTCTGGGTTCGAACCTGGTCGTGCTCTTTGCCGGATGGGAGGGCGTTGGCCTCTGCTCATTTTTGCTCATCGGATTTTGGTACGACAACCTGGAATACAACAAGGCAGCAACCAAAGCATTTGTGATGAATCGCATTGGCGACCTCGCTTTTCTGGTGGCCATTTTTCTTACGATCTACACGACAGGTGCCGTATCCTTTGCGGACGTTCACGACACGATGTCGAATGACGTCCAGCTGAACGATCCGGCTTACATCGCAATCAGCCTGCTGTTTTTTATAGGCGTTTGTGGAAAATCAGCACAGATCCCGTTGTTCACCTGGCTGCCTGACGCCATGGCGGGACCGACTCCGGTGTCGGCGCTCATCCATGCTGCAACTATGGTTACCGCTGGTATCTACCTCATCGCGCGCATGCATTTCATGTATGATCTCGTCCCGGTTACTCAGCTGGTGATCGGAATCACGGGGTGCCTGACCGCCCTGGTCGCAGCGACGATCGCACTCAAGCAAAACGACATTAAAAAAATTCTCGCATATTCAACGGTGAGTCAACTTGGTTTTATGGCGGTTGCCCTTGCCGTGGGCGCTTACATCACTGCCATCTTTCACCTGGTGACACATGCTTTTTTTAAAGCGCTGCTTTTCCTCGGTGCCGGGAGTGTCATTCACGGACTTCATGGTGAGCAAGACATTCGCCGGATGGGCGGGTTGCGAAAAAAAATGCGTTGGACCTATGGAGTGATGCTCGTTGGAACGCTGGCCATTGCTGGTCTGCCGCCACTTTCGGGTTTCTTTTCAAAGGATGAGATCCTGATGGCCGCTCATTCCCACAACATCGGGTTTTTCATTGCTCTGGCACTGGCGTCTGCCTTTACCGCCTGGTACATGTTCCGGATGTTTGCTTCTGTTTTTCACGGTGCATTCAGGGGAAAGGATGCGACATGGGACCATGTGCACGAAGCTCCCTGGAGCATGCGGGGGCCACTCGTAGTGCTCGCGGTGTTGTCTGTGGCAGGAGGATTGCTCGGGCTGCCCGCTGTCACCGGCCAATCTCACCGCTTGTATAAGTTCCTGGTGCCCTCCATCGTGCAAGGCAGGGTCAGCGCATCGCATGCCTTCGAATTTGCCCTCTGGGGTATTTCTCTGGTCGTTATCCTGGCACTGCTTGTCATTTGCTTCAAGCGATACGGAAGTTCGGGTCCATCCGAACCATCCGTTACCCCGTCCCTTTTCGAACGGTTGCTGGTCAACAAGTATTTCATAGACGAAATTTACGAACGTTTGTTAGTACGTCCCTTGAAGATGGCAGGCAGCTGGCTGATGCATCGCGGGGATTACGGCATCATCGACAGAGTCGTTCATTTTCCGGGTAAGGTCGTGGAAAGTGGAGCGTTTGCCCTGCGCAACCTGCAAGACGGCAGATTGAGTTCGTACCTGCTCTACAGCGCGGTGGCCCTGTTGGTTTTCCTGACCTTGTTCCTGATCTTCTAAAGTGTGAATATGTACCTGGCAGCCTTACTCATAGCAATCCCTCTGACCTCCGCCCTGATCGCGTTTTTTGCGGGTAAGAGAATCGCTCCCTACCTTTCGCTGGCCTCGGGAGTCGCCAGCTTGTTTTATTTCCTGCTGTTGATGGGTTCCTACGACGTGGTCAAGAACTACCTGTCGTACAATACCTCACTGTCATGGATCCCTGAAATGCGGATCTTTTTTCACGTGGGATTCGACGCAGCTGCCGTCCTGCCCTTGCTGCTGACCCAATTGATCGTAACGCTGAGTACCCTGGCGACGCTCGTCCGCGGAAACGACCGCAACGCTGCTTATTATGGCTTGATTGGGCTGACCCATGCCGCACTCAATGGGTTTTTTATGGCCCAGAATCCCGTTACATTTTACCTCTTCTTCGAAGCAACCCTGATTCCGGTTTATTTTCTGGTTCTCCAATACGGCGGACCGGACCGACGCAAGGCCGTTTTTAAGTTTTTTCTGTACACCGTTTTTGGCGGACTCCTGATGCTGGCGGCAATCGTATTTCTCCAGTTCCATATGCGCGAGCACCTCAGCCTGGCTGGATGGGACGACTTTTACAAAAACAAGCTCGATCTGAAATACCAGTACTGGCTGTTTGCTGCCTTTTTTATTGCCTTTGCCATTAAGACCCCATTATTCCCCTTTCACACCTGGCAGGCAGATCTGTACGCCCAGGCCGACCGGCCAAGTCTCATGATCATTGCTGCCGTTATGTCGAAAATGGGCGTCTTTGGACTGATCCGCTTTGACTTCCTTTTTGTGGAAGCCATTTATCGTTGGCAGTATCTCCTCATTCCGCTTTGTCTGATTGGAGTGGTTTATGGGGCGCTCGTTGCCTGGAGGCAAAACGACATGATCCGCATTCTGGCCTATTCTTCATTTTCACATCTCGGCCTGATCGCTGCCGGGATCCTTACGATGGCGAACCTTGGAATTCAGGGCGGCCTCTTCGCCATGCTCGCTCATGGACTTGCTGCTGCCGGCTTATTCTTCGTGGCCGATGTATTGATCCGTCGAACAGGAACGACCCAACTTGATGGGATATCGGGCCTTGCTCATCTACAACCGCGTTTGTCGGCTTACTTTTTTGTCATCGTCCTATCTGCGATCGGACTTCCGCTGACCTGCGGCTTTGTTGGGGAATTTTACCTGCTCTGGTGCATTGCCGAATACAAACCCTACCTTGCAATGTTTGGCGGCCTCACCCTGATCCTGGGTGCCGCCTACCTGCTTCGGCTTTACCAGAAGACCATGTTCGGCAAATCGCCCGAACAGGGTACTTTTCAGGGCCTGAGTCTGTCGGAAGATTACGTGCTGATCGTCATCGGACTTCTGGTCATCGTACTGGGCTTTTTTCCCATCCACTGGATCGGTTTGGGACAGTACGCATTCCGGTTTATGAATCACCTTCCCGCCAATTGAGTGCCCTATGATGTCTGCTTTCATTGTCCTTTGCCTGTTTGCCATCGCCGCCATGTTCCTCGGGTTTACAAAAGTCCGGGGGGCGATCGTTCCGATCGCTTTTGGCGGAACGGCGATCGCCTTGTACTTTGCTATTGGCGAACAGCCTTTTTGGAATCACTACCTGACCGGTATGGTGGAGACCGGCGGCTCGGCGAAGATCCTCGCTGCACTCGTCTTGCTGAATGCCCTTGCACTGATCCCTTTTTATGCCTGGTACGAGCGCAGGGGACAGGAGGAACTTGGAGATTTCACCGGCTTGTTTCTCTTTGCATCCCTGGGGGCCATGCTCATGGTGAGTTCCACGCATTACATGAGCCTCTTTCTGGGCGTTGAGATTTTGTCCATCGCCATGTACATTCTCGCCGGCGCTGACCGCCGCAAAACGAAATCAAACGAAGCGGCCCTGAAATATTTCATAACCGGATCATTTACCAGTGCCATCCTGCTCTTCGGGATTGGAATGATCTATGCACTGACGGGAAGCCTGGAAATGGCTGGTACGGTCGAAGTGGAAGGCCAGATGTTACTGCAGTTGGCGTATTTGTTTGTCTTTACGGGCTTTGCGCTGAAAATTGCCGTGGTGCCCTTTCATTTCTGGGCTCCGGATGTATACGAAGGAACGCCAACCTTATTCACTGCCGCTATGGCGAGTCTGGTCAAACTGGCATCCATAGGGGCCTTTCTGCGCATCATACAACTCAATGCAGACCTGCTACCGGCATGGCTCAATGCTTATTATGCCCTGCTCATCCTGGCTACCTTGATCCTGGGCAATGTCCTGGCCGTCAAACAACAGAGCGTCAAGCGGCTGTTGGCCTATTCCGGCATCGTTCAGGCAGGATTCATCCTCATGGGCTTTATAAGCCTCCAGCCGGGTGAGGAGTGGCCCGTACTGTTCTATTTCATTGCGTACGTGCTGGCATCGGTGGTGTGCTTTGTCGTCGTTCACTTTGTCGAATCCCGGGAGGGTACTGACACGCTCGATGCATTTCGCGGTCTCGGACAGCGAAACCCCATTTTGGCAGGAACGATGACCCTGGCTTTGATCTCGCTCGCAGGAGGGCCTTTTACCTCAGGCTTTGTTGCAAAACTCTACGTGCTCAACCAGGCAGTAGCCAATGGCTATGCATCGCTGGCAGTAGTGGCCGTGGTCTGTACGCTGATCTCCGTCTATTACTACTACAAAGTGATCAACGCCGTCTATTCAAAAAGTGCGGATCCAGCTTTGCCGGTTGGACCCGTGTATTCGGGCTTGCTCATCCTCTTTTCGCTGATCACCCTCGCTGCAGGGATCCTTCCTTCCCTATTCACATCATTGCTGAAGTGAACCTCAGCACCCGTCCGGATTTCCGGTGGCGAGCACTCCCAGCACCGCCTGTTCATTATGGCCTACCGATTGGATCCCGGCACCACAGGAACGCCACACCCAAAAACAGCCCAGTGCCAAAGCCTCGTAAGTTGGACAGCCTGGATGCCCGTATCCCGATGGCCAAAAATTATGGGTCCGGCCTTTGGCAATCCTCCCAAATCGGATATTTTTGTCTTTGAATCATTCACTTGCAGTAAACCCTTAATTGATTTCCATGAAGCACAGCATTTACGCGATCGCGCTGGTCTGCGCCTTTGTTGCGAACACGGCGAAAAGTCAGTCCGGCAACCTCGTTGCGGGCTACCATTTTGGCGTGGTACAACCCATTCTGGCCATTAACAAAGGAGACGTAAACTACTTTTACGAAACCGATTTTTACGCCATAGGATTCCCGATGGGGATTACCTTGAACACACCTGGAAAAGTAAAATTCGACCTGGAGTTCGTTCCCCTGTTCAAGCCCTATGCAGATACCGACAAGCCCTATGAGGTTCACCTGCTTTTCCACCCCGGATTCCTGTTCCCGCTGGGCGGCGGATTTACCTTCGGCATGCGTTTGGCTTTCGAAGCCGGAGTGGGCCAGTTTGGACTGACCCCGCTGCTCAACAAAGGATTTTCTATTGGCAACGACACGGTCTTTTTTCTCGAGTTGGTTGCCCCCGGCCGCTTTGGTCCTGAAAAGAATTCCGGGTACACCCAGATATTCGGACTGCACGCAGGGCTGGGATTTTAAGCGGCCCTGCGCAACTGTTTCGGCCAGCTGAACGCTGGCGCTCGTGGAAGTTCCTATCCGGAGTTTTCCCGGTTGAGCGTCAGGCCCTTGACATGTCGGCAGGCAATTTTGGCCGTATGATTAGATAATAGTAGAAGAGGATGGCGAGGCCTGCAGCAAAAAAAATGCGAGCTGGCAAATTGAGCACTTCCCATGCGAACAAGTCGGCAAACATCCAGGCTCCGTTGGCGAGCAACCAGTAGCAGACAGCCCCATTGAACCAGCGTTCCACGGGCTCGTGGAGGGATCGGTTGGTGATGTAGGCGGCAAGCAGCAGGGTTGGCCAGTACGCGGTGAAGGCCAGTCCCGGCCACTCCAGGTTCCAGCAGGCGTCTTTGATCAGCCAAAGGACGATGTGGCGGTTCTCCATTTTGCGCAGTGCGGCGTACATAAGCATCGTTTGGAGGGAAGGTACACCAAGGGAATGAATTTTAATATTATAAATAATAAAAATGTATAATATATTGTTTAACAATATTATATATCTATCACAAACACAGTAATTTTGTCCTGTATCAAATGGAAACTTCGAAGGCAACCGTTCATCCAAAGGCCGCTGGCATCCATTGGCAGGAATTGCTGGTAGGGCAGGACGATTTGTGGCATGGTCTGCGCGAAGCAGTAGCGACCGGTGCGTTACCGCAACTCTCTTTATTGGCGGGCCTCCCGGGAAATGTCCAGCTGCCGATGGCTATAGCACTTGCCCAGGCTCTGTTGTGCAGTGGCGGGAATAAGCCGTGTGGCACATGCAGTCACTGTAGGCAGGTGCAAAGGCTGGTTCATCCGGATTTACATTTTTCATTCCCGCTCGCCAAGAACAAAGAACTTAGCGTCAGTCATTATGCCAAATGGAGGACGGCGTTGCACAAAACGCCATTCATGGATCTGACGGATTGGTTTGCGGGTTTAGGAGAAGAGGGGACCCAGGCCAACATTGCCGTTGCTGAAGTTCAGAGCATCTTAGAGCGTCTTGTGCTCAGACCATTCAGCGCGGCCTGCAAAGTGATGTTGATCTGGTTGCCTGAATATCTTGGAAGGGAATCCAACCGATTGCTCAAAATTTTTGAGGAGGCTCCGCAGCACACTTTTATTTTGCTGGTGACCTCGAATCCCGATGCTTTGCTGCCGACGGTTCGATCCAGAGCGCAGCTTTTCCGGGTGAAGGCGGTTCCCCCTCAAACCATAGCAGCTTTCCTTCAGGAGCACGCTGACGCCGAACCGGATGCTGCTTGGCAGGCGGCCCTGCTGGCCGACGGGAAATTGCAGAACGCATTGCACCTGCTCGGAACGCGCAGTACAGACATGATGGACCACCTGAGTGATTTGTTTAAGGCAGCCTATCAGTACAAGCCCAAGGAGATTTCTGAATGGGTGGAGTGGTTTGCAAAGCAGCATCGCGAGGATCAGAAACAATTTCTTCAATGGATGCAGGGCCTGCTGTCTTTTGTCCTGCGCAGAAAATATGCCCCTGAACTGGCGGGAGAAGCAGGGGATAATGCATTGCATCAGTACATTGGAAGGCTGGCGGTTTCTCTGGATGCCGGCCAGGCTGAACGAATCAGTGATGCTGCTAACGATTGTTTGGCTGGCATTCAGCAAAACGCTAATGTGCGACTGCTGATGACAGATTTTTCCATTGCTCTGTCCCGCACCCTGAAGTCGAAACAAGAGCAACTCACAAGAATCAATTAGGCATTTATGGGATGTTCATCCTGCTCGAATCATCAAAACGGAGTCCCCGGAGGTTGTGGAAACAAAGGCCATTGCCAATCGGGTGGCTGTCAGAGAATGAATACCTACGACTGGCTGACTGTGCTGGATCTGGAAGATCCGGTAGAGAGCAAGCTGGTAGAAGTGAGTTTTAAGAATGGGGCACGCAAGTCCTTTTACCGGCTCAGCGAACACGCCAGGGCCACAACCGGAGACCTCGTGGTCGTCGATACGGGTTACGGAGGGTTTGACGTTGGAAGGCTGAGTCTGATGGGCGATCTGGTGAAGCTGCAGATGCGCAAAAAGAATTTCAGCGAAGGCCGCATCAGTTACGAAGTGCTCCGACGGGCCAACACACGCGACATCGAGCGCATGGAAGAAGCACGAGCACTGGAGCACGCTGCACTTGTGAAAGCGCGGATCATTGCGCGAAACCTGAAGCTCGACATGAAGATTGGGGACGTCGAGATCCAGGCCGATCAACGCAAATCGACCTTTTATTATACAGCCGACGGTCGTGTCGATTTTCGCGAGCTCGTGAGGCAGTATGCAAAGGAGTTCAAAACTAAAATTGAAATGTGGCAAATTGGAGCAAGGCAGGAATCGGCGCGCATCGGGGGCATTGGCTCCTGTGGCCGAGAGCTTTGCTGTTCGACCTGGTTATCGGATTTCAAATCGGTCAACACGAATGCTGCCCGTTACCAAAACCTCGCCATCAATCAATCCAAACTAACCGGGCAATGCGGCCGCCTGAAATGTTGCCTTAACTACGAGCTCGATCTCTACATTGATGAGCTCGACAAGTATCCTTCGAATGTGGACGAACTCTTTTCCAAAAAGGGGAGGGCTTCGCTCATCAAAGTGGACATTTTCCGCGGGGTATTGTACTACGCCTACGAACCGGAAAGGGGCCGTTCCGTCGTCATGCCCTTGTCGCCAGACTACGTACGCAAGATCAAATCGATGAATGACCGCGGTGAAAGGCCCGACGAGATCGTTCCAAGCGAAGAGAGCGTTGAATCTGCAAAATCCAAAGAAAGTGAGTTTGTCGATGTTACCGGCGAAATTGAGTTGCCGGACATCAAAAAGAAGGGACGGCGCAAAAAGCGATTCAATAAGAAGCGGCCCTGTGACACAAGCCGCCCCCCGGCAAACAGAGACCACACCGGGCGACAGCAGGATAACCGGAAGAAACCGTGAGCAGGTGTCTGACTGAACAGAATGGGTTGTGCTTGCCAAACCATTTGACCACAACGGAGGTTGTTAGCATAGCGGACTGTCAATGAAAGTGGTCGTAATAGGATCGGGCCCGGGAGGGTACGTCGCAGCAATCCGGTGCGCACAGTTGGGTATGGAGGTGACCGTGGTTGAAAAATACCCGGTATTAGGAGGTACCTGCCTGAATGTGGGATGCATCCCATCCAAGGCGCTGCTCGACAGCAGTGAGCACGCACATTTTTGGAAGGTGAATGCCCAAAAGCATGGACTGCATGCGGAGTCATTGCGCGTCGATTTTAAACAAATGATGCAGCGCAAGCGCGACGTGGTCTCTCAAAATGGGCAAGGAGTGGAATACCTGTTGCGCAAAAACAAAGTGCACTGGATTCAGGGCAAAGCCTCGTTTCGCGATGCCACGAGTCTGGAAGTGCAAAAGCCGGAGGGCGGTGCAGAGATCGTAAAATTTGACCGCTGCATCATTGCTACCGGGTCTAAGCCGGTTTTGCCGGAAGCATTTCAATTTGATGGCGAACGCGTGATCTCGTCAACAGAAGCCCTCGAACTCGATGGAATCCCACAGCGCATGGTCGTCATCGGGGGTGGCGTCATCGGATTGGAACTGGGGTCTGTCTATGCACGCCTTGGCACTCAGGTCGAGGTGATCGAATACGCAGAGGGCATCCTGCCAGGTATGGATCGCGATTGTGCGCGGGCACTCCAGAAGGCGCTGCAAGCCCTGGGCATGGCCTTTCATACCGGCCATGCCGTTCAGCGCGTAGAGCGAAGGGGAGACCACGTCTTGGTTCGTTACCGGGCTTTGAACGCTTCGGAGGATACAGTCGCAGAAGCTGACTATTGCATGGTAGCAGTTGGCAGAAAGCCTTATACCACAGGCCTTGCACCAGAAAGGGCGGGAATCGCACTGGACGACAAAGGGAGGATAGTCACGGACGCTGAACTTCAGACAAAGGCCTGGGGCGTATACGCCATCGGCGACGTGGTCGGCGGTCCCATGCTGGCCCACAAGGCAGAGGAAGAGGGGATTTTCGTTGCAGAACACATCGCGGGCCAGAAACCGCACCTGCGCTACGACCTGATCCCGGGGGTCGTGTATACCTGGCCGGAGATGGCCGCCATCGGCCGGACGGAAGAACAATTGCACACAGAAGGAATCGCTTACAAAATTGGGAAATATCCATTCAAAGCCCTTGGGCGGGCGCGTGCCAGCGGCGATGTGGATGGGCTGGTAAAGATTGTGGCAGATCAGCAGACCGACGAGATTTTAGGCGCACACATCGTCGGCGCGAGGGCGGCTGACCTGATCATGGAACTTGCCGTCGCCCTGGAATTCCGTGCAGCCTGCGAAGACATCGCCCGCATCAGCCATCCGCACCCAACCTACAGCGAGGCCATTCGCGAGGCGGCACTCGATGCCCTGGACAAAAGGGCTATCCACCAGTGACCTGATGCGATCTGCGGCGGGTTCTTCTTTGTTGGAAGAAACTTACGATCGTTAGTATCTGATCTGATCTGATCATGTTGATCATCACGTCAACGCAAGGACAGCTGAATTCCATAAAAGATAATAGCATCTGAATAACCTGAATCATAACAAGAGCAAGTGCCGCTATAAGCGAAGTGCGTGGAATTACCAAACTCCATAACAAGTAACGCAACGAGTAAAAAACTTACAATTTATTAACATACAGTCAGGCATTCTGCAGGAGTTGGTCGAAAAGCCCTGAAGGGAGGAATCGTGAATTTGTGTAATTAGTTTATAAATAATTTATAATAAATTAATTACATATAATAAATAAATTATGTATGATAATCATTTTGCAAAATTGAAATTAGCCATACCTTTGTCCTACCCTGATTAACCACCGTGTCTTTTTGTCCCACAACGTTAAACTAAACCTAGTCTCTTAAACTTTTCTTAAGGGAAATGGGTTAACTATGTTTTTACCTTACCGATACTACGGCACTCAATAGATAACGGCCCTTTTGGGCGAAAATCTTTTTGGGGTTGAAGATTAAGAAAACTACAATGCCCTCCTGGGGAGGAGTATACGGCTGTGTATTATCTCCTGCAGACATTCTTTTGTTGGACGCGCTCTGGCAGAATATTCGCGCGATCTTTTTTATATTCCCTATCCGCATATTTTTATGCTCAACATCAACCCGCTTGCAAACCGGGTTGATTTCCTGCTTGCCCTGTCATAAGGCAATGAGATTTGGCGATTTTCTTCGCCAACCTATTCGATCATCCTCCTTCCTTGCCAGATTCTATTGCGCCAATTCTTGTCTCGCCTATACCCGGTATAAGTTTGACAACGTGATCATTCCTCGTCAACTCCAAAGGTGTGAAGTGATTTTAACAAATTAATAAATGCTAAAACCTTTTATGAATCCATCGACTCAAATCAGGATCACCATTATGTCCTTGCTCTTGGTCCAAGGATCCGTTTTTGCTTTCAGCGACGGACTTTCCAGAGCAAGGCAAATGGCACATAATATTCTAACTGATATTCCTGTGATCAGAATTTCCTTTGGAGAAGGCATCCCCAAAGATTGGAATCTTCAAAATATGGAATGGAAAATAGTAGATGCAGAGGGTCTCATCCTTGTATCTGGAAGCGGTAATTCCATTTATGACCATGTTTTCGAAAGACCTGGTGAATTTAAAATAGCTTTATCGGATGGGCATGATGCTGAACAACATGATCAGCATGGATGCAGCCATCAGCATTACCCCGAGGAAATTCTGGTTATCGTATCATCCATGCGCATGAAGTACAAACTGGATGAATTAAAATTTTCCAAGGATATTGTAGCAAATGCCAGTGCAGCAGATATCGGCATCCTTGTTCCCCTGGTTGTTGAATCTTATGAAAAAAATGCCTTCACGATCGATTTGTTGGATGCACAATCTCATGGGATCGGAACCAGCCTGGTGGCTGTCCCAGAAGAACGTTCATTCGTTGTAGGTTCAGGTACCTATTTGCTCAAATACAAACTTGTGGGAAGGGCTACTCAGAGAGAAGCTATCCTCATGTTTGATTTCATGGACAACAATGGCAATGTGCAGTGTTATACGCACATGGTCCCAGTAAAGTAATCTTTTTCAATTTGCAAATCTCCTTTTTTATGAATATTAA
This sequence comes from Saprospiraceae bacterium, assembly GCA_020848995.1. GTDB lineage: Bacteria > Bacteroidota > Bacteroidia > Chitinophagales > Saprospiraceae > Vicinibacter. The sequence continues at coordinate 2,809 of JADLHA010000003.1, read as the reverse complement.
AAGCACGTTCACTTGGATCTGGTTGATTACCTTAGGAGTCTTTGGGGAGGGCAGGCTAATCTCTCAACCACTTTGCGGCAATCCATTTGAGAAATACGACATCATCGTTTCAGGATTTCATAGCAGCATTGCCAAAAAGGCTGATGGTGGACTGGTGATATGGGGGCAGGGAGCAGCTGCAAATGGTACATCTCACTTGGTATCGCCTGTAGATTTGGATAATGCAAATTTTCCAACGCTGACAGGCACACCGAAGTTGTTCAGCATAGGGAGTACCGGTGGTACTGGGAGCAGTACCCAGCAATTTATCGTTCTGACCACAACCGGCCTGTTTGCGTGGGGCGGTGAAGGGAATGTTCTGGATGGTAGCTTAACTAGTAGTAATGCTATGCAAAAGCTGACCATTGGGGGGCAAACAGATGGCTTGCCTTCAGGGGTCGACCCTGCAGATGTGACCATGTTGTTTGCGACCTACGGAACCCTGGCAATCGTTACCAGCAGCGGAAGCGCGTATGTGATTTCTCAAAATTCCCAGAACCGGGGGAATGGGGGCGGCGGGAACTCCACTACGTGGTATCAGGTCACTTCGTCTGCTTCAGGTAACCCTGTTCTGACCAATGTGACTGCTGTAAGAGGGCACGGCCGGAATAGTGGCGCCTTGATGGCATTGACCTCCACTGGGCTGTTGTTTACATGGGGTTATGATACCTACCTGGGTAATGGATCGGCTCCCAGCGACCGGAATCGGGCAACCGCAATGACTTTACCGGCAGGAGTGCTGGGAACTGACATCCGGTATATTGGAATGACGGGTTCCAGTGCGCATTATATTCTTACCAATGCTGGAACCCTTTATGCGCTCGGGGACAATGGCGAACGGCAACTGGGAGATTTTACCACTACAGAACGGCGCTCCTGGGTCATCGCCAAAAAGCCCGATGGCACCAATCTTACCAATTGCATTTATTTTAGTACTCAGGAGCACGATGGATGGGGCGGAACCTATGAAACAAATTCTGTAAATGCCATAGATTCCGACTACAGATTGTTCGCATGGGGAATGAATGCAGGACGAATGTTGGGAGGTCCCACGGATGCGGTATCACAAAATCCCACCATTCCAAATGGGTTTACTCCTTTTACAGATATTGCCCTTTACGTTGAAACCGGTGGGCATACCAGCGTGTACATTAAGGATGAAAGTACGCGCTATTGCTATGTGGGGCACCGTGTGAATGGAAGTATGGGGGATGGCACTGCAACCAATACGTTTGAGTCAAGCTACAATTGTACCCAGACACCTGAAATAGACCTGATCCCTAAAGCCATCGTTGCGAGCAATGACTCTGCATGCTATGTTCTTCCAGGAGACCTGAATGTGATCGATATTTTTGATAACGACTCTCTATGCTTTGCACCTCTTGTTCCCGCAGACGTCACGTTAAGCATAATTGTTCCCGATCCGACCGGTTCAATCATCCTGAATGGGGATGGAACGGTAGATGTGAGCACCGGTGCATTAGCTGGCATATTTACCCTTGATTACCGGATATGTGCAATCGCTGAGCCTACTCTATGTGATACTGCCTGGATTAAGATTTGCATTGATTCGGTCCCGGAAATTTCGGTAATTAAGACCGTTACAAACATCAGTGGGACGGGGACTGGTCAGGTAGGAGAAGTTGTAACCTATACGTTTTCAGTAAAGAATACGGGAAATACTACCTTGAATAATGTGGAAGTTGACGATGCCTTGACGGGATCCGTGAATCTTTTGACATCTCCTTCTACCCTTAGTCCTGGTCAAACGGGATCTGTAACCGCGACCTACACAATCACCCAGGCAGATATGGATGCCGGTCAAATTGTGAATCAGGCTACTGCTTCAGGTAAGAGTCCTACAAATACCTCGGTTGACGACCTGAGCGATGAAAGTGATTATGCTGACGATGATCCGACAATCCTGCCGCTTACGCAGGCACCTGGGTTGAATTTGATAAAAACAGCAAGTCCAACGAGCTTTACAGCGCCGGGCCAGGTGATCACGTACAGCTTTACGGTTACCAACACGGGGAACGTGACGCTAACGGGTGTGAGTGTGAGCGATCCGCTGTCGGGGCTATCGGCCATTACTCCAGGTTCAGTTACGCTAGCTCCCGGAGCGAGCCAGGTGTTTACGGCTACGTACACGACGACGCAGGCGGACGTAGATGCAGGCAGCATAGTGAATACGGCTACGGCAGAGGGTACCCCTCCCTCAGGACCTGATGTGAGCGATACGGACGGGGAGACGGTAAATGCCATCCAGAGTCCATCTATCGATATTGTAAAATCAGCAAGTCCAACGAGCTACACAGCGCCTGGCCAGGTGATCACGTACAGCTTTACGGTTACCAACACGGGCAACGTAACGCTAACGGGAGTGAGTGTGAGCGATCCGCTTGCCGGATTGTCGGTGATTACCCCGGGTCCGGTGACGCTGGCCCCTGGAGCGAGCCAGGTGTTTACGGCAACGTACACGACAACACAGGCGGACGTAGATGCAGGCAGCATAGTGAATACGGCTACGGCAGAGGGTACCCCTCCCTCAGGACCTGATGTGAGCGATACGGACGGGGAGACGGTAAATGCCATCCAATCCCCTGCAGTCGAGCTGGAGAAAGTGGGCGTGTGGAACGACGTCAACGGAGACGGCAACGCCGATGTAGGGGAGACGATCAGCTACACCTTTGAAGTGTGCAACACGGGCAACGTTACCCTAACGAACGTTACGGTAACAGACCCGTTGGTAACAGTAGTAGGAGGTCCG
>JADLHA010000002.1 GCA_020848995.1 Saprospiraceae bacterium | reverse complement strand
GTATCCTTCATAGCGATAGAGCACTGCACGGGTGAACGTATCGATGATTGTCAGGATGTAGGCGTTCTTTTGGTACTGCTCGACCCACTGATACTTAATATCCATTTCAAGCACTTCCAGAGGCCTTATAGGAAGCACCCTGCGATGGAGTACGCGTTTTCTGCCTGTCAGTCGGCGACGCTTTTGTAAGAATCCGCACTTTTTTTTTGGCGCGGTACGGCCTTCTTAAGCTTTTATTAACGTAGCGTTAATCAAGATTTGAAGGGCTTTAACATCGGCCCCTGCGGGGTGCGGTACCTTTACCTTTCTAAAATTAATACGAATAAAATGAAAAAACTGATCGCTCTTTTTGCACCTGCTCTCCTTCTCGTTGCCTGCAACAGCGTTGAGCAATTCCGCGCACCGATCGAGGCCCTAGCCACAGATTGGGACAAAGTGACTGCCTCCGTCACCGAAACGGGTGGAATGATTGGCGCCGCACAGGCATCCCTGGCTTCCCTGAATGACAGCCTTATGGTTGATCCTAAGCTTGCTGCCAAAATGAAACCCGAGGCATCTGCATCGCTTGACTCCATCAAAGCGGGCTTCGCCTCACAACTCGAAGGCATTGGCGGACTGGCTTCCGAAGTTGCTGCATTCACCACGAGCTGGGGAGAACTCACCACCAAGTTGAACACCCTGAAAGAAGGCCTCGCTGCAGGCAAACTGGAAGGCGATGTCATGGCCCAGATCGACGAACTGAAAAACGCCGTTGTCGACGCTACCTCCAAATCCGAAGGCTGGGTTTCCAAACTCAACGATGCCAAAGCTTCCGCTATGGCCGCATACGACATGTACAAACAAAAAGCTTCGGGCATGTAATCTGCCACTTAGCGAAATAGATCTTATCAAAAGGCTTCCTCCGGGGAGCCTTTTTTTAATCCTCACCCAGGCTCATAAGGCGCCGCTTGGCTTGCGGTTGCTCTGCAACTCACCACTCTTCCCATATACTTCATCATTGTTCCAGCCTCCTTGCTGCGCATGTGAAATTGAGAAGCGATTGCCTACAGATGTACCCTCTCGCGCCTGGGCAGCTCAGATCGAGTTTCTCTTGTTGTCGGGCGGGATTTGCCCTTAACTGATTATCTGTAAAGCTTTAGACCCCTTTCATCGACTAAGAAAGATCCATGACATCACCCTTTCAGTTAAGCAGGCCATTAAATAGAATGAGACCACTTCGGAATGTGCATCCCTGTATCAGGAACGACCAAACTACTCAAACTCATAACCAGGACTCCATCTTTTCCGCAGCAGTTGTCCTGGAAAAGATCTATCCGTTTAACCTCTGCAGGCTGCTCTTTACAAAAGCATGAAGCGCCTCGCCCCGCAGCATTTGCTGGTCGAGCATCGCAAGCTGAAAGAGGTAATCTGCCAGGGCATTCTGCATTTCTCCCTCCCCGGTCGCCAGCAATTTCTGTGCAATGACCGGATGGTTTCCGTTGATCACGCACTCGTAATGGTTGAGAAAAGGGTTATCCTCGCCATCGGTTCCAGGACCTTGCATCATGTACTGCATCTCCGACATACGCCGCATAAATTCCGGTTTTACGATGACCACCGGGGCAGCATCCGGAGCAAGCGCCTTCACCACCGTCTTTGCGGCCTTGTTGTTGGGCAGAGCAGAAAACAGGCCCTCTACCGTCTTGCGCTCGGTTTCCGACAACACCGTTTCTGCAGAATCTTCCCTTTCGATCAAGTGGGGAATTGCATCGGAGTCAATGCGCTTGAATTGCATATCAGCCTTCATTTCCAGGGTTTGAATGAAGTGATTGTCGAGCACATTGTTTAACAGGAGTACGTCGTATCCGTAATCGCGTGCGGCAGCCAGGTAGCTGTAATGCGCCTTGGGGTCGTGTGTGTAAAGTGCAATGAGCTTACCGTTTTTATCCTTTTGTTGTGTACTGATCTTTTCGCGGTACTCCTCCAGGGTAAAATATTCCAGGTCGGCATTTTGCAACAGCGCGGTAGCGTGCGCCTTCTCCCAGAATTTTTCGTCGGAGATCAGACCATACTTAATGAACGTTGCAATGTCATTCCACTTGCGTTCAAAGTCCTTACGGTCTTTTTTGAATAATTCGCCAAGCTTCTCGGCAACCTTGCGCGTGATGTAGCCGGAGATCTTCCGCACGTTTGCGTCGGCCTGCAGATAAGACCTCGAAACGTTTAAGGGTATATCGGGTGAGTCGATCACCCCATGCAGCAACATGAGGTATTCCGGAACGATTTCCTTGACGTCATCCGTGACAAAAACCTGGTTGCAATACAGGTGAATCCGGTTTTTCTGAACCTCGATGTTGTTCCTGATTTTGGGAAAATACAGGATACCCGTAAGGTTGAACGGATAGTCAATGTTGAGATGAATCCAGAACAGAGGATCTTCGCCGTATGGATACAATTCGCTGTAAAATGCTTTGTAGTCGTCGTCGCTGATGTCGGAAGGAGCTTTCTTCCATAAAGGGTGCGTGTTGTTCACGATATCCGGCTCTTCCCCTTCTCGATCTTCCTCTCCCACTTTCTCGCTCACCTTGCGCGTTCCAAACTGTATCGGAAATGGAAGGAAGCGGCAATACCGCTCGAGCAACGACCGGATTTTTCCTTCTTCCAGGTATTCACGGCAGTCTTCGGAAAGATGGAGGATCACGTCGGTGCCCCGGTCTTCCTTTTCTGCATCTTCAATCGAGAATTCGGTATCCCCCTGACAACTCCAGCGCACGGCCTTTTTTCCCTTTTTGTAGGAACGCGTCAGGACTTCCACCTTGTCGGCTACCATGAATGCAGAATAAAATCCCAATCCGAAATGTCCGATTATACTGATGTCTCCCTTGTGCTTGCGGATAAACTCCTCTGCAGAACTGAAGGCAAGCTGGTTGAGGTATTTATCGACCTCCTCTTCGTCCATCCCAATTCCACGGTCGCGGATGGTTAGGGTACCGGCGTCCTTGTTTACTATGACCTCAATGGTCAGCGGTCCGGTCTCGCCCTTGAAGGTGCCCTTCGACGCAAGGGCCTGCAGCTTGGTCGTAGCATCTACCGCATTCGATACCAACTCCCGCAGGAAAATCTCCTGCTCTGAATACAGAAACTTTTTGATGATCGGAAAAATGTTTTCCGTTTGAACCGAGATCTTTCCACTGCGCATGGCTTTACATTTTACCTGCACCGCTCAAAGCACATGCCATCCCGGATTTTCTGCCAATTTGACCCCTTCGCTTGCTGGCAGCCTGTCTATCCTGTCACCCGGGAGACCAGATTGTCTTTCATTTATGGAGGCTCCCAGAGGGCTACACCCGGTCGGTATGCACGGCTCCCGGGTACACATCATTAAAAAAGGTCATTCACTTACGCAGAACCACATTTCGGAATATGTGTAGACAACAACTTATAATTATTTGTATTTCAGTGTTTTATAATATACTGTTGTTGCGTTTTTGAAAAACATGAAAAAATTTTCCCATTTTTAACTGGATTGGCAAGGTTTGTGCATGATTTACATTGCCTGGGAAACCAGGTGCGTACCCAAGAAATTGGTGCGAGACAATTTTTGAGATCGGTTTGCTGGGGGGTTTAAACCGATCTCTTTTTTTTTGTCCCTACCATGCACCATTCTACCTTACCCTGAACTCTTCGCGCCCGACAAAACGAGATGAATCGCGCCCTATGTGGCAATCGGTTGCCTTTCGTCTTCCTGCTGCCCGGCAGCTGCCTCCTGGGGGGTGGTTTCGCCTTCGGGTGGCCTGAATGTCCGGAGGATCTCCATGGCGTGTGCCAGCCCCCTGACGTGCTCGTGAGATGCAAGCAGTTGATGGGCCGTTTGTTTCAGAGTAAAGCCCGATCCCGATTTCGCCAAACCCGCCATCAGACAACGAAAACCCTCCGTCTCGTAATACGGGGACGCCGGGTTGGAGACAAAATAAACCTGAAGCTTCTTCTTTTTGAGCACGATGCGCTCGAAGCCCAGTGCTTTGCCCACCCACCGCAGACGCAGACCGTCGAAGAGCTCCATAACCTGAGGCGGCACGGGGCCAAAACGGTCTCGCAACTCCTCCGCGAATTTGGCAACGCCGTTTTCGTCTTCAATTTTGTCAAGCGCCTGGTATAATCGCAATCGCTCCTGGATATTGGCTACATAATCATCCGGTATGAGCATTTCAACATCCGTGTCAATGGTCGTTTCCCGAACATAGGTCTGCTTTTTCAGGTGCTCACCAGAAGCAAACACATTGCTGAATTCCGTTTCCTTCAATTCGCTGACGGCTTCCTCGAGTATGCGCTGATACGCTTCGTAACCGATGTCTGCAATAAATCCGCTTTGCTCTCCGCCGAGCAGATTGCCGGCTCCGCGAATATCCAAATCGCGCATGGCAACGTGAAACCCGCTGCCGAGATCTGAAAATTCCTCGATGGTCTTGAGACGCTTTCTCGCTTCGGGTGTCAGTGCCGAAGAAGGCGGCGCAAATAAATAACAATATGCCTTGCGGTTGCTGCGGCCAACCCGGCCGCGAAGCTGGTGAAGGTCACTCAGCCCGAATTGATGCGCATTGTTGACGATGATGGTGTTGGCGTTGGGGATGTCAAGTCCCGTTTCGATGATGTTCGTGCAAGCCAGCACGTCATACTGGTGATCGATAAATCCGATGAGGACCTTCTCGAGTTTTTCTGCCTCCATCTGGCCGTGCGCCATGGCAATGTCGACGCCCGGACAAAGTTTTTCGAGCATGCTTACGACCTCTGGCAAGCTCTTGACTTTGTTGTGCACAAAGAACACCTGCCCACCACGCGAAACTTCGTGCATGACGGCGTCGCGAATGAGCTCGTCGCTGAACACGCGGCGTTCTGTATGAATGGGCTGGCGGTTTGGTGGCGGCGTTTGTATGACGCTGAGATCGCGTGCAGACATCAGCGAAAACTGAAGGGTCCGGGGAATGGGGGTGGCCGTCAGGGTCAGGGTATCAACATTGTGCCGCAAATGCCTCAGCTTTTCCTTGGAGGCGACGCCAAATTTCTGTTCCTCGTCGACGATCAGTAAGCCGAGGTCCTTAAAACGCACCTTTGCATTCAACAGGCTGATGGTGCCGATGATGATGTCGAGCTTGCCGTCTGCAAGCGCCTTCAGCATCGCCGATTTTTCTTTTGCCGAGCGAAACCGTGAGAGGTAGTCCACATCGATTGGAAATTCCCGCAGGCGGTCCTTCAGGGTGCGGTAGTGTTGCAATGCCAGAATGGTCGTTGGCACGAGTATGGCAACCTGCTTTCCATCCTGAACGGCTTTGAACGCAGCACGTATGGCCACCTCCGTTTTGCCGAAGCCCACGTCGCCGCAGATGAGGCGGTCCATGGGACAGTCCCTTTCCATATCGGACTTGACCTCCTGCGTGGCGCGGTACTGGTCAGGCGTGTCTTCGTACATGAAAGAAGCCTCGAGTTCTGCCTGAAGGTAATTGTCGGGGTGGAAGGCAAAACCGCGGGATGCCTTGCGTCGCGCATACAGGGCGATCAGTTCGCGCGCGATGTCCTTGACCTTTTGCCGGGTGCGCTGCTTGAGCTGCTTCCATTGTTCCGATCCGAGCTTGCTTAGCGCCGGTATGGTTCCCTCCTGTCCGACGTATTTGGAGATCTTGTGCAGCGAATGGATGCTTACGTAAAGAATGTCATCGTTCCGGAAAATCAGGCGCACCGATTCCTGCATCTGACCGTTGATGCGGATCTTCTCAAGCCCGGCAAAGCGGCCTATGCCGTAGTCCAGGTGGGTGACGTAATCTCCGGGCTGCAACTCTCGCAGAGCCTGCAAGTTCATGGCCTGCTCCCGTGTAAACCCCTGACGGAGATTTCGCCCCCGCTGCCGCGAAAAAATCTGATGGTCGGTGTAGCAGGCAATTTTCAGATCGTGGTCTACAAATCCCTCGCGAAGGGACATGACTTCCGGAAAATAACGAACGTTCGTTTGTAGGTCTTCGAATATATTGTGGAATCGCTCGACCTGAGCAGCGCCGCTGGTCAGGAGGTGACAATGATAGTTCTTTGCGTTGAGCGCCTCCAGGTTTTCGATGAGCAGGGGGAATTGCTTATTGAAACTGGGCTGCGGTTCACAATGCATGACCAGCTTTGCATGATCTGATCCGGATCCTGGTAATGCTCCAAACAACACGGTGCGGAAGTTTGCCAGGCGTTCAGCAAAAGCGTCAGGCATCACAAATTCCCGGTCGCGCAACAACGCCACCTGGTGTTCGTCGCTGTAGTGCACCATTTTGTCGGCATGCCGAAGGGCTTGCTCCAGGCAGCGGTTCATCCCCTCGATGCACGCGGGAAGGTCCCGTACCCATACGATGGTTTGTTCCGGAATCGCATCCAACAGACTCGTGCGGCTGCCTGTTCCGGTAGCCTCGAAGTTGGGGATGATCGAAAACCGCTGGATGTTCTGTTTCGAGAGTTGGGTCTGCGGATCAAAGCTGCGAATCCGCTCCACGCGATCGTCGTCGAGCTCGATGCGGTATGGATATTCACCGGCAAAAGAGAAAATATCGATGATGCCCCCGCGGATGGAAAATTGACCGGGCTCGTAAACAAAATCTGTTCTGACAAATCCGGAATCGCACAATTTGTGAACGAGGTCGTCAAGGTCAGTACGTCTTCCCAGTTCCACCTCGATGGCAGCCTGGTCAATGCATTTTGCGCCGACGACTTTTTCAAACAGGGCTTCAGGGTAGGTGACCATGACACGCGCTTCTCCCGCGTTGAACTGCCGCACCGCTTCTACGCGCTGCTGGATCTGGAAATAATCGGGTTCGCTGAAAACCAGGGGGCGGCGGAACGAATCGGGGAAACTCAGCACCAGGGGCTTCCCCAATAAAGCGTTGAGGTCATCGACGGCAAAAGAAGCTTCCTCTTTATCCGGACACACCAGCAACATGGGGGCCGGCTCCTGCCGAAAACTTGCCAAAAGCAAATAGCCATCCCTGGAGCCAGCCAGACCCTCAATGTAAACACTCCGTTGTCCCTGCTGAGATAGCAGCGCGAGAAGCTCAGCGGCTTTTGGATCGCGGGACAGGCCGGAGGCCAGATGCGGCATTTCCTGCACCACAGCGCAAAGATAAGGCTTTTATGGCTGCTTCTGCACAAGCTCCTTCAGCGTGGTTTTCATCTACATCTTGCCAGGATCCAGCACGTCCCATCAAATCCCCATTGTAAGTTTGCACCAGCATGGTGACACAGCGTTCGTATCCTGCGAAAATGCTCCTGGCTGGCGAATACGCCGTGCTGATGGGTGGGCCCGGGTTTGCCATCCCCCTTCCTTCACACGCCTTAAGGTGGTCCCGGAATCCCGGACAAATTCCCGACCCCCGGCTCGTCGATTTTGCACAGGCGCTGGAAAAAGATTTCCCTGTACGCGAAATCCTGGACCTCGATGCCTTTGAAGCGGCGTTGCACGAAGGGTGCTTCCTCTCCGGCAACATTCCCCTTGCCTACGGTATGGGCAGTTCTGGTGCCGTTTGCGCGGCCGTTTACGATCGCTTTGGTGTAATGAAAAGTACCGACCCAATGGAACTGCGTGAACACCTTCGGAGTATGGAAGCTCATTTCCATGGGAATAGTTCCGGCCTGGACCCCCTGGTGAGTTATTTGGAAAAACCCATAAGAATCGAAGGCCAGTCACTCCAAATTCTGGAATTCCCAGGACCGGAAGACCTCTACACCCTCGGCGTTCGCATGATCGACAGCGGCATTCCTAGGAGCACGCGGCCCCTCGTCGCCTGGTTCGAAGGTCAACTGCAGTCTCCCGCCTACGCTGATAAAATACTAACATTCGTTAGTATCAATCGCACGCTCATCGAGGCAATTACTACTGGCAACGTCGCTGCCCTGTTCAACGCATGGGAATCGGTCAGCGCCCTTAGCCTGGAAATCTTTCCAGCCATGATACCCGAATCACTTCTTTCTGCCTGGCGCAATGGACTCCAAAGTGGCAGTTACTTCCTAAAATTGTGCGGCGCCGGAGGAGGAGGTCTGTTTCTTGCTCTCGTAAAAGACGAGGATGCTTTTAAAAGAGAGTGCCCATTGAATACGTGACCAATGAGAATGTGGGGACTCACCCGGCACTACGTGCCACCCTCTCATTTGCTTGCGCAATGATGTGGGGACTCACCCGGCACTGCGTGCCACCCTCTCTTTTGCTTGCGCAATGGTGTGGGGACTCACCCGGCACTGCGTGCCACCCTCTCTTTTGCTTGAGCTATGATGTGGGGACTCACCCGGCACTGCGTGCCACCCGCTCTTTTGCTTGCGCAATGGTGTGGGGACTCACCCGGCACTGCGTGCCACCCGCTCTTTTGCTGACGCAATGGTGTGGGGACTCACCCGGCACTGCGTGCCACCTTCTCTTTTGCTGACGCAAAAAAGAGGGTTCGTACTCGAGAGCTGTTGGCTTTTGCTGACGCAATGGTGTGGGGACTCACCCGGCACTGCGTGCCACCTTCTCTTTTGCTGACGCAAAAAAGAGGGTTCGTACTCGAGAGCTTTTGTGCTTTGTTTTGCGCAAAAACGAAACAAACCGAGAACTCCCCCTCTTTGATCTTGGAAAGATCAGAGAGGGGTGGCGCGTAGCGCCGGGGTGAGTCCGCAATTACCCTGGAAGCAATGAGCACATGAACTAACGCGCTTCTAAACAATTTCGGAACGGATGTTTTAAAGAGTTTAAAGATCAATGGTCTCTTCTCCATTCCATATAATGGAGCAACTCCGGATGCTGCAAAACATGGTCGATGATTTCGTGGCGCTCCAGCCAGTGGCCGTCGAGTCCGGCGCGTATGCCTTGAGTTGGGATGCCGCGCGATTTCGCTTCGAGCTCCGCGGCCTTTGCGTCTGAAAAGCGGGAATAATGACCGGCATAACAGGCGTAGGATACACCGGGAATGCGCCGCTCCAGGACCACGGGGCCGGCAGAGAAATTGATCAGGGGATGACTCATCATGCCACCGGCTTCTCCGAGGTACAAGCTGTAATACAAACCCCGACTGGCCTGCTCAAAAGAACTTGCATTCTCCAGTTGCAGGGCGCCGGGCACTTCCGGCGTGAGGTAGCGGATGCGCACGCCTGCGCTGCCACGCAGGTCTACCTGGAATTCGACGCGCCTGTTCAACTTATCTGCTGCCGCCGCGCGATGGCCATTCACTAGGGGCCGTGCGAGTGGATAGGAGGAGCCAACGCCAAAACAGGATATGCGCCCCGGCGCAATGCCGAGGGAAGCCAGATAATCGGCAACGCGCTCGGCAATTTTTATGGAATAGTACAGGTTGATGGGATCCTGGCTCTCCTCGAATGCGTGGCCGATGATGCGCACCTTTGCATCGGATTGTTGCAGGAGCAACCTGACCAAACGATCGATACGGGCTCGGTTCGTGGGTTCTGACAAGAGGTCGTCTCCACGATAAAACAAGGCTTCTACAAGCAACTCCTCTCCAACAACTGGATCGGCGGCTTCGCCTACTTCATCCGCCAGCTTTTCCGGGGCTGGCTCGTATAAGGCCCCCAGGGGACTTCCGTGTGCAACAACCGGTCCGTCGGTAAGGCCTTCGGTAAAATAGGCCAGGTAGATGTCGCGCTGACCCTGGTTGTCCATTTTGCGGTTGGAAGAAAATACCGCAGCGAGTGCGTCGCCCGTAAAGCGGAAATGCGTGTCGTCGGCAGCGGAATTTACGGGAATGCCGAGGTTTTCCGGGGCAGTCCAGCGATTTGCCTCGGGCAGGTAGCGGCACCTGAAAACATCGTAGCCACCCATCGATTCAAGCCGGTCTGAAGAAAAATACAAGGTGAGTCCATCGCTTGAAAGATGGGGATAATGCTCGTTGAACGGTCCGTTGATTTCCGGTCCGAGGTTTACCGGTTCGTACCAGCGTCCATTGCGGCGAACGGCAAGGTAGAGGTCGTTAGCTCCGTAGCCTCCCGTGCGGGCACTGGCAAAAACGACGATGGAATCCTGGAACATGCTCATCGCCCCATCGCCGATGGAGCCGAGCAGCGGCCCTTCAAATGCCTGATATGCCGGAGGGTCCGCATCGTCAAGCCGGAATGTGTCGGAATAAATTGCTGTTTGGCCGGCAGCAATCTGCCTTGAAAAAAACAGGACCCCTCCGCTCATTCCAAAGTCGAGGATCTCCTCGTCGAGTGCGCTGTTGATCTCGTGATGCATCGCCACCGGGGCCTGCCAGCTTCCGCCCGTCTGGCTGGCATAATACAGGTCGGCGTCGATGCGTGCGGCCTTCTTTGCTCCACCGGTTTCCGGATCGGGAGTGGGCACAGCACTGAAATAGCATTTGCCCTCGTATTGAACACTCGGACAGGGTGCGAATTCGTCTCCGGACGTGTTTAGGGTGCGTCCTGCCGACTCCACAAAAGCAAGGGGCACCCGGCGTTTGTATTCCATTCCCTTGCTGCAGCGCAGGAGTTCGTTGCGGATCCATTGCGCACGCGGTTCTTTCTGTCCCAACGTTCGCAGTTCGCGCTTGTAATGCACGATGGCTTTGTCAAATTCCAGGCTATGGTGGTAAGCGCGGGCAAGATATCCATCCAGGCCACTGTAATCTGCTTCTTTCCTGAGCAACGCTTCGAAACAATCCAACGCCGGCGCTGCCCGGTTGGCTTCGAGGTGGGCTCGTCCGGCATCGTACGTGAGCTCCTCATCCTTGTAAATGGCAATCCCCGCCGACAGAAAAGCATCGCTGGCCCGCGTGTAGTTGCCTCGGGAAAAAGCGCTCCGCCCCTCCTCGATCTGACGTTGATAAGGCTGCGCCGTCGAAAGGGTAACAACCAGGCCTATCGCCGCCTGCAGCAGGACCCCTCTGCGGCAACGGGAGTCCATGTGCATCACAAATTCTGATTTACGTCAAATTGCTCGAGGTAGTCTCCAACTTTGCGCAAGAAGGCACCGCCCAGCGCTCCGTCGACAACGCGGTGATCGTAGGAGAGCGATAAAAACATCATGTGGCGAATGCCGATGAGGTCTCCACTCTCTGTCTCAATGACTGCGGGTTTCTTCTGGATGACCCCCGTGGCAAGAATGGACACCTGGGGCTGGTTGATGATGGGCGTTCCCATGATGTTGCCAAAACTGCCCACATTGGTCAGGGTAAACGTTCCATCCTGGATCTCTTCGGGCTTTAGCTTGTTGTTCCGTGCGCGATCCGATAGGTCGTTTACCGCTATGCTCAGCCCTGCGAGATTCAGCCGGTCAGCATTCCGTATGACGGGAACGATGAGGTTGCCACCAGGAAGAGCCGTGGCCATTCCAATATTGATGTCGAACTTGCGCAGGATCTGCGTTCCCTGCACGGAAACGTTGATCAAAGGAAAATCGACAATGGCCCTGGCAATGGCCTGAATGAACAATGGAGTAAAGGTGAGCCTGGTACTGTACTTTTTTGCAAAATCATCCTTCACGCGGTCCCTCCATTTCACGATGGGGGTTACGTCGATTTCCACAAAGGAAGTCACGTGGGGAGAAGTCTGCTTGCTCATCACCATGTGATCAGCGATGAGCTTGCGCATTCGATCCATCTCGATGATCTCAAGCCCAGCGCCAGGGGGTGCGAACGCGGGAGCAGCTTTGGGTTTTTCAAGGATGGCATCAGGCGGCCTGGTTGCCGGCTGTTCAGGAGCAGAGGACTGCCGGCCGCGAGCAAGGTATTCCAAAATGTCGCGCTTGGTGACGCGCCCGTCTTGTCCTGTGCCCGGAATCTGGTCGAGTTCGCCCTCGCTCACTTTTTCCTGCCGGGCGATGTTGCGCACCAGAGGCGAATAAAATCGCTGTCCTTCCGATTTTGAGGGTTGCGCGTGTACGGGAAGATTTTCAGCTTTGTCCTTTGCCACCGGGGGGGGCGTTGCGGTAGTTTTCTGCTCTACAGCTGCGGGAGAAGCACCTGCCGGTTCCCCTGTTTCGATGATGGCTACGGCTTTTCCGATGGCCACGACCTCGTTTTCCCGATGCAAAATGCTGACAAGGGTACCGCTCACCGGAGAGGGAACTTCGCTGTCTACCTTGTCCGTGGCGATCTCCAGAACGCTCTCGTCCTGTGCGACGCGGTCTCCTTCCTTTTTCAACCATTTCAGGAGAGTCGCCTCCACGATGCTTTCGCCCATTTTGGGCAGGACCAACTCATGCCTGGACATCATTCAAAATTTAAGCAAAAATAAACAATTTGCCACCATCGGCGAGGAGCAGCGATTCTTAGCAATATCCGCGCTGCCGGAGGAATTTCCACAAATGCAGCAGGGAGTAGGCTGTTGCCGCTTCGATGTTCCTGTGCCGGTCCCATGGGAAATGATGACATTTTGCTTCGATGCCTGCCGCATCGCCACATGCCAACCATACGGTCCCGACAGGCTTTCCGGGACTGCCCCCTCCGGGTCCGGCGATGCCGGAAGTGGACATGGCAACATCTGCTTTAAAAGCGTCGAGGGCCCCTTCAACCATGGCACGCACACAAGCCTCGCTGACGGCTCCCTCTGTTTCGAGCAGCGTTGCGGGAACGCTCAGGGTACTGATCTTGACGTCATTTTGGTAGCAAACAAGTCCTCCTCTGTAGTATTGGGATGCTCCCGCCACCGAGGTAATGCGCTTTGAAATGGACCCTCCGGTGCAACTCTCCGCCGTTGAAAGCCCTAGTTTGTTGTTGAGCAGGATTTCGCCCAGGCGGTCTTCAATCCCAACGTCTCCGCGGGCCACCACTGCATCCTCCAGCAAATGGGTCATTGCTTCGAAATGTGCATCGAGCCCGGCAGCATCCTGTCTTTCCCGGGACAAGGTGGCGGTCAACCGGAGTCTTACGGTGCCAAGGGCTGGCAGGTAGGCCAATTGGTATTCCGGTGGCAACCCGGCAGCCCAGGACTCGACGCGTGCGGCGAGATCCGATTCGGCGATACCGCCAGTAAGTAAGGTACGGTGAAGGAGCACGCCCGACCGCGGCAAGCGCTCCAGTCTGGGCAGCACCTGGTTTTGCAGCATGGTTTCCAGCTCATAGGGCACTCCCGGCATAGCGATGAACACCTTTTGGTCGTGCTCGAGCCAGGTTCCCGGAGCTGTTCCCATGGCGTTGGGCAGGACCTCGGCGCCCTCCGGCATCCGGCACTGTCTTAACTGAATTGCGTTTACTGGCCGGCCGCGCCGTTCGAGCAATGCAAGCAGGTTACTTTTTGCTTCCGGGTTTTCTACCAGCGGTCTGCCGGCAAAGCCAGCGAGGGCCTCCTGGGTGAGGTCATCGAGGGTAGGGCCGAGCCCTCCGGAAACTAAAATGACGCGGGCGTGCTCCGCGAGATGGCCCAGACCGCGCCGGATCTCTTCCAGGCTGTCGCCCACGGTGAGTTTTTCTGCAATTCCCAGACCCCGTGCGTACAGCAACTGGCCAATGCGGGCCGCGTTGCTGTCCGTCACCTGCCCGAGCAGGATCTCATCCCCGACGACGAGTAAAGCGATTTTCATAATTCCCTTTTATAAATCGAAACGTTGGCGGTCGAGCGTCATGCGCAAGCCCATTAGAAACCAAACATACGAACGTTTGTTAGCTAACGAACGTTCATTCCTTAAATGGAAACTGCCGTACACGAACGTTCGCGGAAGGAGTTGCCATGAGATGCCAGCTTCTGCCCGGAAAACGTCCTGCCGCATTCCCTGGAGCAAATCCACGCCATAATCGCCCGGGCGCGAGCCATAGTCGCGGAGCACGTTGCCCCCAAAATTCACAGACGCCGAATCGACGCCCTGCGCATGCCAGGTCAGGCGCAACTGCGCCTCCCCTCTGGCCCCGAAACGATAGCGGAATACCGAGGCGAGTTCGACAAAATTTGCACCCAGGGGGTGTCCCAAGGCCTGGTGCAGGTGGCTGTAATTGCCAATGCTGTCGCGAAAAGCATAGGTGTAAGGGCGAACCAGGTTGGCTTCGGCCTGCATCGAAAAATCTTCCCATCGGCCACGGCCAAAATGCAGTACGCCAATCTGCCAGGCGTATTTGTTGCCCCACCATCCGCTTTGGCGGAAAAATTGTTTCAACACCAATTCGTCAAACAGCAATTGCCCGTATAAAGCGGTGCGGTGTCCAACCAGCCATTTGCTCTGTAGCCCCAACAAGACATTATCCGGACTGCCAAGGGCGTGCTCCACAAAGCGATAGAGGATAACCGGGTTGAGGTATTGGAATTCAAAGTGATCCTGACGATTGAAAACGACAGACTCAAACAAACCGAGGTTCCATCGCGGCGTCAGGTTTGCGCTCAGCAAGTGGCTGACCATGTATTTCTTTGGCAGCAGCCGGTCACCAAGTTCCGCAGGAGAACCGGCGCCCAATTCTGCAAAGATGTTTTGATAGTGCAGCCGCCAGACGTTTGTATTGAGGCGCAAGTAAAAATGCGGTGGCGCCGCATCCGATAACAGCAGACTTCTCAACCCAAAGCCTATAAAATGCCTTCCGTGTCCGATGCTCATCGACACACTTCTGCTCAGTGAAGCGCTGAGTTCTCCTTCAGCAAGCAGGTAATCGAATCCGCGGTCACCGCGAATCAGCGTACCGGAGAAAGCCTTGTAGCGTCCTGCCCCTGGAAAAGCTGCATGGCGCGCTTCGTAGTCGATTACGTAAGGGGGAACCGTCTGTTGAGTCTCGAGCACCGACATCCGGAACGAAAACTTCCCGTCAACCGAACCCCTCACCGACAGGCCCCGGCGATTGTCGATGTGCCAGTGGTCCCATTGGCTTTCACGGCCGGCTCCCAGGTCGATCAGCGGATCGAGGAGCAAAACGACATCCCTCCCGTAGTAGCTATAAAAATGTCTGCCGTCGCGGTAAAATCGCCGAAGCCACGGTGTTGAACCCTGCTTCCCACTCTGTCCTCCACGTACTTCGGCCAGCGCTCCTTGCAGACGGGTATGCGCGGGCAACGATTCTCCCGGATCCCTCTGCTCCATGCTGTCGGTGAGTTCCGCATTCAGCCGGTGTGGATTCAACGGCATCAGTCCGGTGTGATGAGAATACAGCCGGAATTGTTCGCATTCCGTCCGGTCGATGTCGGCGCGCAATGCTTCATCCGGAAAGAGCCAGCCAGATTGGCCCGTGGCAACCGACGGGGCAGCACATAAACTAATGGCCAGCATCCAGAAAAAAGGGATGCGTGAATGGGAAGCCTTGTAGCAGAGGAAAGGGTTTATGTGCACGCGGGTTCGGGCTCTTTTGGCAAAGTTAGCAAAATGCATCGTGTGCCCTCAGGGTGTGGTTACCGCTTCCCCACGAAGGGCCTTCATAAAGTCTGCCAGATCCTCAGGCCGGTTCACTCCGAGGAGGTATTCGAAAAAGACCGCTCTGCGTTCGCGTAAGTAGCATCCGGGTGCATCGTTGCGCGCATAACAGAAGTGTACGATGGGCGTTCCGCAAGCTATGTATTCGTCGAGCTTGCTGGGGATTCCCGGATAATGCAAGTTGGCCAGGTTGACGAGCAGATCAGTCTGTGCATATGCTTCCACCAGTTCCTCGTCGCTGTCGCAAATGCCCCTGTCAACCCAGTCGCCCATTGCGTCGATTTCATGTTCCAGGGCACGGTGCTGCCTGCCATAAAAGCGCATGTGCAAGGTGCCTTCCGGGAGAAGGCGCTGCAAGCCGGCCAGGGCGTGCAATTCCTGCCTTCCCTCGCGGATCCCGGGATAGCTGTTTCCGAAATACGCCAGGCGCCATGTCTTTCCCGGAGATGTTTTCTCCCTTACAAATGTTAGGCGGCAACCGTTGGCGGCGACGCGTACCTTTTCAGCTGGGATGCCGTAACGCGCAACTAGGTGTTCTTTCATGGAGCCGGCATTCACGACCACCTCGTCGCATGTTCTCAATACGATCGACTCTAACCATGCATTCAGTTTACGAACGAACGTTAGTTTACTGGAAAGACTGGGCTCCTGAAGGTCTCCGATGTCGGCAACCCAGCGGTGTCCGAAAATGCCTTTGAGGCACAAGCCGATGAAGTGGGCGCTGAACGGGTTGGAAACCGTCAGGATGCGGTCATCGCTTCTTCGTATGCGAAGCAGGTAGGCAAAGAGAAACCAGACTTGATGGAGCGTTTTGTCGTCCGGCCACAAAAGAGTATGCAGTGCGTAAAGGGGTTTCACCGTCCTCAACCGGTTGCGCAAGCCCGGCATTTCCCCCACGCGCGGTCCGGTGCGCCAAACGTTTTCTATCCACCCGCGCATACTCCCTGGTGCGGGTGCGCATACTACGACAACGGAACCCTCTTGTTCCAGGTCACGTACGCGTTGCTCCATGCGAAATGCACGCGGGTTGCGCGCAGGAGGAAAATGCAAAGTAAAAACGACCCATCGCATATTGAGAGTGGAATTGCAGAGCGCAAACTGCAAGGTAGCAATATTTGGCGCTCCCGCCGCCGCAGCAATCACTTGCTGCCCAACAGGTAAACAGCAGCACCAACAATCCACAAGACCATAAACGCCAACAGCAAAATTATGCGTACAACGGCCGGCAGTTGTTTGCCCCAAAGCCTCAGCAACAACAATCCCAGCGCCCACCCCAGGGGCATAAACATGGATAAGGCCAAAGCGGCCGGTCATGCGGCGTCTCCATCAAATGCCTTTTGGGGCAGCAGTCCGGCTGCAATGAATGCTTCAATCACCACCGCGCCCGGCAATCCCATCAACGGGATGGTGCCCAGTGCAGCCAGCAACATGGCCTGCACTCCGACGCGTGCAGTGGCAATGCTCGAGGGCCCGTCATTTCCCCACCAAAGGTGTTTTCTGGAAAAACGATATCCGGAATGCAAGCCGTGCTGCCGTTCGACGTGAAACCGCCACAGGGCGCACACCGGTAGCGCCAGATAGACCAACAGCAAAAGTGGAAATAGCATTAATCCCGGCAGAAGTGCCCTGTAAAGATACGCGTTATGCAAAAAAAATAGACCTACTTCCTCCCTACATTCTTCAGGCATCCCGCACCCCGAGATGGCTCAATTCGCGCAGGGCCGTCATGAGCAGGTTCTGCGCCGAATGAATTTCCCGGTAGACGTTGAGCAGTGTCGAGGCTCCCAATTCGTCGATGGAGTTCTCCTGGAGTTGCTCCAGAACCTGCCGAACGTCCATGGTATGCCATTCGTTGCATTGATCCATCAAAATGGACAACTCCTGTTCAAGTTCTCCATGCCCCGATCGGTCCAGTAAGGACCCAAATTGCTCTGTAAAAGTTCTTTGCCCGGCAACTATGGACTGGTAAACCCCGTCGAGAATATCGCTTGCGCTGCTGCTGAGCTCTCCGAGGTTGTGCTGTATGTCCTTTGCATTTTTGGCAGCATGAATGGCGTATCGGGAAATGGTAACGAGTTTTCCGGTTTGGTCTATTTCCTCTGGGGTGAGTTCCTCTCGCTGAATTTCCACGATGTACTCGAGGATCTCACCGTGCAGGCGCTTTAAGCGAGCGTACCGGTCGATGGCGGATTCGTCGACAAAGGCAAATTCTTTTATTGCTTGCCATCGAGAGCGTTTCTCCCGGGATTCGATACCGAACACCCGTTCGGTGTAATGAACCGCTTTGCGAAGCAGCCGGTAAGTTTCCTGGCGAGCATTTTGCAAGGATACGCCCGGGGTAGTTTTGGGTACCCTGCGCAGGTATTTAGCAATCTGATCGCTGTCGTCGGAAGCAAAGCGGCGCTGCAAAAAACCGGCAAACGCACCAATCCAGGGATAGACGGCGACGATGGCCAGGAAGTTGATCGCCGATTGAAAAGCCACCAGTGCGATCAGTGGATCGCGGATCTGCCATGTCTCGCGCAAAACATGCATCAAAGGATATAGGAGCAACATGGCGATTCCCGTTGCGGCGACGTTGAACAGGAAGTTGCCCAGGGCCACGCGCTTTTTGTCGGTCGTGCCGCCCCAGGCGCCCAACAGGATTTTCAAAGACGTCCCGATCTCAGAACCTATTACCACGCCCACTGCACTTTCATATGGAATCATCCCTCCGTGCAAGGCGGCGAGCGACATGGCCATGGTGGCAGAACTCGACTGTACCACTGCCGTGATGACCAGTCCAAGGGGGACGTACCAATAGGGTGAAAAATGTGCATAACGAGCAAGGTCTAAACTCTGCAGCAGACCCTGGACGCTATCTTTCATCCATTCCAGTCCAAGAAACAGCAGGGCAAATCCGGTGAGAAAGCCCGCGAGATGGCGCACGCGTTCATTCGAAGCAAAAAGCGTTCGCACCAGAAGCGCCAGGGCAAGCACTGGATAGGATATGGCCTCGAGTTCCAGGCGGAAGCCGAGCGTTGCCACGATCCAACTGCTTGCGGTCGTCCCAAGATTCGCCCCATAGGTTACCGCCAGGGCATTGCGCATATTCATCACCCCTGCTCCGACAAATGAAAGGGTCATCAATAGCACGACTGAACTGCTTTGAAGGACAGCGGTGACCAGGGTGCCGCTCAGGATGGCGCGAAGGGGATGGTTAGTCCGCTTTTGCAGGAACACCTTAAACGAACGCCCCGCAAGATGGCGCAGCGCATCTTCGAGTTGCGACATTGCGAATACGAATAGCGCAATGCCCGCCAACAGCTGAAATGTATTCTCCGCATTCATTTTTGCCGACTGGTGAAGATAACCCGTTTCCAATCAGCCAGCGTGCATCCGGATCCGGCACACATCCGGGTGATCGCTGCTTCGAGCCTCATTTTTCTGCGGGCCATCGGGGTTTGCGACCTGGCGTATGGGGTGCTCCTGCAGCATCGAGTTCCTGGTCTATTGTGCGCAACTTGGCATCGACGTCGTTCAATGCACGGTGGATCTCACCGTACTCCCTGCGGGCAGTCTCCAGCGAGGCCATCATCGTTTGGGTCGGAGCGGATGTGGTCGACCACAATCCGTAAACAATGCTTCCCACGCGGCCATTGACCGAGGGAAGGGTTTCAAATTCCCTGCGGGCGCGGGTTGCATCTCCGTTGAGGCGTTCGTTTGCCCGGATGAGCTGGAGTTCAAGGTTGCGCAATTCTCCTGCGAGGCGAACCTGCAAAGAAGGCGTTTCCAGCAAAGCCTGGCGGATGTATTTCACCTTTTCAACCAAGTCCTTGCGGAACGATTCAGCCGCTCCCAGTGTCCGCCGGAAGGCGGCAAGCTCTTTCGAAAATGATGAAATGGCTTCCTGATCAGCCAGTCCCAGGCTGCCGTTGTTGAGCGGTTTAAGGCTGAATCGCTGCTCCTGGGCTAACGACCGGTAGTTTCCCTCGTTGTAAAGGTAAAGCGCTGCGGTGTAGGTGCCGGGGACGACCATGTGTCCGGGTTCGCGCGCATCAAAAACAAAGGACTCATCAAAAGACTGAAACCCGATGGGGCCGTATGATGCTGTACGCATATCCCAATGCATCCGGACAATGCCCTTTTTCGCAGGAGCCTTCAGACGTCGAACCACCTGTCCGCTGGCATCGCGAATTTCGCACATCAGGTGTGGACTTTCCTGCTCGTCCTCGCGGCGCAGCGAATCCATACTTGGATAAGGGATGTCCTGTCCTTTTTCGGCAAGTGACTTTTCGCGCTCGCGTCTCCGCTCTTTCGGAGTCGTCGGCGCTTCGCGCAAATAGCAGGTGATGACCGCACCGGGCTTAGGATTTTCGGCGGTGTAGTAACTCTCCCCTTGAAATCCTTTGCCCCGCACTCCGAGGGGAACGGACTGCACATACATCCAGGCATCCTTTACCGGAAACAATGCAGCATCCGCAGATGAACGAACAGTGGATGCCAGTTGCCGCAGCGGAGCGTAATCATCGAGTACGTAAAATCCCCTGCCAAACGTTCCGAGGACGAGGTCATTTTCGCGTCTCTGGATTTCCAGGTCGCGCACGGCAATCACGGGAAGGCCCGACTTGAGTGCATTCCAGTTTAGCCCACCGTCGAGTGTGCAGAATACGCCAAACTCCGTCCCAACAAACAACAGTTGACCATCCACGTGATCCTCGGCAAGAGCATACGCTGACCCCCGTTCCGGCAGTTTAGCTGAAATGCTTTGCCAGCTTGCGCCCCCATCGCTAGTGCGCAACACGTAGGGCTTGAAGTCGCCGTAGCGGTGGTGGTTGAAAATCGCGTAGGCACGAAGCCGGTCATGGCGTGAAGCGATGATTTGGTTGACATACGAACGTTCGGGAATTCCGGGTAAGCCGTCGAAGCGTTTCCAGGACTGCCCCCCATCCGTCGTCAGGTGCACCAGGCCATCGTCGGTACCCGCCCAGATCATATTTTCGTCCAGCGGACTTTCCGAAATGGAAGTCACCTGTCCGTAAATGTCGGTAGATCCGTTTTTTGCGATGGCATCGGCGCTCCACACCTTGCCCATCAGCTTCCACTGATTGCGGTCTTCTCCGCGGGACAGGTCGCCGCTGATGACTTTCCAGGAGTTCCCGCGATCGTCGGAACGAAAAACCTTGTTTGCAGCAAAGTAAATGCGCTTTGCGTCAAAGGCCGACAATGCCAGTGGTGCATCCCAATTCCATCTATAAGCGGCTTCCCCGTCCCCTTCCACCGGTTTGATGTCGAGGAATTCGCCACTGCGGCGGTCGTAGCGCACCAATCCTCCGTATTGCGATTGCGCGTAAATGATGTTGGGATCCAGAGGGTCTACCTGGGTCTCAAATCCATCGCCAATGCTGGTGAAATACCAGTCGGAGTTAACGATTCCATTGATGCTGGTGGTTTTCGATGGTCCGCCTATGCTGAAGTTGTCCTGCGTTCCTCCGTGGATGTGGTAAAATGGTTGTGCGTTGTCCGTAGAAACTTTGTAGAACTGCGTGACCGGGAGGTTGGGTTTAAAATGCCAGTTCTGCCCACCATCGTAACTTTCATACAGACCTCCGTCACATCCGGCTAACAAGTGTTCGGTTTGTTCGGGGTCGATCCAAAGGGCGTGGTTGTCAATGTGCTTGCTCTTTTCTCCAAGTATGGAGAAGCTCTTTCCTCCATCGTTACTTACGCCCGTGTAGGTGTTCATTGCATAGACCCTTTGCTCATTTTTCGGGTCGCAGTAGATCTTCTGGTAATAGTTGCCGGAAGTAAAATAAGCACTTTGCTTTTTCCAGGATGCTCCGCGGTCGGTGCTTTTATAGACACCGCCATTTCCTTCCCCGGCTTCGACGATGGCGTATAGCACGTCGGGGTTGCCGGGGAAATAATTGAGACCGATGCGACCAATGTCACCTGAAGGCATACCCTGCATGATTTTTTTCCAAGTGTTACCGCCGTCAGTACTTTTATACAATGCCGATTCCGGTCCCCCTCCGATGTAAGCAAAGACTTTGCGTTGGCGCTGGTGGGCAGCCGCATAGACGATATCGGGATATCGCGGATCGACGAACACTTCGTTGAATCCCGTGTGCTCGCTCACACTCAGCACCTGTTTCCAGGTTTTCCCGCCGTCTGTGGTCTTGTAGATCCCCCGGTCTCCGCCGGAGGTCCAGAGCGGACCATAGGCGGCAACATAAACGATGTCTGGTTGCGTGGGGTGAATGGCAATGCGGCCAATGTGCTCCGATTGCCGCAAGCCCGTGTGGGTCCAGGTTTTTCCACCATCTTCTGTCTTGTAAACGCCGTCGCCGTAAGCTACGCTTCGCTGGTTGTTGTTTTCGCCGGTGCCCACCCAGACCACGTTGGAGTTGAGGGGATCTATGGCGAGGCAGCCAATGGAATATGAACCCTGACCATCGAAGACCGGCTCAAAGGTGGTGCCCCGGTTTTGCGTCTTCCAAACGCCTCCCGAGGCTACGGCGACATAGTATTCCGCCGTATTGGCGGGGTTTACGGCCAGATCGGAGATCCTCCCCGATGTCGTGGCGGGCCCCAGGCTCCGGAAGGAGAAAGCGGAAAACAAACTCGCATCCGGCTGGGGTGAAACCGGCTGGGCCGCAGCTGCCGCCGTTTTTTTCTTCTGTCCCATGGCGGGCTGTATTCCCATTGAAAACAGCACCCACATTAAAAATACTGCGCTTCCCGGCTTCATTTTGCGAATTTTAATTTGTCCGGCAAAATAAAAGAAATTCCGCTATTGGAAGGAAGTGCAGGCGGTATTGCGGGGAACTGTTTCCCGCTGGCCGCATCCCATGGAAGCATTTTTGTCATACCTCCCGAAAGCCGTCAGGGGAAACGAAGTAAAAGCTTTCAGGTTCGGCCCAATGGAATTCTCCCCCGCGTTTGTATGGAAAACCATAATAATCCATTTTGATTGCCGTCGCCAAATGTTATTCTTTGCATGCGATTGAACTTGTTTGACCCTTAAAGGGCACTTCTAAAAACCCCCTATTGCGCCAGCCAGCCCGCACAGGCTCTTGAGCACGAGGGAGTGGAGCGAGGCATCCCTTTTCATTCTGGCATCAAAATGGAGTTTTTAGAAGTGCCCTAAATTGTTACATTTCCTTGTATCTGAGAGCGCAAAAAAGTAATTTACCCTCTGACAAAAAGATGAATTTTATGAAGGGTTTGATTTGACATTAGAAAGTGGGCATTGAAATCATGGGATACACTCCGGCCTCTTATCTCTCGGGAAAACTCCACCCATACTTCGGACAGGGAATAACTGTTGAAAATATAACCGCATGAAAGTCGCAAAATTTTTACCCCTTTGCTTTTTGTTGCTTTTCGTTTTTGAAACAGAAGCACAAAAAGTTTACAAAACCCCTTTCGGCAAGCGATACCATTTAGCCACATGCTGCATGGTCGAAAATGTTTCTGCGGAAATGCAAATTGCCGATGCCGTTGAACGCGGATTAACGCCCTGCAAAATATGCAGACCTCCGGCCATCGCAGATAATTTGGGGTTCCAGCAGAACGTGCCCAGAGGCGTAAAGCATTCAGTGCGATGTAAGGGAATGACCAAAAGGGGTACGCGATGCCTGCACAATACCTCCATCGCCAATGGCTTTTGCTTTCAACATAACCCCGACAGGTTAAAATAGGCGTTGAATAAAATGCTGGGCATACCCGCAAGCATTTTCACCCGCCCTTCGCTATCATTGCGGTACGGCCACTTTGCCGCGTAGGCGAAAAGCTAAACTGCTAAAGATCATTTCTCAAATGAACCTGAGGAACAAAGACGGCTACCAAACGCATCTCACCGACTTCCTGAAGTACGACATCCTCGTGATCTGCCCCAAATGCTCCGGGAAAGCCATTGTGCACGCCGGCAATTTTCCAATTCCCCCAGATGCAGAGCACGCCGTTAAACTCACCTGCTCTGCCTGCGGTTACAATAAACGCCTTTCGGAACATCGCGAATCGCTCCCATCCGGATCAAGCGTCACCGCTTCGGCAGGACGCCATTACATTTTTGGCGACGCGATCGACCCCTTCTTTTTCGTTCCCCTCTGGTTAAAAACGGATTTCGAACAACACACGCTTTGGGCTTATAATTTTGAGCACCTCGATTTTCTCCGGCGGCACCTCGAAGCCAGGCACCGGGAAAGAAACGGGCTGAATCCCGCCAACAGGAGCATGGGGAGCCGGCTTCCCAAATGGATGACCGCTCAGAAACACAGGGCACAGATCCTCAAAAAACTGGATGAGTTGCAGAAGGGGTAACTGGATGCCTGGTAACAGGATTTAAGCGCTTGTTCCCCGCACACACGGATCCCGTCACGCGCCAACGGATCTTCTCCGTTGAGAAGTCAGCCCGTGCTAAGCGCAAAACGCTCACAGCTTAGCCGGGCAAAATCGCAAAAAGCCGGTTTAACAGAATTTTAATACGAACTTTTACCAAAGGCAAAATTTATAAATAACACAGTATAAATCAAGCTATTAGATTTTAGTGAGGCTAACAAAATTTCAATATTTTGTTTAACTAAACTTCTTAAAAAGTTAAACAAGTTTTGGCTATGTTTCGTTCCCCATGCATTCTTTCACGTTCAAAAATTTGCAATTATGTACTTACATCGACTGTTTTCCCTTCCGGTTGCCCTTCTTGCGGCCTCAGCCCTGTTTTTTACTTCCTGCGACGAAGATGACGCTGAGGACATCTCGCGTGTCAAAGTCATTCATGCTTCGCCTGATGCCCCTGCAGTGGACATCCTCATCGACGATGCCCGCGTCAACGACGCTCCGTTAGCTTTTCCGGCAAATACCGGATACCTCGACGTGTTGGCGGGTAACCGTAACCTCAAAGTCAATGCTGCGGGAACGACGACCACGGTAATCAATGGCAACGTCGTCCTGGAAAAGGACAAAGCGTATTCCGTCTTTGCCATAGACATCCTGAGCAAGATCGAGCCCCTCATACTCGTAGACGACCTCGCATCTCCCGCTTCGGGCAAAGCCCACATTCGCTTTGCGCATCTGTCTCCGGATGCTCCTGCTGTCGATATCGCGCTTGCCGGTGGAGCGGTGGTCTTCCCGAACGTTCCCTTCAAAAGTGCAACGGGCTTTCTCCCGGTTGATGGTGGCAACTACAACTTTGAAGTGCGCGTTGCCGGAACGACGACGGTAGCCTTGAGCCTTCCCGGCATCCAGCTCCAACCCGGAAAGATCTACACCGTTTTTGCAAAGGGCTTTCTCGCCCCGCCTAGCGGAAATGCCAATGTATTGGGAGCGCAACTCATTCAGCACAACTAAACTGGTTATTGATTGCAGGGAAGTGCACGCTGTCTTTTGGCGGTGGGCGCACCCCTGGAGACCGGCGATTGCTTTGTTGCAGTCGCCGGTTTCTTTTTCATTCCCTGTTTTTGATCAAATTGCGTACCTTGGGCGACGACCGGTGCCTTGCTGTCGCGACGGGCTGTCTTGCTTTCCGGAGATCCCTCGCTGCAGACATACCAGAATAAGCTGGCTCGCCGGTGTCTCCATTCGCAATGCATGTTGTACCTGTCGGGAATTTTCCTCGCCTTCTTTCTCTCCTTTGTGCTGCTGACCAAGCGGCCAAAGTCTCCGGGGGATTACATTCTGTTGGCCTGGATGCTCGTAACGGGGATTCATCTGCTCGGCTTTTACCTGCGCTTTTCGGACATCTTCCTTTGGTTTCCGGGATTTACCGTCCTGAGCATGTCATTGCCGCTGTTTCAAGGGCCCTTTCTCTACCTTTATACGCGTCAGCAAACTTCGCGCAGGGCATTTGAACCACACCGCCTGTTGCATTTTCTTCCGGTGCTTTTTTCGATGCTGCTCTTTTTCAACTTTCATTTGCTTCCTTACGAACAGCAGGTCGAAGTGATCCGCAAAAGGGGGGAGGGATTTGAAACGGCCATCGCCGTCAACCTTTATCTCGTCTACCTCTCGGGCATTTTCTATGCAGGTCTTTCCTATTATCGCCTGCAGCAATACCGCAAGCGCATAGTAGAGGCTTTTTCCAATACGGAAAAGATCAATTTCAACTGGCTCCGCTACCTGATCCTGTGGATGGCCGCCATCTGGGTCGTCATCCTGTTCATCCGCGAAGACCGAATGATCTTCGCATCAGCCGCGCTGTTCGTATTATGGATAGGATACTTTGGCATCAAGCAGGTGCGCGTATTCAGTCAGGACCCCTCAGACCCCGACGGCATTGCTGCCGATCCGGACTCAGAACCCACCAACGGCAATGCTGATTTGAACCAGCCTCCCGGGGACTCCGGTCTTCCCATTAAATACCTGCGGTCATCACTCGGCATCGACGAAGCCCGCAGCATCCACCTCAGGCTTGTCGAGATCCTGGAACAGGACAAGCCCTACCTAGATCCCGAGCTATCGCTTGGGACCCTCTCGAAAAAGCTTCAGGTGCATCCCAACCTGCTTTCCCAGGTCATCAATTCTGTTGAAAACAAGTCCTTTTACGACCTCATCAACGAACGCCGCGTCCGGGAATTCATCCGGCGCCTTTCGCGTCCTGAAAACCGACAGTACACTCTGCTTTCCCTGGCTTTTGATTGCGGCTTCAACTCCAAGGCTTCCTTTAACCGGAATTTTAAAAAGTACACCGGCATCGCTCCCAGCGAGTACTTTCAGCAACTCCAGACCGGTCCCAAAGCCCAGGCATAGGGCTCATCGGTCATAACAATTTGACAGTCTGAGTTTTAGGCAGGCCTCCTCCACTGGGCTCATCGGATCCGATGAGTCGTTTGGCCCTTGATGCCGTGGGATCTTTGCCACATCATTTTTAAACAACTATTTTATGTACGCAATGCAAAAATTTTCCGCACTGTTTTTCGGTGCACTGTTGTTCGCCTCCTGCACGGAAGAGCGGACCATCTCAGACCCTGGCAACCTCGTGCCTCCTACGGTTGAAGAGGACGCCAACCTCCCCTCCATTGTAATCAATGGCATTCGCCTGCATGCAGAAGCTTTTGGGCATCCGGACAGCACCCTCGTCGTGTGTTTGCACGGTGGCCCCGGTGGAGATTATCGCTATTTACTCAATGCGAAATCGCTTGCTGACCACGGTTACCGCGTGGTCTTTTACGACCAGATGGGTTCAGGCCTTTCCCAGCGAATCCATCGAAAAGAACTCGATGACAAGGGGATCGGGGTTCTGGACGCACTCTACGACGAACTCAAAGGGGTGATCGCCCTCTATCGCACCCACCCGGAACAGAAAGTCATTCTGTTCGGACATTCCTGGGGAGCCATTCTGGCCACCGGATTTGCCGGCCGATACCCGAACAGCTTCCAGGGCCTCATATTGTGTGAACCCGGCGGTCTGAGATGGGAAGACATCGAGGATTACATTGAGCGGTCGCGCAACTTTTCTCTGCTCGGAGAGCGTTTGAACGACCTCGCCTACCTCGACCAGTTCATTACCGGACACCGGAATGCACACGCGGTTCTCGATTACAAATACGCTTTGGCAACCGCGCAAAATCCCGTAACAGGCGAAGACAACACGAAGGCCGGAAGCTTCTGGCGCAATGGCGCCGTTTTTTCCGAAGCGCTCATCGATATTGGCGAAAGAGAGCATCCGGATTTCGCACAGGGGATTTCGCAAATTTCCGCTCCGGTTCTCTTTTTCTATACGGAGCGGAACAAGGCCTATCCGGATTCCTGGGCGGCGCACATCAGCGGTGCCTACCCGGCTGCAGAGCTCTATAAGATCATGGGCACGGGACATTCCGGCCCCGTGTTCGAAAAACGGATCTGGAATGAGACCACCCTTCCCAAAATGCTCTCTTTTCTCAATGCACTTTAAACCATCAAAAGACAACGATCATGAAAACATTTCAATATCTGTTGGCAGCGCTCTTTGCGTGGGTCGACATTACCGTAGATGCGCAAACGGTCAACTGGAGCCGCTATACTCCCGAAAACAAACACTTCATCGACCTGCACGGCGGAACTGAATTCGGAATGGCCTTTGGCATTGCAGCCGGCACGCATTTCCGGATGGGTAAATTTCCCATGCAGACCTACGTCGATTTTTCTATGCCCGCCGGAAACACCTGGCTCGACGATTACAAAGTGCGCATTGGGGGCAAGATCCGCTGGTTTGCTGCCGAATACATACAATTCAGCACGCGTTTTGAGGCTGTGTTTCGCCGCGAAAAAAATGATTTCGTGCGCTTGCTGAATTTCGGCAGCGATATGTCTGGCATCCTCGGCTATTACCGCGGACCCTGGTTCGCCGCTGCAGAAGTGGGATTTGACAAAGCGGTCGTCACGCATTTTCAACACGAGGAAGCATACAAAGACCAGTTTCCAGGAGTCCGCGACGGCTGGTATCTGCCTCCTACCGGTGGCAATTTCTATGCAGGCTTTCAGCTTGGCGCAACGGTAGGGAAACAGGACCTCTACCTTCGCGCCGGCCGCGTCCTCGTACAGGATTTCAAAAGATCCCCGCTGATTCCATACTATGCCCAACTTGGCGTGAACGCCAAATTCTAGATCGCATATAGCCTAACGGGCATTGCGAATGTGGGGGCCGGTACTGCCAGTCAGTCTACCGGCCTTCCGCTTTAATACAACATGAGAATAACATCTATATCCATGGCTCCAGGGAACTATTCAGTAAATGTTCTGGATCATTTCTAATCCATTTTTACTTAAAGGTATTATTCTCTAAATTTAACCTCAGTCATTACAAATAAATGATGACCTGATCGTCCTTTTTTTCCCTTTCAATAAGTTCAGCCAGGGCTTCGGCAATTCAACCTGCAGTTGTTTGGCCGTTCATCAAAACCTGAAGGTGATCTCCATCCAGTGATCCTCCTGCCGGAGAGCGAAGAAAATTGTCAAAGGCCTCGGCGTCTTTGTCTGCATACCGCAGATCGGGGATGTCTTTGTCCTGGTAGTCGGAGATGCCGATGACGACGGCGTAGACCTCACCCTGGCCCTCTCCACTCTGCGGAGAGGGTTGGGGTGAAGCTCCTTTGGACTGGGAATACAAACAAACGTTTGTTAGTATGGCGATTAGGAGGAGAAAGTACTTCATGTTTCAAAAATTTTATCAAGTTCAAGGTAACTCAAAACTTCTACATCTTCTGCCAGGGGATAGCCCTTCGATGTCGGGCAAACGATGAAATTTCGAGTGGTTGCCAGGTCTTTTTTGGCAATAAAAAAGCCTTTGCCGGGCTTAGGCGTTGTGGAATATTTGATTTCTAAAAGTACGCGAGGAATACCACTGCGGGTAATAACCAAATCGGCTTCAGTCCCATCGTGCGTACGGTAAAAAAATAAATCCGCCCTGGCAGGTAAGCGGGAAGCAATTTCTTGGACAATATAAGCCTCCCAGGATGCGCCGAGGGCCGGATGGCCTTGCAACAAAAAATAGTTTTCAATGCGAAGAAGGGCATGTAGCAAACCCGTATCGCGCAGGTAAATTTTAGGCGTTTTTACCAGACGCTTTCTTGAGTTAGCGAACCAGGGTTGCAGTTGCCGAATCAGGAAGGCTGATTCCAGGAAATTAAGGTAACGCCTCACGGTTGGTGCACTTATATCAAGAGAATTGGCTAAGGTCGTCAGATTGAGTAATTGTCCATTGAGATGTGCGATCATGCTCCATAGGCGACGGATCAGCATTGGGTCGGCACGCAATCCCAGGAGAGGAAGGTCGCGTTCGAGATAACTGCGAATGAAATTTTCACGCCAATCTAGACTTAGCTCATCGTCACCCGCCAGGATTGAATCGGGAAACCCGCCCCGAAGCCAATGTTGGCGATAATCGATTGTTGTTGGCAACTCCCGAAATGAAAACGGCTGTAACACCATATACGCCACTCTTCCGGCAAGGGACTCCGATGAATCCCGGATAAGCTCTGGCGACGCCGAGCCGAGAAGAATAAAACGACCGGGCTGCCGGTGCTGATCGATCAGGCTTCGCAAAATCGGGAAGAGCGTTGGAACCCGCTGCACTTCATCCAGAATGACGGTATGGTCTTTCAGGAGATTGAGGTGAAGGCTTGGGTTATTGAGCTGATTGTAATCATCCGGATTTTCCAGGTCGAAGTACGCGACCTGCCTTGGCAGTTGCGCGAAGAGGTGCTTTACCAACGCCGTTTTGCCCACCTGCCTGGGACCAACCACTACAACCGCAGGATTGGTTGTGATCAGCCGGAGGATTTCTGATTCTGCATAGCGTGGCAAATAAAGCATATATACCGTAATTTAAAAATTTAATTTATGATTTACGGTGTAAATATAGTTTTTCTTGCTTTTTTGACATTGATTAATCTTTTACTTTTTCGGGGAAGTGTTCTTGCCTGAATACCTTCAATTTCATTTTTTAAATACAATTAAAGCAACGGTATTGCAATGGTTGCCATGTTAGATATAAGCCAATAGTTTATCCCATCTTTTGATAGTATATCCAAAAGCTTTTCCTATGGCATTGGCTGGAAGTATAGATTCTACATTTTGATCAAGATATTTCTTAATGGTATTCAAAACCGGTGTCGCATTCT
>JADLHA010000001.1 GCA_020848995.1 Saprospiraceae bacterium | reverse complement strand
TAGCCAAGCGCGATGAATGATTACGGCGTGAGCGCCTAGCATACTGACGAGCTTTTTTTGGTTACTTTCTTTTGCGGCAAAAGAAAGTAACAAGCCAATTTGCATGGGGCAACCAAGAAATGAAGAAGATATAGGCCAACAGCGCACAAACCCATAACACTCGACACCTGAATTAAATCAAAGCAAAACTTCTTGTCCGCAGGAATCTCCAACGGCATCAACGTGAAGTTATTGAAGTGCCTTTAAACCAGTGGCAGTTCATGTTGTCAAAGCGGTATCTTCAACGAAGCGCTTATGAAAACAACATCTTTAGCCAACATTTTGAATGGATGCGTGCCGCTTTTCGTGTTCATTCAGGGTATAGCAGTACTGAACGCTCAGGAGATACTGACTTCATTTACAACGAATGACCCCTATAAAGCCTATGTTCACTTTGCAGTAAACAACACCCATTTTCTGGCCAATGACGAAATGGGCAATGTTTATGCAGTTTTTGTGGACAGCGCCCGGCAACTGACGGTGTTTACCCGGACGGGCGGGATCTGGCTCAGGCAGGTCGTTGCAGCGGCTCTTCCATCGGAGACGTTTAGAAGTCCTGCCATTCAGTTCTACCAGGGAAGGCTGCACCTCGCCTGGCTTGTACTCACATCCGGATCTTCGGCGATGCATTATGCCCGGGGAGAGCCGGTGTCAACGGGGACTTACCGATGGGAGGTTTCGTCGTTTGCGGAAGCTCCCATCAAAGGAGCGAAATACCTGACCATGACGGTTCCGGACAGTGCTTTCAGCCCACTCATGGGATTTACAGAACCAGACGACTCAAGGGCAAGGTTATTCCATGAATCCAGCGAATGCAGCTTCAGTCCGTTGAATTCCGGACTGGGAGCCTGGATGAGGAGTTCCGATATTTCCGTTGCCTCAGATTCCAACATCATCGCAGTGGCATGGGAGGAAGAGTGGGACGTCGCACGGCCGCGGACCCGATTGGTTTTTACCATTTCATACGACGGGGGGAATACATGGTTTCCAACCCAGAATGTGCTGGCAGATGGTCCAACCCTCGGAGGCGATCCCTGTGTCGCCGTTGCCGACAGCTTGGTCTACATCGCCTATCACAGACCCTTAATCCCAAATGGATCGGACATCATGGTCGCCAGAAAATTGCCGGCTTCGGCGCAGTTTGAACTGCTCGATTTTGGGAACGGCGAATTGGGCAAGGTGAGCAAAGGCTGGTTGCCTAACCTGGCCTCAAACCCCTCAGTCCCCGGACGAATCGCGGTTTCCTGGGAACGAACCGACGGAGCCTATTTTGATAAATGGGAACACCAGGTTGGAATGGCATGGATTGCAGATGCCGGGATGCCTCAGCCCCAGTTAATGCTGGGTCCCGAAACAACTTCTCCGCCTGACGACACCGCCGTTTACGACCTGAACTCCAACGTCGTCATCGCTCCGGATGGACGCACCGTTTCATGGGTCTGGGTGAACGTTGTAGAAACCAGTCCCACAAAAGCAATCTTGACACTTTTCTACAAAGAAAAAGAGTTCAGCGTTCCAACGCTAACAGGTGAAGGCCAGGCAGGCCAGCAACTGTATGTGTATCCCAACCCAACCCAAGGTCCACTCGTGTTCTCCCAGCCGCAAACCGGGATTCGCATCTACAACACGAGCGGAAAGCTGATTTATTCGATGGAAGGGGAAGCAACAGCGATTGATGTTGAATGGCTTCCGGCAGGCTTGTATTATGTGAAAACACTTACAGGTCAAGGCAAATTTGTAAAGCGCGACTGATTTTACGACAAGATGCCGTGCCAGAGCGAGTGACCCACAGAGGGCAAGTTTGGATATTTAAAATACTTTGGAAGCGCGAAGGCTCAAAGGGGCCGTCATACTGCCCGTGTGCCTTCCGGCAGTGAGTCATGCAGATGTAAGTTTCAACCCGGACCATGTGTGAGCGGATGGAAAAATTCCGTTATCACAGAATTGAGGAAGTTTGTAAACGCGCCACCAACATGTTCAGATCGATAGGCATGGTCTTGCCAGTTTTTGTGCTGGTCCTGTCATCCTGCAGTCGGCGCACACAACGGGCCGTAGATCCAGGCAAGCTGCAGGCAGTCATAGGGCCGGATACGGCCAGGATCGTCCAGGCCATACGGGAACTCGACACTGCGGGGGTTCCCCATTTCTGGGTTGACATCAACCTGCACTTCGTTGCACACCGCGAGTACGGTACGTTCCGCCGAGGGGCGCCCGGCAACGAGGACGTGACCAACGGACTGCATTGGGCGCGGCTGCTGATCAACCACGCCAACTGGGCGCTCGACAGCCTCGGGCGAAGCCCTAGCTCCCTGAGGGATTTTGAGGGAGACGCTCATTACAACTACCGTCTGTATTCCGACGCCGGCAACCTGCGAGACAGCTTCGGGGGGATCTGGTTCTGGGAGCCGGACCAATGGGTGGAATTTCCCTACGGCGAACGCGTATTGAACGTCGTACTGGTCGACGACGGCAAACGCATGCTCAACGGCAGCGCCTGCGGATTCGACTTTTGCAACTCGGTAAAGCTTTACGGAGCCTGGC
Source organism: Saprospiraceae bacterium (assembly GCA_020848995.1). Classification (GTDB taxonomy): domain Bacteria; phylum Bacteroidota; class Bacteroidia; order Chitinophagales; family Saprospiraceae; genus Vicinibacter. The sequence goes on along the minus strand of JADLHA010000001.1, from coordinate 7,031 downwards.
ACAACGTCCGATTCGAAGGCAAATTTGGCTGGTGGGCCTTCGCCTCCCTGCTCAACCACGAAACCGGACACGTATTCGGACTCTGTCACTCCTTTTATTGCGGCAACGAATGTGCCGGCATCGACCTGGATCCTGCGGTCGAATGCCACAGTGGTCCCTGCTTCGACGACTGCGGCGGCCCCAACAACGGAAGTTGCAATAACTGGCTGGCCAACAGCAACAACATGATGGGTTACAATGCCAACCAAAACGCGCTGACTCCGTGTCAATGGCAGCGACTGATCGGGAATATGTGTCGTTCGAAAGCATTCTACCTCCAAAAAAGGACCGCTGAAATCCTCCGGTGAAGTGGACACCCGGGAGAAAATCCAGGGGCCGCATTACCTAAAACATTGAAAATCAATAATATTTAATTCAACTTTCCTCGTCAGAAGCAATTCGTATCCCTTTGCGACCAAAATATTTCAAAAAATTGCTCAAAATGTTTGGATTCAATGAACACTGTTTATTAACTTTGCAGCGTTAATTACAATAAATCACCTGACGTGGGACTCAGCGAAAGAAAGGAAAGGGAAAAGGCAGAACTCAAGGAACTGATTCTGGATGCCGCAAAGCGCATTCTGCTCAAGAACGGGAAAGAGGGTTTATCCATCCGCAAGATCGCCCACGCCATCGAGTACTCGCCGGCGACGATTTACCTCTACTTTCCGGATAAAGATGCCATTTTGCACGAGTTGATGGAAATTGGATTCGGGCTGATGTCAAAATACCTTGTGCCTGCTTTTGCAGAACAGGATCCCGTTCAGCGCATCCATGCGATCGGCAAAGCCTATGCGAAATTCGGAATGGAAAACAAGGACTGGTACGATCTGATGTTCAACTCCGAAAAACCCATGAAGCACATTGAGAAATGTGCAGAGGAATGGGATCAGGGGATGGCCATGTTCAATTTCCTCACGGCTTCCTGCAAACAGGCCATCGACCTGTTGGGCTTAAAGGGCATAGACGAGCGCATTTTGGCTCTGCACTTTTGGAGCACCGTCCACGGCCTGGTCAACCTCGCCCACAGCGACCGGCTCGAGATCATCGAGCGCAACCAGACCCGGCAGTTGATCGACAAGACGCTCGAGGCAGCTATGGCCAGCATTTTCAGGATCTGATTTTTTTTGACCAATTAATGAACACTGTTAATATAAAAAACATGTATAAGTACCTTGCGATGGTCGTCCTGTCATGCCTCCGGCTGCAGGCGCAGGACTTTGAGCCCCTGATCCACAAAGCCTGGGAGCACAATGCCCAGCTCCGCGCCGGGGGATTTGCCCTGAAGGCCGCAGAAGCACAGTGGCGAGCAGCAAAATCGATGTTCGGACCCGTTGCGTCCTTTGGCATGCAGTACACCTTGGCTACAGGAGGCCGATCGTTTTCCTTTCCCGTTGGCGACCTGCTCAACCCGGTTTACAGCACCCTCAACCAGCTCACGGGCACCACGGATTTTCCGCAGATCGCAAATGTCGAAGAGCAATTTCTTCCCGACAACTTCTACGACGCCCGCCTGCGCCTGACCCAGCCCATTTACTACCCCGACCTGGCCTTGCAACGCGATTTGAGGCATGGAGCCATCATGCTGAAGGCTGCCGAGTTGCGGGCGTTCAAGCGCCTGATATCCAAAGACGTCATGCAGGCGGTGACGAATGTTCGAACCGCCCGCACTGCCCTGGAGATCTATGCCTCAACAGGCCTTCAGCTGCGCGAAGCAGCACGCATGACGCAGTCTCTTGTGCGTCAGGGCGCTGTACTTCCTACCGCCCTTTCGCGCCTTGAAGGCGAGATGGCGACGGTGGAGGCCGAACGTGCTGAAGGGGTCACACAACTCGACAATGGCCTTGCCTACCTCGAGTTCCTCACCGGGCTCACGCGAGACCAGATCGATGTGAATTTTATTGAAGAAGGAGCGTATCCCCCGGAGATCGTTCAGAATACAGGTCGACGCGAAGAGTTGGAACAGCTCGAATACAGCATCCGCATGCAACAAACTGCAGTCCGTCGCGAAAAGCAATTCCACCTTCCCCGCCTTGCCGCTGTGGCCGACCTCGGTTCCCAGGATTTTGACTTTGCCCTGTCGCCTTATGCCATGCTTGGCCTCAACCTCGAGTTTAGTCTCTACGACCATCGGGCCCACCGCCACCGAAGGAGTGCAGCGGAGGCGGAATCGCAGCAACTGATCGCGCAAAAAGAACACGCAGAAGCTCAGATCGACTTGCAGGTGCGGATGGCCCTGAACGGATTTTACACCGCATCAGAACAAGCCCGCATGCTCGAAACGCCCGTCAGGTCTGCTGAGGCAAACCATCGCGACGTAATGAATCGCTATCGCGAGGGAGTGGCGACTTACCTCGAATTGCTGGATGCCCAGGAAAACCTCAAGCGGACGCGGCTTCAACATGCCCTGGCCTTGCAAAATGCCTGGATGAAATGGGCTGATGCCACCTATGCTAGCGCCGCTTTTCCCATCGAATGAAAAATCTGAATTCAAAAGCCATGAATAAGTTACATCTGTTTCTTCTCCTGATAGCACTGACAGGCATTTGCCTTTTTAGTTGCCTGCACTCGACCAAACGTCAACCGGCTCGCTCAGAAGAGGTCGGCGCTGCAATGGCGGTCAGGCTCGAACCTGTAACCACTTTCGACGGTCGCTCATCTGTGCGGGTGCACGCTGTGCTTTACAGCGAGCGCGAAGCCAAGCTCTCTTTCAAAACCGGGGGTGTTATCCGGGATGCCAGCGTCCGCGAAGGCGATGCAGTGCACCGCGGGCAATTACTTGCCACCGTGGATCCTGAAGAAATTGCCGCCCAGGTGCAGCAAGCCGAAGCTGGTCTGGCCAAGGCAGAACGCGACTGGCAGCGCGTCCGTGCGTTGTATGCCGACACGGCCGCCACCCTGGAGCTCTACCAGAATGCCTCTACTGCTTACGACCTTGCCAAACGCACGGCTGAAATTGCCCGCTTCAATCGACGTTACAGCGAGATCCGGTCTCCCATTGACGGGGTGGTGGCCCGGCAGTTGTTATTTCCTGGAGAAATTGCCGGTCCCGGACAACCCGTGTACGTCGTCATTGGCACGGAAGCAAAAGACTGGGCCTTTAAGGCGGGTTTGGTCGACCGCGACTGGGCGCGCGTCGTCGTGGGGGATAGCGCCCACATTCGCCTCGACGCGTATCCGGGAACGCATTTTTCCGGCGTCGTCACCCGCAAATCGGCAGTCGGCGCCAACGGCAGCGGCACCTTTGAGGTTCACGTGGCCTTCCGCAAAGAACTCCCGCCATCGCTGGCCGCGGGTCTGGTCGGCGGGCTGACGCTTTTTCCGGAAGGACGTTCCACTTACCCGACCATTCCCGTCGAAGCGCTGGTAAAAGTCGATGGCAACAAAGCCAAGGCCTTTGCCGTACGCGACGGCCATGCCCATGCCATCGAACTCGACATTGCCCAATTGTTGGGTGAACGCGTGGCCATTGCACATGGTCTTGAAGGCATCGACGCCGTCGTCACCACGGGGGCTATGTATTTAGAAGACGGCGATCCCGTGCGCCATTGACCTTAGTAGCCAACGCATTCACTGATCAACACAATCTTCCAGCCATATGTCATTCAATCGATTTTTTGTCAGCAACTGGCAGTTTACGCTGGTGATCTTTACCGCGGCCATCATCCTGGGTGTCAACGCCCTGTTCAATATGCCGCGCGGCGAAGACCCGCCTTTTGGAGCGCCGGTATTTTCCATCGTTGCGGTCCATCCGGGTACCAGTCCTGCAGATATGGAAAAGCTGGTAGCAGATCCCATTGAGGAAGAGCTCTATGCCTTGTCTGACATCCGCAAAATCAACACCACCATCCGCGATGGTTTGGTCTTCATCATGGCGGAATTTTCTTACGGTGTTGACGTGGAAGCTAAAAACAACGACGTCGTTCGCGAGATCAACAAAATACGCGGCGACCTACCGGAAGGACTGTTGCGCCTCGACGTCAAGCGCGCCTCGAGCGCCGATGTCGTCATCCTGCAGGCGGCCCTGATTTCCGACACGGCATCCATGCACCTCCTCAAAGATCGCGCGGAGCAACTCGAGAAGCGCTTCGAAAAAGTTCAGGATGTCAAATGGGCTGAAGTGCAGGCGGCTCCCGGGCGGGAATTGAAAATTGAACTTCAGCTCGACAAGATGGCCGCTTATCCCATTGGCTTGCCTCAGGTGCTCGCGCTGATCCAGGCAAACAACCTCAACATCCCTGGGGGTGACATCGACCTGGGCCAGCGCAACTTCAGTGTTAAAACCCGTTCGGAGTACACAGACATCGACGACGTCCGGGCCACCACCGTTCATACCACGCCTTCGGGAAAAACCGTGAGGCTCGACCAGATCGCCAACATTTATTACGCAGACGAAGCGTTTGAACACATCGCGCGCCACGACGGCCAGCGGGCCGTTTGGATCCTGGTCGCCATGAAAGACAATCGCAACATCGTTGCGGTGCGCAAGCAGCTCGAAGCCGTCCTGGGCGAATTCCGCGCACAACTTCCGGAGGGTATTCGGCTCGAAAACAGCTTTGACCAGGAGATTGGCGTACGCGGACGACTGGGCGGGCTTGGCCGTGATTTTGCCATTGCCATATTCCTCGTTTTGCTCACCCTCCTGCCTTTGGGAACGCGTGCATCGCTGATCGTCATGATCTCCATTCCACTTTCGTTGAGCATCGGATTGTTTTTGCTCGACGTGTTGGGTTACACCCTAAACCAGTTGAGCATCGTGGGCATGGTCATCGCGCTGGGTCTGCTCGTCGATGACAGCATCGTCGTGGTGGAAAACATCGAGCGCTACATGAGAAGGGGAATTACGGCGCGCGAAGCAGCGGTCACCGCGACCAACCACATCATGGTAGCTGTCTTGGGCTGTACCGCGACCCTGATCCTGGCCTTTTTACCCCTGGCCAACCTTCCGGAAGGTTCCGGGGAATTCATCCGCTCGATGCCCATGGCCGTGATGCTCACTGTGCTGGCCTCCCTCTTTGTCTCCCTGACCATCATTCCTTTTCTGGCTTCGATCCTGCTTCGCGCTCATGAAACGTCGAGTCACGGTTCCGGAAATTTCTTTTTCAATGCATTCCGTTTGTACGTCAACACGCCCTATCAGCGATTTTTGGTCTGGTGCATGCGCCACCCTAAGCTGACCCTGTTTTCTGCGGCGGCATTTTTTGGAGCAGCCCTGATGTTGGTTCCACTGATCGGGTTCAGCCTGTTTCCGGAATCCGAAAAGCCCATCATCAACGTTGAAGTCGAGACCGAACCCGGATCCAACCTGGCGCACACCGACCGGATCGTCCGCCAACTCGAGCAAAGGCTGTTGACCATGCCGGAGGTTCGCCATGTAGCGGCCAATGTAGGCCGCGGAAACCCCCGGATCTACTATAACGAATTTCAGCGGCAGCATGCCACCAACTTTGGTCAGCTCATGGTTTACCTCGATAGCAAGGCCCACGTGCCCGAGATCGTTGCCTTCGCAGAAAAGGCGCGAAGCGCTTTAGGCGACTTCCCCGGGGCGAAAGTGGAAGTGAAGCGATTTCAGCAGGGACCTCCGATTTCTGCACCCATCGAGATCCGCGTAATCGGAAACAACCTCGACAGCCTGGAGCGACTGAGCGGAGATGTCGAAAAGATCATGCGGAGTCGCCAAGGCAGCCTGTACGTCCGCAATGACCTGAAATACGAAAGATCGGACGTGGTGGTGAAAATAGACCGGGAAAAGGCTGGAATGTATGGCATCAACCCTGCAGAAGTCGCCAGGACCGTGCGCCTCGCGGTGGCCGGTTTGCAACTTGGCGAGGTCACCAGTGCGGAAGGCGAGGAATACACCTTGCGGGCCAGCGTGCCGAGAAATGCCGCCACGGAACTTGACATCTTTGACCAGATCAACCTCTCCAGTCCATCGGGAAAGCTCGTTCCCTTGAGCACCCTCGCACAATTGGAATTGCGGCCCTCGCCATCAGTCATCCTGCACCACAACAAAGACCGCTACGCGCTCGTGAGCTGTTTTGCACAAGCAGGAGTCAATATCGACCGGCTGACGAGCGGCATCCTCGACGACATCGGCCAGAAAATGAGTCTGCCCAATGGTTACCAGATCCAGGCTGCCGGCATGAGGGAATCCCGCGACGATTCGTTTGGCGGCATGGATCGCATCATCATCCTTGCTTTGTTTGGTTTACTTGCGATCCTCATCCTGGAATTCCGCACGTTCAAGTCGACCCTGATCGTACTGAGCGTCATCCCGATGGGCATGATTGGGGCCCTGGTCGCCCTCTACCTTACCGGCGAAACGCTGTCTTTCGTAGCGACCATTGGCATCATAGCCCTCGTCGGGATCGAGATCAAAAATTCCATCCTCATGGTCGATTACACTAACGGACTGCGCGAACAGGGCATGGGACTTTATGAGGCGGTGATGGATGGGGCAGAAACACGCTTTCTGCCCATCCTGCTGACCTCTCTGACGGCGATCGGAGGCATGACCCCGCTGGTATTGGAGCGTTCCCCGCTCATCAGTCCACTGGCCATCGTCCTCATCGGAGGGCTGATCAGCAGCACCCTGTTGAGCCGCCTGGTCACTCCGGTGCTCTACTACCTCATACCGCCCAAAGTGCAACAAAAGGAATAGACTCCCCATACCCGCATTCTGATACATTTTGACGAACTGCCGTGCTCACGGATACCTCCGGCCCCTAACCCCGGGCCGTTTCCGGAAAGCGCGGTGGTTTTTTTGTGGTGGTGGTGGAATTTAGGGCACTTCGCCCCCCAACTTGCGCCGCATGTGAGAAAACGAACAATAGTCATTCTTTTGCTCAACTGATGCAGCCCAAACCCAGCCGCAGGATGACCGAACGGTGCAAGGCAAAATGGAGCGACAGCTCCATTTAGTGAGGGAACCGGGCTGCATACAGCCCGGCAAAGGAGAAAACAAACAAAAGACATTCTTTTTCTCATCTGAC